>CAZIFB010000053.1:0-34761 GCA_964538915.1 uncultured candidatus Brocadiaceae bacterium | reverse complement strand
TCCGGAGTTCGCAGCGGTTACAGCGATTCCGAAGCAGATCCACTCAAGGCATCAGCTCGGGTTAGAGGCGCATGAGGGTGCGGATCGAGCGCGCGGTCGTGTAAGTCGTCGAGACCGCATGCTCGATCCCCAACTGCTTCGCGTCGGCAACGACCGCATCGAGCGTCCCCAGGATCGCGTTCACGGTCTGGGCCCGTCCATCCTGATCGTCTCTGGCCGCTTGCTTCATGATCTGCTTCACCGTGCTGAAAAGGCCGCCGATCGGTGAAACGCTCACGCCCGTCCATCCGGCCGGCGCATCGCCGACCACCTTCTGCAGGATGGCCGGACCTTCGCCGCCCTGCTTCTTCACATCGAGGACCGCGCGCAGGTTGCGACTGCTGCCCTCGTTTTCGCCGATCACGAGCAGCAGCGCGTCGTCCGTGACGGCGTACTCGACTTCGAGGAGACCGGCGACGCGCAGGCGGTGGATCTTCTGGTCCGCATACTCCTCGGTCTTGCGTGCCGCGTGCATGCCGCGCGCGCGCAGCAGCGTCTCGAGCGATTGACCGAATGCCTTCCCGTCCTTCAAGGCCACCACGAAGCAGGTCGTGGCCACGACGTTCGTGGGGTCTTGCTCCGCGTCCGGGTCGACCTCGTCGTGGCTCTGCAGCGTGACGACCTCGGAGCCGAGATGTGCGAGCAGGTCTTCCTTCAGGCGAACCTTGCACGCCTCCGCGAACGCAGCCTCGGCGTCTTCCATCGTCATCGGGGCCTGGTCGCCGAACTGCTCCCACACCTTCGCGACGACCGAGTAAACGGCGCCGAGGTTGGCGTGGCTCACGTTGAACGCTTCGGAGTTCGCGGGCACGAGGCGCAGCATCTTCGGCTGTTCCTGGACGAGCATGGCGCCGAAGAGGCCCGGGTCGCCGTCGCTCAGGTTCATCTCCATCTCGACGATCGTTCGCTTGTCCGTCGCGTCGATCGAGAGAGTGCCGCCGTCGAGCGCGGACAGGCCGAGGTCGCTCATCACCTGGGACAACTCGAACGGAACCATTGCGCCGACCTGTTCGTCGAGCGCGGTCAGGAACGCGGACACTGCCGGCGCCAGATGGGCGCGGGCGTAGAAGGCCTTGTCGCCGATGGCGCCCTCGAAGCGTTTGTCCGCGGCGAGCATCTTGGGCGCTGCGTGCTCGAGATCGTTCGCGAACAGCATCACGAGCTGTCCGTCGACGATGGCGGGAACCGATGCCTGGACCGAATCGCCGTCGGAAGTGATGCGCAGGCGCACGTCGCCGACGGTGAGGTCCTTCATCGGCCGCCGGTTCTCGGCCGACTGCTCGACGGCCTTCTCGACGGCCGCAGCGACCGACGCGAGATCGAACGCGCCGTCCGGCGACAAGGCGACGATCATGCTCATCGCGGGCGGGCGGTCCTCCATCATCGCTGCGCTGAGATCGTCCCAGTCCAGCTGCATCGCGACCGTGATGTCGCCGGCGTAGTCGCGGATCAGGGACTGGATCACGTCGGCGTCGAGTTTGCCGGTGCTGCGGATCCGCTCGATGCCCGCGTCCAGCGCTTTCGAGAACTCGGTCATGGCCGGCTCGAGCGACGGAGCCTGGAAGAGCTTCGCCATCTGCGTTTTCGCGAACTTCTGTTTCCACTTCGCCGGTGCGGCCGTTCGCACGACCAGGAACGAGTCGGCCGGCACGAAGCGGTTCGGCGCCGGCTGGGCGGAAGTCTGCGCCGCGAGCGCGGCGCACACGATCAACGGGGCGGACAGTCGAAGCATGGGAGTTCTCATTTCTCTTGCAGGTAGACGAGTACGCGGTCGTGCGCGATGAGGACGAAGTCGATGCGACCGTCGCCGTCGAGGTCGCCCGTGGCCAGATCGCGCGGTTCACTGTCGGGCTCGCCGCTCGGCGGAGTCTCGAAGACCGGGATCGCGAGCGCGCGCACGAGGCCGTTCGGTGCGCCGGCGAGGACCTGGGCGCCAGGCAAGTGGCGGTCGATCAGCAGCAGGTCGGGGATGCCGTCGTGGTCGAAGTCGCCGCTGGCACCGTCCCAATAGAACGTGTGGTCGGTCGGCGGTTCGTGAACCGCCACCGAACGCAGCGACGGGCCGGTGCCGAACGGCACGCGCAGGATGCCCTTCGGGCCGACGAGGACCGCGGCATCGCCGTGCGCGAACATCTGCGAGAAGTCGAGCGCCGGCACGTCGGTCGTCTGGTCGGCGGCGCCCGGCGTCGTGCGCACGAGCTTGTTGTTCTTCTTGTCGAGATAGAGGGCGCCGCCGCCCGCGACCTCGGCCGCGAGGGTCAGCTCGGTGAAGCCCTCCGGCCCGTTGTCCTGCGTCAGCACCTGGAGCTGGCCCTTGTCGTCGACGCGGAAGCGGCGAAGGAATCGATCGCGCACCGCCAGCAAGGCTGGCCGGCCCGCGTGTTCGCAGAGGGCGAGAGCACCGTCGTCGAGCTTCTTGGTGAAGCCCGCGGTCTCTGCCGCCTTGCCGCCCTTCTTTGGCTCGGCACCGAGCGTCACGGTGCGCAGCCCCTCCGCGGGCACCACGAACGACACTTCGAGGCCCGGTGCGTCGCCGACGTCGGCGACGAACAGGCGGACGGGATCGGCTGGCACGCGACCGAGGTCGGCGAGGCGCTCCGGTTCCTTGTCCGATGCCAGGCGGTCGAGATGCGCGTCGCGCTTCTCCGTTCGGGCGAGCACGACGAGCCCGCCTTCGGGGTGCACCGCGGCGGCGATCGGCTTGTCGGTGCACGGGATCTGCACCGGGAACCGATCGAGCGGAGCCGCTCCGGACATCCACGCGACGGTGTCCTCTTCGGGGCTCGTGAGCACGAGATCGAGCCTGCCGTCCTTGTCGACGTCCCCCGCGGCGAGCGACGCGACGCCGGCGAGGGTCGGCACCGTGCGTGCCACGAACGTTCCGGCGTCCCACGTGTAGACGAGCAGTTGCGCTCGCTCCGGCTGCGCCAGCACGATGTCCTGGTCGCCGTCGTTGTCGACGTCCGCGACGACGAGCGGCAGCGTCTTCGTTGCCTGGTTCTCGCCGAGCGACCACCACTCGGGCGCCTGCCGTTCGCCGTGATCGCCGAACTTCTGCAGCGTCACGCGGCGCTGCGGGCCTTCGATCGTCGCGAGGGCACGCGAACCGTCGGCGAGCCGGGCGGGGAAAGCGGTCTGGAGCGATTCGCCGCCCGCGAGACGCCATGGGCCGAACGTGCCGTTGCCGTGCCCAGGACGGATGCGGAGGTTCATCGACGGGCCCGGCACGACGCAGAGGATGTCGAGCCGGTCGTCGCCATCGACGTCGGTGACGTGGAAGCTGTGTGCGTTCTCGTCGAGAGGCTCGATCGGCGACAGCGTCGGCGCATCGGCGAGCTTCGTGACGTGGCGCATCTTGCCGCGCGCCACCGCGACGACGTCGGCCTTGCGATCGCCGTCGAGATCGCCGGTGAGCAGCAGGACGCCGCGTGTGCCGAGGCCGAGGTCGATGGTGGCCCCGCTCTTCGTGTCGCCCGGGTGTCGAACCGAGAGGCGGCCGCGGCTGTCGACCACGATCAGGTCCGACTTGCCGTCGCCGTGCACGTCCGCGGTCGTGTACGCGGAGATCTGGCCGTTCGTGGGAATCGGATCGATCTTCGTCGTACCGCCGTCGACGCGGAGTGCGACCACTCGCGCCCGGCGCGCGTCGGCGACCAGTACCTCCATGCGGCCGTCGCCGTCGATGTCGGCGACCTGCAGCGTGTCGATGCCGTCGCCGATCTTCGCGACCAGCGGGCCTTCGAACCCGAAGCGCGCGCGGACCTCGACGGGGATCGGCGGCGGAGCGCCCTGGGCGAGCAGGGTCGTTGCGCACGGGATCGCGGACAGCACGGCGGCGAACGTGGCTTGCATCGGCCCCGCAATCTATGGTTGCGCCGATGCTGCTCGCAACGTTCGGCCTCCTCTTCTGCTGTCAGGATCCCGCTCCAGCGAAGACTGCACCCGTCGCGGCCGACGCGGCAGCTGTCGAGGTGCTCGACCTCGGCAACGGCAACAAGCTCCAGGGTCGTGTGCTGCGGACGACCGAGCAGTCGGTCTTCCTCGACGTCGGCTTCGACGTGTTGAAGGTCCCCGTCGCCGCCGTGATCCGTCGCGAGTCCGTCGACGGTCAGCGCACGGGCGGTGTCGTGCGAGAAGCGCTGTGGGCTCGTGCCGAACTCCCGGAGCGCTCGGTCGCCGAAGGCGCGAAGGTGATGGGCGAGGCCGTCGTGAAGATCGAGGCCGCCGGCGGTCAGGGCTCCGGCTTCGTCACGCACGCGGACGGATGGATCGTCACCAACTTCCACGTCGTCGAGCGCGAGGTCGAGGTCGACGTCGTCATCTATCCGCTCGGCAAGGACGGGTTCGAACCGCGCACCGTGCGCAAGTGCAAGGTCGCGGCGATCAACCCGGCCATGGACCTCGCGCTCGTGAAGATGGAGCCGCCCGCCGACCTGAAGCTGAAGACGGTGTTCCTCGGCGAGAGCGACGCGATGCGCGTCGGCGACACCGTCTACGCGATCGGTGCGCCGATCGGCCTCGACCGCACGGTCAGCAGCGGCATCGTCAGCGTCACGAACCGCACCTTCGAAGGGCGCTGCCACTTCCAGATCACGACGCCGATCAACCCCGGCAACTCGGGCGGCCCGCTCTTCAACCTGCGCGGCGAAGTGGTCGGTGTGAACAGCGCCGGTTACCGCGGCTTCCAGGGCCTCAACTTCGCGATCCCGTCGAAGTACGTGATCGACTTCCTGCAGAACCGCGACGCCTTCGCACTCGACACGACGCGCAGCGAGAACGGCGTGCACTACCTGCCCGCACCGAAGAAGCCGCACGAGGCGAAGTGACGGGGCAGCGGGCGTCTCTGCGCAACACGCGGCTCGAAGTCCGCGAGCGGTAGCGGATCACTGCGGCCAGCGCAGGTCGTCCGGGACCGTAGGCCGTTCGGCGCGGAACACGCCGGTCGCGAGCAGCACGGGGTTGCCGTGTGCGTCGACCTCGAGCTTGCCCTTCACCTTGACCCTGTCGAGCAGGCGGAGGTCCGGCAGGCTCGGCGTCGCAATCGGCTTGCCCTCGGTGTCGCGCGCCTCGACGAACAGCGAGTTCGCGGTGATCCGCTCCTTGCTCTCGCAGCAGAAGTCCCACGGCGTCTTGCAGTGGTCCTCCTTGTTGGTCTCGCCGCAGTACGGAACGGCGAGGTCCATGATCGTGAACGCGAAGCGACCCTTCACGACGTCGGCGACGCGGCCGGTGACGGTCACCTCGGGCTGCGCGCCCTTCGCCTTCGCGTCGACGACGGAGAGCGCGGCGCCCGGGTCGGCGGCCAGCGACATCGTGGCCGCGGCGGGTGATGGTGCGGCCGCGACGACGACCGCGCTGCCGCGGGCGCCGCAGGCGGCGAGGGCCGAGAGGAGCGCGAGAGGGGGAATCGACGATGCTTTCACGAACGGCCTCCGAGGGCTTCGACCAGGGGAATGCGAACGGCGCGGATCGCCGGGACGATGCCGCCGAGGAATCCGGATGCGATGGCCGCGCCGAGCCCGATCGAACGGCTCTCGACGTCGGCTTGCAACACGAGAGCGCCCATCGGATACCGCAGCGACACGTCGCCGATCGCCATGGCGACGAGCGTACCGAGTGCGCCGCCGAGGAACGCGACCATCAGCGACTCCTGCACGAGGCCGAACGCGATCGCCACCGGGCCGTAGCCCAGGGATCGCAGTGTGGCGAGTTCGCGCGTGCGAGCGAGAACGGCGGCGAACATGGTGTTCGCGCAGGCAAACGCGCCGGCGACGACGGCGAGCACCGCCATCCATCGCGCGAGTGCCGCGATCGGATCGAGGCTGCGCGCGACCGCGGCCAACACTTCGCTCTCCGGCACCGCGGCGATCTCGAGATCGACGCGGCGTCCCGCGAACACACGCACGTCGCCGACCTTGTCCGCGCCGTCGAGTCTCAGCACGACGCACGACACGTCCTCGCGCTTCGTCGCGAGCATCACGTCGGGCAGTCGCGCCCAGATCTCCGCTTCGAGGGCGGTGTCCGGCGCGACGAAGCGACCGACGACCGTGAACGCGCGCCGTTCGAGTTCGAGAGTGGCGCCGATCGCAGTCTCGGCTGCGGTGAGGCCCATGCGCGCGCCGGCCAGCGAACCGACCATCACCTCGAACGGCCCGCGCGGTTCGTGCCCTTCGACCACGGTGACGCGCGGGTGCACCACGTACGCCGCGTCGCCGACGCCGCGCAACAACCCGATCTGCTCGCCGCGCCGCGATGCGACGTGCAGCTCGACCGAGGCGGCGCGCACTCCATCGATCGTCGCGACACCCGGGGCCGAGCCCGCTGCGACCTCGGCCGCGCCGCGCGGGATCACGGAGCGGACCAGATCGAGTTCGGAGCTGCTGCCGAGCAGGAGCACGGTGTCGGCGCGCGCGCTGCCGGCGGCGGCGACCGACATCCCCGAGGCGAACGAGTGCATCGCCACGACGAGCAGCGTCGTCGCGCCGATGCCGAGCGCTGTCACGATCGTGCGGAGGCGCCGTCGCGCGAGGTTCCGCAGCAGGTACGACAGCGGCAGCATCACTCCGCCTTGACGCCGAGGAACAGCGGTCGGCGCGCGACCGACAGCGCGGGGAGCAGCGACGCGAGCACGCCGACCGCCAGCGACGCGAGCAGCGCCTGGAGGATCGCGCCGCGACTCGGTGCGAGATCGATGCCGTGGCCCTCGACGCCGAGGGTGAGCGGGCAGGCCCACAGGAATGCCATCACGACGCCCGTGCCGATCGCACCGCCGGCGACGCCGAGACCGATGCCCTCCATCGCGACGAGGCTCGCCAGCCTCGCCTTCGTCATTCCGACCGTCTCGAGCACCGCCATCTCGCTGATCCTCGACTCGGCGCTGATGAAGACGGTGTTCGCGACGACCAGCGCGACCACGAAGACCGCGAGGTAGCCGAGCCACCGCGCGAAGTCGACGACCTGCGCGACCTCCGCGATCGCGGCTGCGACGAACGCCTGCATGCTCTTCGTGTCGGTGCGAGCTTCGTCGGTCCGGAAGTGTGCGTCGATCGCGGCGGCTACGGTGTGCGGATCCGCGTTCGGGTCCAGGCGCACGAGGAACTGCGTGGCCTGGCCCTGCCGTTTCCGCGCGAGCGCCAGCTGGTCGAGGTGAACGAATGCGAGGTTGGTGAGCGCCGCGGAGCGGCTGCGCACGATGCCGGCGATCTGGACGTCGATCTCACCGAGGCGCACCCGTTCGCCGACGCGCAGCTTGCGGCGCTCCGCCAGGCGTTCGCCGACGAGGGCGCTGTCCGCGCGCGAACGCCAGTCGGCCACCGAGCCCGCGATCGCTTCGATCTCGTAGAGGCGATCGAGTTCTTCGGTGGTGACACCGTGCAGCGTGACGAGGTCCAGGTTGCTCCGGCACGAGTTGACGAAGACCAGCGTCGGCAGCACCGCCGCGACGCCGGGCACTTCGTCGATGTCGCGCGCGTAGCGCATCGGAAGCTCGGAGGTCAGCGGGCAGAAGCGGCTGTCCTGGAACACGACCAGGATCGGTTGCGCCGAGCGGCGCGCCAGGTCCGCGACGCCGTCGTCGACCGCGCGCACGAACGCGAACAGGGTCATCGCCAGCGCCGCGCCGAGCAGCGTGAGCAGCGAGCGCATGCGAGCGCGCAGCGCCGTGCGGAAGACGTACGGCAGGAATGCGAGCAGCTCACGCATCGGCGTTCGCGGCGATGCGCCCCTTGTCGAGGTGCACGATCCGGTCGGCGACCGCCGCGGCCTGCGGATCGTGCGTCACCATCACCATCGTCTTGCCGAACTCGTCGACGAGCCGGCGGAGCAGTTCGAGTGTCAGCGTCGCCGCGGTCCGATCGAGGTTGCCCGTCGGTTCGTCGGCCAGCACGACAGTCGGGTCGGTGACGATCGCGCGGGCGATCGCGACCCGCTGCTGCTGACCGCCCGAAAGCTGCCGAGGCAGATGATGGGCGCGGTCTTCGAGGCCGACCGCCGCAAGCGCGATCCCGACGCGGCGTTCGCGCTGGCGCGCACTCATCCGGAGCAGGAGCAGCGGGACTTCGACGTTCTCGAACGCCGAGAGAACAGGGATCAGGTTGTACTGCTGGAAGACGTAGCCGACGGCGCGTGTGCGCCACTTCGCGAGCCGGCTCGCCGACAGTGCGGTCACGTCTTCACCCGCGATCACGATCTCGCCCTTCGTCGGGCGGTCGATGCCCGCGAGCATGTGCAGCAACGTCGTCTTGCCGCTGCCCGATGGCCCCATCAGGCAGACGAACTCGCCCTCGTCGACGGAGAAATCCAGGTCCTCGATCGGCGTCACGCGGTCCGAACCGCTGACGAAGGTCTTCGTGACCGAGCGTACGTCGATGAGGGTCATCGGCCTTGGTCGCGGATGGGCTCGTCTTCGGTCACGGCGACGAGTGCGACGCGCTGCGTCACCGACAATTCGCCTCGGACGACGACGTCGTCACCCTGGTCCGTGATCCGGACCACCGGCACCGGTCGCGCCCGACGCCGCTCGGGATCGAACACGAACACGCGGTCGCCCTGGAGCGCGGCCTTCGGCACGACGAACGCGTTGGTGCTCGTGTTCGAGGCGGAGTCGGGCTTCGGCGCCGCCAGGAAACGCGCGCGGCACAGCGTCTCCGGTCGCCACAAGGGCGGCGGTGCGACGAGCCGTACCTTCACCTGCAGCGTGTTCTTCAACAGGTCGGCTTCGTGCTGCACGCGCTGCACGACGCCCTTCACGGTCGTGTTCCCGGTGACCTCGCTGCGCAACTCGACGTCCTGGTCGACCGCGATCGAGCCCATCGAACCGAGCGGCACGTCGATGCGCGCCCGCAGGTGCGACGGATCGTAGATCGACAGGATGCCTTCGGTGCCGGGGCCCGCGTCGGCCCCTGGTTGTGACAACAGGCGCAGCACGACGCCGCTGACGGGAGCCAGCACCGTGGCCCATGCCAGCTCTCGCTTGCCGATCGCCAGTTCCGCGCGGCCCGCGTCGCAGTTGGCCTTCGCACGCCGTACTTCCGCGAACGCGACGCTCACGGCTCCCTTCAGATCGACGGGATCGGCGACGATCTCGTCGGCCAGCACCAGGCGCTGCGCGGCGGCGGCGCGTTCGTCCACGGCGCTGCGTTCGACGGCTTCGGCCGCCTTGACCGCGACTTCTGCCGCCGCCGTCGCCGCGCGCGCACGTTCGAGCGCGACGGTGTTGCTGCTGCCTGCTGCGTGCAGCTGTTCCTGGGCGGCGAGGCTGGCCGCGGTCGTGCGCGCTTCGGCGCGGGCCCGATCGATCGCACCGCGCGCCTCGGCGAGCGCCACGTCCTTCTCCGCCAGAGCCGTACGGGCTTCGCTCGCCGCGAGCCGCGCCTCCTTGTTCTGCGCGAGCCGGGCCACCGCGAGTTCGTGGGCGGCGACCGCGGCCTCGGCCATGCGCTCGCGTTCGCGGCAGATCGATTCGGCGCGTTCGACCGCAGCCTGCAGCGGCGCGCTCGCGAGCCTCGCGATCACCGTCTCGCCGGCCACGACCGGAGCGCCTTCGAGGACCTCGATCGTCTCGATGCGGCCGGCGACGAGCGGATGCACGACCGTCGGGAACGGATCGGCCTCGACCCAGCCGACTGCTTCGGCGAGTGGCGCCGCTGCGGGACCCACGATCACCACGGCGCGGACGTTCGCCATCGGCACGATGCGGCCCGGCCACAGCACGGGGTACGCGAACGTCCCGGCGACACCAACGAGCAGGACCAGGGCGAGGAGCGACAGAAGTCGCGGAGCCCAGGGTCGTCGCGGCAGGGCCGCCGCAGCACCGTCGATCCGCAGGGCACCGAGGTCGACCTTGGTCACGACGACCTCCCCTGGCTGCTGGCCGGCCAGCCGAGTGCGACGGCGCGGGCGACCTCGGCGCGGGCGCGGGCGACGGCCGCGACCCGTCGTTCCATCGCGTCGCGTGCGACCATCGCCGCGGCTTCCGCGACCTTGTCGAACGCATCCTCCTCGACGCGGATCGCCGCCTTGCCGATCGCGAGCGCCTGCATGCTCGCAGCGAGGGCCGTCGTCGCCGCGTCGTCCGCCGCGCGCGCGGCGGACAGGGCGCGGTCCGCGGCGACCGCTTCGTTGTCGGCGCGCAGCCATGCGGCGAGCAGACGCGAGCGCGCGGCTTCGCGTCGTTCGTGCGCCGCTTCGGCCGCGCCGCCGGTCGCGAACGGGACTCGGGCGAGCCACAACGACTCGACGACGCCGAGTCCGCGCCGCATCGGGATGTCGGGGCCGACCCGCAGCGACGGATACTGTTCGGCGACCGCGAGAGCGAACGCGGCATCGGCGACGCGGAACTCGGCGGTTGCCAGCGCGAGGTCGGGTCGGCCGAGGACGGCCTCGCCCGAGTGCTGCAGGTCGCCGAACGCTGGGTCGTCGCCGGGCGCGAAGCGGCACTCCGCTCCGGCCGGGAGCCCCATCAGTTCGCGCAGCCGGGCGCGGTTGGTGTCCCGTTCGGCGGCGATCATCGACGTCTCCGCGGCGAGGCGTGCGTTCGCGGCGCGAAGTTGCGCGCTCGCCAGCGGCGACGCGAGGCCGGCGCGTTCGAATGCCGCCGCGTCGACCTCGAGACCGGGGGTCGCGATCGCCGTGAGCGAGGTTTCGACCAGGAAGATCTCGGTGACCGCGGCGATCGTTCGCCAGCGGGCCACCGCCAGGCGCTCGGCTGCTGCCGCTGCTTCGGCCCGCACGACGTCCATCGCGGCACCGCGCGCGCCTAGACCGAGGAGCGCAACGGGGTCGACGACCACCGACAGCATGATGAAGTCGGTCGGGAAGGCGAGGTCGACGTCGAACGGCGTCGACATGGCGCCCGCGGCGCGTGCTTCGGCCTCGAGTGCCTTGAGCTCCGCGTTGTGGCGCAGCGCCGTCGCGACGGCGTCGCCCCACGTGAACGCTCCTCCCTCGCGTCCCCGAGCGACCCCGGCGAGCGACGCAGCGTCGCTCTCGTCACGTTCGTACGCGACGCATCCCGCGAACGAGACCACGCCGAGCCAGCCAGCGAAACGCAGCTTCACCATCCGTCCTCCGATCCCCACGAGCGTGACGAGAAACCCGCGATCGGAACGGTGGCTCCGCCGCGGGACCCTTCATCGGCGATCGGGGGTCAGAGACGCAGCACGACCGTGCTGCGGAGCGCGGTGCGTTGGTCGGTGCGCGGTGGCCCGGTGTCGAAAGTCACCACATCGCCGCCGGGATCCGCCGATGGCACGACGGGTTCGGTGCCGCCACCTGCGATCGCGATGGCCGCCGGCACGGAGGGCCGGTCGCTCCGTGGCAAGGGACCGAGTTCGAGGTCCGCTTGCAGGTGAACGCAGCACGCGCGCGACCCATCGGGGCCGATCCGTTCTTCGCCGGGCAGTCGCTCGTCGAGCGGAGCGGGGGGAAGAGGCCGCGCCGCGCGCGCGCGGCAACAGGGGCACGTCGGCTCCGGCTCCGGGGTCGCCGCGACCCGCGACGCGGCGGCGAGGCCGAGCCGGGCGAGGCACACGGTGGCTTCGCGGCGCGGCGTCGCGACGAGGACGAACAGCAGCGTGAGGCAAACGATCCACGGGAGGGACCGAGTGCCCTGCGCCAGCGTTCTGCGTGTCGTCGTCACGGGGTCCGGAGGTCTGCAGACCCGAAGGCTCGTCGGCCCGCCTTCGAGTGTCAAGGCTGGGGGGTTGGCTGCGTCCCCGTGCGCGGAGGGCTGCGATCTCCGGCGCCGCTGCCTACAGTCGCCCCGCCATGCTTCGCCGAATGCCTCGTCGACACCCGCGTTCGTGTTGGTTCGCACTCGCCGCATCGGTCCTCGTGTCGGCCGCGCCCGCGCAGGTGCCGAGTCCGCTCGAGTTCCTCGGGCACGAGGTCGGCGCCGATCGGCGTCTCTGCAACTACACGGACATGGTGCGCTGGTTCCGCGCCGTCGAGGAGCGCTCCGATCGTGTGCGCATCGTCGACATCGGCGCCACGAGCTACGGCCAGCGCATGAACATGGCCGTGATCTCGTCGCCCGCCAACCTCGCGCGCCTCGAGCGTCTGCGCACGATCGCGCGCACCCTCGCGAAGGGCCGCGTTCCGCGCGAGGAAGCGGAGGCGCTCGCGGCCGAAGGATGCGCGGTCGTCTGGGTCGACGGCGGTCTGCACGCGACGGAGGCGATCGCCGGACAGAACATCCTCGAGCTGGTGTGGCAGATGGCGTCGCGCAACGACGACGAGGCGCGGCGCATCCTCGACGAAGTGGTGCTGCTCGTGTGCCCCGTGAACCCGGACGGCTACGAGCTCGTCGCGAACGCCTACCGCGCGACCGGCCGCATGACGCTCCCGGTGCTCTACCAGCGCTGGATCGGGCACGACAACAACCGCGACTTCTACGCGTGCAACCAGCTCGAGGCGCAGAACACGAACCGTGTCTTCTACTCCGACTGGTGTCCGCAGATCGTCTACAACCATCACCAGCCGGCTCCGAAGGGCACGATCCTCTTCACGCCGCCGTTCCGCGATCCGCACAACTACTACACGGATCCGATGGTGATTCGCGGGATCGAGATCGTGAGCGCGCACATGAACGCGCGCTTCGCCGCCGAGGGCAAGCCGGGCATCATCTCCCGCAGCGGCGCGCCGTACTCCGGCTGGTGGAACGGCGGCCTGCGTTCGACCAACTACTTCCACAACGTCATCGGGATCCTGACTGAGGCGTTCGGCCATCCGGATCCGACGCCGATCGAACAGGGCGTCGACCGCCGGCTGGCGACCGGCGACTACCCCGATCCCGTGCCGTCGCAGGTCTGGCACGCGCGCCAGACGGTCGAGTACCTGCAGACCGCGAACTTCGCGATCCTCGACTACGCCGCGCGCCACCGTCGCGAGGTGCTGCGCGGGATCTGGACGATGGCGAGCCGCGCGATCGAGCGCGGCAGCCGCGACTGCTGGACGCCGACGCCCGTGCTCGTCGAGGCGGCGCGCCGTCGCGACGACCCGAGCTCCGTGTTCGCCGATCCGCTGCTGCGCGACCCGCGGGTGTACGTGCTGCGGAGCGACCAGCCCGACTGGAGCGCCGCGCAGCGGATGGTGCGCGCCCTGATGCGCTGCGGAGTCGAGGTGTGGCGCGCGAAGACGGCGTTCCCGATGAACGGAGTCACGATGCCGCAGGGCTCGTACGTCGTGAAGACCGACCAGGCGTACCGGGCGCACGTGCTCGACATGTTCGAACCGCAGTGGCACCCGAACGACGTGAAGGACGGCAAGCCGGTCGCTCCGTACGACGCGGCGGGCTGGACGCTCGCGATGCAGATGGACGTGCAGGTGGAGCGCGCGTTCGAAGCGGTCGACGGACCGTTCGAGCCGGTCGCCGAGGCGGATCGGTTCACGCCGTTCCTCCTGTCCGCACCGAATGCCGGGTGGTCGCTCGATCCGCGCGACAGCCACACGGTGATCGCGGTCAATCGCCTGCTCGCGGCCGGGGCCGTCGTCGAGTGGTCGCCGCCCGGACGTTTCTTCGTTCCACGCGACGTCACCGCGATGGGCGTTCTGCGCGACGCAGCGTCCGGACTCGGGGTCCGCGCCTTCGATCACGATCGCGACGACGGCATGGCCCGGCAGCGAGTGCGCGCGCCGCGTCTCGGGCTGTTCGACACGTTCGGCGGACACATGCCGACCGGCTGGGACCAGTGGGTGCTGCAGGAGTTCGGGTTCCCGGTGCAGCAGGTGTGGGGCGATCGCATCGAGGCGGGGGATCTGGGCAGGGACTTCGACGCCCTGGTCTTCCACACCGGGCTCCCCGGGCCGCGCGACCTCGAACGCGCCGCGCAGAAGAAGGACGAGGAGAAGCTCGACGATCTCGCCGCGGCACTCCCGCCGTTCGAGGACTGGAGCAACCTGCAGGCGCGCACGACGCGCCTCACCGGCGAGAAGTCGCTGCCCGCGCTGCGCGAGTTCGTCGAACAGGGCGGCACGCTGATCGCGCTCGGCGGCGAGTGCGACAAGGTGATCCGCCACTTCGCGCTGCCGGTGAAGGTCGGCACGCACGTCGCCGATCCGGAGGCCGAGGGCGGCGAACGCCGCACGCGCCGCGAGGAGTACTACGTGCCGGGTTCGCTGCTCGCGATCGAGGTCGACACGTCGCACGAGATCGGCCGCGGCAGCTCGCGCGAACTCGCCGCGATGGTGACGGGCAGCACGGTCGTGATGGAGGTCACCGATCCGGACGCGCGCATCGACGTCGTCGCGAGGTACCGCACCGCGGACACCCTGCTGAGCGGCTGGATCATCGGCGACTGGTTCCTGAAGGGGAAAGCCGCGGTGCTGTGCGCGCACGTCGGCAAGGGGCGCGTACTGCTCTACGGCGCCGACGTCACGTACCGCGGGCAGCCGCTCGGCACGATGAAGATGTTCTTCCACGGCGTCCTGACGAGCGGTCGCGCGCGCTGATTGCCGTGCCATGGACCCGGCGTTCGCGCGGTGACCTTTCCGATGCACGGGTGACGCCGCCGAGCCGATGAGGGCTCACGCAATCCGCGCAGGTCGCCCCCGGGCATCGCGCGATCGAAGGGTCCCTCTTCAACAGGTCGTCGTGCTCGGCACGGACCCGCTGCTCGGGGTCGTCGAGAGCACGAGCACCAACGCCTTGCAGCTGACCGTCGGTTCGTTCTGATCGGTCGACGGCGCGCGGTGACTTCCGCGTGCCACGAGGAATCACCGCCCGACGACACGTCCCGGTCGCGCGTCGGTCTGCGTGCCGCCGTCGACGACGAGGCCGCCGTTGACGAGCAGGAACTTCACGCCCTCGGCGTAGCGCTGCGGCTCCAGCCAGGTCGCGTGGTCGGTGAACTCCGCGGCGTCGAACACGACGACGCTGGCGAGCTTGCCCTCGGCGAGGACGCCGCGGTCCGCGAGCCGCAGTACCTTGCCAGGCAGCGACGTCATCTTGCGAACGGCATCCTCGAGCCCGAGTCGCTTCGACTCGCGTACGTGGCGCCGCAGCACGCGCGGGAACGTGCCGAACGACCGTGGATGGCCCGTGCGGCCCGACGCGACCGCGGCGCTGCCGTCGCTGGCGACGAGACACCACGGCTCTGCGAGGATCGTGTCCATCTGCGCCTCGTCGATGCCGAAGCCGAGGATCGACACGCTGCCGCGCGTCAGCAGGTCGCACGCGAGTTCGAACGGCTCCTGCCCGCGTTCCTTCGCCGCTGCGTCGAGGCGCTTGCCGAGCAGCTCGCGGTCCTCCTTCGCGAGCCCGTTGCCGAGCATCAGCGAGTCCCAGCCGCCGCCGGCCGCTACCGTCGCCTCGGTCTCCTTCCTCATCCGCGCGCGCTCGGCCGGATCCTGCAGGCGCTTCACGAACGCGCCGCCCTCTTTCGACCACGCCGGGAAGTTCGTCGCGAGCGACGTCTGCCACGCTTCGTACGGGTAGCAGTCGGCGTGCACTTCGTGGTCCTTGCGCGCGGCCTCGATGTGCGCGAGCACCGTGTCGAGCTTCGGCCAGTTCGTCTTGCCGCCGATCTTCAGGTGCGAGATCAGGAGCGGTGCGTCCGAACGGCGCGCGATGTCGATCGCCTCGTCGACTGCCTCGACGACGCGGTCGTCCTCGTTGCGGATGTGCGTGACGTAGGGACGGTCGTGCTTCGCCGCGCGCTTGCACAGTTCGACCAGTTCGTCGGTCGTCGCGGCGTTCCCGGGGAAGTACTCGAGGCCCGACGAGAGTCCGAGCGCCCCCTGTTCCAGCGCCTGCTCGATCAGGTCGGCCATCGACGCCAGTTCGGACGCGGTCGGCGCGCGGCCGGTCGCCCCGAGCACGCGCTGGCGCACGGTGCCGTGGCCGACGTAGCTGCCGATGTCGATCGCGATCGGTCCGTGCTGTTTGCCCCACGCGGCACGGCTGTCGCAGGCACGGTCCGGCTTCTCGCCTTCGTCCGGCGCTTCGGGGAACGGCGAACCGCCGTCGGGGCCGCACACGTCCATTGTCACGCCCTGCGCGACCTTGCTCTGCGCCGCGGGATTGCGCCGCAGGTCGCTGTGGGCGTGCACGTCGACGAAGCCGGGCGCGACGACCAGGCCGCGGACGTCGACCGAACGCGCAGCCGCGGCGTCCGCGAGATCGCCGATGCGCACGATGCGATCCCCGGCGATCGCGATGTCGGCGATGCGACCCGGCGCGCCGGTTCCGTCGATGACGGTGCCGCCGCGCAAGACGAAGTCGAACGGCGGCGAGGTCCGCCGGTCGCTCGGTGCGAGCGCGAGCGCCGGGGCCGCGGCCAGCGAGCGGAACAGGAACGAACGGCGTGTGGTGAGACGGGTCACGGCGCGAGCCTCGGTTGGCGAGGTGTCCCGCACGGTAACCGGTCCAGCGCGCGCATCGAGCGACCGACACAGGTGCGGCGCTCTACCGTCGACTGCCGTCGCCGATCGTGCGTCAGCCGCGATGCGGATGGAGGCGCACGTCGGCAGTGAGGACGTTCGGGCCGAAGCGGATCGTCAGCGCGCCGCTGTCCTTCCCGGTCGGGTCGACCGTGAGTTCGACCTCGAGTTCGGCTGCCGGCTCGTCGGCCTTGCTGCGCCGCAGCGGGATGACGATGCCGCCGGTCGTCTTGTCGGCTTCGTACGCGTCGAGGCGGCGGGCGCGCACTTCGGCCGGGTCGAGCAACAGCAACTGCAATCCCTGCTTCTCGTCGTTGCGCATCGCGCAGTAGTACTGACCGACGGCGACCTCGACGCCCCCGATCGAGAGCGGGATGTTGGTGTCGAGCGTCGTCCAGAAGTTCTCGCCGAAGCGCCAGCGGCGGCCGTCGGGCCGGTCGAGCCACTTCGCGAACGCCGGCTGCCAGCGCGGCCGGCCGAAGTCGATCGCGACCTGACCGGCCGAGTCGGGGCCGAACCAGTAGAAGATCCGCGTGCTGCCGCGCTGGCTCGACTCGGGGAACGGCGTCTGTTCGACGGGCGGCGGTGCGGCCGCCATGCCGCCGGTGGTGCCGCGAGCGGCCGAGAAGAACACGAGCACGTCGAGGTCCTGCTCGACGTCGACGAATCGATGCGGCACGCGCGCTGCGACGAACACGGTGTCCCCGGCGGCGACGGCGCGGGTTTCGCCGCCGGCCTGCAGCTTCGCCGCGCCGGCAATCACGTGGTAGACCTCGTCGAGCGCGTGCGGTGTCTGTGCGTCGGTCCCGCCCTTCGCCAGGCGGTAGCGTCCCGTGGTCAGGGTCGGCGTCGCGAACAGGAGCAGCCACGGCGCCCGGGCATCCGTGCGACGGGCGTCGACGGTCTGCTTCGGCCACCACTGCACGGGCGGCGGCGGTTGCGCTTCGGACCGCCCGACGAGCATCGTTGCGACGAAGAGGACCGGCGCCATGGTTCGCATGGTGCCGCGCTACGGATCCGCGGCCGCGCCGCGAACGATCGCGGCGATTCTTCCCGCTCCGCTCTGCCCGCGGGCGCCGTCGACGCCCGGCGGCACCGTGCGATCAGTCGACCCATTCGGCGACGAAGATGTTCGTGTCGCCTTCCTTCTTCCCGCTGCGGTTGCTCGCGAACACGAGGTACTTGCCGTCCGGCGAGAACATCGGGAACGAGTCGAACAGCGCGTGGTGCGTGACCTGCTCGAGCCCGGTGCCGTCTTCGTTGACGAGGAACAGGTCGAAGTTGCGCGCCTGCTTGTGGTCCTTCGTCTCGCGCATCGCCTTCATGCCGAGCACGTTGCTCGCGAAGAGGATCCGCTTGTCGTCCGGGGTCCAGTAGGGCGCGAAGTTGGCTTCGCCGTTGTTCGTGATCTGGCGGAAGCCGGTGCCGTCGCGCTTGCAGACCGTGATCTCCATGTGCGACGGGCGGACGATCTGCTGACCGAGCAGTTCCTTGTCGTCGGCGGCTTCCTTGTCGTCGCGCGGGAAGGCGGAGCGGAACACGAACTTGCTGCCGTCGTGCGAGAAGAACGCGCCGCCGTCGTAGCCGGGGCGGTTCGTGATGCGCTTCACGTTCGAGCCGTCCGGCTCCATGGTGTACAGCTCGAGGTCGCCGTCGCGCACGGACGTGAACACGATCGCTCCCGTGACCGGGCAGACCGTCGCCTCAGCGTCGTAGCCGGGTGTCTCGGTCAGCTGCTTCAGGTTCTTGCCGTCGGGGTCCGCGCTGAAGATGTCGTACTCCTGGTGGACGGCCCACTGGTAGCCGCGGCCGGTGAGCTTCACGACCGGGGGGGCATCGCCGTGGTGATGGGTCGACGCGAACACGATCCGCTTGTCGCCCTGCAGGAAGTAGGAGCACGTCGTGCGCCCCCTGCCCGTGCTGACGAGCTTCATCTCGCCGGTGGTCAGGTCGAGCACGTGGATCTGGTCGGCGTCCGCGGTGTTGGTGCGGCGCTGCAGGATCAGTCGCTTGCCGTCGCCCGACCAGTAGGCCTCCGCGTTCTCTCCTTCGAACGTCAGCTGCCGCAGGTTGCGGAAGTGCTTCTCACCGGGCTCGGCTGTGATGGGCGTGCCGGCCTCTATGGTGAACGACGCATCGGAGACGACCGGCGAGGGCGTCTGCGACGGGGAACTGGCGCAGGACGCGCAGAAGGCGAGCAACAACGGCAGGCGGAACGAGTGCATCGGCCGGCCATGCTGGCCGCGAAGGCGCCACAAGGCAACGACGCCACCCGCCGGCTTCGTCATCCGGACGTCATCGGGATCGCGGCGGGCGCGATCAGGCGTGTCGTTCGATCGCGTCCGGCGCGGTCTCGGCGAGGCCGAGGAACCGACGTTCGTCCGGCGAGAGGTCGGGGCAGGCGGCGAGGAACTCGGCGCGGTGCTTCTGCACGAACGCACGCACGCGGCGCAGCAGCCGCTCGGGATCGCTGACGTGGAACATGCCGGCGCGAGCGATCGCGGCGGCCGTTCCCTTTTGCTGCGCGTGTTCCCACGCTTCGGGCACCAACCGGTCGTCGTCGAGCCAGAACTCCGCTCGCACCTCGAAGAACGAGACGAGATTGCGGAAGTGCGGCAGTGTGATCGCCGACCGTCCCTTGCAGATGTCCGTCGCCGTCTGCGGCGACACCCCCAACGCCCTTGCCAGATCTCTCTTCTTGAGGCGACGCTGCTCGAGCAGAGCAGAGATCTTCTCGTGGATGGAGACCATGTGCTGCCTAGGATAGCTGACGCGTGCGAACAGCTCACGAACGTTCCTGCCAAAGCTGGCGTGTGCTGCTGGCTTCGTTCGCGCTCGCGGGATGCCACACCGAGACCCTGCCCGACTCGATGTGGCCGCCGCCCGACTTCGAGATCCGCCTCGAAGAGATGTCGATCGAGGGCGGCGCGCCGCGCGTGACGAAACGCTTCCGCGCGCTCGCGTCGGGGCTGGTGTCGTGGGCGACGTCGTCCCGTTCGCTCGTCGACCCGGAGACGAAAGCGCAGCTGCCGGTGTGGGACACGATGTCCGTCTACCGCCTCGTTCCGACGAGCATCCGTGCGTTGGCGCGCCGGATCGACCGCGCGGGGGTCGCTTCGCTCGACACTCGGCAAGGCGAGCGCGGCGCAAGGGCCACGACGTGGCTCGTGCTCACGTGGCGCGCGTTCGATCGGACCAACGCGATCACGGCAACCGGGCGCCTGCACGGTTCGATGGCGGACATCGTGTCGATCGTGATGGCCCACATGCCGGACGGCGCGGCCTTCGATCTGCCGGGGCTCGTCGATCGGCCGGTCGTGCCCGTCCTGCGTGGGGTTCCCGCGCCGGCCACGGACGCCGGCGGGGCGCTCGACGCGTTCCGCGCGATGCTTGCGGATCACCCGGCGGATCGCACGATGCTCGAGGACGCGTTCGCCCTCGCGTGCACCCTCGGCCAGCGCGCCTCTGCCGAGGCGCTGCTCGAGGAGTGGTCGGCCGCGACGGCCGACGTCCGGCGGGTCGCGCAGCAGTTCCCCGAAGGGGAGCCCGGGCTCACGCCCGAAGTGCTGCAGCGACTCCTGCCGAGCGGGACCTGACGGTCACTTGCCGCCGCCGCCGGTGGTCGGCTTGCCGACGGGCTGGAAGCTGAGCATGCCCGACATCTTGCCGAACGCCAGGTAGACGCCCGCACCGGCTTCTTCGGCATAGAGGCACAGCAGGAGGCGCTTGCTCTCGTGCTGGCTGTCTTCGATCTTCAGCTTCGTCGAGACGATCTTGTCGCCCTGCTTGAAGTTGATCGTCCAGGTCAGATCCTCGCCGACCGTGAAGTAGACGTCGTGCTCGCCGGCCGGAATGGTGGCGTCGCCGCACTTCACCTCGACCGTCGTGCTGAACTTGGCCTGCGGCCGCGTGGACGAGCGCTCGTTCATCATCGCGCGCATGTCCTTGCCGTTCTCCTTGTCGAGGAGCATGCCGACGGTCTTGCCTTCGCCGTACGACAGGGACGTGTAGTTGAGCGTCATCTTGGTCTCGCCGGCCGTGATCGATTGCTCGATCTTCGGGCCGCGCTGGGCGAAGGCCGGGACGCAGAGGACGGCAGCGAGGAAAACGGAAAGCAGCTTCTTCATGGTGGTTCTTGGCTCCTTCGGGGTGGGAATGGGTCGACCCGAGGGGCGGGCAGTTTACGCGCGTCCGCTCCGATCGCTCCGACCCTGGCGAGAATCCTCCCCTTCCGCGGCGCGGAGCCACGTTTCGAGCGCCAGCAGCAGGTAGAGGCCGTGGCCGATTCGCGCGCCCCGGCGGTGGCGGTCGACCGCGGCGGCGAGGCCGCCGGGCCGCAGGTGCGGCCGCTGCCGGGAGCGGGTCTCCGCGAGCAGGTCGAGTGCCGGCAACTCGCCGCGGAACCAGCGGTCGAGCGGCAGCGAGAAGCCCTGCTTCGGCCGTCGGAAGACGATGGCCGGCAGGTCGTTCGCGAACGCGGCGCGCAGGGGCGTCTTGCCGAGTGCGTCGCGCGTGGCGCCGAACGGCGCGAACTCGCCTTCGAGGAACGGTGCACGCGCTTCGATCCCGGCGGCCATGCACGCGACGTCGATCTTCGGCAGCAGGTCGCGGCCGAGGTAGTCGCGGAGGTCGGCGTCGCGCGCCGCGAGCACGGGATCCGCGAGGCGCTCGTCGGACCCGTTCGCGGTGAGCGGGGCGAGGCCGCGCCAGCTGCGTCCCCGGGTGAGCGCCGGTGCCAGCACTTCGGCGCCGAACGCGGGCGGCACGACGGCGAGGAGCGCCGCCGCCGGGTCCTCCGACGCCGCGGCCCGCAGCCAGCGGGCGAAGTACCCGTTCGTCCAGCCCTTCGTCGCGCCGGCGAGCCATCGCAGTCGAGGCAGGTGCGCGATCGCGCGGTAGCGGCGGTAGCCGAGGAAGAGTTCGTCCGCACCTTCGCCGCCGAGGAGCACGCGGATCCCGGTCGCCGCCGCGGCGCGCGCGACGGCGTGCACGGCGAGCACCGATGGATCGCCGAGCGGCAGGCCAGCGCACTCGGTGAGGTGGCGCAGCGCATCGAGCACCTCGGGGCCGCCGTCGACAGGATGGAACGGCAGGTCGCAGCGCGCGGCGACCGCGCGCGCGGCGTCACGTTCGGTCTCGGGCTCGCCGTCGGCGCGGAACTGGAAGGCCGGCGCGCGGCGACCGGCCGCCGCGAGCGCAGCCGCGATGCAGCTGCTGTCGACACCGCCGGAGAGCAGGAGGCCCGTGGCCACCGTCGTGTCGGCGCAGCGGCTCACGCTCGCGACCAGTTCGTCACGGACGTTCCTCGTCGCCGGGCGTCGCGCCGAGCTCCTGGGCAGCAGGGGTGCGCACCACGTCGCTCCGTCGCTCGCGACCACGAACGGGATGCCGCGAGCCGGCAGTTCGTCGAGGCAGAGGTTCGTGTCGAACCGGTGCGGCACGTGTCGAGCGAAGCCGCGACGGAACCACTCGCCGAGCCGCCGTGGTCCGCGGAGCGGCGGCATGCCGAGTTCGCGCAGCGCGCCCGGTGTCGAAGCGAACGCGAACAGCCGGCGCCGATCGCCGTCGCGACCGTGCAGGCAGAGCAGCGGCTTCTCACCGAAACGATCCTGCCCGAGCACGAGGCTGTCGCTCGCTGCGTCGACGACGGCGTACGCGTGGTGGCCGCGCAGCGACGCGAGCAGCGCGGCGCGGTCCCGTTCGATCGCGAGCAGCGGGAGCCACGCGTCGTTCGGTGGCGCCCGGCGCAGTTCCGCGTGCGGCAGCAGTTCGCGCCAGAGTTCGCGCGCGTTCGTCACGGCGCCGTTCAGTGTTCCGGCCGAGCGGCCGCCGCGACGCACGACCGGCTGCGAGCTGCGCGGCTGCGTGATTGCGAGGCGCGCGCAGCCGATCCACCAGCTGCCGATGCGGACGACGCCGACCCCGTCGGGCCCGCGCCAGCGCAACCGCTCGACCGCCCGGCGCATCGCGGTCTCCGGGTCGAGGCCGCGTCCGCGGAGCCAGTCGTCGCGGGCGCCGAGGATGCCGCACATGGCGAGACGCGGGTCAGCGACCGCGGCGGCGCGGCGCGCTGCTCCGTACGCGATCGAGGTATTCGAGAAGGAGCCGCCACTGCCGGTGCAGGTCGTGTTCGCGCGAATCGAGCGGCTGCTTGAAGTAGCACGCGAGGTGCGGCATGGGTCCGCTCTCGCCGCGGCGAGCGGCCAGGTCCGCGAAGCGCACGAGATCGAGCACCAGCGGTGCGGCCAGGATCGAGTCGCAGCCCTGCCACGTGAACTGCAGCGACATCTTGAAGCCGAGGAATCCCTCGAAGTGCACGAAGTCCCACGCGGTCTTCAGGTCGTGCAGCGACGGCACGTAGTCGATGCCCACGTGTGTGTGCAGCGGGTAGCCGAGGATCGACGGCAGCAGCCCGTCCTTCGTGGCGACCTTGGCGCTCTTGTTGGTCCGGTTCGCGAGCACGCGTCCGTCGCGATCGCCGAGGATGTTGTAGCCCTGCCACGTGAGCACGCGCAGGTCGCGGTAGCGGAACATCGGCGCGAGCGCGGACTTCACGAGCGTCTCGCCGGTCTTGCCGTCGCACCCCATGTAGGGGGCGCCGGTCTGCGCGAAGAGTTCGCGGATCGCCGGCAGCAGCGTCGCATTGCTCGGCGTGAAGTGCACGAGCGGCAGGCCGAGGCTCGCGGCGGCGTACGCGTAGATGGTCGACGGACGCACCGAGCGGACGTCGTCGCCGTCGATCGCACGATCGAGTGCGGCCAGCGAGCGGTGTGCCGGCTTCGGGCGCAGCGGCGGCTCGGTCGAGGTCAGGTTGATGCAGACGACCCGGTCGAGGCCGTTCCGTCGCGCGAACGCCTGCAGGTCGCGTTGCACACGTTCGACCTGCGCGCGCAGCCGTTCGCGGCGTTCTCCCTTCGGTGCGAGTTCGCGGATCGCGGCGCCCGCGTTCGGCATCACGCCGGGGCGCACGTTGCGGCTGGCTGCGGCGAGGTCCTTCGCGAGCGGTCGCAGCAGATCGGGCGGCAAGGAGCCGGTCCGTTCCTGGATCTCCTCCGCCTGCGAAGCGAAGTCGCCCGTGCGGATCTCGTGGCCGCCGAACACGATGCCGTCGAGAGGCTGCAGCGGGATGCCGCGCACCGCGTCCGATTCGGTGACGAGCGCTTGCGGCCGGCGCAGGCCGCGCGCCAGCGCGCGGGTGCCGACCACGAGCGTCGTCGCGAGGCCGCCGTAGGCGCCGAAGATCCAGACGCCGAGGCGCGCGTCGTGGCGGGACCGGGCGGCGGCACGACCGGCGGCCGCATTGCGTGAACTCTTCGTGGACTTGGCCAAAGGGAGGGGCGCGGAGGATACCGGAACCGCCGCCGGATGCCGACCATCCATGCTGGGGTGAATCGCGGCGTTGGACAGCGTCGTTGCCAATGGCGATAACCTCCGCGTGCAGCGATCGCGTTGGTGGCTCCTGCCGGTGGTGCTCGCCGTGATGGTGGTGGGCGGATGGGTCTTCGGCGCCCGCGCGAAGACGAACGACCGCGAACTGCCCGTCTACGTGACCGGCGGCGAACGCATGGTGGCCGGGGAGGAGATCTATCGCGCCTCTGCCGACAGCAAGCCGTTCACGTACCCGCCGTTCGCGGCCTTGCCGTTCGTTCCCTTCACGCTGCTGCCCGAGGAATGGCAGGCGCCGGTGTGGTTCGGCGTCAACTTCCTCCTGTTGCTCGCGATCGTGCGGTGGCTGCACTCGTGGGGTCGTCGCGACGCGCCGCCGGACGGACCGCCGCGCATCGCCTGGTTCTGGGTCGTCACCGCGGTACTGGGTGTTCACCACGTCCTGTCGGTGTTCTCGAACCAGAGCCACGACCTGCTGATCGCGGGCGCCGTCGCGCTCACGGCCGCCGCATGGTGTCGAGGCAGCACGCTCGCGGGAGCGTGGGCCGGTCTTGGCGCCGCGATCAAGGCGACGCCGCTCCTGTTCCTCGGACTGTTCGTGCTGCGCCTGCGCCTCGTCGCCACGCTGCTGCTGCTGTTCGGGGCCTGCGCGCTCGTGCTGCTGCCCGACTGGTGGTTCCCGCGGAACGACGGGCGCTGGTGGGTCCAGGTCTGGTACGAAGTGAACCTGCGCGGGCTGTCGGTCGGCGGTGCAGCCCAGGGCGCGAGCGCCTGGAACGCGCACAGCTACCTGAACCAGAGCCTCTCCGGCACTCTGACGCGCCTGCTGACGCCGGTCGCCACTCCCGGTCCGTTCGTCGAAGAGAACGCGGCGCTCGTTCACCTGGCGCCGGCGACGGCGAAGTGGATCGCGCTCGTGCTCCAGGTCGGCGTGCTCGCGGTGATCGCCGTAGGCATCCGTCGTGCGGGGCGCACGGTCGCGAATGCCGCGGATCCGGTCGCGATGCAGCGCACTCTCGGCCTGGGCGAGGTCGCGGCGATCGCGTGCGGAATGGTGCTGCTGTCGCCGCAGAGCAGCAAGTCGCACTTCTGCGTGTGGATCTTCCCCGCCGCCTTCCTCGCCGATCGCCTCCTGCGCGGCCGCCGCGACGTCTTGGCATGGACGTTGGTCGGCGCCGCGCTGCTGCTCGGCCCTCTCACGGGCAAGGACCTCGTCGGCAGGGCCGTCGGCATCAGGCTGAACGCATGGGGTAACGTGACGTGGTGCACGGTGCTGCTCCTGTTCGCCACGGTCCGCCTGCTGCGCGGCGAGCCCCCGGCGCGGCCGCGAGGCGCGCCCTCGTGAGGTGCGCGGCGTCGCTGGTGCTCGTGGCCGCCGCGGGGTGCGGCGCCGCGGATCCGGACGGGATCGCCGACGGTGTGTACCGCCTCCCGCACCGCCTGCGCGAAGTGTCCGCGGTCGTCGCGATCGACGCCTCGACCGTCGCGTGCGTGCAGGACGAGGTCGGCGCGGTGTTCGTCGTGGATCTCCATGGACGCAGCGAACCGCGCGCGGAGGTCTTCGGCCCGCGCGGCGACTACGAAGGACTCGCGCTCGTCGGCGAGCACTACTGGGTCCTGCGCAGCGACGGCGTGGTGCTGCGTCTCGATCGGCGCGATGGTGCATTGTCGATCGGCGCGACCCTGCGTCTGCCGGCCGACTACGCGGAGTGGGAGACCCTGTGCTGGGATCGTGACCGAGGGCTCCTGCTGACGATGCCGAAGGAGCGGCCGAAGGACGCCGATTCGCGCTTCCTGCGTCCGGTCTACGCGATCGATCCCCGCGTCGAGCGCGTGATGCCGGACCCGGTGCTGGTCCTCGACGTGCGCCGCCTCGAGGCCGACGCCGCGGCGCGCGGGATCGCGCTGCCGACGAAGACGACCGGCAAGGGACAGCAGCGCGTCGACGTGCACCTGACGTGCAGCGAACTGCTCGCCCTGCCCGGCAGTGGCGAACTGCTCGTGCTCTCGTCCGCCGACCACGCGATCTTCCGTGTCGATCGGGATGGGCGCCTGCTCGCGTTCGCGCCCCTCGACCCCGAGGATCTGCCGCAGCCCGAAGGCCTCACCCTGTTGCCCGACGGCAGGCTGCTCGTCGCGAGCGAGGGGCCCTCGCACGGCATCCTGCGGATCGTGCCGCTGCCGTGAGCCCGGCCCTCGGGTTTCGCCGCTCGGCGCGGGGCCGGATCAGTGGGGAACGACGCGAAGCAGCACGACGACGAGCGCTGCGTAGAGCACGCCCGAGATCACGAGCGGCAGGTCGCGGAAGAGGAGCTGAGCCGGGTCGCCGCCTTCGCTGCGGCGGTAGACGAGGAAGAGGTAGCGGAAGACCCCGTAGGTGACGATCGGGACCGTGAACATCAGGCGGTCCGTGCCGTGCACGGCGATCGTTTCCGGCGCCACGGTGTAGAGCGAGTAGCTCAGGATGCTCAGCGCGGCGAGCGGGCCGATCATCATGCTGAGGAACGATGGTGTGTAGTCCTCCATCGTCGCGCGAGTGCGACCGGTCGCTTCGCTCTGCCGGCTCAGTTCTTCGTAGCGCTTGCAGAAGGCGAGGAAGAGCGAGAAGAAGAGCGTGCAGAGGAGCAGCCAGTGCGACGCCGCGACGTCGATCGCCGCGGCGCCCGCCTGCACCCGCAGCTGGAAGCCCAGTGCGATGCACATGCAGTCGATGACGACGAGCTTCTTCAGCCAGAAGGAGTAGGCGAGGTTGAGCGTGAGGTAGGCCGCCGGCCACACCACGAACGGGACGCCGCTGCTGGCCGGGACCAGGCTGCCGATCACGAACGCCGAGACGAGCGTGACTCCGAGTTCCATCCGCGCGGCGTTGACCGGCAGGCGACCCGACGCGATGGGGCGGTGGCGCTTCTTCGGATGGCGCGCGTCCTCTTCGCGATCGACGATGTCGTTCAGCAGGTAGATCGAACTCGCTGCGAGGCAGAAAGACGCCATCGCCAGCAGCACCGACGTCCACGCGGACAGCTCGAACAGCAGCCCCTTCGGCGTGAACGCCAGCGGCGCGAGCACGAGGAGGTTCTTGACCCACTGGTGTGGCCGCAGGGCCTGGAAGAACGGCGGCGTCATCGGGCGGAGATCATTGGGTGCGAAGAGGGCAAGGCAAGCGCGCAGCGACGTTCCTCCGGCGCATCGTCGTCGCTACTGTCTCGCCGACGATGGCGGTGACCAGAACCAGAGGACTCGATGGCATCTTTCGTCCGCGTTCCGTCGCCGTGGTCGGCGCGAGCCGGAGAGAGGGATCTATCGGCAGGCAGGTGGTCGCGAACTTGATCGCGGGTGGGTTCCAGGGGCCCGTGTTCCCGGTGAACCCGAGCGCCGAGGTCGTGCTCTCGGTACCAGCGTTCCCTTCGATCGCTGCGATCCCGGCTCCTGTGGATCTGGCGGTTCTCGTCGTGCCTCCCGATGCCGTGCTGCGCGTCGCCGAACAATGCGGCAAGAAGGGCGTGAAGGGGCTCGTCGTCATCACCGCCGGCTTCCGCGAGATCGGCGGCGTCGGCGTCGTTCGCGAAGAGAAGCTGAAGGCGATCGCCGATCGCCACGGCATGCGCGTCATCGGGCCCAACTGCATGGGCATCGTGAACACCGAGCCAGCGTTCGCGTGCAACGCGAGCTTCTCGGCGACGCCGCCGCTGCCGGGCAGCGTCGCGATGGTGTCGCAGTCCGGCGCGCTCGGCGAAGCGATCCTTGCGGACGCTGCGCAGGCCGGTCTCGGCGTCGCGATGTTCGCTTCGGTCGGCAACCGCGTCGACGTCACCGCGGCGGATCTCGTCGCCTACTGGGGCGACGACGACGCCGTGAAGGTCATCCTGCTCTACCTCGAGACCGTCGGTGAGCCGCAGGAGTTCCTGCAGGTCGCGCGAGCCGTGTCGCGCAAGAAGCCGATCATCGCGGTGAAGTCGGGTCGCAGCGACGCCGGCGCGCAGGCGGCGAGTTCGCACACCGGCTCGATCGCGGGCGCCGACGTCGCGGCAGACACGCTGCTCCAACAGTGCGGTGTCCTGCGCGTCGACAGCTTCCGCGACATGTTCCTGCTCGCGCAGGCGCTGCTGCACCAGCCACCACCGCGCGGTCCGCGGATCGCGGTCGTCACCAACGCCGGCGGCCCGGGGATCCTCGCGACGGACGCGATCGTCGCGCAGGGCCTCCGGATGACCGACGTGTCGGCCGCCACCGGGAAGGCGTTGCGCAAGGTCTTGCCGCCCGAAGCGAGCGTGCACAACCCGATCGATCTCATCGCGTCCGCCGACGCCGCGCGCTACCGCGCGGCGCTCCGCGTCGTTGCGCGCGACGCGGCCATCGACGCACTCGTCGTGCTCTTCGTGTCGCCGATCATGATCGACGCCGCAGCGGTGGCGCAGGCGATCGTCGACGAGACCGCGCGGCTCCGGAAGCCGGTGCTCGCGTGCGTGATGGGCCGGCAGCGCGGCGACGAGGCGCTGCAGATCCTGCAACGCGCCGGCATCCCGGTCTTCCGCTATCCCGAGGACGCCGCGACGACCCTCGCCCTCATGCATCGCCGGTCGCGTTGGCTCGAGCGCCGGCCCGTGTCCGTTCCGAAGCTGCGTGTCGATGCCAGGACCGCTGCGAGCGTGATGCGCTCGCGGCGCGGTGATGGCTGGCTGCCGGGCGAAGGCGCGGAACGGCTGCTGCGCGCGTACGGCATCCCATTCGCCGCGAGTCGCCGCGTGCGGACTCCGGCCGCCGCGGTGGCGGCCGCCCACGAACTCGGCTTCCCGGTCGTGCTGAAGGGGGAGTCGGCGGGCCTGCTCCACAAGAGCGAGCACCGCGCGGTGCGCACCGGTCTCCGGTCCGGCGACGAAGTGTACGCGGCGGCTCAGGACCTGCTCGCGCGGCTCGGCGAGACGTTCGACGACCTCACGCTCCAGGTGCAGGCCCAGGCCGAGGGGCACCGCGAAGTCCTGCTCGGCATGACGCGCGATCCGCGCTACGGCCCGCTCTACGCCGCGGGACTCGGCGGCGTGCAGGTCGAAGTGCTGCGCGACGTCGCGGTGCGCGTCGGACCGCTCGACGGACGTGATCCGGCGGAGATGTTCTCGGGCCTCAAGGGGCGGGTGCTGCTCGGCGCGTTCCGCGGCGGGGCGGCCGCCGACGTCGCCGCCGCCTACGACGCGCTGCTTCGCCTGCAGCAACTGGTCACGGACTACCCCGCGATCGAGGAGGTCGAGGTGAACCCGTTCATTCTCGCGAAGGTCGGCAAGAACAGCGTCGCCGTCGATGCGCGCGTCCGCGTCGGAGGCCGCCGATGACCGCTTCGGCGCCGCGATTCTCGCTGGTCGTGCCGGTCTTCGACGAAGAGGAGAACGTCGCGAACCTGCTGGCCGAGGTGGAGGAAGTGCTCGTGCCGTACGGCCCGTTCGAGGCGGTCCTCGTCGACGACTGCAGCCGCGATCGCAGCCTCGAACGGATGCGCGAGTGGAAGCGCGCACGCGGCGCGTCCTGGCTGCGCATCGTCACGCTCGAGAAGAACTCGGGTCAGAGCGCGGCCGTCATGGCGGGCGCCGAGCAGGCCCGCGCGCCGATCGTCGTCACGATCGACGGCGACATGCAGAACGATCCGCGCGACATCCCGACGCTGCTCGCGTACGTCGAATCGGGTGAGGCTGACGCGGCGGTCGGCGTGCGGCGGAAGCGCAGGGACTCGTTCGTGCGCCGGGTGTCGTCGAAGATCGGCAACGCGTTTCGCAACTGGATCACCGGCGACCGCGTCACCGACGCGGCGTGCGGGATCAAGGCGATCCGCCGCGAATACTTCCTGCGCGCACCACGGTTCGTGGGCATGCACCGTTTCATGGCGACGCTGGTCCGTTACCTCGGCGGCAAGGTCGTCGAGAAGGACGTCAACCATCGGCCGCGCGCCGCCGGAACGGCGAAGTACGGCATCGGCAATCGCATCTGGAAGGGTCTGCGCGACTGCTTCGCGGTGCGATGGATGAAGACCCGCGTGCTGCGGCACCGAGTGAAGGAGGAGTTCTGATGCTCGCGGAAGCGATCGAAGGCGTCGCGCAGGGCACGCCGTGGTACTGGCTCGCTGTCGGCTACGGCGGCCAGATCGTCTTCGGCTCGCGCTTCTACGTGCAGTGGCTCGCCAGCGAGAAGCGCAAGCAGAGCGTCGTGCCGGAGCTCTTCTGGTGGCTCAGCCTGTTCGGCGCGCTGATGACGCTCGCCTACGCGCTCTACCGGATGGACGGCCCGTTCATCATGGCGAACCTCGGCGGGCCGCCGATCTATGCACGCAACCTGGTGCTCGTCCATCGCGCGCGGCGCGCAGCCACGGTTGCCTCGCCGCCACCGTCCTGAGTCGACCGCTCCGCGCGGTTCCTCGACGGGTTCTCGCGTGTGCCGACGCGTCACGGCAGCTAGGTTCTGACCCGTGCTCGTCCGCGCGGCGATCCTGTTGCTGGTGACGTTGATCGGCCTGCTGCCGGCGTGGCTCGCGCCGGAGTGGCAGGGCACGGAAGGTCGTCGCGTCCAGATCGCGCTCGAGATGGTGCGCAGCGGCGACTGGATCGTCCCGACGATCGGCGGCCAGCCCACCTGGGCGAAGCCGCCTCTGCACTACTGGCTGCTCGGTGCGTGCGCGAAGGTCTTCGGTGAGGGGCAGTGGGCGATGCGCCTGCCCGCGGTGTTGTTCTTGTTCCTCGCGGCCCTCGTCGCGATGGAGACGCTGCGGAAGTGGTTCGGCAAGCGGGCCGGATGGGTCGGCGCGCTCGGCATGGTCCTGTCACCGCTCGCACTGTTCGAGTGGCCGACTGCCGAGATCGATCCGACGTTCGCCAGCCTCACCGCGATGTCGCTGTGGCTTCTCGCGACCGGCGTGGCGCGCGATCGCCGTGGCCTCGTGTTCGCGTCGGGCGTGGTCGCCGGTCTCGCGATGCTGCAGAAGGGGGTGCCCTACTTCATGTTCGCGGCTGGTGCCTATCTGGTGTGGTGGCGCTACCGCGGCGGCCGTCACGGCCTGCTGCACTTCGTGCCGATGCTGGTGATCGCGGCTGCGTACTACGTGCCGGTCTGGGTGCTGAAGATCGGGTTCACCGAGTGGTTCGCCGTCGCGAAGGAGGAGAGCGTCGGCCGACTGAAGTTCTTCGAGTGGCAGCACCTCGCCGGCATCCCCGAGTACTGGGCGCGCGCGATCCTCGTGCAGGTTCCGTTCGGCCTTTGGTGCTTCTGGGAATGGCGCGGTGCGCGCGACGCGCGAATGGACGCGGGCGACGTCACTCTGCGCATGTGCAGCGGTGCCGCGGTCGTGGGTGTCGCGGTGCTGACCTTCTTCCCGGGACGGGCCACGCGGTACCTGATGCCGAACGTGCTCCTGTTCGGTTTCGCGGTGGCGCCGGCCGTCGCGCACTTCTCGCGACAAGTCGGCGCGATCGGGCCGCTCGCCCGGCGCATCGTCGTGGGCGCCGGTATCGGCGGCGCTCTCGCTCTGTGCGTGATTCCGTTCGTGCCGAAGGCGGTGCCGGCACTTCCGGTTGCGGCGGTCATCGCCGTCGCGCCGTTCCTCGTGCGCAAGCCCGTGCACTTCGTCGCCTACTGTCTGCTGATCCCGCTCGTGTCCGCGGTGGTGGTCGGCTTCAACGGGGGCGTCTGGGAGCGCGCGTCGCGCGCCCGACATGCGGCCGGCGGTCTGCTGCGCGGCGAACTCGAGCGGCGCGGTGCCTTGTCGACCCTCGCGACGCACGGCCACGTCGACGCCGGTCTGTTGCTGGAGGCCGGTCTGTTGCCGCCCGGTGACGAGTCGGCGCGTTCGCAACCGACGGCTCCCTGGGTGCTCTGTGAGGCCGTGCCGCCGCGAACCTTCGTGGGCTACGTCGAACGACTCCGTCTGTGCCTCCCCCAGAGCAAGACGTTCGTGCTGTTCGAACGCACGGACTCGCGGCGGTGACTTCGGTCCTGCTGGTCCGGTTGTCGGCCATGGGGGACCTGGTGCAGGTTCTCGGCGCCGTCTCTGCGCTGCATCAAGTGAGGCCGGACTGGCGACTCAGCTTCGTCACGCAGTCTGCGTTCGCGCCGCTCCTTCGTGGTGTGCCCGGCATCCATCGGGTGGTCGAGTTCGCGCGGCGCGACGGTCTGCGCGGCGTGCGTCGTCTGCGCGCGGCGTTGCGCGAGGATCGGTACGACGTGGCGCTCGATCTCCAGGGCAACTGGAAGAGTGCCGCCGTGACGTGGCTGTCGCGCGCGGCCGAACGCGTAGGCATGGCGCCGCGGATGCGACAGGAGCCGACGAGCGCCTTGTTGCTGCGGCGCCGGATCGCTTTCGACGGCGAGCCGCACCCTGCACGATGTGCGTTGGAGATCGTTCGCGCGGTCGCCCCCGAAGCTCCGTATCGGCTGCCGCGGCTCGATGCGGAACCGGCGGAAGTCGAACTCGAGAGGCGCGCTGTCGCTGCCGCCGGTGTGGACCCGGAGCGGCCGTTCCGTGTGATCGTCGTCACCGATCCTCACGACGTGCGATCGCTCCTGCCGCGCGTCGTCGAGGCGGAGACGGCGGCGTCCCGCGAGCCGGTGTTGCACCTCTACGGGCCGGCGGAGCGCGCGCTGGCCCCGTTCGGCGATGTGCCGACCCTGCGCCACGGCCCCGACCCGCGGCGCCTGATTGCCCTCGGCATGTTGGTGGCACGTGCGGGCGGCGTCGTTCTCGGGCCGGACCAGGGGGCTACGCACGTGCTCTCGGCGGCTGGCGCACGGTGTCTCGTGTGGTTCGGCGCCCAGGATCCGCGGCGAACGGCGCCGCCAGGCGCGGTCGCGCTCGCGCACCCCGAGCCGCCGGCTTGCAGCCCCTGTCGGGCGAAACGCTGCAAGCAGGCGTCGGGGCGCGTTTGCATGGAGTTCGGCGGCGCCCAGGGGCGCATCGTGGAGACCGGGCTACCTGGTGAGGATCAGGCTGGCTGAGCCGAGCGGGGACGCGCGCCGGGTCGGTGCTTCCCGAAGGCGATCCTGCCTCGTGGGATTCGGCTGCGCGCGCTGTGGCTTGTGCGCGCCGACGAACGGTGCTTCGCTGCTCGCATGTCTGCGCCGGCCCCGCACGATGCTTCGATTCTCGAGACGTTCCCGAATCCCTGTCCGGAGCGGGACTACGAGATCGAGTTCGACTGCCCTGAGTTCACATGTGTGTGTCCGCGGACCGGGCAGCCCGACTTCGCGACGGTCCGCATCCACTACGTTCCGGATCGTGCGTGCGTCGAGTTGAAGAGCCTGAAGCTCTACCTCTGGAGCTTTCGCAACGTCGGCGCCTTCCACGAGAAGGTGACGAACGACATCTGCAGCGACCTCGCCAGGCTGCTCGCGCCTCGCCGGCTCGAAGTGACCGGGGACTTCCGCGTCCGAGGCGGAATCACGACCCGCGTCGTGTGCCGCCACACCGCCTGATGCCGAGGGAGTCGGCTGCCTTTCGGTGGCCGCGGGCGCGGGATACAAGGTGAACCGTGCGAGTGCGCCTTGTCCGGTTCCTGCTGTGGTCGGCTGGCTTCGGCCTCCTGTGGGTGCCGGTTCTGGATGAGCCGCCGCTGGCCACGGCGAGCTACGTGCAGGATGTCACGACCAACAGTGCCGTGGTCGCGATCGTCTTGCCGGCGCCGGCCCAGGTCGAAGGAACGCTGTGGGATGGCGACGCCTTGGTCGCCACGGCGCGCGGGCCCGAGGGGCGACGTCGCAACGCGCTGCGCTTCGAGGGTCTCGAAGCCGGCAAGCGATATCGCTACTCGTTGGCGGAGGTCGGCGGTGGGGAGATCGGCACGGGGACGGTGACCACCGCTCCTGCGGACGAGCGAGCAGCCTTCCGATTCGTCTTCCTCGGCGACTCCGGCGACCAGCCATGGTGGGTCTGGCTGCAGACATCTCCTTTGTTCCACCTGCCGGCCAGGTGGCATTGGCTGCCGTGTTCGGACGCCGTCTGCTCCGTCGGGAGCGCTGTTGCCGCGTGGTCGCCGGATCTGGTCCTCCACCTCGGTGACGTGATCTACCCGAAGGGACTGAACGCGCACTACTCCAGCGGCTTCTTCCGCCCGTTCGAAGCGGTGATGCGCAACGTGCCCGTCTACGCAGTCCTCGGCAACCACGACGTGATGGACAGCGATGGCGTGCAGTTCTTGAGCAACCTGCGGTTGCCGTCCAGTGGGGCCACCGGCGACGGCCGCATGTTCTCCCTCGGTCGCGGACCCGTGCGCATCATCGGCCTCGACTGCAACACCGATCGCACGGGATCCCGATACGACGCCCAGCATCCGGCGCACGCGTTCTTGACGGCCGAGCTGGCAAAGGCCACCGAGCCGTGGGTCATCGTCGCGAGCCATTTCCCGATGCGGAGCTGGTCACGGCAGGGGAACCGCGCCGAGTTGCTGCTCGGCATGCTGCCTGAACTGCAGCGGCAGGGCGTGTCCATGTATCTCAGCGGGCACGACCACTGCTACCAGCGATTTGGGGACCCGGGCGCGGGCGAGCCGGTGCTGGTCGTCAGCGGCGGCGGCGGCAAGGACCTCTACGACATCAAGCCGAAGCAGCCCGGGCCGGCGCCAGCAGCCGCGGCAAAGGCGTACCACTGGGGTTGTGTCGAGGTGGTGGGAGGCAGTCTGCGCGTCGAGGCAAGAGGGTTGGACGGAGCCCGAATCGACGCGTTCGAACTGCCCCTTCCGAGCGGGGACTCGCTGGCCCGGATCCGGGTGCTCAACCCCGGCCGCGCCGAGCGGATCCAGTCGTTTGGAAACCGCTGAAGCCGCCGGTCTGAATCGACCCCTAGCCGCTGGCCTGCACCGCCGCAAACCGTTCCCTTCCAAGAACTTTCGGCGTCGGCGAAAAATCTTGAACAGGTTGCTTGCGCCTTCAGGAGCAGCTCGCTACCGTCTCCCGCCCCTCGCACGGCACGGAAGTGCTGAGCGGTGGTGATCT
>CAZIFB010000052.1:0-35041 GCA_964538915.1 uncultured candidatus Brocadiaceae bacterium | reverse complement strand
TGCGCGACGACTCGTCGTCGGGATGCGCGGCGACGTTGAGCACGACCGCGTCGGTGCCCGCATCGAGCAGCGCCTGGTGCAACGCCACGAAGCCGGCGTCGGGCTCGGCCTCCTGCGCGCGCACGAACGACACCACGAACGGCAGCAGCGCTGCCACGACGATTCTGCGCACGTTCATCGAGCGAGCCTCCGCAGACGCGCACACGCTTCGTTCAGGACCGGCAGATCGACCGCGAACTGGAACCGCATCGAACGCACTCCCGCCGGATCGGCGAAGAACAGGTGACCGGGCACGGCGTTGACGCCGATCCGGCGGATCATCTCGAGCACCGCGGGATGCGGCTCCATGTCGCCGAAGACCTTCTGGTAGTCGGCGAGCACGTAGTAGGCGCCCTGCGGCGCCTCGAAGGCGAAGCCGGCGTCGCGCAGGGCGCTGCAGAACAGGTCGCGCTTCTTCTCGTAGCCGGCCTGCAGGTCGGCGTAGAACGCGTCGGGCAGACGTTCGAGCGCCTTCTGCACACCGCGCTGCATCGGTCGCGCCGCGCACACCTCGATCTGGTCGAACACGATGCCGCACTTCTCGACGATCTCGGCCGGCCCCGCGAGGAAGCCGATGCGCCAGCCGGTCACGGAGAACGTCTTGCTGAACGAGTTCATCGTCAGCGTGCGATCGGCGAGTCCAGGCACGCTCGCGGGCGACACGTGCTGCCTGCCGTCGAAGCACATGTACTCGTAGACCTCGTCGGTCAGCACGAGCACGTCGGTGCCGTCGAGCACGTTCGCGAGCTGCTCGAGTTCGGCGCGCGTCCAAACCTTGCCCGACGGATTGCCCGGCGTGTTGACCACCACGGCGCGAGTCTTCGGCGACAGCACGCGCTTCAGCGCCGCCGGGTCGAAGGCGAGCGTCGCACGATCGAGCGCCACCGCCCGCGGCACGGCGCCGAACAGCGGCACCGTCGTCCAGTGGTAGCTGTAGAACGGCTCGAACAGGACCACCTCGTCGCCCGGCTCGACCAGCGTCGTGCCGGCCGCGAAGAACGCCCCGCTGCTGCCGGTGCAGACGGCGACGTTCGCCGCCTCGTACGGGAGCCCGTTGTGCCGGCGCAGCTTGTTCGCGATCGCGGCGCGCAGTTCGGGCAGGCCGGCGTACGGCGTGTAGAGCTGGCGGTCGCCGCCCTCGATGCAAGCGATCGCGCCTTCGCGGAGGGGTGCCGGGGTGTCGAGGTCGCACACGCCCTGGCCGAGGTTGATGCCGCCGGGAACGGCGTTGATCACCTGCGTCAGCGAACGCAGCAGGTTGCCCTGGTCGAGGTGACGGCGGCGGGACGCCGTGCGCGCGAACGCGCGATGGAGGTTGCTCATGGGGCGGCGGGAGGGGCGGATGATACGGAGCACCCCCGCGTTCGTCTTGACGCGCTCGCGTCTCTCGCGACCATGCGCGCCGTGCCGCCCGCCGCCCCACCGCTCGAGATCCAAGGACTCCGCTTCGGCTACGGCCGTGCAGAGACGGTGCGCGGCGTGTCCCTCACGCTGCTGCCCGGCGACTGCTACGGCTTCCTCGGCCACAACGGCGCCGGCAAGACGACGGTCATGCGCCTTGCCCTCGGCCTGCTGCGGCCGCGCGCCGGCAGTGTTCACATGCTCGGGCACGACGCCCTGCGTTCGCCGCGGCTCGCGCGCGCCGGGCTCGGCGCCCTGATCGAACGACCCGGCTTCCACCTCCACGCCACCGCGCATCGCAATCTCACGTGGCTCGCGCGCCTGCAGGGCCAGCCGCGCCGGCTCGCCGCCGCGGACGCCTCGCGCGCCCTCGAGCTGCTCGGCCTCGGCGCCGCCGCCGCGCGGCCGGTCGGCGGCTTCTCGATGGGCATGCGCCAGCGCCTCGGCATCGCCGCGGCGCTGCTCGGCCGGCCGCGCGTCTTGCTGCTCGACGAGCCCGGGAACGGCCTCGATCCGGAAGGGATCGCCGACCTCCGGCGCCTCCTGAGAGAACTCGCGAACGACGGCACGACGATCCTGCTGTCGAGCCACCAACTGCTCGAACTCGACGGCCTCTGCAACCGCATCGGCGTGCTGCGCGACGGCGCAATGGTCGTCGAAGGCGATCTCGAATCGCTGCGCGCCGGCCTCACGACGCGTCACGTGATCGCGGGACGCCCGTTGCCCGCGCTGGAGCAGAGACTGCGCGATCTCGGCCTCGCGCCGGTGGCACAGGGCGGCCGGCTCACCGTCGAACTCGGCGACCGCGCCCCGGGCGCCGTCGCACGCGAGCTCGTCGCTGCCGGAGAACTCGAAGCGTTCGCGCCGGAGCCGCCGACGCTCGAGGCGATCTACCTGCGCGCGACGAACGGCGCGCCGTGGCAGGTCCCGCCGCGCTCGGAGGCAGGAGCCGTTGCGCCCGAACCGTCGACGCCGCAGCCGACGTGGACCACCGCGCCGAAGCCCCTGCTGCGCGCGTTCGGGCACGAACTCCGCACGACGTTCGGCCGCCGCTCGACGTGGCCGCTCCTCTGCGTCCCCGTCGCCGTCGCCGCGTGGTCGGTGCTCGCGTACGACCGCCGCACAGCGGAGTCCGCGCAGCGGGTGGCGGGCGGACAGGTGTTCAGCGCCGACGCCGGCAGCGCCTTCGTCGCGACGGCGCACGCGCTGCAGGCCGCGGTGCCCGTCCTCGCGCTCGTGGCGCTCTGGCTCGCGAGCCAGGCGATCGCTGCGGAGCTGTCCCACGACGTGCTGCGGAACACGCTGCTGCGCTCGGTGCGCCGCGGCGACGTGCTGCTCGGCAAGTTCGCCGCCATCCTCGTCGCGGTCGGCGCGGGCTTCGCCGCGACGGTCGGCGGAACTGCCGCACTCGCGGCGGCGCTGCTCGGCTTCCACGACCTCGAAGAAGTGAGTCGCCACGGCGACCGCCAGGTGCTGGCCGCCGCCGACGACGTCGCACCCGTGCTCCTGCGCACCGTGCTGCACTGCGCACTGCCGCTCGTGGCCGCCGCGGCGATCGGCCTCGCGGCCTCCGCACTCGCCCGCCGTCCGGCGCGCGCCGTGCTCCTGGCACTGCTGCTCGTCGTCGCCCCGGAAATCCTCCGCGATCCGCTGCGCGACCACGCCGGCTGGCTGATCACGAGCCACCTGCCGACCGGCCTGCGCGACGACTCGGCGATCGGCTACCTCGAAGCGACGGCGCGCGGCGCGGCCGACGCGTTCTGGCGATGGCGCACCACCGCGATCGCTGCCCCGCTCGTGTGGATCGGGCTGCCGTTCGCCGTCGCCGCCGCGACGCTGCGCCGGCTCCGCGTGCCGTAGTCGGCGCGGCGCGCGGCCCCTACCATGCGCGGCCTCGCAGAAGTCGTGAACACCACCCGCCACACCGTGCTGCTGTCGTGCCTCTTCTTCGCGGCGTGCAGTTCCACGCTGCCGGACGCGGCGCCGCCGCTCGCCGACATGGAGGAGCCGCTCGACCTCCGCGCCGAACCCGACGACGAGGCCGCGCGCCGGGCGCTGCCGGCGGGCTCGTTCTCCGGGGCGTTGGTCGACGACGCCCGCGACACGCTCGCGGGCAAGCTCGACGAACCCGGCGTTCTTCGCGTGACCGCGGTCATCGAGAACTCCCCGGCCGCCGCGGCCGGCCTCGAACCCGGCGACCTGCTGCTCGAAGCGCGCATCGGCGGCGGCGCGCCGATCGCGCTGCAACACCCGAGCGAGTGGCGCCAGATCGAGATCGACCATGCTCCGGGCACCGCGATCGAACTCGTCGTCGACCGCGCCGGCCGCGAAGCGCGTTGCCGCGTCGAACTCGTGGGCCGCGTACGGCCGCCGGCGCGCACCGCGAGCGAGACGTTCCGAGAGGAGGAGCGCGTCGGCCTCGTCGTGCGCACCGCGACGGAAGTTGAGGCGCGCGCGGCGGGACTGGGTCCCGGCGGCGGGGCCGTGATCGTCGGACTGTCGCACTCGAGCCCCTGGCGCGGGCCGGGACTGCGTTTCGGCGATCTCATCGCGGCGGTCGACGGAGCGCCGCTCGCGCATCCCCAGCAACTGCTCGCGCTGCTGCGCGAACCGGATCGCGGCGGTGTGCGCATCGACTTCGTGCGGGCCGGCGAACGGCGCTCCGTCGTCGCCCCGCTGTCGCAGCGCGCGGGCGAACTGAGCGAGTTCTCGATCCCGCTGCTGGTGTCGTGGTCGTCGGACCGCGGCCACAGCGACTTCTCGCTGCTGCTCGGCCTCTTCGGCTACGAGAGCACCGCGGCCGCGTGGCGCACACGACTGCTCTGGCTGATCACGTTCGGCGGCGGTGACTCCGACCGCCTGCTCGAGGTCGACGGATGAACCGCGCGATCGTGTTCGCCGCGGCGGCGACGGCCGCGATGGGTGCGCAGGCGCAGGAGACGACGGCGATCCAGATGCCGGAACACGTCGTGCTCACGGGCGTGCTCGCCATCGACGTCGATCGCGACGGCCGCGACGACCTCGTGCTCGCATGCCGCGACACGAAGGCGGAGCGTCGCGAGATCCGTGTGCATCGGCGTTCCGCCGAGGCGCCGTGGTTCGCGGGAACGCCGTCGCGGCCGCCGCACCCGGTCGAGACCGACGTCGTGGCGTTCACGTTCGCCGACGTCAGTGCGGCGCCCGGTCGCGAACTCGTGCTCTTCGCACCCGAACGCATCGTCGCGGTCGAGCCCGGCCCCGACGGCGCCGCGAAGTACGTCCCGTTGGTCCCGCACGACCTCGTGTGGCCCGTCGCCGAACGCGACTTCGTGCTGCCGCTGCGCGACGCGACGATCGACCTCGACGGCGACGGACAGGACGAGATGCTCGTGCCCCAGACCGACGGCGCGATCGCGTGGCGGCGCGATGCGTCACCCGTCTCCGTGCGGGTACCGCCGCGCCGCAGCCCCGTTGCTCCGGCCGGCGGAGGCCCCGCGTCGATCGGCGACGGCGAACTGCGCCTGTCGTTCGGCCGCTCGAAGAGCGAGCGCGACGGTGGTCCGCTCGTCTCGGTTCGTACGCGCACGCCGATCTGCCGCGCCATCGACCTCGACGGCGACGGGCGCCGCGAACTCGTCGCGATCCGGAACGGACGAGTGTTCACCACCTCGACCGAAGCAGCCGTCCGCGACGTGCCGCTGCCGTTGCCCGGCGATCGGCTCAAGGTGTTCGATCCCGCATTCGACGTGCAGTTCGCCGATCTCGACGGCGACCGCCGCGCCGACCTCGTCCTGACGACGTCGGCCAGCCGCGACGACGAGATCGAAGTGCGCATCGACACGTTCGTCACGCGCTCCGACGGCACATGGGGCGAGAAGGCGAACAGCCGCTTGCGGATGAAAGCGCTCGCCGTGCCGCCGCGGCTCGCCGACGTCGACGGCGACGGGCGCGTCGACCTGATCACCGTCACCGTGCAGACCGACGCGCTGCGCTCGCTCTCGGGCGGTACGCCGACCGCGCTCGATGCGCAGCTGAACGTGTTCCGCGGCGGCGACGGCCGCTTCATGTCGCCGGCCGTGTCGATCACTTCGCTGCGGCTGCCGACGAAGTCCGAACGCGGCGGCGGCACGTTCGTCGAGGTGGTGGCGGCCGGCGCCGGAGGCACGGGCTCCGTGTTGCTGCGCGATGGCGACACGCTGCAGCGGCGACCGTTCGGCCGCGACGGCGACCGCCTGCAGCTCCTGCCTCCGACGACGACGGTGCCGATCCCCGCGAAGTCGCGCCTCGACGCCGCGCCCGGCGGAGAAGTGCTCGTGCTCGGCGAACACGAACTGCTGCACGTGAGGACGCGATGATGCGCCGCGCGGCACTCTGGTCCGTCGCGATCATGACGACGTCGTTCGCGATACGGGCGCAGTCCCTCGAACCGCTGAACGACGTCGCGCTCCATCTCGTCGCCGACACGGACGGCGACGGCCGCGACGAACTGCTCATCGTGACCGCGGGCGGAGACACCGGCTCGATCCTGCGCTGCGTGCAGGCACCCGACGGCGGCGGCTTCGTCGTGCAGCACTCGCTCGTGCTGAGCGATCCGCGCCACATGCTGCTCGCCGCGGCCGACGTGCACCCGCACGCGGGCACCGAACTCGTCGTGGCAGGACCGACCGGCACGCACTGGATCGAGTGGCCGGCGGATCCCACCGTTCGGGAACCGGTGCTGCACCCGATCGCGCGGCGCGCCCGCTTCACGATGCGGACCGGCCGGCCGCACCTGTCGCCGTTCGTGCAGGACCTCGACCGCGACGGCCGCGTCGACATCCTGCTGCCGACGCTGCGCGGCGTGATGCCGTTCCTGCAGGAGGCGCCGGGCGACGACGGCGAGCCGCGCTTCCGCGCGATGGACCTGCTGTCCGTGCCGGTGCGCACCCAGGTCGACGGGCGCGGCGAGGACCTCGACCAGGACCTGCAGGGCAGCCTCGAGGTCCCCCAGATCGAGACCGCCGACCTGAACGGCGACGGCAAGCCCGACCTGGTCACGAGCGAAGGCACGAAGCACGCCTTCTGGCTGCAGCGCGACGGCGCGTTCCAGGCGCCGATCGAAGTCGAACTCACGCAGTTCCAGGACAGCACGCCCGGCGCCGCCATCGCCCCCGGCTCCACCCTGGTGCTCGGCGACCGGCAGCTGCTGCAGCGCGGCGACGTCGACGGCGATCGCATCCCAGACTTCGTCATCGCGCACCGGCGCAAGGTCTGGACGTTCCTGTCGAACAGCGCCGGCCCCCAGTTCACGAAGGCGCGCACGCAGGCCGTCGCCGACGACGTGACCGCGATGCTCGTCGTCGACCTCGACGAAGACGAACGCGCCGACCTGCTGACGTTCCAGGTCCAGGTCCCCGGCATCGGCGCGCTGCTGCTGGGTCTCGTGCAGTCGATCGACATCGACGTGAAGGCGGTCGGGTACCGCAGCGAGAACGGCGCGTTCGCGAACACGCCCGCGTGGCGGCGCGTCGTCACGCTGCGCATCCCGCCGATCCTGTCGCTGCTCGGCAAGCAGGACGAACTGGTGAAGCGCTTCACCGACACGCTCGGCAAGGTGCGGAAGGGCGTGCGCGGACCGTTCGCCGCCGTCGGCAACCACGACCTCGCGCTCGTGCGCGCCGACGGCGCCGCGATCGACGTGTTCGTGCGCACCGAGGCGCCGCGCACCCTGGGCCGCGCATCCGACCGACGCATGCTGCGGCGCCTCCTGTTCGACGACCCGAACCCCGTCTTCGACATCGACCGCGTTTTCGGCCTCCTGTCCGGCTTCCTCGACGACCTCGCCGGCGAACTGATCGGCAGCGACACGCCCGCGGCGACGCTGCCCCTGCGCGACCCGAAGGAGTGGCGCCTCGCCGACCTGCTCGTCGCGGAACTCGACGGTGCACCGCGCGCGGAGATCGTCGCGGTCTACGACCGACTCGACGCCGAAGGCGCGGTCGCCGTACCGGCGGAGCGGGCGTTCGACGCGCTCACCTGGAGCGCCGCGGCGAAGTAGACCCCGTCACCGGTTGCGCAGGTGCCACAGCTCGGCCCGGCGCAGGGCCTCGGCGTTCGCGTCCGGCTCGAGCGCCGGATCGATGCCGAACCCGTCGCCCGCGACCTTCGCCAACGCCGCTGCGGCGGCACGGCGGCGCGGCGCGATGTCCGAACGCAGCGCCTTCAGGATGTCGGGCATCGCTTCCTTGCCGCGTCGCACGAGTTCGTCCGTGCACTCGTCGACCTCTTTCTGCTTCGACATGGGACCGACGTTCACGAGCAACACCACGTGCGGCGTGATGGGGCCGAGTTCCTTCTGGAACCTGCGCCGCAGGAAGAGGACCGCGAACGCCGTCGGCACGCCGTTGCCGCGCCCGCGGTCGAGCTGCGTGCCTGGATAGCCGTCGGACACACTCACCCACCCGCCTCCCGAGAGCTGCGACGCGAGGAGCATGCGCGCGCCGACCGCGTACCAGTCGGTGGTCCCGACCTTCTCCTTGTCGCACAGGATCGCAGCGCGCTCGAGACCGTAGTGGAAGTAGAAGCTCCAGGACTCCGTCGGCGACCCGATCGCGTTCGGGTTCTTGTCGAACCATCGCCAGCCGCGCTCGATGCGGCGCGCGAGATCGGCCTGCGCCTTGTCGCCGCTCATCTGCTGCGCGCAGATCGCGAGCACCGCGATGCCGGCGACCGTCATCGAGGCGTACGAGGAGTCGCCGTCGTCGTCCCGATAACCGAAGCCGCCGTACGACCCCTGGGCGTCGCCGATGGTGCGAGCCAGCCTGGTCCAGACGTTCTTGTCGATCTCGACGCCGAGCCCCTTCGCGGCGCGCAGACCGAGTGCGCCGTATTGCGTGTTGCTTAGGTCCCAACCGCCTCCGCCGGCGTTGTAGGAGAACCCGCCGGCGCCCCGGTGGCGCAGGAGTTGCGCCACGTCGCGCTTGGCGATCTCGAGCCGGCGCGGGAACGATGGCGTCGCCTCCATCACGAGCAACCGCAGCGCGAGGTCGTACGTCTGCGGCGGCGTCGCGGTCGCGAGTCGCTGCACTGCTGCCGCGAAGATGTCGTTCGCCGGATCCACGCCGTCGTGCGAGGCGGCCAGGAGCAGCAGCGCGAGCTCACCGACCGGACGCTGGTCCGCACTGGCTTCTTTCAGGTGCCCGATCAGCGCCGGCCGGGCCGCGTCGAGTGCGCGGGCGATGTCGGCATGCAGCGCGTCCTGCGCCGGCGCGGCCGCGGCGAGGCAGGCGAGTGCGAAGCACGCTGTTGCGCGGAAGGTGGTGTTCATCGGTCGAGGCGGCGGCGGACCAGGGGGCGATCGAGGTCTCGGCGCACGTCCTTTCCGACCCAGCGCGCGGCGGGGTCGTCGGACGCGATCAGGCGATCGGCCGCGGCGAGCGACGCGGTGTGCAGCGGACGACTCCTCTGCCCCACCGAACGCAGGGCCCAGCTCACGCCCTTCTTCACGAAGTTGCGCGGATCCGCGGCGGCGCGTTCGGCGAGCGGCAGGCACTTCGCGAACGCGCTGTCGGCGATCCCGTCCGCGTGTGACGCGGCGCCCGCCAGCAGCGCGAACGCCGCGCGCTTCTCGAACTCGGCCCGGCGCTTCGCCCACGTGGCGACCTTCGCCAGCGCGTGCGGCGTGCGATCGAAGAGGTGGAAGCACGCGGTGTCGCAGATCGCCCAGTTGTCGAAATCCGCGCACCAGCGATCCATCTGGCGCGGCGTGACGCGCGCCGGTTCGTCCACGAAGCACGCGAGCATGCGCGCTTCGTAGACGCCGCTCTGCCACAGCGCGTCGGCGAGGTCGTGATCGCGGCCGAGGCGCTTGGCGATCTCGTGCAACTTCGCGACGCGGATGCCGAACGCGTTCGTCGCGGTGATGCCGTAGCGCGAGCCCATCTCGTCGCGGATCCGCGCCGACCCGAGACGCTCGAACTCGCGCAGCACGTCGCGCACCGTCGTGGCGGGGTCCGAGCGCGTCGGGGACTTCTTCGCGGCCATGAGGCGGGAGTCTACGCGACGCGCCACATTCCCGTGGACCGGCTGCATCCGCGGCGCGAACCTCGGCGGAACGACGACCATGCGCATCGCGATCACCGGCTCCTCGGGCTTCGTCGGCACCGCGGCGGCGGCCGATCTCACTGCGGCCGGGCACGACGTCGTGCGGCTCGTCCGTTCGGCCGCGACGCGTCCCGGCACGGCGCATTGGGATCCGGCAACCGGGGCTCTCGACGCCCGCGCCATGGGCGCGATCGACGCCGTGGTGCATCTCGCCGGGGAAAACGTCGCCGGCGGCCGGTGGACCGCCGCGCGGAAACGCGCGATCGCCGAGAGCCGCGGCCCGGCGACCGAGCGCCTGTGTCGTGCCCTCGCCGCGCTGCCTCGGCGGCCACGCGTGCTGGTCGCGGCATCGGCCATCGGCATCCACGGCGACCGCGGCGAGGAGGAACTCGACGAACGCAGCGCGCCCGGCACGGGCTTCCTCGCCGAGGTTGCGCAGGCCTGGGAGGCCGGCACGGCGCCCGCGGCCGAGGGCGGCATCCGCGTCGTGAACCTCCGCCTCGGCATGGTGCTCGACCCGCGGGGCGGCGCGCTGCGGCGCATGCTGCTGCCGTTCCGCCTCGGTCTCGGCGGCCGCCTCGGCCACGGACGGCAGTGGGTCGCGTGGATCACCCTCGCCGACCTGCTCGGCGCGGTGCGCTTCGTGCTCGAGCGCGAGGACCTCGCCGGCCCGGTGCTGGCCGTGGCGCCCGCACCGGTCACGAACCGCGCGTTCACCGCCGCACTCGCGGCCGCGCTGCACCGCCCGGCATTCCTCCCTGCCCCGGCGTTCGCGCTCCGGCTCGCGTTCGGCGAGATGGCCGACGCGCTGCTCCTCGCGAGCCAGCGAGCGCGCCCGCGGCGGCTGCTCGATGCGGGCTTCCGTTTCGCACAACCGGACCTCGGCGCGGCCCTCCGCACGATGCTCGGCTGACGCGCGCGGAAAGCCCCGGAACCGGGGCGACCCAGCAGCGTTCGGCGCGCGCCTTTTCCATTGCCGATCATGAACAAGCTCCTGCGCCGCGTCGCCGTCTCCGCCTGTCTCTGCCTTCCGCTCGCGGCCCAGAAGCCGACTCCTGCGGCGGCCCTCCTCGCGAACGCGTGCAACCAGTTCGCGCGCGACATGAACCAGAAGCTCGCCGAGGCGGGAAGCCCGACGTTCTCTCCTGCGAGCGTCGCGATCACGCTCCTGATGCTGCTGCCGGGCGCGCGCGGCGACACCGCGAAGGAACTCGCCGACGTGCTGCACCTCCCGCCCGAGCTGCGCGACTCGCACATGAACGCCGCGGCCGTCGAACTGCTCGAGACCGTGGGCATCGGCGTGAAGCGCAACCCCTCGCACCCGAGCGACGGCGTGTTCCGGATGTCGAACGACCTGTGGGCACAGACCGGCTATCCGATCGTGCGGACCTACGCGAACACGCTGCGGACCACGTTCGCGGCCGCGAGCCACGACATGGACTTCGCCAAGGACCCAGAAGCCGCGCGGAAGACGATCAACGCACATGTCGCGAAGACCACGAACGACCGCATCGCCGAACTGATCCCCGCCGGACTGATCGACTCGACCACACGCGTCGTGCTGACGAACGCGCTGTGGTTCAAGGCGCCCTGGGCCGAGTCGTTCCACACGCGCGGCACGGTCGACGCGCCGTTCACGCTGGCCGACGGGACGAAGGTGCCGGTCCCGACGATGAACAAGCGGGACGACGTGGCGTTCGCCGAGTCGGATGCGTGGACGATGGTGAGCCTGCCGTTCGAGGGACTGTCGATCCAATGCGACTTCGTCGTGCCGAAGGACGGAGCGACGGTCGCGGTGGCCGAAGCCGCCCTGTTCGGCGACGACTGGCGCAAGGCGACCGGCGAGTCAGTCACGATCGCGCTGCCGCGCTTCCGTGTGCGCGGCCAACACTCGCTGTCAGCGGCTCTGCAGGCCCTCGGCCTCCGGCTCGCTTTCGACGCGGCGCAGGCGGACTTCTCGGGCATCAACGAGAAGCGCGAGCTGTTCGTCGACGCAGTGGTGCACCAGACCTGGATCGCGGTCGACGAAGAAGGCGCCGAAGCGGCCGCTGCGACCGCGACGGTTTGGAAGGCCGGCGCAGAAGCGAAGCCGCGCGAGCCGAAGGTGTTCAGGGCGGACCGTCCCTTCGCATTCGCCTTGCGCGAGCGCGGAACGGGCCTGCTCCTGTTCGTCGGCCGCGTCCTCGACCCGCGGGCGCCCCGCGGCTGATGCATCGCGGCCCTCGATCGGGCCGCAAGCCAGAGCCCCCGCTTGGCCCGGTTGGCGGCGCAGAGCGTTCCCGCTCCACGCCCGGCGGGATAGCGTGCGGCGATGCCCGGTCCGTCCGTTCGACTCCTCACCGCCGTCGCACTCGCTCCGTTCGCGCTCGCCCAGAAGCCTGCTCCCGAGGCGCCGCAGCCCGATCCGGTCCAGGCCGCCGACATCCAGGCGTTCTCGGCGTGGCTGCAGCAGTACAAGATCGGCGCGTTCCGCCTCGTGAAGGAGGGCAAGACCGACGACGAAGCGGTCGCACGGCTCGACCAGCAGATGGCGAAGGTCGCGCAGTGGAACACGCTCGACGCGGCGAAGATGTTGTTCGAGGCGGCCAGCGTCGAGCCGAAGCCCGAGAACGTGAAGTCGTCGACCGAGCTGGTCGACTTCCATCGCGAGCTGCAGCCGTGGCGCGTGCAGTCGATGGCGTGCCGACATCTCCGCGCGATGACCGGCGCGGGGATCGTGCCCTGGCTCCTGCAGATGCTGTCCGCGCCCGGGATCCGAGCGAACAAGAAGAACCAGGACCAGACGAACGCCGCGGCGGTGCTGCGTGTGCTCGGCGGACACCCGAGTGCGGAGGCGCAGCTCGAACTGATGCGCGCGTGCCGCACCATGCCGGTCGAACTCCGGGTGCAGGCCGTGAACGCGATGGCGAAGGACCCCACCGTCGACCTGGTGCCGACTCTGGTCGATCTGCTGCGCGACACCGAGCCCAACGTGCGCATCGCCGCGGCGAACGCCATCGGCACCGCGCTGCAGCCGCACGTCGACGAATCGCTCGGCAAACAGCCGACGCCCGCCCAGATCGCATTGCGCGACCAGGCCGACACCAGGCTCGAGGAGCTGCTGATCCGCGATCCGATCTGGCAGGTGCGCAGCGCCGCCGCGTTCTCCCTCGCGATCCAGAAGTGCAAGCTGGTGATCCCGATGCTGATCCGCGGACTCGAAGCCGAACTGGCGCGCAAGAAGGACCCGTGGGCGATGGATGTTCGGCTGCACAAGCTGCTCGAAGGCCTCACCGGCCAGAACGTCGTGCGAGGCGCGATCGAGCCCTGGAAGGCGTTCTGGGCGCGCGAAGGTGCGTCGTTCACCGTGAAGCCGCATGCGAAGGCTGGTGAGGCGCCGCCGGTCGCCGACAAGTACGAGAAGTTCTTCGACATGCAGGTCGAGTCCGACCGCGTGCTGTTCGTTCTCGACTTCAGCGGCTCGATGGCGGAGCCCGTCGAACTGAAGGCGCGAACGACCGGCGCGGCGCCCGGGGCCAAGACCACGAAGGCCGACATCGTCCGCAGCGAGATCAAGAAGCTCGTGATGTCGCTCCCCGACGGCGCGCTGGTCAACGTGGTCGTCTTCAGCGACGACGTCCGCATCTGGCGCCAGGAGGGCGGCCGGCCCGCGCTGGTGAAACTCGACGACGAGTCGCGCGACGACCTGATCGGCAGCTTCCTCGACAACCTGCGCCCGAACGGGCCGACGAACCTCTACGACGCGCTGAGCACGGCTCTCGACTTCGCGGGGCGCGGCCTGCACGACAAGTACTACGCCGCCGGGTTCGACACGCTGTACGTGATCACCGACGGAGCACCGACCGCCGGCCAGATCACCGACAAGGAGGAGATCAGGCGGCGAGTTCGCGAGCAGAATCAGCTGCGCAAGATCGCGATCAACTGCATCACGTTCGGCGACCAGAACGACACGTCCTTTCTGAAGCCCCTCGCGGAGGAGAACGGCGGCCGCCACGTCCACGTCGAGTGACTCGAATGTCCTTGCACACGGTCTCGCGCGGCCGTTGCATTCCTCGCCCCTCTTCGCGCACCACATCATGATCATGTCCACCCAGCAACGCGTCACGGGCGAGGCGTTCGCGATCGAGCGACTCCGGGCGAACCCCGACCTCGACTTCGCGACGCTGCGCGCCGAAGCCATCCAGGCGGGCGTCTCCCTCGCCCCCATCCACTACGGCCGCGCCCGGAAGCACCTCGGCTTGCCCGCACTCCACACGGCCCGGCCCGCACCGACCGAGCGCGGCGATCTCGCCCAGGACGATGCGACCACGAGCGAAGTCGCCGAGTCTCCCCGGCCCGCGGCGAGAGCTGCCGGCGGTGCGAAGAAGGGCTCCGTCGCGTTCGAGTTCCTGCTCCAGGAACTGCGCCGCGAACCCGCCATCGTCTACGCCGAGCTGCGTCGCCGCGCCGAGGCGCAGGGCCACACGATCGCGCCGATCATGTACGGCCGCGCCAAGGCGGTGCTCGGTCTCGTGCCGGTGAAACCGCGCGGCAAGAAAGGCGCGGACAATGCGGCCGCGCCGAAGACGCTCAAGCAGGTCGAGTCGGCCGCGACGGAACGTGCGTCGGCGACGCGGACGCCGAACCTCGAAGGCGTACGCGGTCTCGAGCAGCTGGTCGCCGTGGTCAAGGACCTCGACGCCGAACGTCGCCGCCTCCGCTCCGTACTCGAGCGCATCGGCGCGATGATCCAGGAAGTGCTCGCGCGCGGGTGACCCGCCACGCGACCCGATCGGCTCAGGAACGAGCCGGCATCGCGGTGAGCATCGCTTCGGCGGAACGCGCCGCGCCTTCGAGGGTCGCCGGCAGGCCGGTGTCGGTCCAGTCGCCGCAGAGCCACAGGTTCGATGCGCAAGCAGCCCGACCCGGGGGCGGACGATGGCGTCGCGACCCGGGCGAAGCCACGAACGTCGCGTGCTGTTCCTTGCGGATGCGCACGGCCGCGCCGTCGAGCCCGTTCCAGCCCGGGTAGTGGCGGGCGATCTGCGCGCGCGCGAGGTCCTCGATCGCCCGCACGTTCATCCCGTCGAAGACACGATTGCCGCCGGACAAGAGGCCGAAGTGCCGCGGATCGGCGCCCGGCGTGCGCGCGACGAAGTGGAACGGATCGCCGTCGACGAGGGCTACAACCGGCCCGTCGTCCGGCAGCGGCGGCGCGGTCGCAGAGCTCGCGACGAACGCGGTCGTGATCGGCGCCGACGGCAGCGCAACGAGGTCCGGCGCGACGTCGGGCAGGAGCGCGTGGAGTGCGAACCACGGCAGCGCCGACACCACGACGTCGGCGGCGGCCACCGCGATGCGTTCGCCCGCGCCGAGCACGATGCCCTTGACCGCGCCCGCCTCGCATTCGATCGCGGCGACCCGCGCCCCGGTCAGCACGTCGACGCCGGCGGCGACGAGCGCGCGCGCCGCGGGAGCCCCGAAGAGTTCGCCGAGCGGCGCCCGCGGAACCCAGATCGCGGCGCGGCCGGAGCCGCCGAGGAACGCTTCGCGCAGCGTCGCGAGGAACTCGGCGGCCGACGCGTGTTCGGGCTCGACGTTCATCACCGCGCGGCACAGCGGCCGCCACAGGAACGAATCCGGCGGCCCCTTCTGTCCGCGTCGCGCGAGCCAGTCGGCCAGCGACCAGTCGCGCGGTGCACCGCGCAAGACGCCGATCATTCCGCGCAGCGCGCGCACCTTCGCTCCGAATGAGAACGGCAGCCGCAGCAGCGCCAGCGGCATCGCGAACGGCACCGGCACCTCGGCGAGGGACAGTCGGGTCGCGACGCCGCCGGCAGCCCGGTAGGCGAGCGTGAGCGATCGCGGCCGTTCGAACCGTGCTTCGACTCCGATCCGATGCAGCAGGGCCCGCGTCGCGCGGTAGCACCCGAGCATCACGTGCGGGCCGTTGTCGAGCACACGCCCGGTCGCGGCGTCGCTCGACGAGAACGCACGGCCGCCGAGCCAGCGCCGCGACTCGAGCAGCGTCACCGCATGACCACGGTCGCGGAGGCCGAACGCCGCAACCAGCCCCGCGACGCCGCCGCCGACGACGAACGCTCGCGTCACGAGCGTGCTCCGAGCCACACCGTGAGCGCGAGGAGCAGCTTCTTCGCCTTCGGCACCCGCACGCGCGGCGACGCGAGGTCCGGCCCGCGCCGTTCGAGACGCGCCAGCAGTTCGCGGTAGACGGCGCCCATGATGCGCGCCGGCACGAGACCGCGCCGCGCGCTCCGCGGCAGTGCCGCGAGATGCCCGCGCGCGTCCGCGAACTCCGAACGAGCACGGTCGCCGAGCCGTCGGCAGAGAACGACGATGCCCGGAGGGACACCGTCGCAGGGCGGCATGCGCAGGGTGTCGAGGGAGACGCCCAGTTCGGTGAGCCACGTTCGCGGTACGTAGACGCGCCCCGCTTCGGCGTCGCTGCGCAGATCGCGAAGGATGTTGGTCAGCTGCAGCGCCTGGCCGAGGTGGTCCGCGAACGCGATCGCGTCGGGACCGTGCGCGCCGAGCACGGGCAGGCACGCACGCCCCACCGCCGACGCGACGCGCGCGCAGTAGAGGTGCAGCTCCGCGTCGTCGGCGATGCCGCACTGTTCGAGATCCATCGCAACGCCGTCGAGCAGCGCGTCGAGCGGTTCGCGCGGCACCGCGAAGCGCCGCATCGTCTCCTGGAGCTCGACGCCGACTGGAGTGCGCGCGGTCCCGGCGGCGGCGGCGGCGAGTTCGTCGCGCCAGAATCGCAGGTGCACACGACCGGTCGCGGCATCGGGCGCGTCGTCGACCGCGTCGTCGACCACACGGCAGAACGCGTAGATCGCGGTCATCCCGCGCCGCCGTTCCGCGCCGAGGCACACGAAGCCGGCGAGGAAGTTGGAACCCGAACGAGCGGCGATCTCCTCGGGCCGCATCCCGGCGCAGACCGGCGCTCCGACCGCCGCGGTCATGGCGCTGCACTCCCGCCGGTCACCGTGAAGCGTGGCGGCCACGGCAGGCAGAGGCCGGCGAGTGCCGTGCGCACACGGACGACCTTGCCGAGCTTCGTCCGTTCGCCGAGCACGTCGCCGCCGACCGCGCGGATGCGCGCGAGCACGGCGGCGGCGCCGCGCAGGATCGCGCGCAGTTCCCAGCGGAGCCGCCCGCCCACCGCATCGACGAGCGGCCAGCCCGCGGCGAATTCGCTCCCGGTGAACTCGGCCCAGTGCAGCACGAGAGCCTTCACGGCGGCGTCGGCGCGCGGCGCCAGGATCTGCCGTTCGCCGACGCCGAAGCGGCGAAGGTCCTCCTCGGGGAAGTAGATGCGGTCGCGGTCGCGCAGATCGGCGCCGAGGTCCTGCAGGTGGTTCAGGATCTGCAGCGCCGTGCAGATGCGATCGGACAGCGCATCCAGCCGATCGTCGCGGATGCCGTTCACGCGCAGGACGAGCCGGCCGACGGGATCCGCCGAGCGCGCGCAGTAGTCGAAGAGGCCGCCGCGGTCGTACCGGTTGCGCTCGAGATCCTGCTCGAACGCGTCGAGCAGATCGGTGAAGAGCTCGACCTCGAGCGAACGCGTGGCAATCGACTCGCACAGGTCGACGAACAGCGGAACGTCCGCCGCTTCGCGCGCCACGTGGCGCAGGAAGTCGCGTCGGAACGCCGCGAGCGCCCGGGCGTCGCGATGCTCGTCGGCGAGGTCGTCCGCCGTCCGCGCGAACGCATAGATGCGGCGAAGGTGCAGGCGCGCGTCGCGCGGCAGCAGCCAGGACCCCACGGGGAAGTTCTCGTAGTGGTCCGCGGCCATCGCGAGGTATCGGCCGGGATCGTTCCTCGACGGATCGGCGACGGCGGGAGCGGGCGGTGCCACGGAAACGGCGAGGCTACCGGCTCCGCGCGGTTTTCCGAGAACCCTGTAACCGGCGCCGGTGGTCGCGCCCCATTGGCAGCCGGCGAATCGCCGCAAGGAACACCATGGAGATCGACTTCGATGCCTCGGACCGCGTGTCCGACTACGTCACCATCCCTGCCGGGACCTACCTGTGCCGCGTCGCGGAGGTGCGGCCCGGCTCGACGCGCGCCGGCGACGAACGCTGGTCGATGCGACTCGTCGTCGCGGAGGGGCAGCACACGGGCAAGCAGGCGGCGTGGGACAGCCTCGTGTTCAGCAGCCGCGGCCGCGCGCGTGCCCGCGCCGTGCTGCACGCACTCGGCCTGCCGGCATCGGGCAAGGTGAAGATCGAGCCCGCCGACCTCGAAGGGCGCACGGCCCTCGTCGAGATCCGGCCCGCCGAGTACCAAAGTCCCGCGGGCGACATCGTTCGTCGCAACGAAGTACCGTACGACGGCTACCGCGCCGTGCCGGTCGACGACATCGGAGCATCACCGCCCTCCGATGGGTCACCGACGAGCGGGCGGCGACGGGCCCGGCCGGAGCCGAAGGATGGCGAAATCCCGTTCTGAACGGACCGCGCACTTCGTGCACGCTCCGCGCAGAGCCTTGCTCCCCGCCCACTGCGCGCTGCTCCGGTTCCGAGCACGGCACGCGCGGCGCGCGGGTCCTCAGCCCCCCGGCCCGGACGCAACAGCCTTCGCACGACCTTCGTACGCGTTGTCGAGGAGGCTCGTATAGTCGCGCCCTTCCTACCCGACAGGAGCCCCACCATGCGTCTCGCGTCCGCTCTGGCCTTCTCCCTCATGCTTCCTGCGTTCGCGCAGGAGAACAACTGGCTGACCAGCTTCGAGGAGGCCAAGGCCGCCGCGAAGAAGGAGCAGAAGCTGATCCTCGCCGACTTCACCGGCAGCGACTGGTGCGGCTGGTGCATCAAGCTGAAGGACGAGGTCTTCAGCAAGCCCGAGTTCCAGGAGTGGGCCGCGAAGAAGGTCGTGCTCCTCGAGCTGGATTTCCCGCGCAAGACGAAGCTCGCGGACGACCTGAAGAAGCAGAACGACGAGTTGCTGAAGCAGTTCGGCGTGCAGGGCTTCCCGACGATCCTGTTCCTCGATGCCGAGGGCAAGCAGGTCGGCAAGCTGGGCTACGCGAAGGGCGGCCCCGCGAACTGGATCAAGCTCGCCGAGGAGCAGATGACGCCGAAGGCGGCGGACGCCGGCGAAGGCGCGTGGATGACCGACTACAAGGCCGCGGTCGCGAAGGCGAAGAAGGAGAAGAAGTTCGTCCTCGCCGACTTCACCGGCAGCGACTGGTGCGGCTGGTGCATCAAGCTGAAGGACGAGGTCTTCAGCAAGCCCGAGTTCCAGGAGTGGGCGGCGAAGAACGTCGTGCTGCTCGAGCTGGACTACCCGAAGAACAAGCCGCAGAGCGACGAGATCAAGAAGCAGAACGAGGAGCTCGCGAAGGAGTTCAGGATCGAGGGCTACCCGACGATCCTGTTCCTCGACGGCTCGGGCAAGAAGGTCGGCCAGATGGGCTACGAGAAGGGCGGCCCCGCCGCGTGGATCCCGCTCGCGGAGAAGGAGCTCGGCATCAAGTCGAAGCCCGCAAAGAAGACCAAGTGAAGAAGCGCTGACGGTTCGATCGCACGGGGGCGACCCGACCGCTCGAGTCGCCCCGATGGCCCACGCCCCGTGCGATCCGCGCGCCGCCCGAAGGCCGCGGCGCCACTCTGCCGATCTAGAGGCATGCAAGTGGGCCAATTCCCGGCGTCGGCGGCCAATTCGCTGATCGAAGGGTACTGCGACGACTTCGTGTCGCTCGCGGCGATCCTCGCGCAGACGCTCGAGCAGGTGTCGATGCGCGGGATCGGCTTCGACGCCAGCCGGCCGTCGCTGCAACGCATCGAGAAAGGGATGCGCGAACTGGCCGACGGCATCCAGGAGATGCTGAACCGCGGCTCGCTGACGCAGAAGTTCGAGAACGTGCTGCCGCAGAACAAGGACCGCGCAGCGCCGCCACCGGAGCCTGCCCCGCCACCCGGCCCGAGCCCGATGGCGCAGGGCCCTTTGCCGCCGCGCAACGCACCCGCGCGGGTAGCCCCGCCCTCGAATGCGCAGCCGCCGCGCCCGGCTTCGCCCCCGCCGCCGGCCCCGGCGGCTCCCGCTCCGTCGCCGCGGCCCGCGGCCGGCGAACCGCTCCGCGCGCGATCGGGTCCGACTCCACCGACGTCCACGCCGTCCGCCCCGCAGACGCGCACCACTCCGCCCGCGCAACCAGCGCCAACACCCGCACAGCCAGGCCCGACGCCCGCGCCCCAGCGGAACGCGACGCAAGCGACGCAGCCGCCGGCACCGCCGACGACGACCCCGGCAAGCCCCGCGACCGCAGGTGTCGCACCGCGCGCGCCACAGCCGCCCGCCAGCGCGCCGTCGCCGCGGCCGACCGGCACCGGCCCCGCTGCCACTCCGCCGCCGGGGACGCCGCCAGCAACGCCGGCCCAGCGAGCGCCGGCCACTCCCACGCCGACGCGCGGCGCCGCAGCACCGCAGGCGCCACAACCGACCCGGCGTGCCGGCAAGCCGGAAGGACTGTGCGGCACGGCCCGCTCGATGCCGCTCGTGTCGGTGTTCCAGTTCCTCGGCCGCACCCGCAAGAGCGGCACGCTGCACGTGACCCTCGGCGAAGAGGTCGTCGCCTTCGAGTTCGTGAACGGCTGCATCGAGTTCACCGCGTCCAACCAGTGCCCGGTGAACGAGCGCCTCGGTGAGCTGTTGGTCGAGCTCGGCTTCTGCACGCGCGACCGTCTCGCTCCGATCCTCGCGAAGGTCGGCGTGTCGTCCGCTCACCGTCTCGGCCAGCTCGTCGTCGAAGAACAGCTCGTCTCGAATGGGCAGGTGCTCGAGGCCCTGGAGGCGCAGGTGCTGCACCGCTACCACCGGGTGTGCCAGTTCCCGGACGCGGCCTACGAATTCGATCCCGGTCCGCGTGCGCCCGGCGACGGTCGCATCCGCATCGCGCCGTTCGAACTCACGATGTCGCACCCGTGGGAAACGCCGCCGCAGTGACGGCCGGCGACACCGTGCGCGCTTGACCGCTCCGACGCGCGCCCCTAGGACGGTCCGCCGAGGACCGAGCCGTGACCGCCCGCGACGACATCCGACGCCTCTGCGAGCAGATCCGCGTCGCCGACGACCAGTACTACAACCGCGGGCACAGCGACATCAGCGACGCCGCGTACGACGAACTGTTCACGGCGCTGCGGCAGCTCGAGAGCGAGCATCCGGATCTCGTCACCGCGGACTCGCCGACGCAACGTGTGGGCGCGCCCCTGCCGAAGGGCGGCTCGTTCGCGACCGGTGCGCATCTGGCGCCGATGGGCAGCATCGAGTCGCTGATGACCGCCGACGACGTCCGCGATTTCGACGAGCGTGTGCACCGACTGCTGGAACTCCCCGCCGACGCACCGATCGCCTGGAGCTGTGAGCCGAAACTCGACGGCACGAGCGCGAACCTGCTCTACGAGAACGGCGAGTTCGTGCGCGGTCTGTCCCGCGGCGACGGGGAACAGGGCGAGGACCTGACGACCAACCTGCGCACCATCCGCAACCTGCCGCTCACTCTCCGGGGCCGCGGGCCGTTCCCGGCGCGCATCGAGGTCCGCGGCGAGGTCATCATGAGCCGCAAGGGTTTCGCCGCCCTGCAGGAGCGCGAAGAGACGAGCTCCGAGGGCACGTTCCGCAACGCGCGCAACACGGTCGCGGGGACGCTGAAGCTGCTCGACCCGCGGATCGTGAAGCGGCGACCGCTCGACTTCATCGCGTTCGCGATCGGACACGTCGAAGGCGCTTCGTTCGCGACGCACCTCGCACTGCGTCAGCAGCTCGCGGCATGGGGTTTCCAGGTCGCCGAGCCGGCGGAGCGCGTCGAGGGCATCGACCGTGTGCTCGCGTTCCGCGACGGCCTCGAACGCCGCCGCGACGACCTGCCGTACGAACTCGACGGCGTCGTCGCGAAGGTCGACGACCTCGAACTGCAGCAGCGCCTCGGCCGCACGTCGCGCACGCCCCGCTGGGCCCTCGCCTACAAGTTCGCGCCGCGCCTCGCGACGACGCGCGTGCTTCGCATCGACGCACAGGTCGGCCGCACCGGTGCCGTGACGCCGGTTGCGAACCTCGAGCCCGTCGAACTCGCCGGCGTCACGGTGCGCAACGCGTCGCTGCACAATTGGGCGCTGCTCGCCGAGCGCGACGTGCGCGAAGGCGACGTCGTCGAGATCCAGCGCGCTGGCGACGTGATCCCGGAGATCGTGCGGGTGTTCACCGACCGACGCGGCGCCGACTCGCAGCCGGCGACTCCGCCCGCGAAGTGCCCGGTGTGCGGCAGCGAACTGCACGTCGAGGGCAAGTTCGTCTACTGCGACGACGTCGACTGCGCCGCGCAGCTCGTCGGACGCATCGTGCACCTCGCCGGTCGCCGCGCCTTCGACATCGAGGGTCTCGGTCCGAAGCAGGTCGAACAGCTCGCCCAGGCGGGCATCGTGAAGTCGCTGGAGGACGTGTTCCGGCTCGCGGCGAAACGCGACGCGGTGCTGCAGCTCGACCGCTGGGGCGAACGAAGCTTCCAGAACCTCGTCGAACAGATCGACCGCGCGCGGACACCCACGCTGGCGCGCTTCCTGCACGGCATCGGCATCCGCCACGTCGGCGAGACCACGGCAAAGGACCTCGCGGCGCACTTCGGTTCGCTCGATCGCCTCCGCTCGGCGAGTGCCGAGCAGCTCATGGAGGTCGACGGCGTCGGCGAAGAGGTCGCCGCGGCCGTCGTCGAGTTCTTCGCGTCACCGCGCAACCAGACCACCCTCGAATCGCTCGCCGCCGCCGGCGTCGCGCCGCAAGCGACGTCGGGCGTCACGGCGGGCCCGCTGGCGGGCCGTGTGTTCGTGTTCACGGGCGGCCTCACCACGATGTCGCGGGACGACGCGAAGGCGCGGGTCGAGGCACTCGGTGCACGGACCGCGGGCAGCATCGGCAAGAAGGTGACGGACGTCGTCGCGGGCGCCGATGCGGGCAGCAAGCTCGAGAAGGCGCGCGGCCTCGGCCTCCGCATCCTCGACGAGGCGGCGTTCACCGCGCTGCTCGCGTCGTCATGAGAGCCCGGGCAGTCAAACACACCGTGCGGCTCGTGGCGCTCGGCGTCGCGCTCGGTGTCCTTCTCTACGTCGGATACATCGCGCTCGGGATGCTGCCGTGACCGCCGAGGCGCTGCTGCACGAACTCCGCGCGCCGGCGTGCTTCCCGAACGCCCCGCACGAAGTCGAGATCGTGCAGACGCACCTGTCAGTCGTCTGCCTCGCCGGCGAGCTCGTCTACAAGCTGAAGAAGGCGGTGCGCCTTCCCTTCGTCGACTTCTCGTCGCTCGAAGCGCGCCGCGCGACCTGTCGCGACGAGGTGCGCCTCAACCGGCGCCTCTGTCCGGATGTCTATCTGGGCTGCGCTTCGCTGCGACGTCGCGACGGCTCGCTCCGATTCGCGGCGACCGGCGACGACCACGCGTCCGACGACTTGGACGTCGCGGTCGTGATGCGCCGCCTGCCCGCCGATCGCATGCTCGACCTGCTCGTTCGCGAACAGCGGGTCCGTGCCGAGGAGATCGAAGGACTCGCACGCCACGTCGCCGCGTTCCACTCCCGCGCCTCCCGCGGTCCCGACGTGCTCGCTGCCGGCGACCCGCATCGGCTGGCCGGCTTCGCCGCCGCGAACTTCCGCGAACTGCGCACGATCCCGGGACACGGTGTGCCGGAGTCCCTGCTCGCTCCCGTCGAGCGCGCGAGCGCTGCCGGGTTCCGGGCGATCCTGCCCCGCCTCGTCGAGCGGGCGACGCGCGGACTCGTCGTCGACGGACACGGCGACCTGCATGCCCGCAACGTCTGCATGACGACACCGCCGGCGGTGTACGACTGCATCGAGTTCGAGGCAGCGTTCCGCTGCGGCGACGTCGCGACCGAGAACGCGTTCCTCGCGATGGACCTGCGCTACCGCGGCGCGAACGAACTCGCGTCCGCCTACGTCGACGCCTACGTCGCGGCCAGCGGCGACACCGCGCAGCCGACGCTGCTGCCCCCACTCGTCGCGTACCGCGCGATGGTCCGTGCCAAGGTCGCCGCACTCGCCGCTGCCGAACCCGAACTCGGCGAATCCGATCGCGCGGCAGCACGGCGTTCGGCCCTGCGCCACGTGCTGCTGTCCGCGGCGGTGACCGCGGAAACCTTCGGCCCGCGCTGGCTCGTGTTGTGCGGGCCGCCGGCGAGCGGAAAGAGCCTGCTCGCCGCTCGCCTGGACGACGCCGCGGGATGGCCGTCGTTCGCGACCGACGCGACCCGGAAGCGACTGGCAGGACTGGCGCCGACCGAACGCGGACCCGAGGCGATCTACACGCCGGAGTTCACCGAACGCACGTACTCCGCCGTGTTCGCGGACGCCGCAGCGGCGACCGCCGCCGGGGTGACCGTTGTCGTCCTCGACGGCAACTTCCCGACTGCGGAGTTGCGTGCGCGAGCCGCCTCGGCGGCGCGCGCGGCCGGGGCACAGCCCTTCGTCGTGCACGTCGACGTGGCGCCCGCGGTCGCCGCGCGCCGCGCCGCGGCTCGGGCGACGGATCCGACCAGCGTCAGCGACGCGGGCCCGGAACGACTCGCCGCGCTGCGCGCGCGCTTCGTGCGGCCCTCGGCCGGCGAGGGCACACCGCTGGTCGAGGTCGACGGCGCCCGAGATGCGGATGCTCTCGTCGCGGACGTGCTCGCCGCACTGCTCGAGCCGACCTGATCGGGCACCGCTCAGTCCGGCAGGCGGTGGAAACGCTCGTGCGCGGCGCGCAACAGCCCTTCGCGGTGGTCCGGGTGCGCGATCGAGATCAGCGCCTTCGCGCGCTGCCGCAGATTCCTGCCGCGGAGATCCACGGCGCCGTACTCGGTGACGACCCAGTGCACGTGGGCGCGCGTCGTGACCACGCCGGCGCCGGGTTGGAGCACCGGCACGATGCGCGACACGCCTCGTGCGGTCGTCGAACGCATCGCGATGATCGGCTTGCCGCCGGGCGACAGTGCCGCGCCGCGCATGAAGTCCATCTGCCCGCCGACGCCCGACCACATCCGGGTGCCGATCGAATCGGCGCACACTTGCCCGGTGAGATCGATCTCGATCGCGCTGTTGATCGCCACGACCTTCGGGTTGCGCCGGATCACGTTGGGGTCGTTCACGTACCCGATGTCCAGCATCGCCACCTGCGGGTTGTCGTCGAGGAAGTCGTAGACGCGCCGCGAACCGATCACGAAACCGGCGACGAGCTTGCCCGGATGCACCGCCTTGCGGCGACCGGTGATCACGCCCGTCTCGACGAGGCGCAGCACACCGTCCGCGAACATCTCCGTGTGCACACCGAGGTCGCGATGCTGGCCGAGAGCGCCGAGGACCGCGTCGGGGATCGTGCCGATGCCCATCTGCAGCGTGGCGCCATCCTCGATCAGGCCCGCACAGTGGCGCCCGATCTCCTGCTCCAGTCCGCTCACCGGTTCGGCCGCGTGCTCGGGCAACGGCTCGTCGACCGCGACCGCCGCCGCGAAGCGCGAGTGGTGCACGAGCCCGTCGCCGTGCGAGCGCGGCATGCGGGGGTTCACCTGCGCGACGACCTTCGTCGCGCTGTCGACCGCCGCACGCGCGATGTCGACGGAGACGCCCAGCGAGCAGTAGCCATGGCGATCGGGCGGCGAGACGTGCACGAGCGCGACGTCGAGCGGCAGCACCCGTTCGCGGAACAGCGCCGGCATCTCGCTGAGGAACGCGGGCACGTAGTCCGCATCGCCTCGTGCGACGGCGTCGCGCAGGTTGGCGCCGAGGAAGAGCGCGTTCGGCCGGAAGCTCGCGGCGAGCCCCGGCGCCGTGCAGGGCGAGTCGCCCTCGGTGTGCAGCTGCACGAGTTCGACGCTGCGCAGCTCGGGGCCTCGCGATGCCAGCGCGCGGAGCAGCACGTTCGGCGTCGCCGCCGCAGCGTGCACGAACACCCGGTTGCCCGACCGGACACACTGCACCGCCTCCGCGGCCGTCACGAAGCGCATGGGGTTCCCGTGCCGGAGCGCGCCACGTAGAGCGCCGAAAGGTCGACCGCGTGCACCCCGTCGCGCAGCTCCATGCACCGCGACGCCATCCGCAGACCGTCGGCGTCGTGCGGCACGGCGCGAAACGCGAACGAACTCGCGACGAGCACCGCCTTGGTCCTCGCCCGCGACAATGCGACGTTGAGGCGCTGGATCGACAGGTGGAACGCGCCGCGGCCGCGCGACTCGCGCGGATCACCGGCGGTCAGCGAGACGAGCACGACTTCGCGCTCCTGGCCCTGCACCCGCTCGACGGTGTCGATGCACAGGTCTTCGGCGCCGGCAAGCTCCTTGTGCTGGATCGCCGACCGCAGGAGCCGAACCTGCGCGCGGAACGGCGCGATCACCGCGATGTCCGCGGGCTGCACGCCGTGGCGTCGCACCAGATCGTCGACCAGGTCCGCGACCGCGGCGGCTTCCTCGGGTGAACGCTGCCCAGGCTGCTGATGGTCGAGTCGCAGCCACACGACCGGTTGCGCAGGGTCGAGCACTTCGTCGAGCCGTCCGCCCGGCACGAACGGCATGCGCCGCGCCGCCGCTGTCGGGGCTGCGCGCACCCTGCCGCCGTAGAAGGTGCGGCTCACGACGGAGCAGACGCCGTCGTTCATCCGGTACGTCGTGTCGAGCAGATGCGAGCCGTAGCGCGCGTGGAGGTGTTCGAAGATCGACGCAGCAGCTTCGCGATCCGCGTTCGCGGTCGTGACGACGGGCGGGAGCTGGTGGTGGTCGCCGAAGAAGAGCCAGCGCCGCGAACGCAGCATGCCGGGCATCGCGTGCGGGATCGGCAGCTGACCGGCCTCGTCGAAGACCGTGTAGTGACAGCGCACACCATCGTCGAGCTTCGCGATCTGGAAGCACGTGCCGCCGACCACGACTCCCTTCTCCGGCAGCTTCGCGCGACGGGCGTCGACGACCTGCACACCGGCGTCGCGAAGGGCGTCGCGGCCTTCGTTCGACGTCGACGCGAGCTTGAACACGGGCAACGACGGCGCGGCGCGGCGGATCGCGAACAAGGCGTTGTCGACCGCTCGATGCGTGTAGGCACTGACCGCGATGCGGCAGCCGGCGCCGCACAACGCCGCGATCACGTGGGCGAGGAGACGGGTCTTCCCGGTGCCCGGCGGGCCTTGCACCAGGGCCAGGCTCTCGGTCGCGATCGCCGCGGCGCCGGCTTCGACCTGCGCTTCGTTGAGGCCTGCCGCTGCGAGATGTCGACGCGCTCGCTCGAGGCGACCTTCGTCCCGTGAAATCCGGTGCGTGCCCGCCAGCACACCCGCGAGCCACGGGTCGGCGAACGCCGCGCGCACCGCATCGCGCAGCCTGCCCTGCAGACCCAGCGGCCGGCGATCGATCACGTACTCGGCGCCCGGCCGCAGCGACGTCTCGAGGTCGCGCGCGAAGGGGTCCGGATCGAGCACGAGGCGACCGGCCGTGGCGTCGTACTCGCCGCACACGAGCGGGGCCCCGTGATCGAGGTCGACGCCGTCACCGACGATCAGCGGATCGCCGGGGCGGAACTTCGACGCGTTGTCCGCAACCGCGAACACGAAGGAATCGCCGTCCTCGCCGAGGAACTTCGCGCCGTGGATGCACTCGCCCTCGATCACACGCAGTTCCACCGGCTGCGACCGCAGCTCGCGTGACGAACGCTGCTCGTCGCGCTCTTCGCGCGCGAGGAAGCGGAGCAGGCGCTGTTCGAAGGACAGATCCACTCAGCTCGCCTCCGCCTCGGAGGCCGTCTCCACCTCGCTCGGCGCCGCATCCAGGACGCAGGCCTTCAGTGCGGCGAGGTCGTTCAGATCCTCGCGCAGCTTCGCGCGCAGACGGTCGTCGCCGTCGGGCGAGACGAGCCACGACGCGGCGGCCATCGCATGTCCTGCGCGCACCGGATCGCGGCCGAGCGCGTGGCGAACCATGTCCGCGAGACCGAACACCGGCCGCGGGTAGACGGCAGCGGCGCGCAGACGCTTCTGCACGTCGACGAAGCGGGCCTCGAGCGCGGGATCCGCTTCGCGCGCAAAGGCGCTCTCTTCGTACCACCGCGGCAGGTGCTCACCGAAGTGCAGCAGCGGCGTTCTCGGCGGCAGAGCCGAAGTGAGCCGATGCAAGGCGGGCCACTCGTCCGCGGCGATGCGCGGTAGTTCGCAGGAGAATGCACCACCCTCGACCGCCGGGTGCAGGACCCCGAACGCGAGCACGCGCCCGGCGAACGGATCGGTCAGCGCGTGCACGATCGCCGCGTTGGCGAAGCGCTCGGCGCGCGGCCGCTGCTCGATCACCGGTGCGCCGACGAGATGCGCCTGGGCACCGCGGCGCAGTCGCCGCACGAGCGTCGCGTCGAGATTGCCGCGCGCGCGGGCGCCTTCGGCGTGGAACGTCGCCAAGTCGTGCACGGTGCGGCAACCGAGGCCCTCGAGGATCGCGCGCGCCCCGTGGCTCATGCCCTGCACGAGCGACAGATCGCCGGCACGCTCGAGTTCGGCCATGCAACGGGCATCGTGGTAGCACGACGAACAGCCCGGCTGCAGGAACGGGCGTGCAGCGTCCATCGCGCCTCGCAGGCGCCGCAGCTCGGCCATGACCTCGCGCAACGCCGCGGCGTAGTCGGCGAGTTCGAACCGCTCCTCACGCCCGTCCTTCAACACCAGCGCACCGCTGGTGGGACGACGGCCCTGCACCTTCGTGATCAGCTCGGAGTAGAAGGCGACCTGCAGGATCTGGTCCGCGCGCGATCGACCCGAGGTCTTCACGTCGAGAACTTCGTAGTGGTGCGCACCGAGAGCACTCTCACCGGGTAGTCGGCGCAGCAGGTCGGGCAAGCCGAGGCAGTCGTCGTCGAGCAGCACGCCCTGGTGGATCCACGGCGTTCCCTGCGCCAGCAGCTCACGCGTGGCGGCCGCGCCCGCGTCGAAGTCGCGCTCCTGGTAACGGGGCGTCGCGGCGCCGAGTCCCTTCACGTGCTCCGCCTCGAAGTCGCGGCCACGCTGCGCCGCGAACTCCTCCCAGGGATGCGGCGGGCGACGCTCGCTGCGCGACAGGTGGAGGTCCAGCGCCGCGAGGCGCGGGCACTTCACGTACGAGTAGACGTGTGTGCCCGTGATCCGCCTCATGCGCGCACGATCCGGACCTTGCAGTCGAGGTACGCGGCGCCGAGACCGATGTCCGTCGCTCGCGCGGGAATCAGGGCGTTCGCGCTGTGCCCCCGATCGTAGTGCCCGCCTTTGGGCACGATCGCGACGTCGCGGCGCTGGTCCGGGTCGAGGCGGAGTTCGGCGTCGATCGAACCGAGAGTGCTCTGCACCCGGACACGCGTGCCGGCGGCGAGACCCGGCACCACATCGGGATGCACCACGACCCACGTCGAGGCACCAAGGCCCTTGCCCGACCACACCGACGCCTGGCTCTTCTCCGTCGAATTCGAGAAGAGCCACAGCGGCGCGCTGGCCCCCGGCTGCATGGCGGGAATCGGCACATCGGGCTCGGGCGGCATCGTGTCGAGCAGCTGCACACGGCCATCGGGGGTGTAGACGTGGCCACGGCCGAACAGGTGCACGTCGGCAACGGGACTCCGCACCGCTCCCACCCGCCTCAGCGAGTCGAGTCCCGCGCCCTGACCGGCGACCCCGGCGAGCGCGGTGCGCTTCTGCTGATCGATCGGATCCTGCGGGTACGTTTCGAGGCCGACGCGCCGCGCGAGTTCCTGGAAGATGAGGACCTCGTGCCGCACACCTTCCGGCATCGCGACGACCGGCCGCGACTCCGAGATCCAGTGGTGCCCGTAGGCACCGATCAAGTCGCTGTCCTCGAGCAGCGTCGGCACCGGCAGCACGACGTGAGCGCGTTCGGTCGTGTCCGTCGCGAAGCAATCCGTCACGACGACGAACTCCGTCTGCTCGATCGCCTTCGCGACAGTTGCCGAGTCGGGCAGCATCGCGACAGGGTTGCCCGCCGTGATCCACAAGAAGCGGATGGCAGGGTCGCGCGCAGCCAGCAGATCCTGGCCGAGAAGCGGCTCGCGCACGACTCGCGGGTGGGTCACGACAGGACCGAAGGGGCGGAAGGCCTTCCGCCGCTGGAAGTAGAAGGAGACTCCCCCGCCGGCGCGGAACAGGTTGCCCGAGATCGCGGACAATGCGTCGAGAGCCCGCACGATCGCGCCGCCACGCTGCCGCCTCTGCATCCCCCAGCCGACGAGGATCGCCGCCGGACCCTCGGCGAAGCGATCCGCGAGCGCTTCGACTTCGGCGAGCGTCACCTCGGCGCGCGCGGCCCAGTCCGCCGCCGAGCAGCGGCGAACGAGCGCCTCGAACTCGGGAAGGCGATTGCAGAAGTGGCGCGCTCGCGCATCGACACGGTCCGTGTCGAAGAGCACCCGGGCGACGCCCATGACCAACTCGAAGTCGCGTCCCGGTGCGGGCTGCACCACGGTCTCCGCGAGCCCGGCCGACTTCTGGCGCACGGGGTCGACGAGAGCGATCTTCGCCCCGCGCGCCGCCGCATCCCGCAGGATGGGGACGAGGTGCACGTTGCTGATCATCGGGTTCTTGCCCCACAGCACGATGTGCCGGCTGTTGAGCAGGTCGAAGATGTCGTTGCTGTCGCTGACACCCAGGTCGGCGATCTGGGCTGCCTCGCCCGCGCCCGAACAGATGTCGCCGACCTTGCCCGTGCACGGGCCGAACTGATCGAAGAACAGGTCCGTCAGGTGCTTGAGGATCCCGAGCGACCCTCCGGAGCGATAGTGGAAGATCGCAGCGGGCCCCGACTCCGCATGCACCTTCCGCAGCTTGTCGACAACCAGCGAAAGGGCGTCGTCCCAGCTCGCCGGCTCGAGGACGCCGTTGCGCCGCACCAGGGGCCGGGTCAGGCGATGGCCGGACCTCTGCAAATCGGGAAAGCGGCTCGTGCGATAGCAGAGGAAGCCGCGGGTGATCGGGTGATCGGGGTCACCCTTCAGTTCGGTGACGACACCGTCCGTGACCGTGGCGAGGATTCCGCAGGCATCCGGACAATCGCGACTGCAGGTGGTTCGATGGGTCTCGCTGCTCATCGTCTTGAAGGGCGACGAGGGGCATGGTCGTCGCGCGGGGGCAAGGCGCACACGGTAGGCGACCGCCCATCGAGCACCAGACGGAACTGATGCCTTGGGTGGACCCGCCTGCTCCGCGGTGGGCCGGTCACCGCAATACGGGCGAGCTGGACTCGCGATCAGAGCGCCCCCGGTCGCGTCGCCTGATTTGCACGTGCGTCGGCAGCCCGTCGCACGAGGTCCCGCTCCGTGTTTGCCGCAAACAACCGTCTTGCCGAGACGCCGCCCGGCCGAGATATGGCATTACCGGATTCCCGGGGACAGGTCGCTTCGTTGGCGCGATTGCCGCGGCGCGGCGAGCCCCTGTTTCCACGCGCCCTGTTCCGAGGTGTGGACAAGTCCACGCGCTGAAACATCTGTCGCAAGAACAGTACGGCCATCGCACCGTCCGATTTCCACAACACTAACAAAGGTTCGGTGCCATCGAGATTTCTCGATCTTCTGCTTTGACCGACTTGCGAGACCGCGTCACGCTCCGCGCCATCGCAGTCGAAGTCCGGATGGCGAACGACAACCAGCGCTTGCTTCCCGTCGATCCCAAGAACCTCGGACTCGGCTCACAGGTCATCCCGAACGGGAGGAGTTCACCAACACGCATGAGCAAGTCGACCCTGTCCTGTCTGCTGGCTGTCGCCGTTTCGACGTCCCTCGCCCTGGCTCAGGATGGCCCAGCCCCCGGCGGCTGGAGCGCCAAGCCCGGTTCCGGTCTCAAGTACGACGGCGGTGACGCCTTCGGCATGGAGATCAAGAACCGCCTCCAGGTCCACTGGACCTACTCGAACATCGAGAACGCCGCGGACACGAACACCTTCAACGTCCGGCGCATGCGGACGCAGTTCGCCGGGCACGTGTTCAAGAAGAACATCCTCTACATGATCCAGCTCGACTCGGTCGACTCGGACCGGGTGAACGCGACGACGACTCAGCAGAACGGCACCATCAAGCAGGGCTGGGTGCAGTGGAACTTCGTCGAGTCCGACAGCGCCAAGATCGGCCTGCGCGCCGGTCAGGCGAAGACGATGTTCGGCCTCGAGACGACGATGACCTCGGCCGGCCTGTGGTTCGTCGAGCGTTCGTCCACGTCGCGCGCGTTCGCCGACTCCTACTCCCGCGGCGCCTGGCTGCAGGGCGCGTACGCCTCCGACTCCAACAAGCCTGCCCTCCGCTGGAGCCTCGGCGCGATGAACACCGACACCGCGGCCGGGCTCGGTGCCGGCTACGTCGATCGCGGCGACGAGTCGTCGAACTCGGACAACGAGCTCAGCTACGTCTTCTCGCTGAACTTCGACCCGCTCGGCGACCTCTTCGGCGGCAAGCAGACGATCGAGAGCCAGCGCCAGGGTGACTGGCGCACCGAAGAGACCGGCCTGCGCGGCACGGTCGGTGTCGGCGTGGCCCTCGGCAACGGCAAGAACACCGCGACCCCCGCGGAGGACGTCGAGAGCACCTCGCTCAACCTCAACACCGCGTGGAACGTGTCTCGCTTCAGCATCATGGGCGAGTACTACATGCGGACGGACGACCAGCAGGGTGCGACGCCGGACGAGGAAGAGCCGAGCGGCTGGTACACGAGCGTCGCCTACCTGCTGCCGAAGAGCGGCGACAGTGCGATGCAGTGGGGCTTGGGCGTTCGCGTCGGCATGATCGAGACCGACGAAGGCGCCACCGGTTCCGGCGTCGACTTCCTCACGGGAGCCCAGGGCATCGGTTCGACCCTCGGCGACGTCACCGAGGCGAGCTTCGTGCTCAACGCCTTCTATCACGGCCACCAGTGCAAGACGCAGGTGGAGTACACCTTCCAGGACATCGATCCGGATGGCGGCGGCTCGGGCCAGACGAACCACATCCTGCGCGTCGGCTTCCAGATCGAGATCTGACCGAGAAAAGCATCGGGCCCGCGCATTGCGAGGCCTGACGCAGCGACCAGGAGGCGGGTGATACCCGCCTCCTTCCACGTACAGGGACTGATGCCTTGCGTGGATCTCGGGGCGCGCCGCGCGCCGCAACCCCGGCTGCGGCGCCGACTCACGAACAACCCCGTGCGTTTCGCCGTCGATGTACACAACCCGCGATCGGATCAGGGCTTGGCAGAGTCGTGATCCACGCGAAGCATCAGTTCCGGGGTAAGGTGCGCGCCGATGGAGCCGGACCTGGATGTCATCGTGGTGGGCGCCGGCCTGCGCGGGCTCGCGGCGGCGCTCGACTGCCCGGCCCGGAGACCGGACGCGCGACTGCTCGTCGTCGACGCAGCGCCGCACGTCGGCGGTCGCGTGCGCACGCAGCGGACGAACGGGTTCTCGTGCGAACTCGGCCCGTTCGCGTTCGATCGCGCGGAGGTCGCGCCGTTCCTCGCCCACCTGACGCCAGCGCCGCGGATCCTCGAGTGTGCGGTGACGAGTGGCTGGGTGTTCGATGGCAACGGCTTGCTCGCGACGCCGGTCGATCCGCGCCCCGTGTCGTTCGGCACGGGCGCGGAGGAGCTCGTGCAAGCGTGCCGCCGACAGCTCGGCAAGCGTTTCACTCTCGCGCGCGCGGCCGTGCGCGTGCAGACCGACGGTGGGACGTGGCACGTCACGCTCGGTGGCGAGGTGCCGACCGAAGTCGGCGCGCGCGCCCTCGTGCTCGCCCTGCCCACCGCCGCCGCGGCCGGGTTGCTCGCCGGGTTCGATCCCGAACTCGGCGCCATCACGGCGCGCCTCCAGTCCGAGCCGGCAGCCTTCGTCTTCCTCGGCGGAAACACGGTAGAAGCGCCGTGGTCATCGGGTTACGGCATCGTGCCCACGGAAGGCATCAGCTCGCCCATGGCCGAGGCGATCTTCTGCCACGCGGCGTTCCCGGGGCGCGCACTTCCCGGCCGCTTCCTCGTTCGCTGCGAGATCCGAGGTGAGGCAGCGAAGGCATCCGAGGACTCGCTCGCGCGGACCGCGATCGACGAACTGCGGCGCTGGACCCGCGCCGTCGTCACCGCGCCGTTCGTGAAGGTGCACCGGTTCGAAGACGAAGTCGCCGACGGCGCGCGGGCCGAGTGTCGGGTTCGGCTCGCCGGAGTCGCGGCGCGCGCACCCGGGCTCTCGATCGCCTGACCGCCGCGCTACCGTGCGCGGATGCAGTCCAAAGCCGCCACCGTCGCCGCGTACCTCGCTTCGCTCCCTGCCGACCGCCGTGCCGCGATCGAAGCCGTGCGCAAGGTGATCCTCGACAACCTGGACGACGGCTACGCGGAGGGCATGCAGTACGGAATGATCGGCTACTGCGTGCCGCACAGCCGCTTCCCCGCCGGCTACCACTGCGACCCGAAGCAGCCGCTGCCGTTCGCCGGACTCGCGTCGCAGAAGAACCACATGTCCGTCTACCTGATGGGCGTCTACAGCGACGGCAAGGATCACATGTCGAACTGGTTCCGTGAGGCGTGGCGCGCCACGGGCAAGAAGCTCGACATGGGGAAGTGCTGCATCCGCTTCAAGAAGGTCGACGACGTGGCCCTCGACGTCATCGGCGAAGCGATCCGGCGCCTGCCGGTGGACGCCTACCTCGACTACTACCAGCAGTCGATGGCGCAGAATGCGCAGCGCAAGGCCGCCGGGAAGCCCGTTCGAAAGGCAGCGCCCGCCACGAAGAAGGTCGCAGCGAAGCCGAAGGCCGCCGCTCGTTCGAACAAGACGTCCGTGCTGGCCCGCGCCTCGGCCCTCGCGAACAAGACCGCCAACAAGACGGCCGACAAGGGCGCGAAGAATGGGCCTGCGAAGAAGAGCGCCGCGAAGCGCTGATCCGACGACCGATCGGCGACTACGCCCCCCGCACCGGCGTGAGCCAGCCGTGGCGATCCTCGTGCTGACCGCGCGCGATCGCGAAGAACCGCTCCTGCAGGCGCTTCGTCACGCTCCCGCGCATGCCGGTCCCGACGACGAGGCCGTCCACCGAACGGATCGGCGTGACCTCGGCGACGGTGCCGGTGAAGAACGCTTCGTCGGCGACGTACAGCATCTCGCGCGGCAGCCGCTGTTCGACGACGGGGATGCCGAGGTCCGCCGCGAGTTGCAGCACGCACGCACGCGTGACACCGGCGAGGATCGACGAGCCGACCGGCGGCGTCATGAGTCGACCACCCTGCACGAGGAACAGGTTCTGGCCGCTGCCCTCGCTGACGAACCCGTCGACGTCGAGCACGACCGCCTCGTGGAAGCCGCGATCCTTCGCTTCGCCGACCGCGAGCGCGCTGTTCACGTAGTTGCCGGCGCACTTCGCCATCGCGGGCAGCGTGTCGGGCGCCATGCGTCGCCAGCTCGACACGCCGACGTCGATGCCGCGCTCGAGAACCGCCGCTTCGTCCTTCTTCTGCCACGGGAACGACGCGATGGCGACGTCGACCGGACACTCGTCGGGGAACACGCCGAGCGCGCCGTAGCCGCGG
>CAZIFB010000051.1:0-35470 GCA_964538915.1 uncultured candidatus Brocadiaceae bacterium | reverse complement strand
CTCGCGGTGCTCCTTCGGCATCCGGTCGAGGTAGTTCCAGAACTTCATGTTCTCCTCGCGCGGGCAGTCGCGACGGCTCAACTGGTCGCGAGTCCAGTCGATCGCAGCGCGTGCGCGCGGGTTGAAGTCCGACGCGTAGAACATCGCGCCGTGCTCGTGGTTGCCGAGCAGCGAGAACTCCGTGCGCTCCATCACGAGGCGCAGCGTGTCGCGCGGCTCGGGCCCGTAGCCGATCACGTCGCCGAGGCAGAGGATCCGGCGACACTGGAGGCGGTCGATCTCCGCGAGACACACGCGCAGCGCCTCGAGGTTGCTGTGGATGTCGGAGATGAACGCGATCATGCGGCTTGCGGGGCGGCGCAGGCTAAGGGCTCGACTGGCGACGTGCAAAGGCTCGCGCGGTAACTTCGTCCGCTTCTCCGCAGTGCACGATCCGACCGAAAACACGACCCCGCTGTGGGTCGTCACCGGGCCCACCGCCTCCGGCAAGACCGCGCTGGCTCTCGAACTCGCCGTTCGCCACGGCCTCGAGGTCCTGTCGATGGATTCGATGGCGGTCTACCGCGGCATGGACATCGGTACGGCGAAGCCGTCCGCCGACGAACGGGTCAGGGTGCCCCACCACCTGATCGACCTGGTCGAGCCTCGCGAGACCTTCGACACGGCTCGCTGGTGCGACGCAGCCGCGTCGGCGCTCGACGACACGCGCCGGCGTGGTCGCGGCGCACTGTTCGTCGGCGGGACGCCGCTCTACCTGATGGCGTTCTTCAAGGGGATGATGCAGGGGCCTGCCGCCGACGCCGGCGTGCGCGCCGAACTCGAGGAGCGTGAACGCACGTCGCCCGGCTGCCTGTGGGACGAACTGTCGGTCAAGGACCCGGTCGCCGCGGAACGCATCCACCGGAAGGACCTCCGCCGCATCGTACGTGCGCTCGAAGTGCATCGGCTCACGGGCCGCCCGATCAGCGCCACGCAGGACCACTTCGAACGCGACGGCTGGGCGCGGCCGTGCCGCATCGTCGCGGTGCAGCGCGACCGCGACGACCTCCACCGCCGCGTACGCCAGAGGACCGAGGAGATGCTCGACCGCGGCCTGCTCGCGGAGACGGACACGATCGAACGAGCCGGCGGTTTCTCGCTGACGTCGGGCGCCGCGATCGGCTACGCCGAGTGCCGCGACTTCCTGCGCGGCCGCTACAAGGACCGCGAAGAACTGCGCAACCGGATCCGCCGCAACACGCACCAACTGATCCGCCGCCAGACGACCTGGCTGCGGCGGCTGCGCGAGATCGTGTGGATTGCGCCCGAAACCGGCGTGGACGGTCTTCGCGACGCCCTGTCCGGTTGAGGCATTCGTCGGGACTCCCCGCTAGCATTCTCGCGCCTCGATGCGCCCCTTCGTCCGCCCCCCGTCGAACCTCACATCGGGCGGAGTCATCCGACCCGGTCCCGCGGCACGAACGACCGCATGACGCACGCGCCGGGCGAACTCCGACGGAAGACGCTGCGCGGGCTGTTCTGGCAGTTCCTCGCCGTCGGCGGACAGCAGGTCGTCCAGCTGGTGTCGATCGGCGTGATCGCCCGCGCGATCGATCCGAACGACGTCGGGTTGTTCGTGATCCTGCTGACCGGCATCGGGCTGATCGAATCGTTGACGCTCTTCATGGGCGAGCAGGCGACGATCTCGTCTCCGCGCGGCGGGGAACGCGACTACCTCGACACCGTGTTCACGGTGCGGGTGCTGCGGAGCATCGCGATCAGCCTGCTCCTCTGTGCGCTGGCACCGGTGCTCGCGTGGTACTACGCGAAGCCCGACTACGAGGGTCGCCACTGGCTCCCGGGCCTCTTCCTGATGATGTCGTTGACCGGCTTCATCGACGGGTTCCAGAGTCCCGGCCGCGCCGCACGGCTGAAGCAACTCGACTTCCGACGGGTCGCGTTCTGCGACTTCCTCGCCTCGGCGCTCGGAGCAGCGATCACGATCACGCTCGCCATCGTCCAGAAGAGTGTCTGGGCGCTGATGGTCGGCCACATCAGCACGGCCGTGATGCGCACGGTCATGAGCTACATCGCCGGACCGCACCGACCGCGCTTCCTGCTCGATCGCACGGCCCTGCAGGACCTGCTGCACTACTCCAAGGGCGCGGCGGGAGCACCGTTCCTCCTGTTCCTCACGTACGCCTCCTCCGCAGCCATCATTCCGGTCCTGCTGAGCGACGTCATGCTCGCGGTGTTCGAGTTCGCGGGCCGGCTCGCCAAGATCCCGGAGAACATCTTCCTCAAGGTGCTCGGGCCCGTCGCGGTCCCGGCGTACGCCCAGCTTCGATCGGACATGCCGCGCCTCGCGAACGCCTGGCTCAACGCGGTCCAGGCCTTCGCCCAGGTCGCAGCGCCCATGACCGTCGTCATGGTCTGGTGCGGCGGCGCACTGCCGGCATTCCTCTTCGGGCGACCCGAGTACGGCTCGGTGTCGGGCCTCTTCGGCCTGCAGTGCGTGTACGGCGGCATCTCGGCGCTCACCGCGGTCGTGGGCCCGATGTTCTGGGCCATCGGCCAGCCGCACCGCGATCGGCGGGCGCAGTTCGTACGTTGCGTCGTCATCTACGCAGTCGGCATTCCGGCGACGATGCACTACGGCATCATGGGGTTCGCGGTCGCTTCGTGCGTCAGCATCGGCGTCACGCTTCTGCTCGTGGTCGTCCAAGCGCAGCGCGTCCTGTCGATCTCGACTTGGCGCCTTCTCGGCGCGATGAAGAACGGCACCGTGGCGGCGGCCGCCATCGGAGCCGCGCTGCTGCTGATCGACGTCATGGCATCCCCCGAAGGTGTCTGGCGCATCGTCGCCGGCGGCGCGATCGGCGGCCCCGTTCTCGGCCTGCTCGCGCTGCGCCTCCTCCGCCAGCGCCGCGGCGCACCCATCGCGGTTCCGGCCTCGCCGACCGAAGACCTCGTCAACTGAAAGCCCCGTGACGGACACCACTGCGAACACCCTGGTCGAGCGCGTCCGGGCCTGGAACGGCGAACTTGCACCCGAACGTGCCGAGAAGCTCGTTGCGTACCTCGACGCGATGCTGCAGCTGAACGAACAGATCAACCTCACCGCGATCCGCGACCGCGATCATGCGTTCGTGCTGCACGCGATGGACGGTCTCGCGTTCGCGGCGACCGGCCTGCGGCCGCGGCACGTGCTCGACATCGGGTCGGGCAACGGCTTCCCCGGCGTCGCGATCGCGGCGCTGCATCCGGGAGCAACCGTGCTCCTGCTCGACCGCACGGGCAAGAAGGTGCGCGCCATCGGCAGCTGCCTCGTCGCCGCGAAGCTCGACGGCGTCGAAACCCTCCAGATGGACGCGGCGCAGGCGCCCGCGCTCCGCCCCGAGATGCGGCACGCGTTCGATCTCCTCACCGCGCGGGCCGTCGGCACGCCGGAGATGCTCGGTGAACTCGCGGAGCCCCTGACGCGGCCCGGCGGCGACCTGGTGATCTGGCTCGACGCCGATGCGGCGATTCCGGAACGCCTCGGTGCGTTCCGGCTCGTACGTCGCCTCGACTACGACCTGCCGGCGCCAGCGGCGCGCCGCCGGCGTCTCGGGCATTGGCGCAAACGCACCTAGTGCGCGGCGCGGGGCGATCGACACACGACCCGGCGGCCCCGGCGCGCGGACGAATCGCTCAGCGGCTCGTCAGTTCGTCGACGATCGGCAGCGACGTCGCGGTGTTGAGGCCGAAGCGACCGATGTGCTCGAACTTCGTCGTATTCGACGGGTAGTTCACGCTCGGATCGTTCGCGTCGTAGTTCCAGAAGTGGCGATCGAGGAAGTCGGTGATCGACTGCATGTCGCGACCGAACGCGTTGTTCCGACCGTCGCTGCGCCGGCGCACGCTGCGGAAGAAGGTCTCGGTCTCGTATTCGTTGCTCAGCGACGCGACGTCGCGGATGCCACGCTTCTTCTGGTCTTCCGTGAGGTTGCCGCCGCGGCCATCCCAGCCGAAGGAGGAGCAGGCAGCGAAGGGCAACAGCAGGACGAGTGCGAGCTTCTGCATGTTCGTGAGGAGGGGTCTGTGGACCCGGCGCCGGGAGAGGGAGCGCTCGGGCTCGGGACGCTACCGACCGTGGAATCGCGGTGCAACCGAGATTCCGCCAAGTTGCGGCGTGTGCCGGCCCGGCGCCGACCGCTAACGTCGACCCGCGGATGACGGCTCCCGTGAGGCACCCGCAGCTGCCACGCGCTTCGCGCGGCATCGCGGTGCTGGGCGGATCCTTCGATCCGCCGCACCGGAGCCACCTCCGGCTCGCGGCGACGGCCCGGGAACGGCTCCCGGTCGACGAGGTGCGCGTGATCCCGGCCGGCGACCATCCGCACAAGGCGTCGCGAGGCATGACCCCGGCGATCCACCGACTCGCGATGTGCCGGCTCGCGTTCGCCGGCGAGCCGAACGTCGTCGTCGACGACCGCGAACTCCGCCGCGCGGGCCCGTCGTTCACGGTGGACACCCTCGCGGAACTGCGCAGCGAAACCGGGCGCGAACTCTGGTTCCTCATCGGCAGCGACAACCTGCCGCTGCTGCCCACGTGGCACGAGCACCACCGCTTGCTCGCACTCGCCACCGTCGTGACCTGGCCGCGCCTGGGCCACCCGGTTCGCGCCGGGGACCTTGCGCAGCTCGACCTCACGGCGGCCGAACGCGAACGCCTGCTCGCGAACGTGCTCGAGTTGCCTGCGGACGCGATCGCGTCGAGCGACCTTCGGGCCCGCTGGAGGCGCGGCGAACGCGACCTGCCGGAGATCCCGTCGACGGTTCGCGACTACATCGCGGCGCATTCGGTGTACTGACCGGACTGCGATGCCGCACCCCGCCTTCGCCGCCGCTGCAGCATGCCTCGCCTTCTGGCTGGCGTGGTGGTCGAACCGGCGCGTCGTCGGTTGGTTGCCGGACGATCCGCCGGGAGCCGCTCGGAAGCAGCACGGCCAACCGATCCCTCTCGCCGGCGTCGTGCTGCCGTTCGCGACGGCGCCCTGGCTCGCGTACGGCGACGCGACGACCGCAGGCGCGCTCCTCGTCGCCACGGGCGTGGGGTTCGTCGACGATCGCGGCAAGGAGCGCGGGCGCGATCTCGACTGGCGATGGAAGGCGCTGGGGCTCGGCGCCGCCGCTGCGCTCGGTGCCACTGCGGCAGCTTCGCCCGTGAACGCAACGTTCGCCTGGCTGCTGGCGACCCTGCTGGTGTTCGTCGTGACGAACGCGACGAACTTCCTGGACAACACGAACGGCGTCGCCGCGAGCCTCGGCGCGGTGAGCCTCCTGCTGCTCGCGAACGGCGACGCCGCGACCGCGGCCCTCGGTTGGGCGGCGATCGGGTTCCTGCCGTGGAACTGGCCGAAGGCGCGACTGTTCGTCGGCGACGCCGGCGCGTACGCGCTCGGCACGGCTGTGGGTATCGCGGCCGCGCGCGGCGCCGCTTCGGACATGGCGAGGCTGCTCGCGGTCGCCGTGCAGCTCCTCGACTTCGCGCAGGTCGTCGCCGCGCGACTCGCACTCGGGCTCCCGCCGTGGGTCGGCGACCGCCGTCATCTCACGCACATCGTGCAGAACCTCGGCATGCCGGCCCCGGCGGTCGCGCCGCTCTTCGCCGCGGTGGCAGCGGCACTCGGTGCGCTGGGCGTCTGCCGGTCGGCCTGACGGCGGCGCGGCCGTCGATCAGCGCTGGCTCTGGAGCGCGCGCCAGCGTTCTCGACGCGGGTCGTTCGCTGGCGAGCGCGAGAAGAGCCAGTCGAGCTGCGTGTCCCTTCTCTCGAGCCAGGCGGCGCGGCCGGGAGTGCCCGCGGCGTGACTCAGCGCGGACGCGTGGAACGCAAGCGCCGCAGCCCAGCGGACCGCGGGGACGCCGGCGCCGCGACCCAGCGCCTGTTCCGCCGCGGCCGACGCACCCTCGAGATCGCCGCGCTGGAGCACGACCAGCAACTGCATCGCGTCGACTTCGGGCAGCTGCGGCGGAACCTCCGAAGCCAACTCCGCGAGTTCCGAGCCGTCGCGCTCGGGGTCGAACTTCGCCGCCAGCGCTGCGAACTTCGCGAACGGGGAGCTCTCGTGGCGCGATCGCAGCGCGTCGAGGGTGCGCGTGGCGGCATCGGGATCCGACAACCGGCTCGCGGCCAGCCACGCACCGAACGCATCCTCCGGATCCTGGGTCGTCGCATACGCCGACTCGGCCGCCCCCAGTGCCTGCTTCAGGAGGCCTTGTTCGGCGGTGACATCGGCGCGTCCAGGGGCCTCCATCCGCAGCAGCATGCGCACCAGGAGCGACTGCTCCGCCGCGGTCGCGCCGGGCTGCAGGGCGTGGTTGCCGAACAGCTCGAACGCCCGCTCGGGGCGGCCGCGGACGAGCTCGATTCGCGCGTGGGCGGCGAGCAGATCGCGCGCCGTCTCGTGGTCGGGCAGTTTGTGCAGCTGCGCGACCAGCTGCGACAGTTCGTTGCCGTCGATCGCGGCCTTCCTGGTCGCGGCGTCGATCCGCGAGAGCAGGTCGGCGCGAGCCGCCGATGCCGCCGCCGAAACACGCCACTGCTGCACACCGAACGCCGCGATGGCGCCGACGACGAGGACGATCGTGACGAGGAGTCCTGTCGACCGACGGGACCTGGCATTCGCGGCGCGACGCTCTGGCTTCATGGTCACGAGAGTTTGACCGCGATCATCGTGAGGTCGTCGGCGAACCCGCCCGCACCGACGTGCGTCCGCAGGTCCCCCTCGACGCGCGTCAGGATCTCGTCGGCACTTCGTTCGCGCGACTCCGCCAGCAGGGCCGAGAGACGCTCGACGCCGAACACCGAACGCTGCGGCGACATCGCTTCGTCGACGCCGTCCGTGTGCAAGAACAGCAGATCGCCGCGAGCGAGGCGGATCGTGGGGCTCATGCCGTAGGTCTGGTCGCCCACGACGCCGAGTACCATGCCCGTCTTCTCCAGGACCTGGACGCCATCGGCTCCGCAGTGGATCAGGCCGGGATGCCCGGCGTTCACGTAGCGGAGCGTCATCGCGCGCGTGTCGACGATCACGAGCAGCAGCGACATGAAGTTGCCGGTCTCCACACCGGCGGCGAGACGCTGGTTCAGACGGTTCACGATCGCGTCCGCGTCCTCGATGAGTTCGAGGTAGCTGCGCAGCGCGGCTTGCACCGCGTGCGTGAGCAGCGCGGCGCCGACGCCGTGGCCCGTGACGTCGCCGATCATGAACGCGCAGCGTCCGTCGCGCAGCGGAACGATGTCGTAGGTGTCACCGGAAGCCTGTTCCGCCGCCAGGTACCGCAGAGCGAGTTCGAGACCCGGCACGTCCTTCGGGACCGGCGGCAGCAGGTGCTGCTGGATCCGGCGCGCGATCTCGACGTCCTTCTGCAGACGCGCCTTGTCGAGCGAGTCGGCGTGCAGGCGAGCGTTCTCCACGGAGATCGCGAGCTGGGCGGAGATCGCGCCGAACAACGCGAGGTCGCGCGCGGAGAACTCGCGGCGGACGGCGCGCGAGTCGACGTAGATCACGCCGACGGTCCGGTTGCGGGCACGCATCGGCGCACACATCACCGCGCGCAACGCCAGGTCGTACACGGACTGGCCGAGTTCGAGCGCCTGCTGGTCGGACTGCACGACGGAGCGGACGGCCACGCCTTCTTCGAGACAGCGGCGGACCAGCGTACGACTCCACTGCAGTTCCCCCACCAGGTCGCGCGCTTCCCGGTCCTGTGCCATTCGCACCGTGAGGTTGTCCGGACCGTCGCCGAGGAGCAGGATCGCGCGCTCGGCCCGCGTCACCTGCAGGGACCGGTCGACGATGTCCCGCAGGACACCGTCGAGATCGATGTTCGCGGTGACCGCCGCGATCGTGTCGAGCAGGATCTCGAGCGACCGGGAGTCCTCGGCGGCGTCGCCGGTAAGCAGAGTCGACTCGTCTCGGCCGTCGCGCGTCCGGGCCGTGGCGGACTTCGGCTCGTCTCGCTTCCAAAACCATTTCATGCGGCGCGGCGACTGTAGCGAGCCGACGGGGCCGCGCACCAGCGTCTCCGCCACTCCGGAGAACGCGCCCCCGCTCGTTGCACCATCGCCGTCCTCGCGCCAGAATCCCGCACCCCCAGATCGCCGCCGCGCCGGCCCCTCTCGCGAATCCCATGAAGATCGACAAGTCCGTGCACGACGACTACGCCGTGCTGACCCTGAAAGGCGAGTTCGACACGTTCTACTGCCCTGCTCTCATGCAGGAGGTCGAGGCCCTCGTCGAACGCGGCACGAACCACCTCGTGCTCGACATGCGGCTCGTGAAGTTCATCAATTCGACGGCGTTGGGCGCGGTGATCAAAGCGCACAAACGCTGCCGTGCCGAAGGCGGCGAGCTGGTGATCGCGCAACCGTCGCCGTTCGTTCGCGACGTCATCGGCAAGGTAGGCATCGACAAGCTGATCACGATGTGCGCCACCGAGCAGGAAGCGGTGAAGATCCTGATCAAGCACCTGAACCAGCGCGAGCTGGCCGGCGACGCGCCCGTCGATCAGGAGAAGGTGATGATCACCTTCGACGACGACATCCGGAACAAGATGATCGGTGGCAAGCGCACACTGCTCGGCTCGATCTCGAACGTCGACGGCAACAAGCTCGTGTTCCTGTGGAACGGGACGAAGTCCGGCATCAACTCGGATCAGGCGAAGCAGCTCTTCTTCCCCGGCGGCGACGTCAACCTGAAGTTCCAGGTCAAGATGATCAAGAAGAGCTTCTTCGAGGTGACCGCGACGGTGGACAACGCCGAACCCGCGGCGGACGGCAGCGTCCGTGTCACCGCGAAGTTCAAGAAGGCTTCCGAAGACGACCGCGAGGCGCTCGCGCAGTTCGCCGCGGACATGGCGTTCCTGAAGCGGCAACTGCCGGGCAAGTGACTCGACCGGTGATCGCGGCCGTGGCGCAGGCAGGATCAAGGCCGTGATCCGAGGGCCCGTGACCCGGTCACGCGGCTCCGCCTCCTGAGACGCTCGCGCGTCGGCGTCAGGCCGGGACGCGCGGGGAGTGCAGACTGCTGCGGCGGAGCGCGCCGAGAAGCGGCGCGCGCGACGCGCGACGATCAGCCGACGCGGAACTTGCCCGAGCGCTTGATCTTCCGCTTGATGACCTTGCGGCCACCGGCGGTCTTGCTGCGGGTGCGGAAGCCGACCTTCTTGAGGCGCTTCACCTTCGAACGGCGGACCTTGAGCTTCATGGCGTGTCTCGTGCAGTCCGGCGCGAGTCTCTTCGCGGCCGGCCCGGATTGCGGGGCGGGGAGCGTAGCGGCGGCCGCACGGTCGGTCAAACGCGAAGACGGCGTGCTTCGTGCGCCGCGTTGACCGTGCCAGCACGAGCCGGCATCGTGCGAGCAATGCGCATCCTGCTCGTGTGCCACGGCATGCCGCCGGACAGTCTCGGCGGCGTCGAGCAGCACGTGAGCGGGCTCGCCGGGGCACTCGCGTCGATCGGCCACGAGGTCGAAGTGTTCGCTCGGGCAACCCTGCCAGGTGTCCCGCAGGGCGAGTGGCGCTCGCAGTCGGCGAACAACCCGCGCATCGTGCGCGTCGCGTACCGATGGGAAGGTGTCGACTCCCTCGATGCCACCTACACCTGCCCGCCGATGGCAGCGGCGCTCGCGCGCTTCGTCGAAGAGCGCCGCGCGGCGGGAGCGCCGTTCGACGTGGCCCACGTGCATCACCTGACCGGCGTGTCGACCGACTCGCTCGGCGAACTCACCGCCGCGCGGATCCCCACCGTGCTCACGCTGCACGACTACTGGATGTTCTGCCCGCGCGGCCAGATGTTCCACCGCCGCGAAGAGGTCTGTGAGACCGCCGCTCCGCCGCGCTGCGCCGAGTGCCTGCAGGCGACGTTCCCCCACTGGCTGAACGAAGCGAATCGCGACGCCGCGGTTCGGCGAATCCACGAACGCGCCGTGCGCGCCCTCGCCCTGCCGCAGCGACTCGTGGTGCCGAGTGCACGCGTGATCCCACCGTTCGTGGCGCTCGGGGTTCCCGCGACGCGCTTCACGGTCGTCGAGAACGGGGTCGACACGGACGCTCTCGCGGACCTCGACCTCCCGCCCGGCGGCCCGGGTCCCCTGCGCCTCGGGTATCTCGGCACCGTGATGCCGAGCAAGGGTCTGCACGTCCTGCTGGCGGCGCTGCAGCGACTGCCGGCCGGCACGGCGACGCTACGCGTGCACGGGAACGTCGTCCCCTACCACGGCGACGAGGGCTACCTGACCCGGTGCCTCGCCGGCCTCCGCCCGGGCGCCGGAGTCGAACTGCACGGCCCGTACGACCTTGCGGCCCTGCCGAGAATCCTCGCCGCGATCGACGTGCTCGCTGCGCCGGCGCTGTGGCACGAGGCGTTCGGGCTCACCGTCCGGGAAGCGCTCGCGGCCGGCCGACCCGTGCTTTGCAGCCGGATCGGGGGCCTCCAGGACGCCGTCGAGCACGGGCGCGAAGGGCTCGTGCTCCCGCCCGGCGACGTGGGTGCATGGGCCGCGGCGATCGCCGACCTGGCCCGCGACCGGACGGGCGTGCAGCGCATGGCGAAGGCCGCGCGCCGCCGCGCGCGCGGGTTCCGCCCGATGGCGGACGACCTCGTCGCGGTCTACGAAGAGGCCCGCCGCACGGCACCTCCCGGCCGCGTCGCTTGACCGGGCGGGGGGCCTGCTCCTACTCTCCTCGCCCTTTTCCACCGCTCGGCCCCGCAGCGCGCAACCGCGCCGGGGACCGCCGCGCGGTCAGAGCCCCGCAGGAACATCGATGACGGACACGGTCACGAAAGACCCCCTCCCTTCGCTCGACCCATCCTCCCTTCTCGCCGGAGACATCACCTCCGCGAAACTGGACGCGTTCAAGGCCGCGGTGTTCGGGTCGGTGGATTCCGTCGACCAGCTTCGTGAGTGGTTGACGGATCCGCGCGCGAAGGGCACCGCTCGCGGCATCGCGCTCTGGGCACTCGGCCGCCACGCCGAAGCAATCCCGCTCTTGTCCACCGACAAGTCGAATCCCGTGGTCGCCCTCTGCCTGGCGAGCAGCCACGCGGCCCTCGGCGCAATCGACGAGGCCGCCAAACTCCTGCCGAAGCGCGAGTCGGATTCGGCACAGGCGATCGCCTGGCTGCGCGCCCTCGACACGATCGGTGACGGCGAACGCCTCGCCAAGGATGTGTCGAAACTCACGGCCATGCTCGGGGAAGCGGACCGGAAGTACTTCGCCGGGCGCGTCCACGAACTCGCGCGCGAGACCGAGAAGGCGATCGCCTGCTACGACGACGTGCTCGCAGTCGACGGCAACCACAAGCTGGCGCTGTTCCGCCTCGCGGTGAACGTCGACCTGCGCGGCGAGGACGAAGAGGCGCGCGAACTGTACGAACGAGCCCTCATGTCGCCGCCGGTGAACGTCGCCTGCGTCGTGAACCTCGGCGTGCTCTACGAGGACATGGGCAACTACCGCCGCGCCATGCAGTGCTTCGACCTGGCGCTGCAGGCGAACCCGGACAACGCGCGCGCGCGCCTGTATCGCCGCGACGCCGCCGCCGCGCTCAACATGTACTACGACGAGGACCAGGAGCGCCGCGACGACAAGCGGAACAAGCTGCTGCGCACCCCGATCAACGATTTCGAGCTGTCGGTCCGCAGCCGCAACTGCCTCGCGAAGATGAACATCAAGACGCTGGGCGACCTGGTCAAGAAGACCGAGGCCGAGCTGCTCAGCTACAAGAACTTCGGCGAGACCTCGCTCACGGAGATCAAGGAGATCCTGAAGAACAAGGGACTCCGGCTCGGCATGACGGCCGACGAACTGATGAGCAAGGACCTCGGCGAGGCGACCGAGCCGCAGATGCGTCTCGAGGAACAGCCGGACCCGAACAATCCGGATCCGACCCGACGCCCGATCAGCGAACTGGACCTGTCCGTGCGCAGCCGGCGCATCGTCGACCTGCTCAAGATCCGCACGATCGGCGACCTCGCGCAGAAGACGGAGGCCGAGCTGCTGGCTTGCCCCAACTTCGGCCAGACGTCGCTCAACGAGATCAAGACGAAGCTCGACGAGTTCGGCCTGTCCCTGCGCGGCTGATCCGCGCCTTCGTTCGCGATGTACGACCACCTGGTCGGCGAAGTCGTCGAGCGCCACCCCTCGCGCGCGGTTCTCCGCTGCGGGGGGGTCGGCTACGAGGTCCGGGTGTCGTTGACGACTGCGAGCCAGCTCCAGGTCGGTTCGACGTGCCAGCTGTTCACGATCCTGCACGTCGTCGACGGCACGCCGTCCTTGCTCGGCTTCGCGACGCGCGCCGAGCGCGACCTCGCACGCCGCCTGCTCGGTGTCACGAACGTCGGGCCGTCGATCGCACTTGCGCTGCTGAGCGTGCACTCCCCCGCCGATCTCGCGAGCGCGATCGGTGAGGGTGACGTCGAAGCACTGAAGCGCGTGAAGGGCGTCGGCCAGAAGACAGCGGAGCGCCTGTGTCTCGAACTTCGCGACGCCGTGCACAAACTCGACCTCGGCACGCGCGACCCTGGCGACCGGCCGTTGCCGTCGCAGTCCGCGGACGACGCGGTCGCCGCGCTGATCACGCTCGGCTACTCCGAGAAGGACGCGCGCGAGCGGGTCGACAAGGCCCGCCGCGGCGCAACCACGCCACACGCCGACACCGAAGCACTGGTGAAGGCCGTGCTGCAGATGTGACCGCGGTCACCGCCGGGCCGGTCAGCGCCCGATGACGACGAGCAGCAGTTGCAGGTCCGACTGGCGCACCGCCGGCAGCCGTGACGCCTCGCCGACCGTGAGCGGCCGCCGCTCCGACAGACGCGCGCGCGCTTCGTTGCTCAGTCCGGTCACTGCTCCGTAGTCGAATCCGGGCGGGATGCGGCGCGCCTCCATCCGCTTCATCCGTTCGACCTCCATCGCCTGCCGCTCGATGTAGCCCGCGTACTTCACTTCGGCCTCGACTTCGGCGAGTTCGGCGGGCGACAGTCCCATCCCGGCGAAGGTCGGATCGAAAGCGAGCACGTCTGCGACCGCGACCTCCGGGCGACGCAACCACTCCGTGAGCGTGCGGCCTTCGCGTCGCGCCCCGTCGAGCCACCTTCGTGCTGCGAAGATCCGCTCTTCCTTCTCCCGCACCGCGTCCGCAGCGCCCTTCGTGACGAGCCCGAGTCGCTCGCCGAGCGGCACGAGACGCCGATCGGCGTTGTCGCTGCGCAGAAGCAGTCGGAACTCGGCGCGGCTCGTGAACATCCGGTACGGCTCGACCGGGTTCACGCGGCACAGGTCGTCGACCATCACACCGAGATAGGCCGTCGCCCGATCGAAGACGAAGGACTCCTCGCCCCGCGCGAAGCGCGCGGCGTTCAACCCCGCGACGAGACCCTGGCCCGCCGCCTCTTCGTAGCCGCTCGTGCCGTTGATCTGCCCCGCCGCGAAGAGGCCACGCAACGCCGCGATCTGCAGGTCGCCCCGGATCTGGTCCGTGAGCACGTACTCGTACTCGACCGCGTAGCCGGGCCGAAGCACCTCGACGTTCTCGAGGCCCGGGATCGTGCGCAGGAACTCGATCTGGACTTCGGCCGGCAGGCTCGTGCTGACGCCGTTCGGGTAGACCTCGATCGAGTCGCGTCCTTCCGGCTCGAGGAAGATCGGGTGCGACGGCTGGTCGGCGAAGCGCACCACCTTGTCCTCGACGCTCGGGCAGTAGCGCGGCCCCACTCCCACGATGCGACGTTGGAACATCGGCGAATGGTGGGCATTCGCACGGATGATCGCGTGGGTCGTCTCGGTCGTTCGCGTGAGCCAGCACGGTATCTGGTCGACATCCAGGCTCTGCGTGCGGAAGGAGAACGGCTGCGGCACGGCGTCGCCGGGCTGCAGTTCGAGGCGGCTCGTGTCGATCGAATCGCGATGGAGCCGCGGCGGCGTGCCCGTCTTGTGCCGGCCCAGGCGGATGCCGAAGCCCCGCAACGAGGCGGCGAGACGCGTCACCGCCGGCTCGCCGTGGCGACCGCCGGGCGCGTCCCACGCGCCGGCGAACAAGCGACCGCCGAGGAACGTGCCCGTGGTGAGCACCACTGCCGCGGCACCGACCAAGGTGCCGTCCGCGAGTTCGACACCGTCGACGCGCGAACCGTCGGCGGAAGCGCGCACCGCCGCCGCTTCACTCGCCAGCACGTCGAGGTTCGCGTAGCGCAGTACGCGCGCGGCCATCGTTCGGTTGTAGGCGTCGCGATCGCACTGGGCTCGCGGCGAACGCACCGCGGGCCCCTTGCTGGTGTTCAGCATCCGGAACTGGATGCCCGTGGCGTCGGTGACGACGCCCATCTCACCGCCGAGTGCATCGACCTCGCGAACGAGCTGCCCCTTCGCCAGGCCACCGATCGCGGGATTGCACGACATGCGGCCGATCGCTGCAGGGTCGAGGACCACCATCGCGGTGCGGCAGCCCAGGCGGGCCGCCGCGGTCGCCGCTTCGACGCCGGCGTGGCCGCCACCCACCACCAGGACGTCGTAGTCGCGCTTCACGAACCGAATCGCTTAGCGACCCGGGCGTCCGACACAAGGGGCAGCGACCCGGCGCGCCGGGCCGGCGGCGCCCGCCGACATCAGGCGACGATCGGAGCCGACCGGGAGTAGATGGCGCGGAGCAGCAGGCGATGGCGCAGGACGTAGGTCCACATGGACCGAGCATCGGCCCGGCGCGGGCCGCCACTGGAACGCCGCGCCGGAGCGCTGACATCGACGCCACCGCGGCTAGACTCCGCGCCATGCGGAGACGCTTCGTGCTGGCCCTGCTCCCGACCCTGTTGCCGGCGGCCCTGATGCCGGCCGAGCTGCCGGCCCAGGTCACACTCGCTGGACTGGTGCAGTTGGCGCGGGAACGCGCGGAGCGGGGTCGCCCGAAGCAACTCGCGATGCTGCAGCCGTTCCTCGCGGACCTTTCGCTCGGCTATCGCGAGAACCAAGAATTCCTCGACCGTCGGATCGCCGAGGTCGCTGCGATCGGCGACGCCCTCGTACCGGTGCTGCTCGAGCGCCTGCAACCCGCCTCCGCAGGCGACTCCGGTCGCAACCTCGCGGCCAACAGTCGCCGTGTCCTGGAACGCCTCGACCCCGCGTCCTTCGTCGACGCGCTCGCCGAACTCATCGCCAGCGGCAACGAAGTCGCCCGGATCGAGGCCATCAACCTGCTGGGTCACGCCGCAGCGCCACAGGCGATCGACCTGTTGAGCGACCTGATCGGTCGCACGGGCGGCGAGGAGTACCGACTCACGCTGCGCGCCCTCCGCCTGCAGAAGGCGGCTGGCCCGGCGGCGAAAGTCGTCATGGCACTCGGGTCGAGCGATCGCACCCTCCGCGACGACGTCCTGGCCTACCTGGTCGCGGCCCATCCTCCACAAGTGGCCGACACCGTGATCCAGGCGCTGGCAAACGAGAAGGACGCTCGCCTCCTGCCGAACTACGTCGAGTACTTCGCGGCCGCGGTCCGCGAAAACGACCCCGCCGCGCGCGCGTTGCTCCCGCTGCTCGACCCGGAGCGCCTAGACTGGCAAGACCGCCGCCGCCTCGTCCAGGTGCTGGCGACGGTCGCACCACGCGACCACGAGCCGACGAGTCGCCGTCTGCACGAACTGATCGACTCCGGCGAGACGAGCGCACTCACGGTGCAAGCCGCCGTCACGCTGCGCAGTCTCGGCGACCGTCAGGGAGTGACGAAGCTCCAGCGGGTCCTGAACGAACAGCTGCGCAAGCCGCAGCGGAAGCGGGAGTCGGCCCTCTACGAGCAGCGGGCAAACCTCGCGTTCGCCATCGAGGAGTACGGCGACGCGATCGCCGACTACGAGAAGGTGCTCGAGTTCAGCGACGGCGGGCTCGCGATGACGCGCCGCGCCTACGTTGGCATGATCCGCGCCGAGATCCGCCGCAAGAAGATCGCGAACGCGACGAAGGCGATGAAGGCGTCGGGAATGACCGCGTCGGAGATCGAGGCGATCGGTGCCGAAGACCCCGTCGTCCTGGAGGCCCTGCAGCAGGACAAGATCCGGTCCTTCCTGCAGAGCCTCGCCAAGGAAGCCCCCCCGAAGTGATCCACGAGATCGCCCAGGGCCACGTGTCGCCTTGACCGGGCCCGGCGCGACCGCGAAGATCCTCGCCCTTTTCCCACGCCCGGAACGCTGCCCGCGAGCCCCTTCTCGCCAGCATCGCCGCGGTCCCGAACGCATCGACACCCATGGAAGTCCAGGTAGCCGAGACCGGCCCTTGCAGCCGCTCACTTCAGATCACGGTCCCGCCGACGCTCGTCGACGAGCACCTCGACCGGATGTACGAGTCCGCGCGCCAGCAAGTCCAGATCAAGGGCTTCCGCCCCGGGAAGGTGCCGCTCGACCTCATCCAGAAGAAGTTCGGCGCCGCGATCCTCGCCGAAGCGAAGGAGCAGATGCTGAACCGGTTCTTCGGTGAGGCCTGCCGGACGAAGGAGATCGTGCCGGTCGGCCGGATCGCGATCGACGACTTCGAGAAGCTCGAAGTGAAACCCGGTGCCGCGCTGCGCTTCGTCGCGAAGATCGACGTCCGCCCGGCGTTCGAACTGAAGGGCGTGAAGCAGCTCGAGGCCGCGGCGTTCGAACCGGAGGCCACGGATGCGGACGTCGACAACGCCCTGAAGGAAGTCGCGCACCAGAAGCGCTCGATCCGCAAGGCCGAAGACGCGGCCCAGGACGGCGACTTCGTGAAGGGCGACACGAGCTTCCTCGACGAGACGGGGACCGTCGTGCACGCGCGAAAGGGCGTGCAGTTGAACACCCGCGTCCCGATCCACGGCACCGAAGAAACGGCCTACACGGCTGCACTGATCGGCGCGTTGCCCGGCAAGACCGTGGAGATCCCGATCACCTTCCCGGACACGTTCGAGAAGCAAGGTGTGCGCGGCAAGCCGGGCAAGGTGCGGGTCGAAGCCCAGGAGATCCTGCGCGTGTCGCCGCCCCCGATCGACGACGAACTCGCCAAGTCGCTCGAGTTCGCCGACCTGGCGAGCCTGCGTGCCGACCTGAAGGGACGGATCACCGCCGAGAAGACGCGCATCGGTCGGCAGAACCAGGAGGAGCAGTGCCTCCAGCAGTTGATGGAGAAGAACGACATCCCGCTACCGCCGTCACTCGTGGAAGAACAGGAGCGCGCGGCCCTGGCATCCTTCGAGCAGCGACTGACGCAGTCGGGCGCCACCGAAGAGGACGTGAAGAAGAAGCTGGAAGAATCGAAGGGCGAGGCCCATCAAGACGCACTTCGCCGAGTCCGCCTCTTCTTCCTGATCGAAGCGGTGGCCAAGCAGCAGAAGCTCTTCGTGACGGAGAACGACATGGAGGGCGAACTGCGCGCGATCGCCGCCGCGAACAGCACCCAGGGAACCATCACGGCCGCCCAGGTTCGGGAGCATCTGGAGAAGGAGAACCGCCTCGGCGAACTCCGCCTCGCGCTCCTCGAACGCAAGGTGCGCGAATTCCTCAGAGAGAACGCCAAGATCGTCGATAAGAAGGACAGTTGATCGAAGTCGCAGCCGTGCCCGCTCGGGGCCCCCGCCGCGACGAACCCCAGGTCCCACAGGCACAGCTTCGAGCCATGAGCATCGCGAACGACTACATCATCCCGTTCGTCATCGAGAAGACCGGTCGCGGCGAACGGCAGTACGACATCTACAGCCGGCTGCTCGAAGACCGGATCGTCTTCATCGGATCGCCGATCGACGACGGGGTCGCCAACTCGGTGATCGCCCAACTCCTGTTCCTCCAGAAGGAGAACAAGAGCCAGGACATCAACCTGTTCCTGAACACGCCCGGCGGCAGCGTCACCGCGGGACTAGCGATCTACGACACCATGCAGTTCGTGCAGTGCCCGGTGGCCACCTACTGCATCGGCCAGGCGGCGTCGATGGGTGCCGTGCTGCTCGCAGCCGGCACGAAGGGCAAGCGCCACGCCCTGCCACACTCGCGCATCATGATCCACCAGCCCTGGGGCGGCGTCGGCGGCACGGCCGTCGACATCTCGATCCAGGCCGACGAGATCCTGCGCCTGAAGCAGACCCTGAGCGAAGTGCTCGGCCGGCACTGCAGCCGCCCCGCCGCCGAGGTGAGCAAGGACAGCGACCGCGATTTCTTCATGGGCCCCGCCGAAGCGAAGGCTTATGGATTGATCGACGAGATCGTGCAGACCAGCAAGTGACTTGCCCGTGCGGCCGCTTCGGCCGCACGATCGATGTCCCGGACCTGCGCTGCACATCGACCACTGATACACTTTCCCGGTCGGCAGCCGCACCGCGTCGGTGCGAACGCCGCCGCGACCGACACGACACATGGCAGGCAAGGGCAAGACCGTCGAGCGGTGCACGTTCTGCGAGAAGTCGCGGCACCACGTGCAGTCCCTGATCTCCGGTCCGCCCGGCATCTACATCTGCAACGAGTGCATCGAGATCTGCAACACGATCCTTCGCGAAGAGGATCGGAAGCAGAAGGGGGGCACGAGCTCGCCGACCTTCGTCAAGGATCTCGTCCTGAAGGACAAGGTCCCGACTCCGGAGCAGATCTACAAGCGTCTCAGCGACTACGTCGTCGGTCAGGAGCAGGCCAAGAAGGTGCTCGCCGTCGCGGTTTACGGGCACTACCGGCGGTTGCATGCGCGGTTCCACAACCCCGACCTCGAGATCGAGAAGAGCAACATCTTGCTCGTCGGCCCGACCGGTTCGGGCAAGACGCTGCTCGCGAAGACGCTGGCGAGGATCCTCGACGTGCCGTTCGCGATCGCCGACGCGACCACACTCACCGAGGCCGGCTACGTCGGTGAAGACGTCGAGAACATCCTGCTGAGGCTGCTGCAGAACGCCAACTTCGACGTCGAACGCGCACAGCAGGGCATCATCTACATCGACGAGATCGACAAGATCGGCCGCACGACGAGCAACGTCTCGATCACCCGCGACGTGAGCGGCGAAGGTGTTCAACAAGCGCTGCTCAAGATCCTGGAAGGGACCATCGCGAACGTGCCGCCGCAAGGCGGCCGGAAGCACCCGGAGCAGAGCTACATCCAGGTGAACACGGAGCACATCCTGTTCATCTGCGGCGGCACGTTCACGGGCATCGAGCAGTTCATCGCTCGCCGCCTCGGCCAGAAGGTGATCGGCTTCGGACAAGGCGCCGGCGTCGAGGTCCCCGACCTCGACCTCGTGACGACGCAGCGCGAACGCGACAAGCTGATCCCCCACCTCGACCAGAAGGACCTGATCGACTTCGGGATGATCCCCGAATTCGTCGGGCGCCTCCCAGTCGCCGTGCCGATGCGCTCGCTCACGCGGGAAGAGATCCTCTCGGTGATGACCCAGCCGAAGAACGCGCTGGTCAAGCAGAAGAAGGCCGAGTTCGAGATGGACGGCTGCCAGCTCGAGTTCACGGACGAAGCGCTGGGTGCATTGGCCGACCAGGCAATGACCCGCGAAACCGGCGTCCGTTCGCTGCGATCGCTGTTCGAGCAGCTCCTGCTCGACCTGCGGTTCGAAATCGGCACCCGGAAGGGCGAGCGCATCGTGATCACGGCCGATTTCGTGCACGAGCGTCTCGGCGCGAAGGACGGCGAGCCGCAGCGGCGCAAGCGCGAGACCGCCTGATCGCAGCGCTCGTATGCCGGCGCTGACCGAACTCTCGGACCGTGCCCTGCACGACGCGGTCCTCGACGCCGGAGGGAAGCCGTTCCAGTCCCGGCAAATCGCCCACTGGCTCTGGCACCACGGCGCCGACCGTTTCGACCGGATGACGAACGTGCCGGCCGTGCTGCGCGCGGGCCTCGCCGCCAGGTTCTCGGTGCGCTCGACCGTCGTGAAGCATGCGGACCTCGCGAACGACGGGACCGAGAAGCTGCTGATCGGGCTCGACGACGAGGAGACGGTCGAGTGCGTGATCATCCCGGACGGCGAACGTACGACGCTCTGCATCTCGACGCAGGTCGGCTGCCCGGTGGCCTGCGTCTTCTGCGCATCGGGGATGAACGGCGTGAAACGCAATCTCACGACCGCCGAGATCGTCGAGCAGGTCCTCGTCGCGAAGAGCCGCCTGCCGGACGGTCGACGACTGACGAACCTGGTCGTCATGGGCATGGGGGAACCCATGCTCAACCTGGACGCGCTGCTGCCGGCGCTGCAGCGGATCCACGACGAAAGCGGCATCGGCATGGGCGCGCGCCGCATAACGGTGAGCACGTCGGGCTACCCGCGCCAGATGGAGCGCTTCGCCGCCGCCGATCCTTCCTACAACCTCGCTGTGTCCTTGCACGCAGCCGACGACGCGTTGCGGCGGCAGCTGGTCCCGACCGCGACCCATCCAGTGCGCGAAATCGTCACCGCGGCCCACCGCTACTTCGGCCAGAAGGGCCGCGAAGTGACGTACGAAGTGGTGCTCCTCGAGGGCCGCAACGACCGCCCCGACGACGCCACGGCCCTCGTCGCCCTGCTCGGCGCACTGCCTTGCACGGTCAACCTGATTCCTTGGAACCCGGTCGAGGAACTCGCCGAGGCCCGCGGCCTACGGCGGCCGGCGAACCATCGGATCGACGGGTTCGCCGATTCTCTGCGCCGGGGCGGCCTCAAGGTGACCGTCCGGCGCCAGCGCGGCGCCGACCGGTCCGCCGCCTGCGGCCAGCTGCGGCTGCGCGCGGCCGACGGCAGATCCTGATCCACGCGGTCGTCAGCGGATCGAGGGCTCGGACGCGTGGTCCTTGCTTCGACGCTCGAGACGTTCGCGTATGGGCGCGGGCGCTTCGGCGGTGTCCTTCTTCGTCGCGGATGCGGTCTTCTCCGCGCCCTTCCGCAAGAAGGTCACCTCCACGGTCTTGCCCGCCTCGATGCCACTCAGGGCCTTCTGCACGTCTTGCGCAGAGCCGATCGTGTGTCCGGCGATCTTCGTGACGATGTCCCCCCGCTGCAGGCCCAGCGTTTCGGCGAGAGTTCCCGTCTGCACTCCCTCGACCATCAGACCGACGTCGTCGTCGAGCCCAAGGTGCTCGCGCAATTCCGCCGAGATCGACGGTCGGATCGACACCCCGAGGCGGCTGCCGGCGGGCGGCGGCGCAACGAGCGCGTCGTCGAGATCCGGCGTCGGGACCGGTGTCGCAACCCACGGGTTCGCGTCGATGCGCGGAGTCGCGAATCGAAGTCCCAGAGGGCTCGTGCCCCGGAACATGCGGAGGCCGAACCCGAGTCCGTTCTGGTGCAGCACGCCGGGGTACTGGGCCTCGAACTCCTCCATGCTGTTCGCTTCGTAGGTCTTCGTCTCGACCTCGCCCTTTTCGTTCGTCACCTTCTGTTCGACGCGCACCTTGCCGTCCGGGCCGATCTGCATCGACATGCCCTGCGAACGGCTCCCTGCCTGCGGCATCTGCGCCTTCAGGTCGCGGAAGAAGTCGTCCTGGAAGAACCGGGCGCGCGGAATGTCGATCCCGAACTGCCGCTCGAGTTGCTCGAACATCTGGTCGAAGTGCTGCTCCATCGAGTCGCCCGTATCGGGTCCCTGCGGCTCGACCGGCGCAGCGTCGCGCGGCATCAGACCCCGCGCCCCACCTCGCTCGATCTGGCGGACGAGTCGGCGCGCGCGCCATTGCACTTCCTGGTCGCTGCTCTGCTCGGCAGCCTTCTTCAGTTCCGGCAGCGCGGACTCGCCGAGGTCCCTCAGGGCCTTCTCGGCGGCGAGGCGGGAGCGGTAGCTGTCCGCACCGAGTTCACCGATCCACTGCGCGACGCTCTTGCCGGCAACGGGCTCGCGGTGTGCCGCGGCGGGGTCCTTCGAAACGGGTTCTTGTGCGAGAGCGGCGGGCAGGACGCCCAGCACCGCCGCGAGAAGAGAAGGTCGCAGGTGAGTCATCGTGTTCCTCCGCGGCCGGCTCACGAGACGCTCGTTCCGGCAGCAGCGCGCAGACGACCGAACTGCGGAAAGACTCCGACGGTCAACGATCGCGGCGAGCGGGAGCCGGTAGCAAGGGTGCCGTGGCATCGACCCCCTCGAGAGTCCGGAGCCTCCACCGCCCCATCATTCCGGCCCCGAGGCCGTCAGCCGGCGGTTCCTCGACACTGTCGTCGCTGAGCAGCCGCAGCGGCAGCGCCGGCACGCCGAACGGATGGGCTTGCCGCGGCGCCACGGCCGACGTTCCGATCGGCTCCCGGTCGAAGACCGAGGGCGGAGCCCAGTGGCGCACGACCGTCCAGCCGACGACGAAGAGCGCCGCAGCCGCCGCGAACGGGATCACGCGCCGGACCAGCGCCGGCGCACCGGCATCTCGCATCTCCTGTTCGCGAACCGCCGCCATCACGTCGTCGTGCATCGCGGCGAACACGGCGTCGTCGACGCCGCGGTAGGCGGCCTCGGCCGCCGCGCGCAACGTGTTGCGGGTTCGCTGCAGCGCCCCGGCCTCTGCCCGGCAGGTCACGCATGCGCGCAAGTGCGAGCGCACCGCGGTCGCAGCCGCGGCGTCGAGGTCGTCGCCCACGAACATGTCGAGCTGGGCCAGCACACGTTCACAGGAGTCGGGCTTCACGACTCACCTCGCAACGGGCGCTCCCAGTGTTCGCGGAACACCTGCCTGCCCTTGTGAAGGCGCCATCGTGCGGTCGCGTGCGTGATCTTCAGGATCGGCGCGATCTCGCGACAACTCAGACCGTGAATGTCACGGAGCACGAGAACCGCGCGGAACTTCGGGTCGAGCTTCTCGAGAATCTGCCAGACGCGGCCGTTCTGCTCCTCGAGTTCCATCGGCGCATCCGCGGCGGCCTCGCGCGAGTCCGGCAAGCCGCCGGGAATGTCGTCGAGGCTGTTCGCAGCGCCGCTGCGAATCTTGCGGAGGTGGTCGATCGCGAGGTTCATCACGATGCGGTAGAACCACGTGTAGAACGACCGCGCGAAGTCGTACTTCTCCAGCGATCGGAACAGGCGGACGAACGACTCCTGCGCCACGTCGCGCGCATCCTCGATCCGGCCGACGACGTGGAAGGCGATCCAGAAGGCGCGCTTCTGGTACCGCGCGACCAGCGCGGCAAACGGATCGTGCTGCCCCGCCAGCGCGCGGCGCACCAATTCGGAGTCCGAGATCGCTCCCGCCCCCGCCAACGCAGCGACCGCCGACGGCAGCCCGGTGAACGAACCCGTGTGGTGACTCGCTGCGGATTCGCCCGCTCCGGGCGCAGTGAAAGTCGACGCGCGCGATCGCACTCGGTCGGACGGCTCGGGACGAAGCATGGGTCGGGGAGGGCGCGAGAATAGCGAAGAGGCCGGACCAGTGCCCGGCCGGGTGCTCTACGTGCGGATCCGCCGAGTTGCTGGCGAAACCTCGCGCTGACGTGCGCCGGCGCTCACAGGCCGGTCGGAGTGCCCATGCGGCGGAACTTCTGGTACCGCTGCTCGAGCAGGCGATCGACCGGAAGCTCGGCAAGTTCACCCAACCAGGCGCCGATCTGGGCCTTCACGCGCTCGACGGCGCCCTTCGGGTCGCGGTGGGCGCCGCCGAGAGGCTCTTCGATGACCTTGTCGACGAGCCCGAGCCGCAGCAGGTCCTTGCTCGTGAGCTTCAACGCATCGGCAGCCTCGGGCGCCTTGTCACCGCTCTTCCACAGGATCGCGGCGCAGCCCTCGGGCGAGATGACGGAGTAGTAGCTGTTCTCCAGCATGCCGACGCGGTCGCCCACGCCGATCCCGAGCGCACCGCCCGACCCGCCTTCGCCGATCACGATGCACACGACCGGCACCTTCAGATCGAACATCTCGAGGATGTTCTTCGCGATCGCGGCAGCCTGGCCGCGCTCCTCGGCACCGATGCCTGGATACGCACCAGGCGTGTTGATGAACGTCACGATCGGCAGCCTCCACTTCTCGGCGAGCCGCATCTTCTGCATCGCCTTGCGGTATCCCTCGGGGTGCGCGCAACCGAAGTTGCAAGCGAGGCGATCCTTCACGGTCTTTCCCTTGCGGTGCCCGACCAGCAGGAAGCGCCGGCCGGCCATCGTCGCGAGCCCCGTCAGGATCGCTCGATCCTCGCCGAACACCCGATCGCCGTGCAGTTCGACGAAGTCGTCCAGCATCAGCTGCACGTAGTCGCTCGTGAGCGGACGCTCGGCGTGACGCGCGACGTTGACGCGCTCCCACGGCGACAGCTGTGCGTAGACCTCCGCGGTCTGGCGGCGCAGCCGCTCCTCGAGCAGCTCGATCTCTCCCGCCAGCTCCAGGTGCGAGCCCGCGTTCAGCTTGCGCAGTTCAGCGATCTTCTGCTGGAGATCGCTGAGCGGTCGTTCGAAGGCGAGACCGTCCTGTACGGTCGTCTTGGCGGGTTGATCGGTCATGGAATGGAGCAGGGATGGTAGACGGATCCGGGCCGGTCATCCACGACCGCGGCGGGTCACAGGCCGTACTCGCGGATCTTGCGGTAGAGGGTCCGTTCGCTGAGACCCATCGCCCGCGCTGCCTTCTGCCGGTTGCCCGAAGTCAGCTCCAGCGTCACGCGGATGTGGTTGCGCTCGACGTCCTGCCACGTTCGCCCCGCGAGAAACTGCCACCCGTCCTGGTCGCTCGGCAGCGGCGCCCAGATCTCCGGAGGCAGATCGGCACGGGTGAGGATGTTGCCCTTGCTGCGCACCACCATCGACTCGACGGCGTTGCGCAACTCGCGGACGTTGCCCGGCCAGTCGTATTGCACGAGGGCCACGAGCGCCTCGCGGTCGATCGACTCGACGTCCTTGCCGTGCACGGAGCAGAAGTGCTTCAGGAAGTGCTCGACGAGCAGCTTGATGTCGGAGCGCCGCTCCCGGAGGGCCGGCAGATCGATGGTGACGACCTTGAGCCGGAAGTACAGGTCCTGGCGGAACGTGCCGTCTTTCACACGCGCCGCGAGGTCGGCGTTCGTCGCCGCCAGCACCCGCACGTCCACCGGGCGCGTTCGATTGTCGCCGAGCCGCACGACGGCGCGTTCCTCGAGCACCCGCAGCAGCTTCACCTGCGTCGCCATCGGCATCTCGCCGACTTCGTCCAACAACAGGGTGCCGCCGGCGGCGTACTCGAACTTGCCCTCGCGGTCGGCCACTGCGCCGGTGAAGGCGCCCTTCACGTGTCCGAACAGCTCGCTCTCGATCGTGCCCTCGGACATGCCGCCGCAGTTGATCGCGACGAACGGCCGCTTGGCGCGCGGGGACAGGTTGTGGATCGCGCGAGCAACGAGTTCCTTGCCCGTGCCGGAGGCGCCGAGGATCAGGACCGACGCGGCCGTGCTCGCGATCTGGCGCACGAGCGAGAGCACACGCTGCATCTTCGGGTCCTGACCGACGATGCCCTCGATGCCGAACGAACGCTCGAGTTGACCGCGCAGGTCGTCGTACGCGACGTCCTTCTTGTGGTCCTCGAGCGACTTCTTCACCTTCGCGCGCAGGTCGGCGAGATCGACCGGCTTCTCGACGTAGTAGGTGGCCCCCTTCTCCATCGCCTGGACGGCGACATCCCGGCTGCCGTGGCCCGTCAGCATCACGACGCGACCGTTCGGATAGTTCTGCTTCGCGGCCTCGAGCACGGAGAAGCCGTCGCTGCCCTTCATCACGAGATCCGTGACCACGACCGCGTACCGGCGCTCGCCCAGCAGAGTCACGGCTTCCGCACCGCTCGCGGCCGCCGTGATCTCCACGGGCAGCACCTCGAGAGCCGCCACCAGTGACTCGCGCAGCGCGTCGTCGTCGTCGACGACCAGGATCGGGTCCTTCGTCATGCGTTCTCCGTTCCGTCGCCTGCGAGCGGTCCACCGGGGAGCCGCATGCAGAACTGTGTTCCCTTGCCCGGCTCCGACTGCAGGGTCAGCGTGCCACCGTGTTCCTCCACGACCCGACGCACGGTCGGCAGCCCGAGCCCGGTGCCGGCGCGCTTCGTGCTGAAGTAGGGCTCGAACACGCGCCCCATCATCTCCGGGGGGATGCCCGCACCCGTATCGGTCACGCGCAGGTTCACGATGGCGCCCTCGCGGAGCGTCGACACCAGGATCTCGCCGCCGGGCGGGGTCGCATCCCTCGCGTTGCGGAGCAGGTTGACGATGGCAGCCTGCAGGTGATCCCAGTCCGCGGGCACCGAGCCGATGGCCGCTCCCGGGTAGAAGCGCAGCGACAAGCCGGCCTCGCGCATCTCGGGCTGGTGGAAATCCACGATCGCCTGCACCTTGGCGTTCAGGTCGATGGGCACGAGTTTCGGCTCCGGCGCGCGCGCGAAGCTCAGGAACTCCTCGAGGATCTTCTGGAGCCGCCGGACCTCGCCTTCCACGGTCGCGAGGCGCTTCTGGGTGCGCTTGTCGCGCTGCGTCTCCGGCTCGCGGAAGTCCTCCAGTACGAGCTGGAGGTTGAGCCCGATGGTGCTGAGCGGGTTGCGCACCTCGTGCGCGAAGCCGGCGAGGAGCGTGCCGAGCTGCGCGAGGCGCTGCGTGCGGATTCTCGCGAGGCGTTCTTCGCGCGCGGGGGTCGACATGAAGCCGCCGCACGATAGGCACCGCGCCTCGCGAATTCCCGCACCCGCCCGATGTTTCGCGGGCAACGACGAGCACCGCGCGAACGGGCGAGTATCGTGCGGCGCCGATGCCGTTCGAACTTCGATCCCTGCGCGCCGCCGATCGCCGACAGCTCGTCGCGGACGCAGCGCGGCGACTGCGAGCCGGCGAACTCTGCGTGCTCCCGACGGAGACCGTCTACGGTCTCGCGGTGCTGCCGAGCCACGCCGAGGCGGTGGCTCGCGCACGCAGCTTGAAGGGTCGCCCGAACGAACAGCCGTTCACGTGGCACATCGCGCGCCGCGACGACATCTCTCGCTTCGTGCCGCGACCGTCCAAGGCCATCTCGCGACTCGTGCAGCGCTATTGGCCCGGCCCGCTCACCGTGGTGGCACCGAACGCACAAGGCGGCACCGCGGGCGTCCGGCTTCCGGCCCACGAGTTCACCCGGGACGTGATCGCAGCGGCCGGCGAGCCACTCTGGCTCAGCAGCGTGAACCGCACGGGCGAGCCGCCGCTCGTGGACGCAACGGCGATCGCGGAGCGCTTCGCGCCCCACCTCGGCCTCGTCGTCGACGACGGCCCGTCTCCTCTCGGGGTTGCCTCCACGATCGTGCGGCACACGGGAGGCAAGCTCGAAGTCCTTCGCGAAGGCATCCTGACAGCGGCCGACGTGCTCCACACGGCGGCCGACCTCGTCCTGTTCGTCTGCACCGGCAACACCTGCCGCTCGCCGCTCGCCGAGGCGATCGGCCGCGACCTCGCGGCTCGGACCCTCGGCGTACCCCGGACCGAGGTCCTCGCCCACGGGTTCCAGTTCGCCAGCGCCGGAACGGGCGCGCTGCCCGACGAGCCGGCGAGCGAAGAGAGTGTTCTCGTCGGTGCCGAACTCGAACTCGATCTCGGCTCCCACCGGAGCCGCAGCGTCGACCCCGAGATGCTGGAACGCGCGACGTGGATCGTCTGCCTCGCACAGAACCACCGACGCGCCATCCTCGCGGAGATGCCGGAGGTCGCGTCGAAGGTCGTGATGCTGCGTCCCGACGAGCGGGACATCGCCGATCCGTACGGCTGCGACGCGAAGACCTACCGCCGGGTGCGCGACGAGATCCGCGCGGCGATCGGCGCCCGGCTGCCCGGGTGGCTCGACAAGAGCTGACGTCGCGAACTGCGGATCATTCTTCGCGATCGGCGCCGTCGTCGCGCCCTTCGACGAGACGGCGTTGTTCGCGCAGGAGCCGCAGGAAGAGGCGCTTCTCCATCAACGGGTGCCCCATGTAGTCGCCGGCCTCCTTCACGTCGCGCAGCACGACCGATCCCCCGCCGAATCGCACGTCCGCGCCGATCGACAGGTGACCGCTGATCCCGGTGCTGCCGCCGATGACGCACCTGTCGCCGATCGTCGTCGAACCGGCCACGCCGGAGTTCGCCGCCATGACGACGTCGACGCCGAGCACACAGTTGTGCGCGACGTGGCACAGGTTGTCGATCTTCGTTCGAGCGCCGATGCGCGTGTCGGACAGCGTGCCGCGATCGACGGTGCAACCGGCACCGATCTCGACGTCCTCCGCGATGCGAACGCTGCCGAGCTGCGGCACCTTGATCCAGGACGTGCCGTCGCGCGCGTAGCCGAAACCGTCGCTGCCGATCACCGAACCGGCCTGCACGATCACACGGTCGCCGATCTGCACGCCGTGGTAGAGCACGACGTTGGGATACAGCACGCAGTCCCGACCGAGCACGACCCCATCGCCGATCGAAACGCCGGACATCACCACGGAGCCAGCGCCGAGCGTGCACTTCCCGATCACCGCGTGCGGGCCGATCTGCACCGGCGACGCGATCTCCGCGCGAGGGTCGACCACCGCGGTCGGATGGATCGTGTGGGCCGATGCGCGCGGCGTCGGGTGGAAGGTCAGCGCGATTTTCGCGTAGGCGACGTCGACGTTGGGGACGACGATCAGGCTCGCGGGAGTGCGCAGTTCGTTCTTGGACAGAACGGCGCCGAGCTTCGTCGTCTCGGCGAGGGACACGTAGCGCCGGTCGCGCACGAAGCCGATCCGGTCCGCGCCGCCCGTCTTGAGGTCGCCGAGGCCACGAATGGCGCGCGACCCGTCGCCGACGAGGCGCCCTCCCACCATGTCGGCGATCGCGGCAACGGTGATGTCCGTCATGGCTTCCGATTATGCAGAGACCGCAGCCGTTCCGCCGCTTCCTTCACCGCCGAACGCGGCGCATCCGGATCGTACGGAACGGCGTCTCCGGTCGTCGCGCGCAGCGAGGTCGCCGCCGCGCGGCGCACTTCGATCGCGGACGATTCGAGGAAGTCCGCCAGCAGCGCGACGGAGCCCGCATCGCGCCGTCCCGCGAGCGCCGAAGCGACCGCCGGACGCAACGCGGGATCCGCTTCGCACTGCGACCGCAGCAACGCGGGCAACGGCAGATCGCCCCGCCAAACGGCGAGCGCCTCGGCCGTGGCGTTGCGAAGCGCTGCGATGCGCACCGCTTCGGCGAGAACGAACGGATCCGCGAGTTCCCGCAGCGCCGCGACGGCCGCGGGCGGCACCGGTCCGCGGGCGAAGGCTTCGAGCAGCACCCGTGCGCAGCGCGACGGGAAGCGGGCGCGGAGTGCCACGGCCATCGGCGCGTCGCCCGAGCACAACGTAGCGAGCCGTTCACCCGCGGGCAGTCGCGCGAAGTCCTCCAGGTCGCCGCGCTCGGCCGTCGGGCGCTCCCCTCCCGTGAACACCGGCGGAGCCTCGGCGAAGAACGTGGGGTCGATCGCGTGCGCACGCAAGACGGCCTGCACCGGCGCCACCAGGGTCACTCCGTCGGTGTCGGGCAGGCCGAGGGCGGCCTGCAGGATCGCCGAGGGCGCGCCGATGTGCAGGAACTTCGCGGCGATCGCCTGGGCGCGCGCGCGATCGGCCGGCGTGTCCGCCATGGCCGCGATCGCGCTCGCGGCGGCACGCAGGTCGGCCGTTCGCCCGAGCCACCGCATCAGCACCGAACCGGCCTCGTCCGGCTCCGGCGCAGCCAACGGCTCGAGCCACGCGCGCAGGGTCGCGGTGGTCGAGTCACCCTCGCCGGTCGCGGCGGACGGCACGTTCCGGATACGGCCCAGCACCGCGCGCTGCAGGTCGCCGAGATCGCCGAGGTGCGCCGCGTGCGCCGTCCACTTCGCCTCGGGCTCCCACCGCGACATCGGCTCCGCGGATGCCCAGTCCGGCGGACCGGGCAGGCTCAACAGCCACGCCGAGTCGCCGACCGCGACGACGCCGCTCCAAGGATGCACCGCGACCGCTGCCGCGAACAGAGCGGCCAGCCGCTGCGGTGTCGTGCTCGATCCGGCGATCGCCTGCAGCACGAAACCCTCGCCGGCGACGCGGCGCAGCTCGGCCTGCAAGCCGATGCCGAGCACCTCGTCGCGCGCCGCTTCGGGCAGGACGAGCCCCTGGCGCGAACCGGGGCCGAGACGGGCCAGGGACGCAGCGATCCCGCCGGTGCGTCGGCGAACCCGCGGCTCGGCCGATCGGTCCGGCGCGTCGGCGACCGGCCCATCGGCGGCGAGCAGGGCACGCAGCCGCGCGCCGCCCGCGCGCGGGTCGACCACTTCGACTTCGTGCGCTCCGACGCCCAACACGAGCGGCGGCAGGCGGCCGGTGCCCACGCCGAGCACGAGCACACGATCCCCGGGACGCATGAGGGCGCGCGCAATCGTCGCGCCGAGTTCGGCGCCCGTGTGCTCGCCGCCGGCCGCATCGACGATCTCGCCGCGTTCGAGGAGGAGCATCGACTGGGTCGAACGATCGTACGCCGCAACTTCGTCGCGCTGCACAGCGAGTGCTTGGAGGCGCTCCGATTCGAGCTCCGCGGGCCTGTCGAACCACGTCGACGCGACCACGACGGTGAGCGCACCGAGTGCCAACCACCGCGATCCCGAGAGGGCGAACCAGGATGCCGCCACGCTCGCGACGAGGTGGAGCCCGCGATCGAGAGCTGGGGTGCCGCTCCACAGCGACGCAGGCGCGGCGAACCACGAGACGACCATCGCCGCGAAGACCCCCACGATGGCTCGGCACGCGAGTGCGCCCTGCGTCGGCGCGGAAACGACGATGGAGATCGCGAGCACCAGGACGGCGCCGATCGACATCGCCGTCGACGCGACGGTCCACGGTGCCGTGAGCACCGCGGTGAGTGCGCCGAGCACGACCGCCGCACCGGCGAACAGGTTGCCGCGAACACCACCACCAACGCGAGGGACGTGCAGGCCGGCAACGGCGCCGAGTCCCGCGGCGAACGCGGGAACGCGCCACGCTTCGGCCCCGAACGAGCCGGCGAGTGCGCTCGCTGCCAGTGCGGCGAACGCGAGGACCGAACCGACCGCCGCGCGCGACGAGCCGACGGCGCATGCACCGAGTCCGGCGAGCGAGGCCGGCACCCACTCGATCCAGCGCGGCTCCGCGATTCCGGTCGCCGCTCGCAGCGAGTGGGCGGCGGCGAGGACGAACCACGCGCCGCAGAAGCCGAGCAGCGCTGCGCGCAGTGCGGCAGCCCCCAGGGCCGCCGCCGGCGTGGCGCTCGCCGCGGTGCCGGCGGGCCGGTCGGGTGCATCGGGCGACACCATCCGGAGCAGGATACCCGGCTCCGACAACAGGCCGTCGGTCACCGTCGGCACCTCACCCGCGGCGCCGGCAGGCCCCGCATCGAGTCCACAACGCACCAACGTTCCGATGCCACGAGCCGCGCGACCCCGGTTCCGTCAGCGTGTCTGTGGCTGCAGTTCGGCGAGCGCGGTCACGACCGCCTTGGCATCGGCACACTGGAGCAACCGCTCCCGGACCTCCGCCCGCGACAGCAGCTTCGCGATCTCAGCCAGCGTCTTGATGTGCGCGAGCTTCTTGCTGCGCGGGATGATGAGCCCGATCACGATGCGCGCCGGCGCACCATCGAGGGTTTCGAACTGGATCCCGGCGGGTGCGAGGCCCAGCACCGCAACCAGGTCGTCGATGCCGTCGATCGCGGCGTGCGGGATCGCGATGCCGTGCTCCATGCCGGTCGTCATGCTGCGTTCGCGCACGAGCAGCGCCTGCTCGACCGTGGGGACGAGAGTCGCGGGGTAACGCCCGGCCCGGACGGGAACGCGGGCGATCACGCCCAACGCCTCCCACTTGTCCGCGGCCCGCAAGGGCAGTTCGACCAGTTCCGGCGTGATCAGATCCGACAGCTTCATGGGCCCGCGCGCATCGAACGAGTCACCTCCGTCGATGCGGGGACGAATGAACCGACGCCGTGGAGCCCGTGCAAACGGAAAGTCGGAAACACCGACTTCCGGCTTCCTTGCGTCGTCGACCGGAAATAAAAACCTTCGCGAGCCGGTCGGAGGCGCTTCGTTCGTTCCTCCGTAGCGGAACCACGACGTCAACACGAGATGATGGCCGACCTCAGCCTGCGCGGTTCGACTCCCGCCGACCACTCTTCGAGCCGCCGCCGCGGGCGGCGCACCGCGCCCGCGGTGATCGCAGCGACCCTGTCGTTGCTGCTCGGTCCGTTGTCGGCCCAGACCCCGCCACCCGGAGGCCAGGACCCGCAGCAGCCCAAGCCGCGGATGGTGGTCAACGAGCAGACCGGCACCATTTCGTTCTCGATGAACGAGAGCAATGGGATGGAGCTCGTCGAGTTCATCAAGTGGGCCGAGGAGGTGACGGGCAAACGCTTCACCTTCAACCCGAACGAACTCACCGGCGCGGGCCAGAGTGCCGGCGCGATCAGCTTCCTCGGGACGCTGACCATCAAGCGCGAGCGCTTCAAGGAGGACTTCTTCTCCTTCTTCCAGACCATGCTCTACATCCGCGGCTTTGCGCTGGTGCCGCGCGGTGAGGGCGATCTCGAAATGCTCGAAATCGTCGCGATCGCGGGCCCGCGCGGCCGCGAGGTGACGAGCGGCGCCCGGTACGTGACCCCGGACGAGCTCTACCTGTATCGCGCGCAGACGGGCGTGCCGATCCTGACGACGGTCACGTTGAAGCACATCAACGCCCCCGTGGCGACGAACTCGCTGCGACCGTTCTTCGCGAGCACGGGCACCACCGGCGGCGGCTCCCCGACGCTCGGCAACGTCGGCAACAACACCGCGATGCTCGTGCAGGGCTTCGGCCCGCAGGTCTACGCCGCGGTCGAGCTCCTGAAGCTCGTCGACATCCCGCTCGACCAGCCCAACCTCGTCGTGCAGGTCGTCGGCCTCGAGGAGCAAGCTCCCGAGGAACTCGAACCGATCCTCACCGACGTGCTCGAGAGCCGGCAGAAGATCCGCCAGGCCGTTCTCGCCGAAGCGGGGGCCGCGGCGGGCGGCGGCGCGCCCGGTGCCAGCAGCCAGCCCCAGCTGAAGGTCGTCGTGCACAGTTCGCAGAAGGCGCTCGTGCTGAGCGGCACGCAGGAGCAGGTTCGCGAAGCACTCGACCTCATCGCGCGCCTCGACGTGCCGAGCCAGCCGGTGGACGGCGCCGCGAACGTGATCCACCTGAAGAACGTCCTCGCGAAGGATCTGCGCGAGACGCTGAACACCTTCCTCTCGGACGACGTCGCGGCCGAGACCGCGGCGGCCGCACCGGGCGCGGCGGGAGCCAACGCGGCGAAGAAGATCCGCAAGACGGTCATCCAGGCGCACGACGAGAGCAACAGCCTGCTCGTCTCTGCGGCCGGAACCAAGTGGCGTCAGATCCAGGAACTGATCGACAAGCTCGATCGGCGGCAACCGCAGGTGCTGATCGAAGCGGCGCTCGTCGAACTCACGACCGGCGACCTCGACCGGTTCGGCATCGAACTCGGCCTGCTCGACATCAAGGACAACGGCGACTTCACGCGCGGCTTCGGCTTCTCGCACTTCGGCCAGTCCGCGTTCCAGGACACCGACGACGACGGCCTGCCGGACACCCGGCTCCCCGACTTCGAGAACCCGCTGCAGGGCCTCACGGGCGGCATCCTGAGCGGCGGCGACTTCGCGGTGCCTCTGCTCATCAACGCGCTGTCCACCGACGACCAGGCGAACATCCTCTCGCTGCCGAGCGTGCTCGTGAACAACAACGAGACCGCGATCGTGAAGACGGAAGAGGAACGCCCGACCACGACGCAGAACCAAGGCACGGCGACGACGTCGAGCGGAATCGGCGAAGCGCGCCGCGCTGGCATCACCCTCGAGATCTCCCCCACCATCTCGCCGAACAACTATCTCCGCCTCAACATCAGTCTCGAGGTCAGCCGGTTCGTCGGTGCGTTCGATCCGAACTCGGTGACGGGCGGCGGTGTGACGCTGCGTCGAACGATCAAGACCCAAGTGACCATGCCGAGCGACTCCACCATGGTGCTGGGCGGCGTCATCGAGGACTCGGAGTCGCACAGCGACGGCGGCATCCCGTTCCTGAAGGACATCCCGCTGCTGGGCTTCCTGTTCCGGCGCAGCGAGGACACCACGAACAAGACGAACCTGTACTTCTTCGTGACCCCGACGATCCTCGACGAAGACGATTTCCAGGATCTGTGGCACGTGAGCCTGCAGCGGAAACTCGAAGCGCAGGACTACATCGGTGAACGCCGCCTGCGGCTGATCGACCGGCGCTGGGACGCCAAGTCGGCGGCGTCGCAGGCCCGCACCCTCGAGGACGTGGGCACGACCGTCGAAGACCTCGACCGCCAGGGCGAGAACGAGATGGGCACCTACCGCCGCTCCATCACGAACGACAAGGCGCGTCGCACGCAACCGACGGCTCCCGCGTCGCCGGACGCCAACTCCGGGGCACAGCCGAAATGAGCCAGACGCCAGCCACTCCGCCGGTTTTCCAGGATCGCATCCGCGAAGGGCTGCTTCGGCGCGCGGGCCTCAACCAGGCGCAGATCGACGACGCACTGCGTACCGAGCGCGAGACGGGACAGCACCTCGATCAGGTGCTGATCAGCAAGAACTTCCTCTCCGAAGGGAAGTGCATGCAGTTCTTCGCCGAACTGCTCGGCCTCGAGTACCGCGCGAGTCTCGAGGGCGTCGGTGTGCCGTCCGTCTTCATCCAGCAGATCCCGGTGCAGTTCGCGCGGACCCACGGACTCGTCGCGATCGAGGATGCCGGCAGCACGCTGCGCGTCGCCACGCACCGCCCCCTCGAAGTGCAGCCGATGGACGATCTCGCCACCCTGCTCGGGCGCGAGATCGAAGCCGTCCTGTCGCATCGCGGCGAGATCGCGAACCTCATCAACCGCGCCTACCGCCACAAGGCGGACGGGGTCGACGAGGCGCTGCAGGACGTCAAGGACACCGACATCGTCAGCATCGCCGAGAACATCCAGGAGTCGGAAGACCTGCTGGATGCCAACAAGGCGCCCGTCATCAAGCTGGTGAACATGCTGCTGTTCCAGGCGCTGAAGCTGCGCGCCTCGGACATCCACCTGCAGCCGTACAGCGACCGCCTGCAGGTGCGCATGCGCATCGACGGCGTGCTGTACGACATGGAGTCCATCCCGAAGCGCGCACAAGAAGCGATCGTCTCGCGCGTCAAGGTCATGGGGAAGATGGACATCGCGGAGCGCCGTCTGCCCCAGGACGGCCGTGCGTCGATCCGCGTCGGCGACGGCGATGTCGACGTTCGCATCAGCTCGGTGCCCGTCGCCGGCGGTGAGCGCATCGTCTTCCGCATCCTCGACAAGACGACGAAGATCTACTCGATCGACCAGATCGGCCTGACGGCCGACGCGCAGCGCACCATCCGTCGCTACATCAACTACAGCCACGGCGTGATCTTCGTGACCGGGCCGACCGGTTCCGGCAAGACGACGACGCTCTACGCGTGCCTCGACGAGATCAACGCACCCGAACTCAACATCCTGACCATCGAGGATCCGGTCGAATACAACCTCGAAGGCATCAGCCAG
>CAZIFB010000050.1:0-35822 GCA_964538915.1 uncultured candidatus Brocadiaceae bacterium | reverse complement strand
TCGAGGCGCTGCGCGAGTCGTTCCGCCCCGAGTTCGTGAACCGCATCGACGAAGTCGTGATGTTCAACCCCCTCGACGAGAAGGTGTGCCAGCGCATCGCCGGCAACATGCTCCGCGAGGTCGCCGATCTGCTGAAGCGCCGCGGTATCACGGTGACCTTCTCGCCGGGCGTCCGGGTGCTGCTCGCCAAGCAGGGGTTCTCGGAGGAGTTCGGCGCGCGCGAACTGCGGCGCCTCATCAAGCGCCGCATCGAGGACCCGATCACGGAGATGATCCTCGACCACGACCTGGGCCCGGACAGCGAGGTGACGGTGCGCGTGAAGAGCGGCGACTACGCGTTCGCCTGCAGCGAACCCGCGCCCGCGGTCCAGCCGGCCTGACCGGCCGAACACCGCGCGAGAACGTTCGCGCGTGACGCACGGCACGGTGGACCCTACCCTCGCGGCAGAGGGTCTCCGCCCTCGCCACCGCAATGCTCCTGTTCGTCGTCGCCGTCGCCATCTCGCTGGTGGTGTCGTTCCTCTGTTCGATCTCGGAGGCGACGTTGCTGAGCGTCGGCGCGGCGCGCATCGAAGGGCTCGCCCACTCCGGCAGCCGGGCCGGCCACCTGCTGCGGCGCTTCCGCCGCGAACCCGACCGGCCGATCGCGGCGATCCTCGTGCTCAACACCGTCGCCAACTCCGGCGGCGCGGCGCTCGCAACGGACCAGTTCTCGGTGGCGTTCCCCGGCGTCTCGCCAGCCTGGTTCGCGGCGGCGTTCGTCGTCACCGTCCTCGCGCTGACCGAGATCGTGCCGAAGACCATCGGTGTCATGCACGCGAACGCACTCGCCGTCCCCGTCGCGATCGGGGTCCAGGCAGTGACCGTGGTGCTCGGACCCGTTCTGTTCGTCACGAGACAGATGTCACGGCTGCTCGCCAGGGAAGGCGCCGCCCACACGACGTCGCTCGAGGAGATCCGGGTCCTCGCGACCGCGGGGCGCAGCCAGGGCGCGTTCGGCGCGATCACCGCGGAGCTGATCGAGAACGCGACTCGCCTGCGCGACACGATGGCGCGCGACGTCATGGTGCCGCGCGATCGCGTCGTGTTCCTGTCGGGCAAGGCATCCACCGAGCAGAACCTGCAGCTCGTGCGCCGCGCCGGTCACAGCCGCTATCCGTACACACCGGACGGCGAGCTGGATCGTGTGACCGGCTTCGTCCTGACCAAGGAGCTGCTCTTCTCGCTGCGCGAGACCGTCGAGCCGGATTGGACGCAGCTCCAGGTCCCGCTGCTCGTGTTCCCCGAGACCGCGACGCTCAACCACGTGCTGCGCAGGTTCCAGCGCGAGAAGCGCCACATGGCGATCGTCGTCGACGAGTACGGCTCCACCCACGGCATCATCACACTCGAAGACGTGCTCGAAGAGATCGTCGGTGAGATCGAGGACGAACTCGACACCGAGGAGACCCTCATCGTCGACCGGCCCGACGGATCGCTGCTGTGCCGCGGTTTCGCCGACGTCGAGTCCGTGTTCGCGCGACTCGGCATCAAAGGAGTCGAGACGGAGAGCAAGACGTTGTCGGGCTTCCTCGCCGAACGCCTCGGAAGCGTTCCCGCCGCGGGATCGCAGGTCGAGTTCGAAGGCTTCCGTTTCGAAGTCACGAAAGCGAACAACCGCAGAGCCGAACGGATCCGCGTGACACCGCTCGCGCGCAACGGTGGCGCGGACGGCGGAATCGGGAGCTGACGCAACAGGGAGCAGGCCAGCGCGGCTACAAGTTCGTGACGCCCGGCTCGTCCCGGCCGGGGAACTCACGATGACCACCGTCTTCCTCTACTGCGCGGCCATCGGCGGAACCTGCCTCGTCCTCCAGTTCCTGTTGCTCGTGTTCGGCGTCGGCGGCGACACCGATGTAGACGGCGGCCACGGCACCGGCCACGACCAGGGCGCGTTCCTGAAGCTGTTCTCGCTGCAGACGGTCTCGACGTTCGCGACGTTCTTCGGCCTCGTCGGCCTCGGCACCGACAAGCTCGGCTGGTCGCCGTTGTCCGTCGCAGCCACTGCGACGCTCGCCGGCGGCTCCGCTCTCTGGTTCGTCGCGGGCCTGATGCGCTCGCTCGCGAAGCTGCAGTCGCACGGCAACGTCGACCTCGCCAACGCGATCGGCCACACCGCCAACGTCTACCTGCGTGTTCCGCCCGCCGGCCACGGCCACGGTCGCGTGCTGATGCAGGTGCAGGGTCGCACCGTCGAATGCCGCGCCGTCAGTCGCGGCGTGGAGATCCCGACCGGCGCCACGGTCCGCGTCGTCGCGCACACCGACGGCGACGTGCTCGTCGTCGAACCGGCCGCGTGATCCGCGGCCAACTCGCTCTTCCGTCCGTCCCGACATCCCCGAAGGAGGATTCCATGTACGCACTGCTGCAATCCGGACTCACACCGGACTCGATCCTGTTGCTCTCGATCGCCGCTACCGCCCTCATCCTGCTCGGCTTCGTCATCCTCGTGGTGAAGCGCTACAAGCGCTGCCCGAGCAACCAGATCCTGGTGATCTACGGCAAGGTCGCGTCGGGCCAGTCGGCGCGGTGCCTCCACGGCGGCGGCGCGTTCGTATGGCCGCTGATCCAGGACTACTCGTTCCTGTCGCTCGACCCGATGCAGATCGAGATCCCGCTGCGGGGCGCGCTGTCGGCGGAGAACATCCGCGTCAACGTTCCCTCGGTGTTCACGGTCGCGATCGGCACGGATGCCGCCGTGATGCAGACCGCCGCGATCCGCTTGCTCGGCCTCGAGCCGAGGCAGGTCATGAAGCAGGCGGAGGACATCATCCTGGGCCAGCTTCGCCAGGTGATCGCGTCGATGACCATCGAGGACATCAATCGCAACCGCGACAAGTTCCTCGACAACGTGCAGACGTCGCTCCTGCCCGAACTCGAGAAGATCGGCCTCGTCCTGATCAACGTGAACATCACCGACATCACGGACGAGTCGGGCTACATCGAGGCGATGGGCCGCAAGGCTGCCTCCGAAGCGATCCAGTCCGCGGAGATCGACGTCGCGCAGCAGCAGAAGCGCGGTTCGATCGGCGTCGCCGAGGCGAAGCGCGAGCAGGACGTGCTGGTCGCCAGCGCGGAGAAGGTGCGTGAGATCGGCACCAAGGAGGCCGAACGCGAGAAGCTCGTCCGCCTCGCCGAGCTCGCCAAGGAGACCGGCATCGGCAAGAGCCGCGCCGAGCTCGAACAGCAGAGCGCGATCAAGGACCAGGAGCGGCAGATGCGCGTCCAGGTCGCCGACGCCGAGGCACAGGCCGTGTCGGGCGAGAACATCGCCCGCGCGAAGGTCGTCGACGCCGAGGCGGCACTCAAGGTTCGGCAGGCCGAGGCCTACCAGCTCGCCGAGACGCGCCGCCGCGAAGCCGAGGCGAACGTGCGCGAGGCGCAGTACCTCGCCGAAGCACGTGCCGCGGCGGCCATGGCGACCAAGATCGAGAGCGAGCAGCGCGCCGAACTCGAAGCGGCGGCGAAGGCCCAGAAGGCGAAGCTGATCGTCGACGCCGAAGCCCAGGCCGAACAGGTCCGCATGCGTGCCGATGCCGAGGCCGCGGCGACCTTCGCCCGCCTCGAAGCGCAGGCGCGCGGCGAGTACGAGATCCTGGCGAAGAAGGCCGAGGGTCTGCAGCGCATCGTCGAGGGCTGCGGCGGGGCGCAGCAGGCGTTCCAGCTGCTGCTGCTCGAGCACCTGCCGCAGATGGCCGAGACCGCCGCGAAGGCGATCGCGAACGTGAAGTTCGACAAGGTCGTCGTGTGGGACGGCGGCGGTCAGAACGGGAAGAACGCGACCGCGGGCTTCCTGCACGGTCTCGCGGGCAGCCTGCCGCCGATGCTGCAGATGATGAAGGACATCGGCGGCGTCGAGATGCCGCCGTTCTTCGGCAAGCTCACCGGCGCGCCGGAAGCCCCGGTGGCGGCGAGCGCAGCGGGCGGCAAGCCGGCCTGACCGATCGGCGCGCGCCGGTCACTGCCGGCCGCGCCAGGTGAGCCGCACCCCCGACGTGCCGGTCCACGTGATGCCGACCGGCACGGTGGGCACGAACGTGCCGGGCCGCTCGACCCGGAACGCGCCCGCGCTGCTGCTCGTGATCCCGAGCCGCACCAGCATCTGCCCTCGGAACGTGGTGCCGTCCAGCGTCTTTGCTTCGCGCACGTAGGTGACGCCTTCGACGATCGCGCTCCCGTTGCGGATCCCGACGAGCGTGCAGCCGGGAGCGAGGATCGCCAGATTGCCGGTGTCCGCTGTCCCGCCGCGGATCTGGACCGAACCGTTGACCTGGATCGTCGGCACGCCGAGCGTTTCGCCGACCGGCGGATAGAGGCTCGGCACGACGAGCGTGCCGATGATCGTGCAGTTGTCCAGCGTGAGGGTCTGGGTGGGCAACAGGTTGACGACGACGATCCCCGACAGCGTCTTGCCGCTCACGGTCGTCGTCCCCGTGTAGGTCGTCACCGGCACCGTCCATCCGACGCCCAGTGTGAACGGCAGCGTGTTCCAGGGCGGCGGCGTCAGCGCCGTCACGCCGTACCGGTCCACACCGGACTTGTGCACCACCCGGTTCGCGGCCAGCGCCGTGGTCGTGACGAGTTCGAGGTCCCCGTCCATCTGGGCGGGTCGCGCTGCGCTGATCGCCGGCGGGGACGCGGAGTCGCCGAGATATGCCGACCCGACGACCGTCATCTCGTCGGTGAGCGAGCTCGTGGTCGAGAAGCTCAGCAGCGCGTGCGGGAACGGAGCCGCGACGACGGCGGCATCCGCCCCGACGCGGACCACCGCGCCGTACGCGCTCCCGCCGCCGAGCAGGTTCGGCGTCTGCGCCGATCGCACCTGCGCGGCGACGACGACGCCGGGCGTGAGTTCGGCCCGGCGCGACACGTCGACGATCCCTCCCGACTTCACGATCGCGGCAGCCCACTCCACGCCCGACCGCGCCGCACGGTCGGCCCGTTCGAGGTCCTGACCGTTGCCCTGCACACGCAGCGACATCTCGGCCGTCGACAGGAGAGCCACGGACAACGCGCTGAACGTGACCGCCAGGATCAGCACGACCACGAGGATCACGCCGCGTTCGTCTCTCCGAGAGCGGTCCATGCCATGGGCATCGGCAAGGAAGGCCCCGCGAGTGCAGTACGGTCCGGGCGCCGACGCTGCCGATAGCAAGGCCATGAACGGACGCGACCAGCGCCCGACGAACGACTGCTCGGGCGCGACGCTCATCGACCTGATGCTCGTCGTGACGATCCTCGGCATCGTCACCGCGGTGGCCGTACAGACCTTCGACACCGACGAGATGGCCGTCGACGCGATGGCGCGCCAGATCGTGGCCGACATCTACCGTTCGCAGAGCCTCGCCATCCGGACGAACACAGGGGTGGGCGTCGAGTTCGACAAGAACGCCAACACGTCGAAGTTCGTGCTCGCGGACGGCTCGGACCCGGCGACGCAGGAGGCGACGCTGAAGGCGCGACCGGACGCCGATACCACCGCGGTGGACGAACTCGTCGCCGCCCGCCCCATCGGCAGCAAGGTCTACGACGAGGGCAAGATCAGCGCGGTCGACTTCGCCGGGGCGTCCAAGGTCGTCTTCACGGCCGACGGCCGCGCCGCCGCACCGGGTTACGTGCAGGTGGTCCAGGGCGACGCCTGGCTCCGCGTTCGGGTCGACGATGCGACCGGTCGCGTGACGATCACCGGTCCCTGAGCCGGTCCTGTGGCGAGGACCTCAAGGCGGCCGGCGGCCGACGCCGATGCACGAGCGTCGATCACCATGGGCCACCCGATGCGCAAAGCTGAGTCCGCCTTCACCCTCGTCGAGCTCCTCATCGTGGTCGTGATCCTCGGCATCCTCGCCGCGGTCGCGATCCCGCAGTTCTCCGACAGCACCGAGGAGGCACGCGCGAGCAACCTCCAGTCCAACCTCGCGGTCATGCGGAACGCGATCGAGTTCTACCGGACGAACCACCGCGGCAAGTACCCGGGCTATCCGTCCGGCGGCGGCGCTCCGACGGCCTCCGATGCGACCAACCAGCTGACGCTCGCCAGCCAGGCCACCGGCGCGACCGCGGCTCCCGGCACGGCGGGCTACGACTACGGTCCCTACATCCGCGAGCAGCTGCCCGAGAACCCGATCAACGGCCTCAACACGATCCTGATCGTGGCCGACGCCGCGGCGTTCCCGGCCGCCGACGACTCGACGGGCTGGATCTTCCACCCGAAGACGGGCCGCCTGCGCGCCAACTCGACGGGCACCGCACCTTCCGGCAAGAACTACTACGACTTCTGAGGCCGTGAACGATCCATGGTCGGCGCCCCCCCAGCGCATCCCCCGGCGCCTGCCCGAGGAGGCCGGTGCACCCCGACCGCGCGGCTGAGGCCGTTCGCCGGAGTGCCCGCGCGCGGCCGTGTCGCGTAGCCGCTCCGCCATCGCGATCGACATCGGCGACCGCGCCGTCCGCCTGCTCCAGCTCGAACGCCGCAGCGGCGCGCTCCGTGTGCGCGCGGCGGCCGCGGAGGCGATCGGACCCGTCGCCGCATCCGCGGACGAGAACGCGCGTCGCACGCATGTGATCGACGCCGCGCGCCGCGCTCTGCGCCGCGGCGGCTTCCGCGGCGACAGCGCGGTGACCGCGCTGCGGCTCCGCGACGTCGCGACGCGCCACGTGCGGATCGCCAACGGCGAACTCGAACGCGCCGGGGACATCATCGCGCAGAAGGTGCAGGACCCGACGAGCCTCTCGACCGAGCTCACCATCTGCCCGATCCCGGTCGCCGAACTGTTCGACCAGGGGGAACGGAAGCGCGAGCTCCTCTGCTGCATCGCCAAGGCCGACGCGATCCGCACGCTGATCGAGACGACCGAGGCCATCGGGCTCGTGCCGGACGCGATCGACCTCGAGCCCTGCGCACTCGTCAGGCCGTTCGTGCACCGCTCGCCGAACGATTCGTTCCTGCACCTCGACATCGGCGACTCGGACACCCGGATCACGGTCGTCCGCGCCGGCAACCCCATCCTCATGCGCATCGTGCGCAGGGGCGCGACCGACTTGTCGAACCTGCTGCGCGAACGCCTGCAGATCGACGTCGAACGCATCCTCGAGCCCGACGACCCCGACGCCGCATCGAGACTGCACGAAGCAATCGTCGGCGCACTCGCGGCACCGCTCGAAGAACTGCTCGTCCGAGTCACGGACGGCGTGCGCTACTGCGGCGCGCTCTTCCAGGGCCGCGCCGTCAACCTCATGCGCGTGAGCGGCCGCCCGGCGCGCTGGCCTGGCCTCGTCGCCTACTTCGGACGTCGCGCAGGAATCACCACCGAACGCGCCGAGCCGTTCGACGGCATCGTGCCGCCTTCGTCCGTCGGACGAGGGGAGGCGACGTTGGCGGGCTTCGACACCGCGCTCGGCCTCGCACTGCGGAGCGTCGCGTCATGACCACCGACGTCGACTTCCTCCCCGCGAGTTACCGCAGCGGCACCCTGCGACGCCGCGAGAGGAGGGAACGCCTCTACATGGCGATCCCCATCGTGCTCGCCTCCATCGCCGTCGATCTGGTGCTGCGCATCCGCGTGGCCGGCGTCCGCGAGATGGCGCGCCTCGCCCGCGAACACGCAACGTTCGGCGCGCGCCTCAACGACGAAGCCCAGGAACTCGCCGCGAAGGCGGTCGCGATCCGCGCCGAGATCGAAGCGCTGGCGAAACCGCTGGATGCCCGTCGCATGACCATCCTCGTCGACGAACTGCTCGCCGACCGGCCCGAAGGCGTCGCGCTGCACGAACTCGCGGTCCATCAGCAGCCGTGGTCGTCCGCGACCCCGTCGATCGACGTCGCGGCACACTGTGCCGATCCGGACGCGCTCAAGGCCTACCTGGCTTCGCTGCGCGCGTCCGATGCGCTGCCGCCGCTGTCCTGCGAACGCACCGACGCACAGGGCAACGGCAAGGCGTTCGCGTTCTCGCTTCGAGCGAAGGACGCGAGGAGGTCGCGATGAACCGAACGGTCTCCACCCTCCTCACCCTCGTCGGCATCGCCGGCGCGTACCACGCACTCCTGGGTCGCGTGCACATGGCCGAGATCCGCACGCTGCAACGCGAGATCGACGGCTCGTACGCCCGGTTCGATCGCGCGGAGGAGGAGGCGACGCAGGTCGCCGCGCTGAAGAACGCCGTCGCGTCGCTGGAGCAGGCGCGCGACAACCTGCAGAAACGAACGTCGCGCGACCCGCTGTCCGTGCCGACCGCGGCACAGACGCGGACCGTGCTGGAGGAACACGGCCTCGCGGTCGAACGGGCCGAACCGATGGGCGCCGACCCGTCGCTCGGCATGCCGCACCAACGCACCCGTGTCGTCGCGACGGGCGCGTTCGCCGACCTGTTCGCGGCGCTGACGGCGATCGAGAACGACGCCGTCCCCACGCGCATCACCGACCTGTCGATCCAGGCCGGCACCGAACCCGCGCGGATCCGGACCGAGATGACGCTCGTCCGCGCCTGGAGCATCGACCGATGACCGCGTCGCCGCGCGATGCGAGTGCCGCGGGCGGATCGGTGCTGCACCGGCTGCGCCGGATGCCGAAGCGGAACCTCGTGCTCCTGCTCCTGGCCCCCGTCCTGGTGACCCTCTGGCTGCCGCTGCTGCGGGGCAAGCCGGCCCGCACCGCGAAGCCGTCGGCGAACGCATCCACCGCGGTGGACACGCCCGCGGCGCCCGCCGGGGAAACCGCCGCGCCGCTGTCGCCGATCGAAGCCGCGATCCAGACGCAAGACCGCCTGGCCGGCCTCACCACCCCGCTCCGGCCGCGGTGGTCGCCCGTCCACGGCGGCGAACCGTTCCGACCGTTCGATGTGGTGCCGACGGTCACGGTCGCCGACGGCGATCAGACCTTCACGCCCACCGCGATCGTGCTCAGCGCCGGCCGGCCACCGGTCGCGATCATCGCCGGCCAGATGTACCGCCCCGGCGACTCGCTCGGCGGACGCTCGATCGTGGCGATCGAAGAACGGCGCGTCGTCTACCGCGACGGGAACAAGACCGTCGCCGTCCCCCTGCCCGACCCCGCCCTGCGAGGTGACCATGACTGAACTCCGCACCATCGCCGCGCTGCTGGCGACCACCGCGATCGCCAGTGCCCAGGAGCAGGAGAAGCTCATCACGCTGAACGTGCGAGACGAGAGCATCGCGAACGTCCTGCAGGCGCTGTCCGCCCAGCACCGGATCAGTCTCGTCACCAACGACAAGGTCGCCGGGAAGGTGACCATCAATCTCTACGACGTGCCCCTGGACGACGCGCTGCGCCAGATCCTCGCGACACAGGACCTCGACTTCGTGAAGCAGGGCGCGTTCTACCGCGTACTGACGGTCGAGCAGAGGAAGGCGCTGCAGAAGGAACAGGACCCGATCGAGACGCGCGTCTTCGTGCTGAACCATCTGACGGCGACGGAGGCACAGCCGCTGCTGCAGCCCCTCCTGTCGGCCGACGGCCGCTTCGCCGCGTCCGCCGTGTCGGCCGCGTCGAGCGACTCCTCGGGCTCGAGCGGAGGCACGACGGCCGCGCCTTCGAGCGGCCAGCGCCAGACCATCGTCGTCGTCGACCACCGCTCGAACCTCGACGGTCTCGCGAAGACCGTGGCGACGCTGGATCGGCCGCCGCAGCAGGTGCTGCTGGAAGCGACGATCCTCAGCATCGACCTCGGCGAGGACAACCGGCTCGGCGTCGACCTCAACGTGCTCGGCGGCATCGACTTCAACCAGGTCGGTGCGACCTCCGACCTCACCGGCATCACCGGTTACCAGGCCTCCGGCTCGCAGTTCGACGGCTCGCTCGTGAGCGGCCAGACGTTCGGCTTCGCAGGATCGCCGATCTCCCAGGGTTTGTCGCTGGGGTTCATCAAGAACAGCGTGGCGGCATTCGTCGAAGCGCTGGAGCAGACGACGAACGCGACGATCGTCAGCAACCCGCGCGTGATCGCGCTCAACGGCGAACAGGCGGAGATCATCGTCGGCGGGCGCCTCGGCTACACGACGGTCACGCAGACGCAGACGAGTTCGATCGAGACGGTCGAGTTCCTCGACACCGGCACGCAGCTCGTGTTCCGCCCGTTCGTCGGCGAAGACGGCTGGATCCGGATGGACGTCCATCCGCAGAACAGCGCCGGAGTGATCGACCCGGTGTCCGGAGTGCCCTCCGAGAACACCACCGAGATCACGACCAAGATCCTGATGCGCGACGGCCAGACGCTGATCCTCGGCGGACTGATCGGCGAGTCGGTGACGACGGTGCGCAGCCAGATCCCGGTGCTCGGCAACATCCCGCTGCTCGGGGCGCTGTTCGGCCGCACGCTCGAGACGGTGAACCGGCGCGAACTCGTCATCCTGCTGACGCCGCACATCCTCGATCCCGTCGAGGCGCAGAACCGCGCCGACGCCGTGCAGCGGCGCTTCGCCGCGGTCCGCCGCAGCCACTGGGACTCGCTGTCGCCGTACATCCGGCCGATGATCGCGCGCAGCCATCTCGCCGATGCCGCGGTGTGGCGTGCCCGCGGCGAACTGGACCGCGCGCTCGGCTCCGTGGAGCGCGCGCTCGTGCTGAACCCGACCGAAGCCGACGCGGCGGTGCTGCGCGAGACGCTGATCGAGGCTCTGGCCCTCGAACGCCTCCCGATCGACGAGGCAGGCGCGGCGCTGACGATCCTCGAGTCCCTGCCCGCGCCCGGAGGAGCCCGCTGATGGCGACGTTCCGTTCGTTCCTGTCCGCGCTGCCGGCGCTTCTCTGCTTCGCGTGCACGACGACTTCGCCCGATCACCAGCAGCCGCTCGACGCGGGTGAGTGGCGCAACACGAAGTCGCGCATGTACCAGGACCTCGCCCTGCAGTGCCTGCAGGCGAAGGACCACGAACGAGCCCAGCGCCTGCTGCAGCAGGCCGTGCAGTACGACGCCAAGGACGCGCAGACCCTGGAGCTGCTGATGAGGCTGTCGTGGGCGCGCGGCGACGTCGCCACCGCCGACGGCAGCGCGCGCTTGCTGCTCGCGGCCCGCCCCGAGTCGATCGCCGCGCTGTGCACGCTCGGTGCGGTGCACGAGACGGCCGGCCGCTTCGACGACGCGGAGCGTTGCTACCGCGACGCGATCGCCAAGACGAAGGACGATCCGCGCGCGTTCGTGGACCTGCACCGCTTCCTGCTGGCGCGCGGCCGCGGCGACGAAGCCGCCGCACTCCGGCAGGAGACGACGTCTCGCTTCCCGCGCGTCGCGGAGCCCCACCTCGATCTCGCGTCCGACTTCGCGGCCAAGAACCAGTGGGACGACGCGCGGCGCGCGTTCGATGCCGCGCTGGACGCGAAGCCGGACGACGCGGCCGCCGCGACCGGCGTCGCCCTCAGCTCGGTGATGAGCCGCCGTCCCGAACAGGCGCTCGCTCTCGCGGAACGCATGCCGCCGCACGCAAGAGCCTCCGACCCGTCGCTGCTGCTGACGCTCGCCGCCGCGCACCTGCAGACCGGGGACTACTCGGCCGCACTCCGCGAACTCGACCTCGGTGCGAGTTCGGGGCAACAGGAGCGCGCCGCCACGGCCGTACTCCGCGGCGAGGTCCTCTATCGCACCGGCGACCTGGACGCGGCCAAGACCTCCTTCGAGCGCGCCATCGCTCTCGAGCCGGAAGCGAGCCGCGCCCACGCCGGGCTCGGTCGGGTCTACGCGCGCCAGCGCAACTGGCACGCCGCCGCCCGCTGCCTCGAACGCGCGGTCTCGCTGCAGGCCGGCAACGGTGCGAACCACGCCCTGCTCGCCACGGCACTCGCGGCCACCGGCGATCGGCAGGCGGCTGCACGTCACGCGGCGCGCGCGAAGCAGCTTCCGGGGACCGAAGCGTTGCTCGCACAGTTCGAACGACTCTGGCCCGGCCTCGCCGAAGGAGGCACCCGATGATCGGGTCCCTTCTCACCTCCGTTCCGGCATGGGCCTGGGGCGTCGCCGGTGCCGCCCTGGGCGCAACCGCCGCGGCGCTGCGCCCGCGCCGTGAACGGCGCCCGCTGTCGGCGCTGTGGGACGCCCTCGGCAAGTCCGCCGACGACTGCCTCCAGCCCGGCACCGACGCGTGGCAGGGCGTTCTCGACGTCGTCCGCGGCCAGAGCGACGGAGCGCGAGAGAGTCAGCAGATCCAGCTGCGTGCGGTGGCCGCCGAGACGCAGCTCGAGATGACCAACGCCGTGCTCGCCGCACTGCAGGACGGCGTCGTCGTCTTCGACGAGACCGAACGAGTGCTGTACGCGAACGCAACCGCGCGCAGTGTGCTCCAGCTCGGCGACCGCACGAACCTCACGCTCGAACAGGCCGAGACGCGCTTCGAGATCGTCGAGGGCATCCGCTCCATCCTCGACGCCGATCTGGCCCGCAACGTGAAGACGTGCCGCATCGAGTGGGACGCCGGCGACCGACGCCACGTCTACCTGCTGCGCGCACTCGAGACGCCGCCGTCCCCCGCCATGCGCCACGCGCAGGTCGTCGTTCTCGAGAACTGGACGGCCGAGGAACGTGCGTCGCGGGCCAAGTCGGAGTTCATCTACGGCGTGTCGCACGAACTGAAGACGCCGCTGACCGCGATCCAGGCGTCGCTCGAGCTGGCGAACGAGGCCGACGGCCTGTCCACGGAAGACCGGGACAAGCTCATCCGCGTCTCGTACGAGGAGTCCGTCCGACTCTCGCAGATGGTCGCCGAACTGCTCGACCTCGCCCGCGTCGAGGCGGGCATCACCGAGTTCAAGCAGGAGCAGGTCGACATGCGCGAGCTCTTCCAGAGCCTGCTCGCGCTGCACCAGCCGCTCGCCGACAGGAAGCAGATCGTGCTGCGCTGGGACATCAGCGACTACCTCGCGGACCTGGTCGGCGACGCGCGTCTCCTGCGCCAGGCGATGGTCAACATCGTCGGCAACGCCGTGAAGTACACGAAGAGCGGCGGCGAGGTGAGCCTGACGGCGCGCCTCGAAGGCGCCGAACTGGTCGTCCGCGTCCGCGACACGGGCATCGGCATCGCGGCGGAAGACCTGCCGCGCATCTTCGAGAAGTTCTTCCGGGCGCAGAGTGCGGAGCAGTCGACGATCCAGGGCACCGGCCTCGGCCTGCCGATGGCCCGCTACATCGTCGAACGCCACCGCGGCCGCATCGAACTGTCGTCCGAACTCGGCGTCGGCACCGAGTTCCGTGTCTACCTGCCGGTGCTGAACGCCGATACCGACGAGCAGGGCAGCTCGACCCTGATGGCCGTGGACGGCGTGACGAGGTGACCATGGACAAGCGACACATCCTGATCGTCGACGACGACCCCGGCATCCGCCTCGCGGTGTCGCTGAAGCTCCGCACCGCGGGGTTCACGGTCAGCGAGGCGACCGACGGCGTCGAGGCGCTCGAGTTCTTCAAGACGAAGAGCGCCGATCTCGCCGTGCTGGACGTCGGCATGCCGCGCATGGACGGCTATTCGGTCGCTCGGGCGCTGAAGAACGACCCGGCGACCGCCGCCCTGCCCCTGGTGATCCTGACCGCGCAGAACCTCGACGTGCCGGCCCAGGTCGCGCCGCAGATCGGTCGCCACCGTTTCCTGACGAAGCCGTTCAGTCCGCGCGAGCTGGTGAAGGCCGTGCAGGACCTGCTGCAGGGAGATGCGTGATGCCCGTGACGACCCAGGAAGACGGGATGCTCGCGACGGTGTTCGTCGACGGGGCACTGGACTCCCAGACCGGGTCGTCACTCGACGGCGCGACGCGTGCCGTCATGGACAAGGGTCATCGGCGTTTCCTCGTCAACCTGCAGAAGGCGAAGCAGGCGAACTCCGCCGGCCTCGAAGCGCTCGTCAAGGTCGCGTCGCAGGTCACCGCCATGGGCGGGCGTCTCGCACTCGTCGGTCCCCCGCCGCTCCTGCTCGACATCCTGAAGGCCACCCGCCTCGAACGGCGCTTCGCCGTCTTCGAATCGACCGAGCAGGCGATGCGGAACCTGCGCATGGAGTCCTGAAGTGCCCGCCCTGCTCGGAATGACGGGCAAGCTCGGCGACATCCTGCTGTCGCACGGCTGGGTGGATCGCGACGAGCTCCGCCGTGCATCCCTGCCCGACGAAAAGCTGCCGGGCGAACGGCTTGGCGACACTCTGCTGCGCCTCAACCTCGCGTCGGACGACAACGTCCGCGAAGCGCTGGCGATCCAGTACCGCCTGCCGTTCCTCCGGGTGACGCGGCGCCACGTCGACCGCGAGGTCCTGCACCTCCTGCCGCGCGAGTTCGTGGTGTCGAGCCGCATCGTGCCGATGTTCCGCGTCGCGGGCACACTGACGGCAGCGGTCGACGACCCGACGAACCTCTGGGCGATCGACGAAGCGGCGCGCCTCAGCGGGTGCGAAGTGCAGCTGGTCGTCACGAGCGCGGCGAGCATCCACGCGCTCCTCGAGGACCTGATGGACGACGGGCCCGGCTCGTTCGAGATCGACGACTTCGTCGGCGACGTCGAAGAGGGCGACGTCCAGGTCATCGAGGAGAAGGGCGACGACTCGGTCAACCTGCAGGAACTGGCGGACATGTCGCCGGTCGTGCGACTGGTCAACTTCATCCTGTTCCGTTCGATCGGCGACCGGGCGAGCGACATCCACGTCGAGCCCGACGACCACGTCCTCCGGGTCCGCCACCGCATCGACGGCGAACTGCGCGAACTCATGCGCCCGCCGACCGGCATGCACGCGGCGATCGTGTCGCGGTTGAAGGTCATGGCCGACCTCGACATCAGCGAACGAAGGAAGCCGCAGGACGGGCGCTTCCGCGTGCGCCTCGAGACGCGCGCCGTCGACGTCCGCATGTCCACGCTGCCGACGGTGCAGGGCGAGAAGGTCGTCTTGCGCATCATGGACCGCGGCAACATGCGCATCACGCTGAGCAACCTGGGCATCGGCCACCAGCGGTTGCAGGCGATCCACGACCTGATCCATCGCCCCGACGGGATCATCCTCGTCGCGGGTCCGACGGGCAGCGGCAAGACCACGACGCTCTACGCTGCCCTCGAGGAGATCAACGAACCGGGCAAGAACATCTGCACCGTCGAGAACCCGGTCGAATACAACCTGCGCGGCGTCAACCAGGTCCAGGCCAACCAGAAGGGCGGCCTCGGCTTCCCGGACGCGCTCCGTTCGTTGTTGCGGCAGGATCCCGACGTGCTGATGGTCGGCGAGATCCGCGACGCGGAGACCGCGACGATCGCCGTCCAGGCGTCGCTCACGGGGCACCTCGTCCTGGCAACGCTGCACACGAACGACGCGGTCAGCGCCGTCACGCGCCTCATCAACATGGGCATCGAGCCCTACCTGATCGGCGCGGCTCTGCGTGGCGTGCTGTCGCAGCGCCTCGTGCGCTGCCTCTGTCCCACCTGCCGCGAACCGTACAACCCGCCGCAGGCACTGCGGCGCCGCATCGGGTCGCTGCCCGAAGGTCAGTACTACCAGCCCCGCGGCTGCGACGCGTGCAAGGGCACGGGCTACAGCGGCCGCATCGGCATCTACGAATTGCTGGTCGTCAGCGACGACTTCGCCGACCTCGTGAGCCGCAACCCGACGCTCGGCGACCTCCGCCGCGCCGCCCAACAGCAGGGCCTCATGAGCCTGCTCAACGACGGCCTGCGCAAGGCAAGCGAGGGCATCACGTCCCTTGACGAACTGCTCAGGGTGGTGTCGGTGTGAAGACCCTCGATCAGGTCACCGTCGCTCCGATCCGGACGCGCCCGCCGACACCGCCGCCGGGCGAGCGGCCGGCGGCGACGACGCCTGCCTCGGCCGGCAAGGTCGACGCGGCGAGGATCCGGCTCGGGCAGAAGGAACGCTTCGCGCTGCTCGAGCAGTTCGCGACGTTGATCGACAGCGGCATCCAGATCGCTCCGGCGCTGCAGTCCATGCGCCAGCAGGCCGCCGACCCCCGCCTCGCCGCGGTTCTCGGCACGCTCGAGCAGGGCGTCGTCGCCGGTCTCCCGCTGTCGGCGGTGATGGGGTCGATGCCGCGCGCCTTCTCGCCCGTGCTGACGCAGATGGTGCGTGCCGGCGAAGCGACGGGCCAGCTCGGTGAGATCCTCGCGCGTTCGGTCGAGACGATGGAGCTCGAGGCGACGATGCGGTCGAAGGTCCGCTCCGCGATGATCTACCCGGGCGTGATGCTGACGCTGACCATCGGCGTCGTCGTCTTCCTGCTCACCTACATCGTCCCGAAGTTCGAGAAGCTGTTCCGCGGCAAGCCCCTGCCCGCGCCGACCCGCGCCCTGCTCGCGATCGGCGAAGCGGCGCGTGTGTGGGGACCCTGGCTGCTCGTCGGGCTCCTCGTGGCGGCGGTCGGCACGGTCCTGTTCGTGCGGACCGCGCGCGGCGGGCGCGTCTTCGACGGCGTGATGCTCCACGTCCCGGTGGTGCGCGGCATCTACCGCACGGCCGCGATCACACGCAGCATCCGCACCTTCGGCCTCCTGCTCCAGTCGGGCGTGCCGATGCACCAGGCGCTCGAACACACCGAAGAAGTGGCCGCCAGCCCCGCGCTCGCCGCACTCTGGCGCCGGGCCCGCAACAACGTCGTGAACGGCCGTTCGCTGCTCGATGCGGTGCGAGGCAGTCCGCTCCTCGGTCCCACGTTCGAACAGCTCGTGGCGGCCGGCGAAGCCACGGCGACGCTCGACCGCGTGATGCTCAAGGCCACGCGGCAGTACACGAAGGAGCTCGAGCGGCGGATCCACGACCTCATCACGCTGGTCGAGCCGGCGATGGTCATCGTCATGGGCGGCGTCGTCGGATTCGTCGCACTCTCGATCATGCTCCCCATCTTCCAGATGTCGCGAGGCTGACCGATGACGTCCTCCGACCAGCCGTTCGTGCCCGTGGGGCTGCCGCCCGAAGCGAGCCCGCAGGACTCGCTCGACGAACGCGTCGGCCTGCACCTGCTCGACGCCCTCGACTCGCTCGCCGCGGTCTACGAGTCCGCGGCGTTCTTCGCCCGCGTCGACGCCGAACTGCCCGTCGAGGACTACACGCTCGACCGGTGCCTCGAATCGGTGCACTGCAACACCGGCGCCTTGTGGATCCACGAGGGCGACTCGCTCATCCTGCACGGCGACCGCCACGGCGCCGCCACGAGAATCGCGCTGCCCGCGGTGCTCGCGACCCTGGCCAGGGACACCGCGTCGATGCACAACGGGCCCGACGCGCGGGTCCTGCTGCGGGCCGACGCCGACGACCAGAACGTGCTCGTCTGCCCGATCGGCACGGAGCGGCGCCGGCTCGGTTTCGTGGTGATCCTCGCTCCGCCTTCGATGCTGTTCGACACCGGCGACGTGAAGCTCGCGTCCGCGGTGACGTCGCAGGCGGCGATCGCGTTGAGCCGCGCATGGCACCATCGCGCCGTCGAGATCGAGCGCCAGAAGCTCCACCTCGTGGTCCAGAACCACAGCGACGGCATCGCGGTCGTCGATCGCCGAGGCACCACCACGCTGTGCAACCCCATCGCGCAGCTGTACTGCGGGACCTCCGACCTGCTGCCTCTGCTCACGTCGACCGATCCGACCTGCACGATGGAGGCCCTCGGCCGCGGGCCGACCGAACGCGAACTCACGATCCGCGCCGGCGGCCAGACCAGGATCGTGGGGATCACGTCGCGCGACGTCCGGAACCGCGACGGCGCCCTCGCCAACGTGATCCTCACGCTGCGCGACCTCACGGCCCTGCGCCGCGAGGAACAGCTGAAGCGCGACTTCCTGTCGCTGATCTCGCACAAGTTCCGCACGCCGCTCACCGCCATGATCTGCGCGGTGCAGATGCTCGAGTCGGGCGACGGAATCGAACGGGAGGAGTTCGCCGCGGAGATGAGCCGCCGCACGCAGGAGCTCAGCGTGATGGTCGACCGGCTCCTCTACTTCACCGAACTGATCGAGGGCTCGTGGTCCCGCAAGGGCACGGCCGACCTCCGCCAGCTCGGTGCCGATCTGCAGGCGCAGTTCCACGCGCAGCTCGGCGACGGCACGCTCGAACTCGACCTCGCTGCCGACGCCCTCGAGATCCCCGTGCCACCCGCCCGCCTCCGCGTCGCGCTGATGAACCTCGTGGACAACGCGGTGAAGTTCGGGACGACGGGAACGCCCTGGGTTCGCATGTCTTCGCGACTCGCGGCGGACGGCGGCGTCTCGGTTTCGATCGAGGACCGCGGCCCCGGCATCCCCGCGGACGCCCGCCCCCATCTCTTCGCGTCGTTCCGCCAGCTCGAGAACGAGTTCACGGGAAGCATCGCCGGCGCCGGCATCGGCCTCGCCATCACGCGCGAGATCGCGAACGGGCTCGGCGGAACCCTCGAGCACCACGACGCGGCGCCGCACGGGTCGGTCTTCACGCTCCGGTTCCCTTCGCCCACCGAGGGCGCTTCCCGATGACCCGCAGTTCCACCGCGGACGGCTTCACCTACTTCGAGGTGCTGCTCGCATCCATCATCCTGGCCGGCGCGGTCACCTGCATGGGGCTCGCGCTGGAACAGTCTGCTTCCGTCACGTCGAACGCTCCGATCGTCGCCACCGCCGACTATCTGCTCCAGGACGGCTTCGCGTGGGTCCGTTCGCTGCCCCGCGTCGACCGCTCGGGATCGACGGCCATCGGCATGGAAGCGGGCGAGACGGCGATCGCGGACGTCGACGACGTCGACGACCTCGCCGGCGTGTCCGAAGCCAACCCCGTCGATCGGAACGGCACGGCCTACGGCGCGGACTGGAACCGCACGTTCACGGTCGAGTCGGCGTCGCTCACCGATCCCACGATCACGGCGACAGCGGGGTCGACCCCGCTGCTGCGCATCCGGATCGTCGTGAAGTACCAGAAGGTCGAGAAGGCGGCGGACACGATCCTCGTCTCGCGCACGCCATGAACTCGCGCCAGGACGGCTTCACACTTCTCGAACTGCTGCTCGCAGTCGCGATGCTGGCGGGCGTCGCGGTGGCCGCGATGGCTGCGCTCGAGCAGTTGACCGATGCCGACGCGCGCGCGACGCAGAACATCGAGTCCACCGTCGGCGTGTACCGCGCGCTGCAGACGTTCCGGGCCGACATCGCGTACGCCTCGAACCTCGAGGTCAGCGACAGCCGCTGCATCGTGACGAAGGCCGATGGAACGGCGGTGGACTACACGGTCCTGGCCGGCGGGTCCGAGTTGCATCGCAGCGTCTATGCGACCCGCCTCCTGGTGCCCCTCGTGCTGGTCGACCTGCTCACGCCGGCCAGCTACGGCCCCCGCGGCCACATCAAGGAGTCGGACTTCCGCGCCGCGGCGATCCTGCAGGGGGCCGGCTCCATCTCCTTCGAACCGATCCGCGGTCTGCGCACGGGCAGTACGACCGGCGCGAAGGCGTTGATCCGCCACGCCACCTCGCACGGGAAGCAGATGGCGAATGCGTGTGCGATGTGCTGGGCGCTGGTCGAGAGCGACGCCAAGCCCTGACTCACGGCGCCGGGCCGCCGCCCGCCCGAAGGGCCTCGAACACCGCCTTCGCGACGGGCTTCGGCAGCCCGGGCATCGCCTCGATGTCCGCCAGCGCCGCGGCGCGCAGCACCGACAGCGACCCGAAGTGACGAAGGATCGCGCGCCGCCGCGTCGGGCCGATGCCCGGCACGTCGTCGAGTTCGCTGCCGATCCGGCCGCGACGCGCCCTGTGGTACGTGATCGCGAACCGGTGCGCTTCGTCGCGCAGGGCCGCAACGAGCAGGGTCTCCGGCGCCTGGGCGGACAAGGGAATCGGCGACTCGCGGCCGGGCGCGAAGACGCGTTCACCGCTCTCGCTGCGGGCGTCGCCGATGCCGCGCAGGCGACTCTTCGCGAGACCGCACAGAGGCAGTTCGTCCCCGAGCCCCAGATCGGCGACGGCGCGCACCGCCGCGGCGAGCTGACCCTGCCCGCCGTCGACGACGAGCAGGTCCGGCATGTCCTCGTCGTCGCGCTCGAGGCACAACTGCAGACTGCGCCGCACCGCCTCCTCCATCGCCGCGAAGTCGTCCCCCGCGTTCGCAGCCGAGATCCGGAAGCGGCGGTACTGCGCCTTCTCCGGCGCACCGTTCACGAAGCAGACCCGCGAAGCGACGGTGTTCGTGCCCTGCATCGTCGAGACGTCGAGGCAGTGCAGGCGCTGCGGCGGCTCGGCCAGGTCGAGAAGACGCGCGAGTCGCTCGGCGCCTGCGCGCCGCCGCGCTTCCGCGTCCGCGGCCATCGCGTCCGCGAGGGCGGCGTTCTGTTGCGCGAGTTCGAGGTGCCGCCGCTTCTCGCCGCGCTGCGGCACGTGCAGTTCGACCCTGCCACCACGCTTCAACTGCAGCCACGTGCCGATGATCGTCGTCTCCGCCGGCAGCACGGGCACGAGCACCGTCCCCGGCACGAAGCGGTCGCCCTCGTAGAAGCGGCCGAGCAGTTCGCCGACCAGCAGGTCGTCGGGGAGTTCGCTGCGGAAGGAGAAACGGCGGCAGCTCTCGAGTGCGCCACCGCGGAAGGCGAGGAACGCGACTGCGACCTCCTCGCCGGCGCGATGGAGACCGAGCGCATCTTCGTCGCCCGCGTCCGCCACGACGGCCTGCGGCTCGGCGACCAGTTGCAGCGCCTGCATCTGGTCCTTCAACGCCTGCGCCCGCTCGAACTCGAGAGACTCGACCGCGCCAGCCATGCGCTGCCGCAGGTCCGTGAGCACGCCGCCGACTTCGCCGCGCAGGATGCGCACCGCCTGGTCGAGCAGCACGTCGTAGGCCGGCCGCGTGACGAGCCCGACGCACGGGGCGGGGCAGCGGCCGATCTGATGCTTGATGCACGGCCTCGTGCGGTTGTCGAAGACGCTGTCCGTGCAGTCCCGCAGCGGCACGATCTTGTGCAGGAGGCGCAGGGTGCGGCGCACCGCCTTCGCGGACGCGAACGGACCGAAATACGACGCCCCGTCGTCCTGCCGCCGGCGCACCAGCCTGAACCACGGCCACGGCTCGCGGCGGTCGAGGCGCAGCAGGAGGAACGCCTTGTCGTCCTTCAGCTTCAGGTTGTAGCGCGGCTGCCGCTTCTTGATGACCGTGTTCTCGAGCAGCAGCGCTTCCTGTTCCGTTGCCGTCGCGACGAACTCGACGTCGGCAGCCTCGTGCGCCAGGAAGCGAAGCTGGAAGCGCCCGTCGCCGCCGTCCCGCAGGTAGCTGCGCACCCGCGCGCGCAGGTCCGCCGCCTTGCCGACGTAGAGCGCTTCGCCCGCCGCATCGAGGAACGTGTAGACCCCTGGACCGGTCGGGAAGCGCGCGACCTTGTCGACGATGCGGGGATCCATGAAGGCCGCGCGAGCGTCGGGGCGATCGCCCCCGAGTGCAAGCGCCGCGAGCGCCACCCGAAGACGACGGGACTCCCAGCGTCCGGCCGGCGACGCGGCATCGAAGGCTTCAGAGCAGTTCCATGTCGAGCCGCTCGAGTCGGTAGACCTCGTCGCGAATGCGCGCGGCGAGTTCGAAGTCGAGGTTCTTCGCCGCCGCCATCATCTCGGTGCGCAGCTGCTTCGTGTGCTGCAGCAGTTCCTTGTGGTCCGCGAACTGCCGCTTGCCGGCGCCCGCGGGTGCCGCTTCGCCCGAAGCACTCCGATCCCCCTTGCCGCCGCGACCGCGTCTGCCCTTCTTCTGGCCGGGAGCGGGCATCTCGCCGTCCTCGTCGGGCGGCACCTCGAGCAGTTCGCGCACGGCCTTCACGATGGTCTTCGGCACGACACCGTGCTCGGCGTTGTGCGCGCGCTGCCGCGTGCGGCGGCGCTCCATCTCCGCCAGGGCGCCCTCGATCGAGTCGGTGCGCTTGTCCGCGTACAGGATCACGCGGCCTTCGACGTTGCGCGCGGCCCGACCACAGGTCTGGATCAGCGAGGTCTTGCTGCGCAGGTAACCCTCCTTGTCGGCGTCGAGCACGGCGACCAGGGTGACCTCCGGGATGTCGAGGCCTTCGCGCAGGAGGTTGATGCCGACCAGAACATCGAACACGCCGAGGCGGAGGTCGCGGATCAGCGCGGTGCGTTCGAGGCTGTCGATGTCGCTGTGCAGGTAGCGCACCTTCATGCCGAGGTCGCGCAGGTAGTCCGTCAGCTCCTCCGCCGACCGTTTCGTCAACGTGGTGATGAGCACCCGTTCGTGCTTCGCGACCCGCGCGCGCACCTCCCCCACCACGTCGTCGACCTGCCCCTGGGCCGGCCGCACGTCGACGGGCGGGTCGACGAGCCCCGTGGGCCGCACGACGAGTTCCGTCACGCGATCCTCGCTGCGCTTCAGCTCGTAGGCGCCGGGCGTCGCCGACACGTACAGGACCTGTCGAAGCAGCGACTCGAACTCCTCGAACTTGAGCGGCCGGTTGTCGAGCGCACTCGGCAGACGGAAGCCGAAGTCGACGAGTGTCTGCTTCCTCGCACGATCGCCGCGATACATGCCGCCCGCCTGGGGCACTGCGACGTGCGACTCGTCGACGACGAGAAGGAAGTCGTCGGGGAAGTAGTGCAGCAGCGTCGCGGGCGGCTGGCCCGGCGCGCGTCCGTCGAGGTGGCGACTGTAGTTCTCGATGCCCTGGCAGATACCCGTCGCGCGCAGCATCTCGAGGTCGTGACGCGTGCGCTGGCCCAGGCGCTGCGCCTCGAGCAGCCTCTTCTTGTCTTCGAGGAAGGCGAGGCGCTCCTCGAGCTCCTTCTCGATCGACGAACAAGCGCGCACGAGCTGGTCGCCCGTCGCGACGTAGTGTGTCGTCGGATAGATCGTGATCGTGTCGAGCGTCTCCAGCACCTCACCGCGCAGCGGGTCGATCACGACCACCGCCTCGACCTCGTCGCCCCACATCTCGATGCGGATCGCCCGAGCGTCCTCGTACGACGGGTAGACCTCGACGACGTCGCCGCGCACGCGGAATCGGCCGCCCTGGAAGTCGTAGTTGTCGCGTACGAACTGGATCGCCGTGAGCTGACGCAACAGCACGTCGCGGTCGATGCGCTGGCCCTTCGTCACGGTCACCGACAGTTCGCGATACGTCTCGGGCGAACCGAGACCGTAGATGCACGAGATCGACGCGACGATCAGGACGTCGCGCCGTTCCATCAGCGACCGCGTCGCCGAGTTGCGCATGCGCTCGATCGCCTCGTTGATGAGCGCGTCCTTCTCGATGTACGTGTCCGTCGTCGGCACGTACGCTTCGGGCTGGAAGTAGTCGTAGTAGCTGACGAAGTACTCGATGGCGTTCTGCGGGAAGAAGGCCTTGAACTCCGAGTAGAGCTGCGCGGCCAGGGTCTTGTTGGGCGCGAGCACGAGGGTCGGCCGCTGGAGGGCCTCGACGACCTTGGCGACGGTGAACGTCTTGCCCGACCCCGTGACACCGAGGAGCGTCGACGCCGGGATGCCCCCGGCGATCCACGACCGGAGCTGTTCGATGGCCTGTGGCTGATCGCCGGCGGGCACGAGTTCGGTCTGCATCTGGAACCGCATCGCAGGTGTGTACTCGCCGAGCGCCGAGACGCGATGGCCGGGTCCACGGCGCGGCGCCTCGAACTCGCCGCCGGGTCCCGCCGTTGACACCCCGGGCGGAGCCGCCTTACGGTCCCGCCCGCCCACCAGACCCCTCTCCCCGCCAAGGATCCAGCCTGTGGCCAGACCCGAACGCCCGTCGTCCCGTTCGACGAGTTCCCGCTCTTCTTCCGCCCGCGGCGCCCGCCCTCGCAGCGACGGCAAGGTGAACATCAGCTGCCCCCAGTGCGGCGCCGAATACCGGATCCCGGAGGAGAGCCTCGACCAGAAGATCGAGTGCGCGGCGTGCCACCGCGTCTTCTTCGCGAAGACCACCGCGGGCAAGCGCGGCAAGCCCAAGGACAACACGAAGGCCTACGTCGGCTTCGGCGTGGTGGCGGTGGTCCTGATCGCGGGCTTCGTGCTGACGTCGCAGAAGAACGAAGTGCCGAAGAAGCCGCCCGAACCGCCGCCCGTGCGGCGTGAAGTCGTCACACGCGGATCGCACCCGCGCACGGCGCAGGTCGTGAAGTGGGCTCAGTCGATCGGATCGAACAACCAGTTCGTGTTCGAGACGCACAGCGACCTCGCAGCCGTGGCGGCGACGCTCGGTGTCGCGGCGACCGACAAGACCGCGATGCTGAAGGCGTTGGGCGAACACGAGTCGCTCAAGTACTTCCGCGATCTGGACGCGACGAGTGCCGAACTCGTGGACGACGAGTCGATGACCGCATCCACCGGCAAGGCGCGCGTCTACGTGACGCCGAAGGCCGACGACGACACCTACCTGAAGAACACGCGCGGCGAGATCGAAGTGTCGTTCAAGATGGAAGGCGAACAGATCAAGGTCACGGAGTGGAAGGTTGGCATGAAGCCCAACCGCAATCCGAAGAAGCCGGACCCCAGCAAAGCGGCGTACGTCCCGAACAAGGACATCGCGAAGGCGCAGGAGGTCGAGATCACCGACAGCGTCGGCACGCGCAAGGTGATGGAGTCGAAGCCCGGGCCCGTACCGCACTGGGAGAAGGCCACGCCGGAACAGCAGGCCAAGGCCGACCAGATCGTCGCCGACATCCTGCGTTCGTCCGAGGACAGCGCGCCCGGCGGCCTGTTCAACCGCGCGATCCTGCAGGTGCGATCCATCGAGGACCGGAAGGCGACGGTGCCGCGTGTGCTCAACGCGATGAACGACTGCTACGCCGACGTGATGGCGAACAACCAGAAGCTGAAGCTGCTGAACGACGCCCTCGTGCGCTTCATCGGGTACTCGGTGCCCTACCCGGTCGAGAACACCGAGGATTCGGCGAAGGACAAGAAGGAGCGCGAGTCGTGCATCCGGCAGTGGTTCGCCTACTGGTACCGCTACTCGAACGGCGAGCTGAAGGAGTTCTTCGAGGAGAAGGAGAGCCTCGAGATGCCGACGGGCGACCCGAAGAAGCCCATGGACACCAAGAAGAAGTGACCGTCGGTGCCAGGCACCGACACCGCGACAGGAGCCCTCATGACCGTTCTCTCGATCACCTGTGACAACTGCGGCGCGAAGTACAAGCTGCCGGAGACGTTCACGGGTGCCCAGGCCAAGTGCCAGAAGTGTGGCAGCGTGATCGACGTCGCGAGACAGCGCGCGGGCGCCGGAGCGAGCCCCGCGGCGGCAGCCGCACCAGCGGCGCCGAAGCCCGCCGCCGCCGCACGCCCCGCCGTCGACCGCAGCAAGAGCGAGCCGAAACCGGCCGCGGCAGCCGCACCATCGCGGCCGGCGCGCGCGAGCGCGAACAAGGCGAAGAGCGACGGAGGCGACGAGGACGGCAAGGGCCGCCGCGGCGGGCGCGAGCGGCCCGAGAAGAAGAAGAACTCGATGATGCCGCTCGTGCTGAGCGGTGTCGGCGTCGTGGCGATCGCGATCGTCGCGTTCGCCCTCACGCGTGGTGACGGGCGAAAGCAGACGGACACCGCCGACAAGACCGGCACCACCGCGGAGAAGCCCGCCGAGAAACCCGCCGAGAAGCCGGCGGACAAGGCAGCCGAACCCGCGGCGAAGGCTCCCGACGCGCCAGCAGACAAACCAGCAGACAAACCAACAGAGAAACCCGCGGAGAAGGCAAGCGACCCGAAACCGGCCGACGCAGCCGCGCCCGCGGCGCCGCAGAAGCCCGCCGATCCCGGCCGGCCGCTGAAGGCGTGGGAGAAGATCACCGGACTGAACTCGCTCGCGGACGTCACGAAGGCGACGACGTATCCCGAGGTCGTGTGGCCGGCGGCGATCGACGACGCGAAGAAGGCGGAGATCCGCGGTCTCTGCGACGACGTCAAGAACGGCGGCCGCGCCGGCATCCGCGCGAAGCCGAAACTCGTCGAGCGCGGCTGGGGAGCGCTCTTCGGGATCGTCGAGACGCTGCGCACCCTCGACTACACCACCGAGAGCGGCAACGAGCTGGGCTTCGAACTCCACCGTGTGCTCGAAGACATCAACGCCGGCCTCGGGAGCGGCTTCGAGCAGATCCAGATCGGCGAGCCGATCGATCCCCGCCTCGCGGAGTTCAACACGCGCACGGTCCTCGCCTGGATCAAGACGCTCGAGAAGTACGCGGACGAAGAGGTGTTCAAGAAGGCGATCTCCGACCGCAAGAAGAAGCAGGCCGACGCGGACAAGTGACCGCTCTGCTCTGCAGGTGAAGGAACACGCCGCCGCGCCGCTATGCTGCGCGGCCCGCATGACCGACCCCGGCAGAGCCCTCACCCCCCGCGAGATCACCCGCCGCCTCGACGAGTACATCGTCGGCCAGGACAAGGCCAAGCGCGCCGTCGCGGTGGCGTTGCGCAACCGCTGGCGCCGGCGGCAGCTCGGCGCCGAACTCGCCGCGGACGTCTATCCGAAGAACATCCTGCTCATCGGACCGACCGGTGTCGGCAAGACCGAGATCGCCCGGCGCCTCGCGACCCTCGCCCGCGCTCCGTTCGTGAAGGTGGAGGCGACGAAGTACAGCGAGGTCGGCTACCACGGTCGCGACGTGGAATCGATGGTCCGCGACCTCGTCGACGCCGCCGTGCAGCTCGTGCGGGCCGAGAAGGTGAAGGAGGTCGAGGCGAAGGCGGCCGCCGCGGCGGAGGAACGCCTGTGGCAGTCGCTGGCCGACCAGACCGGCCTCGCCGAGTACCTGGACCAGGCGCCCGGCGCCGGCGCGATGGAAGGCGGCCTCTGGCGCGCACGCCCCGCGACACCCGGCTCGAGCGGCCTGCCGACACACACCCCGCACGAACTCGCCGAGCGGGACCAGGCGCGCGCGCGACTGCGTGAAGAGCTGCGTTCGAGGCGACTCGAACACCGCCCCCTCGAGATCGAGGTGCGCGACTCCCGCACACCGACGCTGAGCGTCATGGGACCGCAGGGCAACGAGACGATGGGCATCGACGCACAGGCGCTGCAGGAGCTCTGGGGCCGCTCGCCCGGCAACAAGACGAAGGTGCGCAAGCTGACGATCGGCGAAGCGCGGCGGCTGCTGCACGAAGAGGAGGCGGACAAGCTGCTCGACCAGGACGCCATCGCGCAGGAGGCCCTCGACCGCGCGCAGAACGACGGGATCGTGTTCGTCGACGAGATCGACAAGATCGTCAGCTCCGGCGGCAGCGACGGGCCGGACGTCTCGCGCGAAGGCGTGCAGCGCGACCTCCTGTCGGTCGTCGAAGGCTGCGCGGTCTACACGCGCTACGGCCACGTCCGCACCGACCACGTCCTGTTCCTCGCCGCCGGCGCCTTCCACTTCCACAAACCGAGCGAACTGATTCCGGAGCTGCAGGGCCGCTTCCCCGTGCGCGTGGCGCTGCAGTCCCTCACCGAAGCGGACTTCGCGCGCATCCTCGCAGAGCCGAAGAACGCGCTCACCAGGCAGTACGTCGAGCTGTTCCGGACCGAGAACGTCGAGCTCTCGTTCACGAAGGACGGCCTCGAACGGCTGGCGGCGCTCGCGTTCCGCGCCAACAAGACGACCCAGGACATCGGGGCGCGGCGCCTCATGACCGTGCTCGAGAAGTGCCTGGAGGACCTGTCCTTCGAGGCCGACCAGCGCCACGGCCAGAGCATCGTCGTGGACCGCAAGTTCGTCGACGAACGCCTCGGCGAGACGGGCGACGACGCCGACCTGATCGCCTACCGCCTGTGATGCCACGCGACGGAGCCGTGACTCGGCCCGATCCGGCCGCCAGAATCCGAGGAACCCGGACCCCCGCGGCTCGAATCACCGCGGCTTCGGAACGAGCCACTCCGTGACCGAGATCACCGACACCATGGTTCTCGCCGCACAACGTGGCGACCAGGCGGCGTGCCGTGCCATCGTCGAGGCGCTGCACCGCCCGGTCATCGCGACGATCTTCCGGTTCCTCGGCACCGGCTATCGCCGCGAAGTCGAAGACCTCGCGCAGGAGGTCTTCCTCAAGGTCTTCCGTGCGATCGGCACGTTCGACAGGAAGCGCGCGAAGTTCACGACGTGGGTCTACACGTTCGTGCGGAACCATTGCTACGACGTGCTGAAGCGGCGGCGGATTCCGACGACGAGCCTGCACGCGGTCGGTGAGGACCAGGCGCCGCGCGAACTGCCCGACCGTCGCGAACTGCGACCGGAGCAGGACGCGGAGAACACCGAACTCGGGCGGCGCATTGGCGAAGCACTCGCTTCGCTCGGCGAGGACCAGCGGATGGTGTTCGTATTGCGCGAGTACGAAGACCTCGACTACAGCGAGATCGCGCAGATCACCGGGGTCAACGAGGGCACGGTGAAGTCCCGGCTGTTCCGCGCCAAGGAAGCGCTGCGGCAGCACCTCGCGCCGTACCTGAAGGCTGGAGCCTGACGAATGAACGATCGCCACGACGAGAACGACGACGCGATCGGCCCGGCCGGCACGCCCTTCCCGCGCGAGCACGAGTGGCTCGATCTGCCGATGCCGCCCGGTTTCGCACCCACGACGGACTTCGCCAACGCGGCGCTGCAGTCGCTCCAGGACGAGGACCTGATCGAAGGTCGCGATCTCGAGAATGCCCTGCGCGACGCGCTGCCGGCATTCGCGTTGCCGACGCCGTCGGCCGACTTCGTCGCGCGCACGATCGGCGCGGTCGCGTCCGACGAGTCGCGGCGCTGGCACGACCTCCTGGCCCGCCACTCCGCACCCGAGCCCTCGGCGGAGTTCGTCGCGCGAACGATCGCCGCTCTCGCCGAGGAGCGCTCGACGGCATCTCCGGACGGATCTCCGGATGGCGCGACGAGCCTGGCCCGTTTCCTGCGCCGCGCGTGGCCGCTCGTCGCGATCGCCGCCGGGTTCGTGCTGTGGCTGCTCTTCGGCCACGCCCCACGTCCGAACGATCCGTTCGAAGCGAGGCTCGTGCACTGCGAACAACGTGTGTTCGCACACGCCTTCGCGCCGACGGCGCTGGCCGCGGCCTTGACCGTCGCTGCGCGCGACGACGATCCACTCGCCCTGCCCGACTGGGCACCCGATCGCACGTGGCTGCCTCGTCGAGCGTCCGCCGGAGGCCCGCGGTGACGCGCTGCGGCACGTGGTTCACGGTGTTGGTGGTCGGCGCAGCGCCGATCGCGGCACAGACGGGCCAGGCGCGCGGCACGATCGGCCGGGAGGAAATCCGCTCCCTGCTGCAGCGTCTCGACACGGCGCTCGAGCACCGCGACGTGGGCAACTACGGCGCGGCCTTCGCGCCCGACCACCCCGGGGCTCACGCGATCCGGATGAAGCAGCTGGAGCAGCTGTTCGTCGACGAGACCCGCGTGACCCAGGAGTCCACGATCGCGGGCGAGCCCCGCGTCATCGGTGATCGAACGATCGTGCGGGTCGAACATCGAATTCGCGCCGAAGGCTGCAAGAGCGCCCCCGCCGACAAACCCGCCGAGCACTTTCGCGAGGACACGATCCTCGTGTTGCGGCGCAACGACGCAGGCAGCGTCGTTCCGACCCTCGAAATCGAAGTGCCGATCGACGGCCAGGCCGCGGCGGACGACGTGCTCCGGTGCCCGCCGTGCAACTACGAGTTCGGCGGCGCGCCCGGGTGGCTGTGCGTGCCGGCACTCTCGGAACGCGCGCCCGCGCTGGAAGCCGCGACGTTCTATCTCGTCGGCACCGACGTCGCGTGCGACGTGTCGGTGCAGTTCGACTCGAAGAGTCGCACGGCAGTCGAAATGGCACGGCACCTCGGCGAGAGTCTGAAGAAGCTCGAGCCCACTGCCAAGCTGCAGGAAGCGCGCGCATGGCTCCCACCCGCGCACCGGCAACAGCCGCCCGCCGAACTCGAAGGAGCGCAACTCGAGTTGTCGATCGGCGCCGAGCAGGCGGTCCTGTTCGTGGTGACCTTCGGTGCGTTGCACCACACGCTGTTCGTGCGCGGACTCGAGACGTCGATGCGCCAGCGCGCGAAGGAGGTCCAGGATCTGCTCGCGACGTACCGGGTGCTCGACACGAACGCCGACCGCGCGAAGGCACTCGGCGCGGCGTTCCTCGCCCACACGGGCGGCGTCGTCACCGGGCCGGCCTACCACAACGGCAAGTACGGAGTGTCGCTGACCGGCCCGGTCGGGTGGCTGGTGCAGCAGCGCAGCGGCAGCTCCCTGTTCCGAGTCGTGTGGGAGAGCCCGCGCGGCAGCCGCCTGTACCTGTCCGGCTTCGGGACGCCGGGGCGCCTCGGCGCCTGGTGCCCGCTCTCGGCCGACGACTGGGTCCACAATCTGTGCGACGCGAACGACCTGCACCTCGGCGATGGCGCGGCGACCGCATGGGTCGAACACAAGTGCGGCGGCCGGTCGCGCACCTACGCCTGCTCTCCGCGGGGCACCGCTCCGAACGGCCCGCGGCGCGAGATCTTCGTGCTCGTCAAGGAGACCCTGCTCCTCGTCGTCGACCGCATCATCGCGACCCCGGACGACGCCGATGTGCTGGAACACGCGGCGAAGTCGCTCCACGTTCGCTGACCGCGCACGTTCAGAGCGCGAGTCGCCGCAACCACGCGTCGGCCAGCAGATCCGCGGTCGTCGACGAGTGCCGGAAGAACAGCGAGGGCTCGACGAGTTCGAGTTCCGTGAGCACCGAACCGCCTTCGTCGTCCCACAAGAAGTCGGCGCGTCCGTAGAGGAGCGGCTCACCAGACGCGGCCGGGCACGCACCGCCCCGTCGCGTCGCCGCAACCATGGCGGCGACCGCCGCCGCGAGTTCGTCCGACGTCGGACGGTACGGCTCGTCGCGCGCACCGAAGTCGTCCTGCACCCGATAGTCGCCGGGCACGGGTATCTTGCGCACGCAGTGCGAGACGCGGCCGTCGATGAAGATCGCCGACCACTCTCCCCGCTCCAGCACGTTGCGAAGGAACGGCTGCAGCATGAGGTCCTCGACCGGCAGCAGGCGATCGACGTGACGCTGTGCCGCGGCGAGACCATCGGCATCGTTGCAGAAGCGGAGGGTCTCGCGCGCAGTCGCTCCGATGCAGGGCTTGAGGAAGCCCTCCGCCCACCCTTCTGCGCGGACCATGGCTGCGACGTCGATCGACGAGCCGCACGCGAGCCACCGGGTCGGCGCGACCTTCACGCCGTGGCGTTCGAGGTCGCGCAGATAGCGCTTGTGCGTGTTCCACTCGATGACTCCGAGGGGGTTGTGCAGAGGTGCAACACCCGCGACGAGGCGAGCCCATGCGCGGAACGCCGGCAGCTTCTCCTGGTAGTCCCACGTCGTGCGCACCAGCACGCCGTCGAACGAACTCCAAACGACGGCAGGATCGTCCCAGATCGGGATCTCCACCGCCGCTCCGCGGCGCGCGAGCGCCGCATGCAGCGGCCGGTCGTCGATCTCCCACGCGGGAAGGTCGCTGCGGGTAGCCAGCGCCAGGCGCATCGCGGCACGATCGCCTCGGCTCGGGTCCTTCGCAACCGCGCGCTCGTACGCGGACGTGGCAGCCGGCGTCGCGCGGCGTAGACTCCGGCGGTGAACGTTCCAGCCGGCATGCAGATCGTGTTCCAAGGCAAGGCCGACTACCTGCGTGAGATCGCGCAGCAGTTGGCCGCCGATGGCATCCGCTCGACCTCGGGGCCGATTCCCGGCGGCTGGGAGCCGCGCGCTTGGCTCGCGGTCGCGAGCTCGGAAACCCAGCGCGCGGTCGCCGTACACCAGCGCCACCTCGACCGCATGGTCGAGCGAGAAGGGCTTCCTCTCGCCGATCGCACCGCCGATCTGGACGCAGAAGAGACGGAGTGCCCGGCTTGCCTCGCGAAGTTCAAGACCGCCGGCGCATCGCGCTGCCCGGATTGCGGACTGAACTTCGATCCGCGCTGATAGCCGGGGGACTCGGCCCCAGGCTGTGCGCATTGGCTGCGCACACTTTCGCCGAACCGCCGGCGAGCCACCGGGCTTCGAGTCGTACCGCGAATGTCTGCGCCCTTTGCGGCGGCTTGCCAGACCCGCCTCGGGTGCTACGCTCACGCGGTCCCGAACCCATCCCAGGTCCACCCAAAACCATGCAACGAAGAACCCTTCTCGTGCTCGCCATGGCCGCCACTGCGGCCTGCGGCGACCTGATGGCACAGTCGAACTCGCGCGGCACCAGCGCGTCGCCCATCTCCAGCGGCTACAACGGCGCGCTCGAGAACATCAGCGGTGCCAACTACTGGGGTCGCCGCAACGGCGCCTTCCCGACCGGCGAACTCGCCGTATCGTTCACGAACCAGCTGTGCAATCCAGGTGGGATGGACCTCGCGTGGTTCGCCGCCGACAACTCGCCCGCCGGCACACAGATGTCGGAAGACCACCCGAAGTTCGGGTTCATCGTCGCGCGCGAAGTGAACGGCCGGCTCGTGCAGATCTCCGACTGGAGCTACTGCAAGCACGCGTTCCTGTCGCTGAACGACCCGGGCTCGTGCGGCACGTGCGCGAACGGCGCCTCGGCCGAGACGATGTACGTCGGTTGCTCGGACGTCTACACGTTCAACAACAACGGCAGCCGCACCTTCCTTGGGCCGCCCGCGGAGATCAACCCGTGGCTCGGCACCTGGAACCACGTCGGCAGCTACTTCGATGCCTGGCCGGGCGCATCGCCCACCGACGGCATCAAGGGCAGCACGCCGGCATTCGATTCGGTCGAGCACCGCGTCACCATCAAGGAGTCGTCGCTCGGTGGCACCGTGACCAGCGGTCTCTACTTCCAGATCCACGTCATCCACGAGGGTGAGCCGATCGAGAACCGCGGCAACAACACCATGTCGCGTCCGTTCACGCTCTCGTGGAGCGGCACGAACTGGTCGACCACGACGATCGGTTCGGCCACGTATGGCTCGGTCCTCACTCGCTGGACCGGCTCGACGATGGCGATCGGCCAAAACGGCGGCGGGCTCTGGAACAACACCGACGATGGCCGCTTCGCCGTTGCGGTGAAGGTCACCGGCCCGACGAACGGTGTGTGGCACTACGAGTACGTCGTGCACAACATCGACAACAACCGCGGCGGCGCCGCATTCCGCCTGCCGGTCTGCCCGACCGCCCAGGTCACGAACATCGGTTTCCGCGACATCGACCAGGACGCGCTCAACGACTGGACCGCGTCGGTCTCCGGCGGGACGCTGTCCTGGACCGCTCCGGTGTCGAACCCGCAGAACTGGAACACGATGTTCAACTTCTGGTTCGACAGCGACGCGGCGCCGGTCAACGGCACGTCCACGATCGACGAAGCCGCGGTCGGCCCGGGCGCGCTCACGGTCTCCGTGGCGACCTCGGTCCCCGGCTACCAGCCGCTCGTCAACCTCGGACCCGGCTGCGGCACTCCGGCGATGTCGATCACCGGCTCGGGCGGCTTCCCGGTCACGGGCAACCCGACCTTCGGCCTGACCTTCACGTCGGCGCCGGGCACGTTGTTCATCCCTCTGTTCAGCAACCCTGTCCCCGGCGGCACAGTCGTTCCGGGCTGCGACCTGTTCATCGACCTGGGCGCGTATGGCGACCTCGGCGGATGGATCACGGACGGCGCGGGCGTGTCGACGATCCCGACCGGCGTGGACATCACGTGGGGCAACCTGAACATCCAGGCGCTCACGCTGATCCCGTCGCCGCCGATCCTCGGCCTCGTGGGCCTGAGCAGCGGCGTCACGGTTCGCTACAACGGTACGGGCTGCAACTGAGCGGTACCGGCTGCAACTAGCGCCGGCCGCATCCGAGCCCACGCCGCCCCCCGCGGGGCGGCGTGGGCTCGTGAGTTTCCAGCAGCTGTTCGTAGCGCGGAGAAGGGCGCTCGCAGCGCGCGGAGAATCGGCGGCGCCTCGCACATGCGGTCCGACGATCCCGGCCGCGTCGCTGTGACTCCTCGCTTCGAGCCGAGCCCGCGGGCCTGAGCGCGAGTCTGGCTTCGGTTGGCCGAGTGCCGCGCGCCTTCGCACCCGCGGAGCGGCGCACGAACGCAGCAGCGTGCTTCGACTACCCAGAAGCGTTCCCAGTCGATGACTGCACTCCCGCTCCGCGACGATCGTAGCTAGGATCCCCCGGCCCCCAAGTCCCTCGGCCCCCGGCACCCCTCGCGATCAGAACCATGCACCGAAGCACTTCCTTGCTCCTCGCCGCCGCGATCAGCGGCGCGGCTCTCGCGCAGTCCAACGAACGCGGCGCCAACTACGACGGCGCCCTCACCGACGTCGGCGCCACGACCGCCAGCGGCGGCTTCATCTTCAACGGTCGCACGGGCGTCTACCCGAACGGCGAGATGGCGTTGTCCTTCCGCAACCAGCTCTGCAATCCGGGCCTGGTGCCGGTGGAGTGGCAGTCGGCCGGGACGAGCACGGTCAACCAGATGAAGACCGACCATCCGAAGTTCTCGTTCCTCGTCTGCCGCGAAGTGGATGGTCGCTTCCAGCAGATCTCGGATTGGTCGTTCTGCAAGCACGCGTTCACGTCGACCAACAGCTCGTCGACCTGCGGCGGCACCTGCGTCCAGCCGCCGAACGGCGGGCAGCAGTGCGGCGTCAAGTGCTCGGACGTCTACGGTGCGAGCACGAACGCGAGCCAGACGTGGCTCAGCGCACCTGGCGAGATCAACCCATGGCTCGGAACGTGGGCACATGTCGGCAGCTTCTTCGACATCGGCCATCCGGGCCAGGCCGGCTACCCGCTGCCGGCCGATGGCGTCCGCAGCCTCAGCGTCAGCGGCCTCTCCGCGCTCAGCAGCCGTGTCCGCATCATGGAGAACCAGCTGCAGGGCACGCTCACTGGCAGCCTCTTCTTCCAGATCCAGGTCATCCACGAAGGTGAGCGCGTCGAGAACCGCGGCAACAACATGATGTCGCGCCCGTTCGGCCTCAGCTGGACAGGCACGACCTGGTCGATCCTGGCTCCCACATCGGTGGGAACCTACGGCTCGATCCTGACGCAGTGGACCGGCTCGACGATGACCATCGGCCAGAACGGGGACGGCACGTTCGCCGGCACGGACGACGGTCGCTTCGCGGTCGCGGTCAAAGTGACTGGCCCGACGAACGGCCTCTGGCACTACGAGTACGCGGTCCACAACATCGACAACAACCGCGGCGGTGCGTCGTTCCGGCTGCCCGTTTGCTCGAGCGCTCGGGTCCTCAACCTCGGCTCGCGCGACATCGACCAAAACCCACTGAACGACTGGACGAGTTCCGTGGTCGGCGGCGAGATCGTGTTTCAGGCCCCGGCCGGCAATGCGCACCGCTGGAACCAGGTGCGCAACTTCTGGTTCGACTCCGATGCGGCCCCGATCGCGGGTACCGCTTCGATCGACGAGGCGGATCCGGGCCCCGGCGCACTGACGATCACGGTCGCCACGTCGGTTCCTGCGTTCGTACCCGTTGTCCACCTCGGCGACGGGTGCGGCAGCCCGGCCGCGACTCTCACCGGAAACGGCGGCTTCCCCACCGGCGGCAACGCCGCGTTCGGCATCAAGGTCACGTCGGCCCCGGCAGTGCCCTACATTCTGCTGTTCAGCGCCCCGGTCGCCGGCGCGCCAATCGTGCCCGGCTGCGACTTCTTCATCGACGCGAACGCGTTCGGCAACCTCGGTGGTTTCGTCACGGACGCCGCGGGCACCGGCCTCCACACCACTGGCGTCGATGGATTGTGGGGCGACGTGCACCTGCAGGCCGCAACGCTGATCCCGAGCCCGCCGATTCTCGGTATCCTCGGCCTGAGCAGCGCGATCCGCGTGCGCTACAACGGCACCGGCTGCCCCTAACCGGAACTGATGCTTTGAGTGGATCACTCGCCGCCGCCGAGTGAAGTCGCCCCGCCCG
>CAZIFB010000049.1:0-36292 GCA_964538915.1 uncultured candidatus Brocadiaceae bacterium | reverse complement strand
CAGCACGAAGACCACCCCGACGAACACGGCGAGCCACTTGTACTCGGCGTGCAGGAACGCCCGTCCGCCCTGCTGCACGGCGGCCGCGATCTTCTGCATCGCGGCGTCGCCCTGGTCCTTCTGCATGATCTGCTTGAACAGGTGCACGGCGTACGCGATGCCGGCACAGGCGATGAGCATGGAGAGAATGTTCCAGAGTACGTACATGGGGGTCGTGTTCGCCGGCGAGCGAAGCCTGGCGCTCGAAAAGGGCGCGGCACGATAGCCGGGCCGGCGCGGTGGGGGCAAGCAAGACTGCCGGCGATCAGCCGCGCGATTCGTCCGCCGGGGATTCCGGCGCGGCGGGCGGGTCGGCCGGGGACTCCGCGACCGGATCGTCCGCCGTCTGGATCGGCCGCTGCGGTTCGACGAACGACTCGCCCGGGCGAGCCTGCAGCAGCTTCGTTCGCCGCCGCCGCCACAGCCAGTACCAGAGGCCGGCGACCACGGCGCCGCCGAGGGCGCCGTAGAGAATGCCGCGTTCGACCCTGCGCGCGGTCTCGACCACGTGCTCGATGAAAGCCGCGCTGTGGAATCCGAGCAGCGTCAGCGACGGGACGATCAACGCGATCCCGAGTCCGTCGAGGAGCAGGAAGCGCCGCCATGGCATCTTCATCGTGCCCGCGGTGAAGAACGCGACCATCCGGATGCCGGCGAGGAAGCGTGCGATCAGGATGACGTAGTCGCCGCGCCGGCGGAACCAGCGGTCGAAGTTGGCGAGGCGCTGCTTCGTGATGACGAAGCGCAGCCAGCGGAGGCGGAGCAGGCGGACGCCGAACACACGGCCGAGCACGTACGGCAGCAGGTCGCCGCCGAGGATCGCCGCCGCGGACCAGCCCATCATGATCGGCAGCGACACCGTGTCCGGGAACTTCGCGCAGAGGTACCCCGCGGCGAGCAGCACGAGTTCCTCCGGCAGCGGCATGCCCATGCCGCACAGCAGGAACACGATCACCGCACCGAGGTACGGGTTGTTCTGCAGCGCCGCGACGATCTGGTCGAACATGGCCCGTCAGCGGAGGAATGGGAGGAGCGGAGCCATTCGCGGGTCGGCTCGGACCGGGTCGAGGTCGACGCCGTGTTCGCCGCGCAGGTGCCGGCGCACCTCGTCGAGCCGGGCCGCCCATTCGGCGGCGAGATCGCGTTCGCGCACGTCGGCGGCGCGCGCGATCGCGGTGTCGAGGATCAGGATCGCCCGTGTGCGATCACCCGCTGCGAGCAGACCCGCGGCGAGGCGCGGCAGGAAGAACGTGCGCTGCTCGCGGACCGCGGCGCTCGGGCGCAGCCGCTCGGCGGCGTCGAGGTAACGATCGGCGATCGCGGCCGAACCGCCGTCGGGGGCGAGCAGGGCTTCGAGGCCGGGTTCCTGCACCGCCGCGGCCTCGGGAAGGAACGCCATCGCCTGCAGGAGTTCGATTTCGCGCGCGCCGGCCGTTCGCCGAGCGTCCTCGAGCCACGCGAGCGCGGTCCGCAGGCGGCGCAGCGCGGAGCGCCCGCGTTCTTCCGGCGAAGAACCGCGTTCGGTCGCGTCGAGCACGTGCCGGTACGCAAAGACGGTGTGGCCGTCGGTCCAAGTGGGCAGCAGTTGCAGCACCTGTTGGCCGCGAGCGAACGCTTCCGCCGGTTCGCCGGCCCGCGCAGCCTCGTCGTGAGCGGTCCACGCGAGCGGCAGCAGGATCGGGCGCGCGAGCCACGCGCCGAATTCCCGCAGGTCCGACCATGTCGGCGGCACGAGCGCCGGCGCGACTCCGGCCAGCACCACGGCCGCGGTGCGCAGCAGCACGCGAGCGGTCATCGGCGCGGAAACCTGGACGTCGACATGGCGAGGATCATCGCCGTGGACCCGGCGGCGAGGAAAGGGAGAGTCGACGGGAAGAGTCCCGTGGTGGGGAGCCATCGTCCGCGCATCAGTTCGCGCAGCGCATCGCCGGCCGGGCCCACTCCGCCGAACGACTGCACGAACAGCAGCACGCCGGTGACGCCCAGCACGGTAGGGAGTGCTGCCCACACGCCGCACAGACAGGCGAACGCCAGCGCGACGAACGTCGGCACGCACCAAACCGCCGCGGCGAGCACTGCATTCGTACCGGTCGCATGCACGGCAGGCCCGACGGCGACGACGCTGCCGCGCGGGAAGAAGAGCGGTACGTTGCCCGCCGCGCGCTCGATGCGCAGTGCGCCGATCGTGCGCGGCGGAACGGCGATGCGCAGCATCTGACCGTTCTGGTCGACCGCGAGGGTCGCCGGGTCCGCGAGCGGAGCGTCGTCGGCGTCGGCGAAGACGCGGACCGTGGTCGCGCGCAATGAACCGCTCGGCGGGCCCGCGAGGGGCCGCAGGTGCAGTTCCACCGCGGGCACCGGTGCGGCGATCGCGAAGCGAACGGCTCCCTCTTCCGTGAGCAGCCCGTCGGACGCGGGTTCGAGTGCCACGTGCGCGGCCGCCGCCGCCGGCCCGCCGAGGATCGGCGGCATCAGGAGCAGGACCGGTGCAGTGAGCACGAACTGCGCGACGAGTGCCGCCGCGACGACGGCGCCGCGGCCGGCGAGCGGCCCCGGTTGCAGGCGCACGATCCAGGCGTCGCCCGGCCGGCGCGCCGCGAACACCGGCCAGAAGGCGGCGGCCACCATCGCGCACACGACCGCGGTCACGACCAACGGGAGCTGCAGCCACGGTGCGTTCGCGGCCGGAGCCGCCGCATCGGCCGCGACCGGCGGTGCGAACCAGCGACTCGCCGCGACGCCGGCGACGGCGCTCACGAGCGCGGGTGCCAGCGCGGCGGACAGACACCGCCGCAGCGTGAGGGCGAACGGGGATCGCGGCGTCGCGGTCATCCGCGGTGCGGTTCGCCGGTCGAACCGGCGAGGCGGCGGAAGAGCGCGAACAGGTGACTGCGTCGCCGCTCGACGCCGAGCACTTCGCCGCCGCGCGACTTCGCGAGGTCGCCGAGCGCCTGCATCGCGGCGCCGTCGAGCCCCTTCACCACGAGCGAGCATGCGTCGGTGCCGAGCAGTTCGTCGAGCGAGCCGCGTGCGCGCAATCGACCGCCGTGGAGCACGATCACTTCGTCGCAGATCTCCTCGACCTCGGACAGGTGGTGCGACGCCATCACGACCGTCGTGCCCGCCGCGGCCCGCTCGCGCAGGATCCGGATCACTTCCGCGCTCCCGAAGGGGTCGAGGCCGGACGTCGGCTCGTCGAGGAGCAGCACTTCCGGGTCGCCGATCAGGACCGCCGCCAGCGCGAGGCGCTTCTGCATGCCGGTGCTGAACGTGCGGACCCAGCGCTTGCCGGCGTGCCGAAGGTCCAGGCGATCGAGCCAGCGCGCTGCGCGTTCGTCGCTGTCCCGGTTGTCGAGGCCGATCGAGGCCCCGACCCAGGCGAGGAACTCGGGCGCCGACAGTACGCCGATCGGCAGGGGCCCTTCGGGCTGGTACGCGGCGCGGCGGCGCAGGGGTTTTGCCGTCGGCGGCAGACCGAGCACGGTCGCCGTGCCCGACGTGGGCAACTGGAGGCCGGCGAGAACGCGCAGCAGCGTCGTCTTTCCCGAACCGTTCGGACCGAGCACGCCGACGACACGACCGGCCGGGATCTCGAGATCGAGTTCCGCCAGCGCCTCGAGCCCGCGCTTTCCTCCGCGTCCCCCGAACGTGACCGCGAGACGCTGCGCGGAGATCGCGGTGACCATGCGCGCGCGATGGTATCGTGCGCCGCTCCCCTTTCCTTCTGTGCGTCCGAGCGGCGCGGAGTGCTTCGTTGACCGGGTACCTGCAGTTGATGGACGGCCGCGTCGTGCCGGTGCGAGACGGCATCGTCATCGGACGCGTCGCCGGATGTGATTGCGTGATCGACGACCCCAAGGCGTCGCGGCGGCACGCGCGCGTCGTCGTCGAAGCCGGAGTCGTCGAGATCGAGGATCTCGAAAGCAGCAACGGCACGATGCTGAACGGCAAGCCCGTGACGCGCCGCCTGATGCGCAGCGGCGACGAGGTTCAGATCGGCAAGACGGTGATCGTCTATCGCGAAGGCGCGCCGCCGGGCGCCGCGGCGACCCTGCCCGGCAAGGGCCACGCCGCCGCGAAGACCTCGTCGTTGCTCGACGACGGGGACGACCTCTTCGCGGACACCGAGCCCGCGATCACGAAGCCCGTGGTGCCGCCGCCGGTCGTGCCGTCACCCGCAGTGTCTTCACCAGCAGTGTCGTCATCCGCAGTGCCGTCACCTGCGGTACCGCCGTCGGTCGTGTCCGCCCCGAGCGTCCCGCGCACCGCCGCGCCGCCACCTCCGCCGGCGCGAACGGTTCCGCCGCCGGCGGCGCCGCCCGCGCCGAGCGTCGTCGAGTTCGCCGACGAGATCGTCGAGGTGCGCAAGGCCGAGCCGCCCGCTCCAAAGCCCGGTGCGAATGCGCCGACCGGCCCGCAGGTCGTCGCGACGGGCTCGCGCGTGCTGCAGTTCCAGAAGCACGCGGGCAAGGGCGGTCTGCTGGGAGACGACCTGGGGCAGATGAGCATCGGTATGCGATCGCTGCTCTTCGCAGGCGTGCTGTTGCTCGGCGGCGCGATCGTGTTCGGCATCGTGCACTTCGTCCGCTGAGACCGCCGGCGGTGCGTCAGCGCCCCGCGGCACTCGCTTCGCGCCACACGTCGACGAGGCGCTTCGCTGCGACGTCCCACGAGAACGACGCGGCCCGGGTGCGGCGACGCTCGCGCGCCCGTTCGTCGTCGGCAGGCAGGTTCGCGAATGCGTTGGCCCACGCATCGACGTCGTCGGGCGGCAGCAGGGTTCCTGCTTCGCCGAGCACTTCGGGCAAGGCCGCGGCGGCGCTCGCGACGACCGGGCGGGCGTGGGCGAGACCCTCGAGCGCGCAAAGCCCGAACCCCTCGTGCCGCGATGGGACGACGACGGCGTGTGCGTTCGCGTAGAGCGCGGCGAGTCTCGTGTCGTCGACTTCGCCGAGCCGGTGCACGTCGTCGCGGACGCCCAGGCGCGCGGCGAGCCGATCGAGTCGGCGGCCCGAGCCCGCGTCGCGGCCGGCGAAGACGAGCGAAGGCCGCTTCTCGCGTGGCACACGCGCGAGGGCTCGCACGAGGACCTCGAGGTTCTTGCGCGGTTCGAGGTGGCCGACGTGGAGCAGGGACACACGCGGACCGAGGCTCGGCGGTGCGGGAGCGACGGGATCGACGCCGTTCGCGACGACGATTGCGTCGGGCCGGGCACCGAGTCGCGCCAGTTCGCGCCGCGTCCAGTCGCTCGGAACGACTACGCGCGTTGCGCGTGAACACGAAGCGCGCAGCGCGGCGCGTGCGACGAACCGCGGCCAGCGCGACAGCCCGATCGCACCACGCACGTCGTGGACGAGCAGGCACGTGGCGATGCCGACGCGCGGCAGCGGCAGGAACCCGTGGTCCAGGACGGTGGCGCCGAGTTCGCGCAGCAGCGGTGGGAGGATGGTTCGTTCGGCGAGCACGCGACGTAGCAGGGATCCGGCCGGGATCGCGACGGCCCGCGCCCGTACTCCGGCGAACTGCGGTGGTCGATGGCCTTCGCCGTGGAGCAGGGTCACGGTTTCGTTCGGCGCGAGGTGGCGGCCGATCCGCCGCAGCAGTTCGACGAGGCGGCGGTTCGCACCCGACGGAGGGCCGAGCAGCCAGCCGGCCGCGACGACGTGCATGGTCATCGATTCGCTCCGGCGACGGTGCGGTGCAGGTCGAGCCAGCGCGATGCCGTGGCGGCCGTCGACAGTTCCTTCGCGCGCGCGCGTCCGGCGGCGATCCGTTCCGGCCCGGTCTCGAGGCCCTTCGCGATGCCGTCCGCGATCGCCCGCTCGTCGCGCGGATCGACGAACGTCGCGATGCCGTCCGCGATCTCGCGGAACGGAGGTATGTCGGAGCACACGAGCGGCGCGCCGGCCGCCAGCGCCTCCAGAACCGGCATCCCGAAGCCTTCGAACAGCGAGCACTGCACGACGGCGCGGCACGTGCGCAGCAGGCGCTCCTTCTCCGCTTCGTCGACATAGTCGTTGGGCGGGCCGACGAAACGCAGCGGTGGCACCGACGCGGTCTTCGCCGCGAGGTCGTGCCCCCTCGCCACGCGCACGCGGTTCTTGCGCGGGCGGTCGTCGCCGAGCACCACGAGTGGTCCCGAACGCAGCCCGTCCGCCGCGCCGATCGGGATCGTCACTCCGTGTGGCACGACGTGCACGTCCTCCGGCCTGTCCACGATGCGCAGCACGTCGTCGCGCGTGAAGCGCGACGGCACGACGATCGCCGTGGCAGCACGCAGGGCGACACCGGTGGCTCTGCGACGGCGCCAGCTCGAGCGTTCACCGCTCTCCGTGTGCAGCCACGGCAGGTCGTGCGCGGTGGCGATCGTCGCGCAGGGCGCTCGCAGCGGTACGGCGACGACGGAGCTGTGGCAGACGTCGGCGGCGAGGCCGCGCAGCAGGCGAGGCAGCACGAGTTGCCGCCGCAGTGCCCCGCGCGGCGCATCGACGATCCTCAGGCCTTCGATCGCCGGACGTGCGGCGCCGGTCGGGAGGAGCAGCGTTGCGACGTCGGGCGAGATGTGCACGTATGCGGCCAGTCCGCCGAGGAATGCGCGTCCGACGCCGGTGATCGGTGTGTCGGCGAGGCAGATGCCGTCGAAGACGACGTTCACCGGAGGACCTCCCGGTAGATCGCCGCGTGCCGTTCGGCGCATCGTCGCCACGTGAACGACGCGGCCCGCGTACGCCCTCTGGCGACGAGGTCGCGACGCAACGCATCGTCACCGAGGACGCGGTCGATCGCGGCCGCGAACGCGCCGGGATCCGCGGCGTCGCCGTACGCCATGGCGTCGTCCCCGAGTTCGCGCAGCGGGGCCTTGTCGTTGGCGAGCACGGGCACGCCTGCCTGCATCGCCTCGAGTGGCGGGAAGCCGAAGCCTTCCCACAGCGACGGGTACACGACGAGGCGCGCGTGGTGCAGGAGAGCCCAGAGTTCGTCGTCGCTGCTCCGTCGGCGCCAGTCCACCATGCCGTCCCGGACGGCGGCGTCGAGTTCGGAGACGATGCCTTCGCACGCCCAGCCGATCCGCCCAACGACGACGAGCAGCGGGCGCGGCTGCGGCAAGAGGCGCCATGCGTCGAGCAGGGCGCGGTGGTTCTTGCGTGGCTCGATCGTTCCGATGCAGAGCACGAACGGCCGCCCCGCGAGCGGATCGGCGTGCACCGCCGTCGGGACGTGGTCGGCGCCGAACGGAACGACCCGCGGCTCGGGTGCGCCCGGTGCGAACCGGCGCAGGTCGTCGGCGGTGGTGCGGGAAGGCGCCACGATCGCCGCCGCAGCTGCGATCGCCGCGCGCGTGCGTTCGCGCAGCGTCGCCGCAGAGTCGCCGTGCCACGAGGGGTCGTGTTCGAACGCGAGGTCGTGCACGGTCAGCACGACCTTGGCGCGGGAGACAGGCGGATGCACGTAGTCGAACCAGTGGAAGCCGCGTGCGCCGCCGGCGAGCCGGTCGGCACCGAGCCCCGCGCGGTGCAGCGCCGGCAGGCCGCGCCCCGGGATCGGCAGGCGATGCAGAAGTGCGCCCGGCGGAACGTCGATCGCGCGGCGGGCGCGCGCGAGACTGTGCGCGAAGAGGTGCAGTTCGATGTCGTCCCGTGCGGCGAGCGCGCGTGCGAGTTCGCGGCATGCGCGCGCGATCCCGGAGTCGGAGAGCAGCGCCGGGCGATAGTCGAGTGCGATCGAAGGGGGCACGAGGAGTCGCGGTGGCGAGCACCGGCGCGGCGCAGGGACGGCGGCGACGGTATCCTCCTTCCGAACCGGACCGGCATGCAACGAAGCACCTCCCTGCTCCTCCTGTCGCTCGCCGCGGTCGCGGTCGCACTGGGAGTGGTGTTCGCGATGGCGGGGGAGAGCCCGCCGCCCGCCGGCCCGGGCGTCGTCGCAGCGGAACCCGACCATCCGCCGGTCGTGGGCCCTCGGCACCAGGATCCGCCGCCGCAGCTGCCGACCGGCGCGCCCCACGTGCACGTGAAGGTGCGGTCGATCGAGCCGTTCCTGCCGCCGACACCGGTGCGCGTGCGCGGCTTCGATCCACGCGGGCGCGAGTTGCCCGTCGCGCCGATCGCCGGGGCGGGTGCCTGGTTCGACGAAGGCGACCCGCGCCCCGGCCTCGCCCTCGTCGCGATCGGCATCGAGGGAGGCGGCAGCGTGCTGCGCCAGGTGGCGGTCGAGGCGGTCGGTCCGGTGCGCGTCGACGTCGGCGCCCGCCTCGTCGTGCGGGGCGTCGTGCGCGACAGCGAGCAGAAACCGCTCGTCGGTGCCCGCGTGTGGCTCGGCGAGTCCGACGCCGCGGGTGCCCGGCGCGACGTGGCCACGGACGACGTCGGCGCGTTCGAACTCGACGTTCCCGCCGGCAGCGGCGTGCCCTTCGTCGTGCATGCCGAAGGCCACGCGTCGCAGTGGCTGCCGGTCGTGGTCGCCACACCGCCGCGGGACCTGTCGATGTCGCTGCCACCGTCCGCTCCGGTCGCGGTCCAGGTCGTCGGTTCGTCCCAGGGCATCGATGCCGTGCGCGTGTTCGTGGTGCCCGGGAACGAGGTCGCCACCGAGATCGCGCAATACCCGTTCTTCCTGCAGGCGATCACGGACGGGACCGCGGTCGAAGCGAACGGACGTGCGACGTTCTCGGATCTGCCGCAGCGCGGCGGGGTCGGCATCGTGGTGCGTCATCCGTTGGCCTTCGCCGAAACACCCGCGCAGGTCGCGCTGACCGGTCGTGGTGTGCGCGTCCCCGTGCCGCTGTCGCTCGCCCCGAACGTCTGCTCGCTGCGGGTCGTCGGCGAGGACGGCGCGGCGTTGCCCGGAATCGCCGCGTGGATGCGCGACCGCCCGGACCCCGTCGGTGCGACACCGTCGCTGAGACTGCTGCCGCCGGCGCTCGGCATGCGCGGTGCGTGCTTCGCCAGGAGCGATGCGCAAGGCATCGTGTCGCTCGGGGCGCTGCCCGGTGCAGGTGCGCTCGCGTTGCGTGCGCCGGGCCGTGCGGGGCGCGAACTCCGCTGGCCGCTCACGACGGACGAGCCGATCGTGCTGCCGGTCTGGCTCGGCGACGACTGTGCGTTCCGGCTGGCGCCGCCGAAGGACGGAGTCGTGTGGAGTGCTTCGTCGGATCTCGGCTCCGACGTTCGCGCCACGATCGCCGCGGATCGACCGTGGGTCGTGTCGTTTCCCGGACCGGGACGCTTCGCTGTCGAGATCACGACGTCGATCGACGAACATGTCGTCGCGACGGAGCAGCGAATCGTCGACGTCACCGGCACGATCGAACTCGCGTCGCCGCGCGCGCCCTGACGGGAAGCACCGCTGGCATCGCGGCCGCGACGTTCCCGCTGCGGGACGCGCAAGAAGCATCGGTGCGAAGGTCGACTGCGCCCCCGAAGGCGTCGTTGCTCCGCTGCCGCGCCGACCTCGCGCGCGAGCCGCGAGTATCCTTCCCCGTGCATCGCGTGTGAGCGCGATGTGCGCCTCGTGTGGCTTCGTTGTGTGGTGGGGGGACCGGACCTGTGTGGGTCCGGTCCCCACTTTTTTTCCGCCAGCGCTCGATCGTCGTCACTCTGCGCCAATCAGCCGCGCTCCCTTTCGCGCCAATCAACACGAGGATCGATGGTCGCGCGATGCCGTCGCGCGCGTCGCCGTTGCGCTCCGACGGATCGTGAGCGCGAACGCGTTTCTCGCCGGTCCCCGGCACGCATTCGTGCGATTTCGAGGGGGTAGACTTTGAAACTTCCGGCCGCATAGTTTCGGCCCGGGACGACTCACCTCGTTCGATTGGATTGGCGATCACGTGATCGCCAGAGCTTCCCTTTCTCACAAGACTCGATCATGAATCGCATCCTTGCATCTCTTTCCGCCATCGGGCTGCTCGGGGCCGCTGCGCACGCGCAGTGCCTCGACGTCTCGAACATCGGTACGCAGATCACCACGTTCGTCACGGGTGACCCCGATGACGGCATCTACACACTGCAGCCGATGAATCTCTCGGCCGCGTTCCCGATCACGGGTGCGGCCACCGTCACCGGCGGCTACACGCACGTGTTCATCGGTTCGAACGGCTGGATCCTCCTGACGAACTCGGCCGGCGCGACCGCGGGCCGCCCGACGACGACGAACTACGGCAGCACGACGAACGCGGCGTCCGGCCTGCGCGGTGCGGCGGGCAACCAGCCGCTGCTCGCCCCGTACTGGGGTGACCTGGACAACACCGCCGGCGGCGTGTTCATCAACAACACCGACCCGAACGTCTGCAAGATCACCTGGCAGAACGTCAACGACTACACGACCGGCACGCCGGTCGCCAAGAGCTTCAGCGCAGAGATCTTCGCCACGGGCGATGTGCGCTACAGCTACTCCGCCGGCATGAACTACGACACCGGCGGCACGAAGTACGTCGGCGTTTCCGGCCGCAACGCCGTCGCCCTCCCGGCGGTGAGCGACCTGTCTCCTGGCCCGGCCTCGTCGGCCGACCGCCTCATCTTCCAGTCCTTCGCCACGGTCGGCACGTTCGACCTCGGCGGCAAGAGCCTCACGTTCGTCCCGACGCCGCCCGCCGGCACGGGTGTGGGCTGGAGCGAGTCGGTGACCTGCCAGGGCGCCTACCACCAGAACTTCGGCGTCGGCTGCTACAGCTTCGTCGGCGCGCCGACGGACGCCTTCCATGAGTTCTTCGCCACGCCGGCGCTCGCCTCGGCTGCCCTCCAGGGCAACGCGATGCAGCTGACCCCGACGGCGAACGGTTACACCGGCACGTGGATCGCCGGCGGCGCCACGGCCTACGTCGTCCCGAGCGGCGGCGCGGTCAACGTCTTCGCCACGCCGCAGGACGACAACAACACCACGATCACGCCCTCGGCATCGTTCCCGGTTCCGGGTGGCTCGGTCTCCCAGCTCAACGTCATGAGCAACGGCGTCATCACGCCGGGCGCCGGCTCCGCGGCCGGCACCGACTTCTCGGCGACCTCGGCCGAGTTCGGCGCGCACACGCTGCCGGCGTTCTACGCCTGGCACGACTACAACGAGAGCGAGACGACCCCGGCGGCCAGCGGTCGCATCAAGTGGGAAGAGGTTGCGGGCGTGGTCTACATCACGTGGGACACGGTCGAGAACTACTCGAGCCCCGCGGCGACCAACCCCAGCACCGTCCAGTTCCAGCTCGACACGGCCACGGGCAACGTGCTCGTCGTGTTCCCCGTGATCGACACGGACGGCACCTCGACGTTCCCGACCGGTATCCCGTACCTGGTCGGTGTCGGCGGCCCCGGCGCTGCGGCGCCCGCCCCGGTCACGCTGGCGACGGCTCTGCCGATCACCACGACGCCGATCGTCACCCTGAGCCCGCTCTCGCTGAGCGCGGCCCCGGCGCCGGTCTACTCGACCGGTAACCCGTCCGTCCCGATGACCTGGACGATCAACAACGTGATCGACGTCGCGCCCCCGCTCGGCGTCAGCATCCCGGTCCTGATGTTCTCCGTCGGTTCGATCCCCGGTGGCATCGACCTCGGCTTCATCGACATGCCGGGCTGCAACCTCTACATCCCGACGTTCGACGTCATCATCGTGCCGTCCGGCACGGCGCCGGTCTCCACGTGGGGCCCGGTCCAGATCCCGCAGCCGCTGTCGCCCGGCCTGAGCTTCTACTCGCAGGCGTTCTCGCTGTTCGCCTCGAACGGCCTGCCGAACGGCCAGAACCTGGCCGGCATCATCTCGAGCAACGGCGTGCAGTCGTACTTCCAGACCTTCTGATCGAAGGTCAGGAGCCGCCCCTCGACGGGGCGGTGACTGCCGACGGGCCTGCGACTCCGGTCGCGGGCCCGTCGCGTTTTCGGGCCGGAGTCGCGCGCGACTCTCCAGGCGCCGCTACGGTCCGAGCCGTGACCATCCTGCGCGATCCCGTCCACGGCGACATCGAGCTCTCGCGCGACGAGCTGCGCCTCGTCGACACGGTCGAGTTCCAGCGGTTGCGCGGCGTGAAGCAGCTCGGTAGCGCGAGCCTCGTGTTCCCGGGCGCAGTGCACACGCGCTTCGAACACTCGATCGGGACGCTGCACCAGACCGAGCAGCTGCTCGCCGCGTGCAACCGCCACGCTCTCCGCGACTCGTCCTGTCGGCCGGTCACCGACGAGGATCGGCGCGTGCTGCGTGCGGCCGCGCTGCTGCACGACATCACGCACATCCCGTACGGGCACAACATCGAGGACCAGACGGGGCTCTTGCCGCGGCACGACCGGCCGGAGCGGTTCGCCGCTGTGCTCGGTGACACCGAGGTCGGTCGCGAACTCGAACGCCAGGGACTGCGCGACGTCGTGCTCGCGGTGCTGACCGGGCAGGGGCGCGAAGTGCCGGCGTTCTGGAGGCAGGTCGTCAGCGACACGATCGACGCCGACCTGCTCGACTACCTGCGTCGCGATGCGCACTACACTGGACTCGAACTCCGCTACGACCGTCGCGTAGTCGACTACTTCCGCATCGATCGCACGAGCGAACGCATGTTCGTCGATTGCGAGAAGAACGGCATGCTGCGTGAGGACATCGTCTCCGAGCTGCTGCGCGTGCTCGACTGCCGCTACCACTTCAGCGAGCGTGTCTACTACCACCACGCCAAGGTCGCCGCGGGTGCGCTGTTGTCCCGAATGGTCGAACTCGCGCTGCGTTCGGGTCGTCTTGGCGCGGACGAGCTGCAGCGGATGACGGACGAATCGTTGGTGTGGCGGCTGCTCGAACTGGACCTCGGCGATGCCGCGACGACCGCTCGACTGCATCGCTTCGTGCAGCGCTACCAGAGGCGCGCGCTGCCGAAGCGCGTCCTCGTGCTGCCCTACTACCAGAACCAGTCGGTGCAGGACGAACTGCTCGCACGCTGGTTCGAGCCCGGGAAGCCGGAGGCGCGCTTCGCCTGGGAGGCGGCGATGGAGGCGGAGGCGCACAAGCGCTTCGGGCGCCCGATCGACGTGATCCTCTACTGCCCGAAGCGGCGTATGCAGCTGAAGGAGGCGAAGACACTCGTGCGCTTCCCCGGTGCGGGCGAGCACACGCTGCCCCTCGACGTGTTCACCGCCCAGATCCCGCGCCTGCGCGATCTCGCCGAGAGCTATCCGCGGATGTGGAAGCTCTACGTGTTCACTTCGGAGCCCGACCCGGACGTGCGGCGCGGGCTGCAGGCGATGTGTCTCGATGCACTGCCGGAGGGCTGCCGCAACGCCCTTGTGCTCTGATCACGGCGCGGGGCCGCGCCTGGTGGCGAGCAGGCGCACGACGGCGTAGCGGCCCTTGTCTTGCGGGTGTCGCGCGACCAGCCCGACGAGACCGGCGCCCGCGGCGTGTGCGCCGCGCGGATCCGCGACGAGCATGTCGATGCACGCGGCCGTGTCCCCTTGCACCCGGAGATTGCAGCGGGTGTTGCGCACTTCTCCCGCGAACCACGGGACGGCGATCGATCGTGCCAAGGCTCCTTCGTTGGTCCAGCTCACGACGACCTTCACGCCGAAGTGGGTCGCGATGGAGAGCAGGCTCGGCTTGTCGACGACCTGGAAAAGGAGGTCCTCGAGCAGCGGGTCGCCGGTTGCGAGTTCCTGGAGCGACAGCGTCAGGGCGAACGCGAGGTCGTTCCCGCGTTTCGGCGGCTCCGTCAGCGTGTACGGCCACCAGCCGGTGCGTAGCGGTTCTTCGAACAGCAGGGTCTCGGACGACGCGATCACGGTGCCATCGGCCGTGTGACGCGACAGGCGCATGCCGATCTGCGAGATGCTCCACTGCCGTTGCTCCGTGGTCGGCTCCGAGCCGTCGGACTTCGTTTGTGTCGTCGTGATCGTGAACCTCTGCGTCACGCGACCGGTCCGGCTGTTCGTTCCAGGCCTCGGGATGGCCGCGACCTCGAGCAGCAGCGTCTGGCGGTCGATTGCGCCGTCGCGGTGGATATCGACGCCGAGCAACGCTGCGTCGCCGACCCGCATCGGGCCGTCGTCGGGAGCCGCGAAGCCGATCGGGATCGGCGGGTGCGGGAAGTCCTCCGGTCGCATCGCCAAGACCGACGTGAAGTCGACGTCCGGCAGCGCGGCGGGCGGCGCCGCGCACGCGGCCAACACGAACGCGCCTACGGCGGTGATGCGCAGGTACGGCACCTTCGGTGTCGCGTTCATTTCCAGTCGGCGCGGTAGCGCAGGATCAGGTCGCGGCAGCGGCGGTACACCTCGCTCGTTGCCCGCACGTCGTGGGCGTTGTACTCGGCGATCTTCACGATCTCTCCGCGTTCGTACGCCGGTGCCACCATCGAGCCGTCCATCACTTCCTTCGGACTCTCGATGCCGAGTGCCCAGCACACGACGTCGAGCTTGCTCGGGCCGCGGCCGCGCTGTGTGACGAGTTCGAAGAGGTCGAGGTGCGGCTTCAGGGCGAACCGTTGCGACATCAGGTCGACGCGCGCGGGGATGCCGTGGATCAGGCTGCGGGTGACGAGGAACGGCACGTCGAAGCCGCGGCCGTTGAACGACACGACACACTCGGCGCGGCTCGCCAGCGCCCAGAACGATCGCAGCAGGTCGGCCTCGGTCATCGGCCGCAGCCATTTCGGACAATCGGGGATCGTCGTGCCGTCCGGCGGCACAGCGAGCACCGTGACTTCGTCGGTGCCCGGTTCCGCGTCGCCGTCGCCGATCGCGAGCGAGACGACCTTGCCGAAGAACGGCGACATGCCCATCACGGCGGCGGGCTCCATCTCCTTCCGGGTCGCGTTGTCCGAAAGCGCCTCGGCGACCGTCGGCGGCAGCTCGCGGCGGTCGAACGCCGGCACGGTCTCGATGTCGAATACGAGAGTCCGGCAGCAGAGGTCCTCGACCGGCGCAAGCGCGGGATCGACGAGCTGATCCGGATCGAACCCTTCCGGAGCGTCGCCCGGATCGATCGCCTTCAGGCGTTCGATGACGAGCTGCGGGCGACCGTTCCAGTCCTTGACCCGGCCGCGCACCTTCACCGGGCCCCGAAGCGGCGCGGCCTTCGTCGCGTCCATCGCTTCTTTGCTGTTCTCCCAGACCTTCGCCTCGATCACCGCATGCACGTCGGCGAGTTCGACGACGAGGAACGGCTTCTGGTCGCGCGTCTGCAGCTCCTTCCACGAGCGGAGCTGGGCGAAGACGTCCCACTCGTGGTCGGCGATGGCCAGCGCCGCGAGATGCGGAGCCTGGACGATGCGCTGCTTCTGTTCGTCGTTGTTCATCTCGGTCGGATCACGAGCCGCCGGCGAACGCACGGAGCCGCTGCACCGCGGCGCGCAGGTCGTCCATCGACGCGGCGTAGCTGAGACGCACGAAACCGGGGATCGCGAACGCACTGCCGGGTACCGCGGCGACCTTCTGCTGGTCGAGCAGCTGCTCGCACATGGCGACGTCGTCGATGCCGCGCTTCCGGCAGAGTTCGCGGGCATCGACGAGCGCGTAGAACGCGCCGCGCGGCGGGGTGAGGCGCAGGCCGGGGATCGTGTTGATCTCCTTCACGAGGAAGTCGCGGCGCTCGCCGAAGGCCTGCATGCGCCGGGCCTGGTCTTCCGGCAGCGGAGTGCGGCAGGCCTCGAGCATCGCTTCCTGGCTGATCGTGCAAGGGTTGCCGAGCACCTGGCTCTGGATGCGGCAGCACGCGTCGATCACGGGGCGCGGTCCGGCGAGGAAACTCGTGCGCCATCCGGTGAGCGTGTGGCTCTTCGTGAACCCGTTCACCACCAGCGTGCGTTCCCGGCCGCCCGGCAGCGCCGCCGGGGAGACGTGGCGGGCGCCGTCGTAGAGCAGTGTGCCGTAGATCTCGTCCGACACGATCCACATGTCGTTCGCGCGGCAGACGTCGACGATCCCCTGGACCTGTTCGCGGCTCGGCACCGCGCCCGAAGGGTTGTTGGGGAAGTTCAGGACGACGCCCTTGCTGCGATGCTGCTTGCACGCGGCGTCGATGGTGGCCGCATCGTGCACGAAGCCGCGGTCCGGAACCGGGGGGACGACGATCGGGGTGCCGTCGGCCATCGTCACGAGCGCCGGGTAGGACACCCAGTAGGGCGCCAGGATCAGGACCGGGTCGCCGGGCTCGACGACGGCGTCGAGCGCCATGTGCAGCGCCGCCTTCGCACCGGCGCACACCATCACCTCGTCGGGCGTGTAGGCGAGGTCGAAGGCCGACTTCAGCCAGGCACTGCCCGCGGCACGGAGCTCGGGCACGCCGGGAGCGGCGGTGTAGCGCGTCTTGCCCTGCTCGATCGCGCGCACACCGGCCTTCGCGATCGGCGCCGGGGTCGGGAAATCGGGCTCTCCCGCGCCGAGCGACACCACGTCGAATCCGGCCTGCTTCATCTTCGCGGCCTTCGCCGTGATCGCGAGGGTGGCGGACTCCTCGATGCGGCGGGAACGTGCGTTGGGGACGAGGCCGGCCATCTTCGGAGTAGACCGTTGCCGCTCGGCGAAGGCAAACGGCCGCGCCTGCGCCGGAAGTTCCGCGGATCGGCGCCGTCCGTGGACTCGCGCTTCCGGACCCGTACTCCGGTCCGCTACGCTCGAACCATCGATGGCGAAGCAAAAGACGAAGCCGCGGCGCCGGATCCTGCGCGGCCTGCTGATCGCGATCACCTCCGTGGTCGTGTTCCTGCTCCTGTTCGTGGTGGCCTTCGTGTGGAACCCGCTCGAGGGGTCGCTGCCCGAACTGCGCGACGTGGTGCCGCGCGGCGTCAACTTCTTCGTCAGGAAGCAGCGCCTCGCCGCGGACTTCACGGAGTTCCCGGAGCCCAGGTTCTGGGCGTCGTTCGCCGAGACACGCGGCTTCGACGAGTTCATGAAGGGCGGGCTCGTCGCGCAGGCCAGGAGTGCCGGCGCCGATCGTGCCCTGCAGCAGGCGAAGGAGGCGTTCGACCGGGTGCGCGCGGACAGCAAGGGGTGGCTCGACCCTTTGCGTGACGTGCTCGGCGAAGAGGTCATCATCGCGGGCTACGAACAGGACTACACGCAGCAGCCCGCGCGCCCGCTCGCGGAGCCGTGGTGGTGCTGCTACGCGCGCGTGAGCTGGCGGGTGCGCTTCGGCCACGGTGTCCTCGGGTTCGGCCTCGCGCAGGACCAGCTGCGGAAGAACGGCATCGACGTCACGCACGACGGTGATCTGCTCGTCCTGAAGTTCCCCGGCATGCCGACGCCGCTGTACGTGAAGCGCCACCTCGACGCGTTGATGGTCGGCAACCACAAGCTGCTGTTCGACCAGTCGCAGCGCCTGATCGACGGCAACCGTGACGAGGACCCGATCGGCCAGATGCCCGCGTACAAGGATGGCGCAGTCGAACGGATCGAGCGCTGGTCTTCGCACAACGACGTCGAGCCGCCGAACGTGCTCGAGTTCGTCGTGGAGCCCAACGCGTTCGACGGCTTCCGCCGGTTCGCCGCGAAGTGGCCCGATCCGGACAACCGCGAGAGCATGAACGAGCGCGTTCTCGCGCGCTTCCTCAACCTGAAGGGGTGGGAGCAGGTGACCGGCGGTCTCGTGTTCACCGAGGGCGGGCTCGTCGCGACCGGGCAGGTCGGGCTGAACAGCCGCCAGCACACGCCCTTCCAGAGCACGTTCTACCAGGCCGAGCAGAGGAAGCGCGACGTGTGGCTCGACCCCTTCCTCGCGATGGTCCCGGCTTCGGCGTGCGCCGCCGCGGCGCTGCGCATGCCCGTCGGCGACTTCCTCTACGCAATGTTCGACGCGCTCGATCAGCCCGAACGCGACCTGCTGAACGACCGCATGAAGCGCCTCACGTTCCGCGGCGCGCAGCTCAACGACACGCGCGACCTGATCGAGAAGCTGAAGGTCGCGTTCCTGCCGCGCACGGGGTTCGTGTTCCGTCGCAACACTCCGGATCGCGACCGCGACGAGAAGGGCAACCTCAAGGTGCCGGTGACCGCGTTGTCGCCGATGCCGCAGTTCGCGTGGGTCTTCTGGCTGCAGCCGGGCAGCGCGCCGATGGTCGAGGAGTTCGTGAAGACCATGCGTCAGAACTTCCAGAGCCTCGGTTTCCTCGGCGTCTGGAACCTCAAGGTCACCCACGGAGCGAGCACGTTCCCCGAGCCGGTCAGCGAGTTCACGAACCCGCAGATCCCGGCGACCGGTTCGATCGCGATGATCGTGTTCAGCGACTTCTTCGTCGTGTCGAACTCCGGTCCGTTCGTGCGCGACATCCTCACCACGCGCTACTCCGCGCAGACCGGCGCCAAGTCGCTCCGCGACATGCCCGAGTTTCGCGAGGTCGAGCACGACCTGCTCGGCGAACTCAACGGGCTCGTCTGGTTGCACGGCGACAACCTGCTGCCCGTCCTCGACGACTACCGGGCGTTCGCCGACTCGGCGAGCGAGGTGCCGGACCCGGAATGGATGGCCAGGGCGCGGGCGACCGCGGAGGAGCAGGTGCGGCGCGCGACCTTCCCGCAGTACCCGAGCAAGGCCAGCATGCCGCGGCCGATGACGGACCCCGGCGGCGAATTCGATCGTGCGGTGGTGGCCTACCTGCAGGAGAAGTGGCGCACCGATCGGACGAGCTTCACCGCGAACGATCGCCAGCAGATGGAGCAGCTCCGGGCGTCGGTGCAGATGATGCGGAGTGCCTGTGTGCAGGTGGAGCTGACGAACAACTACATCCGGTTCCTGGCTCGCGTGATGGGCCAGGGGCGATGACCGGAACCTCCCCGGGGAGCGGTGTTGCAATCGGCTCGGCCGTCGCTACTGTCCTCGCCCTCGCCGGCCAGCCCAGGTGGCGGAATTGGCAGACGCACTAGCTTGAGGTGCTAGCGCCCCAAAAGGGCTTGCAGGTTCAAATCCTGTCCTGGGCACCACTCCTTCGCGACTTGCGCGGTGACCGTCGCGGGTCGCTCGGTCCGCGAGCGCCGTGGACCCTGTCGCAAAGTTCGACAGGCCTCCGTGTCGATCCGGTCGACCGTCGCCTAAGGCCCGGCCGTTGGCGTCGCCGATAGCCCGGCGCATGACGCGGAGCGAGCGAGAGACGGCGGAGAAGGGGTTCACCCTGCTCGAGCTGATGATCGTGGCTTCCATCCTCGCGATCATCGCGAGCATCGGCGTGCCTCAGTACGTGTCTGCATTGCGCACGGCACGCAACGGCAAGGCGAAGCACGAACTGCAGACCATCTCGCACCAGATCGACTCGTACGCCGCAGCCAACGGTGGGCAGCTGCCGCTCACCCTCCATCAGGTCGGTTTCGGCGGCAAGTGCGATCCTTGGGGCGTGCCGTACTGCTACCTCAACTACGGCGACGGCACGGGCGACGGCCTGCAGTGGGCGATCGACGCCGGCCTCGTCGATCCTTCCGCGGTGAAGGGGTATTCGCCGTCGAGCGGCAGCGCGAGCACTGGGCCGAGCGGCGGCGCATCGACGCCGTCCGCCGCTCCCGCGCCGATGCGCGGCGGTTCGTTCCTGCCGTACTTCTCCGGGGCGAACGCGCCGACGCGGCGGATGAGAGGTGCCCGTCGGCCACAGGGCGACGACTCCGGGCCGATCGGCGTGTCCGGCCGTCCCGGCGCCCTCGCGCTCGCGACGCAGGTGACGGACGCGCTGTCGCGCGCCGTCCCGGCGACGGAGGTCGACGATCTCGCTGGCGCTATCGCCTCGTCGCTGTCCTTCTCGATCTTCGTCGGCGTGCCGGTCGCATCCACGCGTCGCTGCGATCGTTTCATGTATCCGCTCAACACGGACTACGACTTGTTCAGTCTCGGGCCGAATGGTCGCACCGCCGTGTCGCTCGGAGAGGCCGTGGGGCAGGACGACGTCATTCGGGCCAACAACGGCGGGTTCTTCGGGATCGCCTCCGACTACTAGGGAACATGCGATGAAACGGTCTCGCCCGGCTGTGCAGGAGCTGTCGCGCCGAAAGGCGCGCAGCGGTGCGGCGGCAGACCGGGTCGCGGCCTCCTCGACGAACGACTTCTGAGGTCACCATGGGCAAACGGATCCTGCGCTGGCGGTTCATCGTCGACTGGAAGCTCCAGGGCAGTCTGTGTGCACACGGGTTGCTGTACGGCGGCCTCGTACTGGTCGCGGTCTGCGTCGGCATCTTCGCTCCGTTGCTCTGGAACCTGAGCGGTGGCGATCCGAGCGCCGCCATCGAAGATCAGGCGATCGTCATGATCTACATGCACGACCGCTTCTGGATGCTCGCGCTGTCGTGCTTCCTCATCCTCGTCCTCGGATCGATCCGCTTCTCGCACCGCATCGCGGGGCCGCTCGTTCGCTACAAGCGCAACCTGCGTCTCATGGCCGGCGGCAAGCTGCCGACACCCCTTCGGACTCGTGACGGCGATTACCTGAAGGAAGAGGTCGCCTGCCTCAACGAGGCGGTCGCCGGTGTCGCCACCCGGATCGACGCGATCCGCGCCGCCCAGACCGAAGTCGCGCGGGCGATCGAGACTCTGTCGGCCAGGGCGCCGCGACAGGTTGTCGCGCTCCTCGAACCCCTCGCGGCCGCGAGTGCGCGGCTCGAGGAGTGTGTCGGTGCCTTCGAACACTTCGACACGAAGGACGCGCGCCCCGTGAACAGCGACGAAGAACGGCGGCCGCAGCTCGCACTCGCTGGCACGAGTGGAGGCAGCTGACGTGTACCGTTCGGCGGAGTCTCCTTCGGCAACGGGAATCCTGACATCGAGGATCGGCCGGCGGTTCGTCGCGCTGTTCCTCGGCTGCGCGTTCCTTCCGCTGGTCGTCTTCGCGTGGATGACGCTGTCGCGGGTCACGACCCAGATGGACGCCGACCTGCGCGAATCGCTGCACAACGGGGCGAAGACGTCGGGCATGGGCATCGCTGCTCGCCTCAGCCAGGTCGCCGCCGATCTCGCGCGACTCGCGGACATGGCGCGTCAGACCGGCGATCCGGAGAGCATGCGCAAGGTCGCGCACGAGCTCATGGCCGAGCGTTGCTCGAACATCTGGAACATCGCGGGCGATCGCGTGACCTCCTTGCGTGGCGAGGTGCCGGCGCCGCGACCCGATCTCGGCGGCTCCGAGCGCACGCACCTCGCGGCCGGCAAGGCCCTGCTGCGCGTCCTCGGTGAGCCGGCCCACCTCGTGATGATGGTTGCGACCGATCGCGCCGCGCCCGACGCCGGCCTCCTGGTCGCGGAACTCCACGGCGACGGCTTCTGGGATTCCCAGGAACTCCGCAGCCCCGGCGCCGAATTCGTGATCTGCGACGAGGACGGTGTCCCGCTGCGCCACTCGTTCCGCGTCCTGCCGCCGCTCGCGCCGTTGCTCGCCGAGAAACGCGGCTCACCGTCGGCGGGCACGTTCGAGTGGACCGCGGATGGCGAACCGCACGTCGCGCGTTACTGGCGTGCGTTCCTGCGGCCGCAGTACGACCTCGACCTGCTGGTCGTCCAGTCGCGGTCGCGGGTCGCGGCCTACGAGGTCGCCGACGCATTCTCGCAGTGGTTCCTGCTCACGGCCCTTGGCACGCTCCTCTGCGTCCTGCTGGCCAGTCTCGTGCAGATGCGGCGCACGCTCGGTCCCATCGTGGCTCTCGGGGAGGCGACTCGGCTCGTCGCGCAAGGCGACCTGTCCGTGCGCCTGGCGATCCAGAGCCGCGACGAATTCGGCGCGCTCGGCAAGGCGTTCAACCACATGACGGCGCAGATCGCCGAGAACGTTCGGCGGCGTGAACAGACCGAACGCGAGCTGGTCGCGTCTCGCGACCAGGCGCTCGATGCCGCTCACGCGAAGGCGGAGTTCGTGACCAACGTGTCGCACGAGTTCCGCACGCCGATGACGGAGATCCTCGGTGCGATCGAGATCCTCTCGCAAGTGGAGGAGAACGACGTCGGGACGCGGCGGGAGTTCACCGCCATCGCCGTGCGTGGTGCGCGTCGCCTGGCTCGCCTCATCGACGACGTGCTCGAACTGGGCTCGCCGACGCCTTGGCAGTGCGAACCGGTGCACGTGGGGGAGACCATCGAGGACGCCGTCTCGCGGATGCCGGACTCGATCCGGGAACGGGTCCGCGTCGACGTCGCGAAGGACCTGCCTCCGGTATTCGGCGACGCGGCGCGGCTCGGCGATGTCTGGTGCCGTTTGATCGACAACGCTGCGAAGTTCAGCCCCGTGGATTCGCCGATCGAAGTGCAGGCGCGCTGGGATGGCGAGGTCGTCGTGGACGTCGTCGACCAGGGTGTGGGCGTGTCCCGCCTCGACCTCGATCGCATCTTCGAGCCGTTCATGCAGGTCGGCCGCGACCAGATGACGGACAAGGCGCAGGGCACCGGGCTCGGCCTCACGCTCGCGAAGAGCACGGTCGAGAAGCACGGCGGGCGAATCGAGGTCGACAGCGAACTCGGCAACGGTGCGACGTTCCGCGTCCACCTGCCCGCGACCGCCGGAGAGCCGGTCGCCGTCTGATCGGCTGCCACCGCGATTCGCGCGCCGCGCGCGGCTCGCGCCGAGTGCGTGCGCCGGGTGCGCCGAGAGCAGACTTCAGCGCAGCGAACTCTGCATCGTGTGCCAGAGCCGTTCGACGTCGCTTCGCTCCGTCGGCAGCGCGCCGATCGAGATGCGCACCATCCAGCTCCCGTCGATCTGCGCCGGCGTGAGCCACGCGGTCCCGCTCGCGTGCACCCGCGCGAGCCACGCGAGCGTGTGCCGGTCGAGGGCGTCGCCAGCGAGTCCGGGCGGTTCGTGGCGCACGCAAACGGTCTGCAGGGGAACGGGAGCGAGCACGCGCCACGGCGGCGTCGCTTCGATGCGCGAAGCGAGCCAGCGGGCGTTCTCGATGTCGCGCCGCAGGCGCTCCCGCAGCCGCTCGGCTCCCTGCGTACGCAGCAGCGTCCAGAGCTTCAGTGCACGGAAGCGGCGGCCGAGCGCGATGCCCCAGTCGCGATAGTTCTTCACCGTGGCGTCGACGGGGGTGCGCAGATAGCTCGGGTTCGTGCTCATCACGCGCACGAGGTGGAGTTCGTCCCGCACCCAGAAGACCGAGCAGTCGAAGGACACGCCGAGCCACTTGTGCGGGTTCACCACAATCGAGTCCGCGCGCTCGATGCCCTTCCACAGGTGCCGGCACTCCGGGAGGATCATCGCGGAGCCCGCCATCGCGCCATCGACGTGCAGCCAGGCGCCGTGGCGGTGCGCGAGTCCGGCGCACGCGTCGATCGGATCCATGGCGGTCGTGGCCGTCGTGCCCGTGGTCGCGACGATCGCGCACGGGCGTCTGCCTGCCGCAACGTCCTCGGCGAGAGCCTCGCCGAGCTTCGCGGGATCGAGAGCCCGGGATCCATCGACGTCGACGCGTCTCACCTGATTGCGGCCGAAGCCGGCCAGCAGAGCCGCCTTCTCCACCGAGCTGTGCGCCTCCCGGCTCGTGTACACGACGAGGGGAACGGCTTCACCCTGCAGCCCGCCGCGCGTGGCGCCGTGCGCCGTCGCCCGCTCGCGCGCGCAGACGAGGGCGAGCAGCGTGTTCGTCGACGCAGTGTCCTGGATCACGCCGTGCCACGCGTCCGAGAGTCCGGAGAGCCGGCGCAGCCAGTCGACGGCGCGCTCTTCGAGTTCGGTGAGAGCCGGCGCCGACTGCCACGCCAGCCCGAGTACGCCGAGGCCCGTGCTCAGCATGTCGCCGAGCACAGCGGAGAGGTCGCCGTTCGAGGGGAAGTAGGCGAAGAAGCCGGGATGCTGCCAGTGCGAGAGCGCCGGCAGCAGCAGCTGTTCGACGTCGCGGAGCACGTCGGCGAAGTCCTCGGGATGTTCCGGTGCCTCTCGCGGCAGAGACGCCAGGACGTCGCCGGGCGCCGCCGTCGACAGCACCGGCCGTTCCGCGACGTGCGCCCGGTAGTCGGCGATCCAGTCGACGACCTGGTGTGCGTGGCGACGGAATTCTTCGGGGCTCATCGAGAGCGGTCGGGAAGCGTCGTTGTCCATGGCATCGTTGACACGAGGAGAGTCGCGATGCGAACGGGCGTTGCGCAACGCGCTTCCAGGGCGTCGCGCGAGCATCGCACCGCGTCGCGGGAACGACAACGACGTGCGGGACTCACGCGACGTGTCGTGTATGCTCCGCGCCCTCGTCGTCCGCAGTCTGGCGAGCGGACGACGCGCACGCCCCGTCGATGAACACTCCCGAAGGATCGCCCGACCCGGACTCTCCCTCGCCCGCGCACGTCGCAGCGACGATCTCGCTGCTCGCGGACGATTCGGGGCCCATCCACGCCGCCGCGCGCGAGAGGCTCCTGCGCTGGGGTGAGGCCGCGATGCCCCAGTTGCGCGAGGGCGCCGAGGCCGATTCGGTTCGTGTGCGCGCGCGCTGCCGCGCCCTCTTGCGGACGATCGAGGTGCGGGCCTGCCTCCGGCGCTTCGGCCGACTGCGGATCGCGCGGACCGGGCGAGCGTCCGCGGTGGCGCTGCTCGAGGGTGCGGTGCTGTTGTCGAACATGGTTCGCACGTTCGTGCCCGCTGCTGCCGAAGTCGGTCACCGGCTCAGGGCCGAAGCGACGCGGTTGCGGCGGTCGCTCGCCGGTCGCAGCTTGCCGACGTGTGCGCGCCTCCTGGCGGAGCGGTTGCACGACGAACTCGGGCTGCACGGCGGTGACGCCAGCGCCACGGACCCCGACCACGTGCTCGTGGACCGCGTGCTCGACCGTCGGATCGGGACCCCGGTCGCCCTGTCCCTGATCTACCTGCTGGTGGCGCGCTGGGCCGGTCTCTCCGCGGCGGGTGTCGCGATGCCCGGGCACTTCCTCGTGCGCCTGCACGGCGTGCGTCCCGTGCTGATCGACCCGTACCACAGCGGCCGTACGATCACGAAGGCGGATTGTGCGCGCCACCTGCGCGCCCATGGCCACGACCGGGTCCGCGAACACCTGCGCGACCTGACCGACCGGGAGGTCCTGATCCACTACCTGCGCAGCCTGCGTCGCGCTGCGCACCAGCGCGGCGCCGCGGAGACGCAGGAGACTCTCGGCCACGCCCTCGCCCTCCTCGAGACCGACTGACGCGATGCGCAGCGCCTTCGCCGCGACCAGCCTCACGTTCGTCCTGGCGAGCGCCGGCTGCACGGGCGTCTTCCAACGCTCGATGCCGGAGGTGCCCGAGACCTACTCGATCGTGGTCGGCGCTTCTTCACCCGTGCGCGTCGGCAGCGCCGAGCGAGACGTGACGCCGCCGGTCGGCGGATGGCTCGCAGGCTTCAGCCTCGCTCGTGCGAGCACCGGCGTCGCGTCACCGCTGAAGGTGCGTGCGCTCGTGATCGACGGCGGCGAACGGCGCTTCGCGATCGTCGGTGTCGACAATCTCGGCGTGATGCGCGAGGACGTCGATTGGATCAAGTCCGGGCTCACAGGCTTCGCGAACGGCGACGTCTTCCTCTGCTCGAGCCACACGCACGCCGGCCCGGACCTCGTCGGGTTGTGGGGCTTCTACTTCCTGAGCTCCGGTCGCGACCGCGACTATCTCGCGAGTCTGCGGCGCGCCACTGCGGAGGCCGTCGCCGAGGCCCTCGCCACGGCGCGGCCGGCGACGTTCGTTCTCGGGGAATCGCGCCTGCCGCCGAAGGGGCTCGTCAAGAACGCCAACCGGGCCGAGGTCTTCGATCGACGCGTCACGGTGCTGCACGCGCTCGCGATCGAAGACGGCCGCCCGGTGGGGACCCTGCTCCATCTCGCCTGCCACCCCGAAGTGCTCCGGCGTGGCAACACCGAGATCTCTGCCGACTTCGTCGGCGACCTCTGCGATGCCTGGCGCGAGCGCGGGCACGGCCAGGCCGTGTTCGCGAACGGTGCGCTCGGCGCGATGGTCTCGCCGGACGTGTCCCCTCGCGATCGTTCCGGAGTGAGCAGCATGGGCGCGGCGCTGTGCGATCTCTGCGAGCAGGCCCTCGCCGCGGCGCAGCCGATCGATGCGACCCCGATCGAGGTGCGACGCGCGGACGTCTACCTGCCGATGGTCTCGCCGGGGTTCCGGATCGGACGGCTCACCACCGCGCTGCAGCGTGAGGTCTTCGACGGTTGCGCGCGGAGCACGGTCGGCTGGCTGCGCATCGGCGGCTTCGAAGCAATCGCGGTTCCCGGCGAGGCAGAGCCGGCACTCGCGGCGCGGTTGCGCGCCGCCGTCCATCGTCCCAATGCCGTGATCTTCGGCCTCTGCGACGACGAGGTCGGTTACCTGCTGCGCGAACAGGAGGCCGTCGATCCGGAGTTTGCGTACGAGCGCTCGATGAGTCCGTGCCGGTCGGCGGGCGAGAGGGTCTCTGCCGCGGTCGTCGGAGTCACGGTCGGTACGGGTACGGCAGCCAGCCGGTGACCGAATTGAACACCGGCCAGAATATGTACGGCAGGACCTTGCTCGCGACGACGAACGTGACGACCGCGATCCACGGCAGTCCCTCGAGCAGTTCGAACGTCTTCCGTGCTGCCGGACCGAGGCCCTTCAGGACTCCCGCGCCATCGAGCGGCGGCAGGGGGATGCAGTTGAAGAGGGCGAGGATGAGGTTGAGGACGAGGAACGTGCCCGCGATGCGTCGCACGGCTTCCGTCGTGCCCGACTCCGGGCGCCCGACGAACCACAGCACGGCGAACGCGATCGCCGCCACGACGACGTTCGCGATGGGACCCGCGGCGGCCATCAGCGCGGCCTTGCGGGGGTGGTGGTAGGCCCAGATCGGGTCGAACGGTGTCCTCGCGAAGCCGAAGCACCAGTTGCCGCCGTTGAAGTAGAGGCTCAGCAGCGGAAGCGCGACCATGCCGACCGGCTCCTGCCGGATATGGGGTAGGGGGTTCAGCGAGACCTGCCCAGTGTGGTACGCGGTCCGATCGCCCCCCAGGAACGCGAAGAGTGCGTGAGCCGCTTCGTGGACGGTGACGCTCACGAGGAACGTCACGTACCAGAGGATCGCGTGTTCCCAGTTCATCGCGCTTCCGCCGCGGTGGTCTCGTCGTCGGGCCGGTCGTCCATCGCCGCCGCGAGTTCGGCCGTGACCTTGGTCACCTTGGTTTCGGTCGCGGAGAGCCTCTGACGGCACAGCGCGAGCAGCGCAGCCGCGCGTTCGACCTTCTCCGCGAGCACGTCGAGATCGATCTCGCCGGACTCGATGTCCTGGAGGATCTGCTCGAGTTCGGCACTCGCTGCCGCGTAGGTTGGCTCGTCGGCCTTCTTCTTCTTGTCACTCATGGGAATCCTGCTGGACGTCGTCGATGCGGCCGCTGGCGTGCCCGTCGCGGAACTGGATCCGCACCGCCGAGCCGGCGGCGACCCGAGTGGCCGACGGGAGCACGCGGCCGTCGGTGGAGCGGACGAGAGCGTAGCCGCGGCCGAGCACGCGGCGCGGGTCGAGCAGTCGCAGGCGCGTGGCGCGCTGCTCGAGGGTCGTGGTGGCTCGACCGAGCGAGCGACGGACGGCGTCCCGACCACGGCTCGCCGCGCTCTCGAGGCGGAGGCGTTGCCGTTGCAGGAAGAGCCGGGCGCACGCTTCGATCTCGCGCCCGGCCGCGGCGAGCAGGCTTCGGTGTCGGACGAGCCGGAACGCGATGGCGCGCCGAAGGCTCGCCGTGATCCGTTCGAGTGCGTCGCGTTGGTGGCGGATCCGTTCGGAAGCGGCGATTCGCAGTCGCTCGCCGCGTGCGGCAATGTCCTCGCGGGTGTCCTCGACTCCCCGCACGAGCAGTTCCGCGACGGCGGTCGGCGTCTTCTCGGAGTGCGCGATTGCGTCGAGTACGGTCTGGTCGCGCTGGTGGCCGATGCCGACGACGATCTTCAGAGGGTGCTTCGCCACCGCATGCGCGACATCGCGATCGTCGAACCACGCGAGATCGGTGCGTGATCCGCCGCCGCGCAGGATGCACAACACGTCGAACTCCGCGGCGCGCTGCGCGAACCACTCGAGGCCGCGAAGCAGGCTGGGCTTCATCTCGACCCCCTGCACCTTGACCGGCAGCAGCGTCACGGTCAGGCCCGTCCGCGACTCTTCGAGGTGCCGCAGGAAGTCGTTCCATCCGTCCGAGTCGGGGCTCGTCAGCACGCCGATTCGGAGGGTCGGCACAGGGAACCCGAGCGAACGGTTGCGATCGGCGAGCCCTTTCTGCACCAGGTCGCGCAGGATCTGCTCGCGGGTGAGCGCGAGCTTGCCGAGAGTGAAGGTCGGATCGATGTCCTCGACGACGATCTGGTAGCGACCCGACGCGACGTACAGGTCGATCTTCACGAGGACGCGCACCTCGATACCGTCACGCAGCGTCAGCGACGGTTCGGATGCGAGGAGCCGGGGCAGTACGCGTTCGGCCGTGCCGGCGAACAGAGCGACCTCCACTGCCGCGGTCGCGCGTGCTTCGCCACGCAGCTTCTCGACGAGCTGGAAGAACCGGTGCTGGCGGCCCGCAGTCTTGTCGAAGTCGACGATCTCGCCGACGACCCAGAACGAGTCCGGGAACAGCTGTCGCATTCCGTCGCGCACGCGTCGGTTGAGCGCCGAGATGGAGAGCGCTTCGAGCGGGGCCGTGGGCGGAGCGGCGGGGTCGCCGTCGGACTTCGCCAGGGGCAGGGGGCGCTGGCCGCGTTCGCGGCCGTCCTTCGGCGGCGGTGGTGGTGGCTCGGCGCGCAACGTGCCGGCGAGGAGCGACGAGATCTCCGGCGCGAACTCGAACAGGTGCCGGCTGAGGAGGGAGAACACCTTCTCGACGTGGATCGCCGGCACGCGCCAGGTCTTGCCCTTCGGGTCCCACCGGCGGCCCGGCAGGTCCTTCACCAGCGCGACGAGGTCTTCGCGGTACGGAAAGCGGATCAGCAGGTTCGTGCCGTCCGGATCCAGCTCCACGGAGCCCGTCATCGCCCGGTCCTCATAGCGGATCGGACACCTTGGTCAGCACGGAAACCGCGGCGCGCGCCGCGTCCTTGGCTTCGTGGAGCGCGACGGGACGACCGAGGATGGTCGCGAGATCGGTCATCACGTCGGGCGACAGTCCGCAGGGGCGCACTTCGAACCAGGGCGCCCTGTCCATCGCGACGTTGATCGAGATCCCGTGCAGGTTGATCCAGTGCTTCACCGCGACACCGATCGAGGCGAACTTGCGACCGTTGACGAACACACCCGTTCCGTCGACCGAGGGCGTTGCCTCGGCTCCGAACGCAGCAGCAACGGCGACGCCGAAGGCCTCGAGCCGGCGCAACCAGTCGCGCACGTCGCGAAGTGGAAGGCGCACGATCGGATACACGACGAGCTGTCCCGGGCCGTGGAACGTGATGCGACCGCCGCGTTCGACGGGCACGATTCCCGGTTGCAGTTCTGCGCGCGGTGTCGCCCGACCCGCGGTGTAGACCGGATCGTGCTCGACCATGAGGATGCGCCCGGCTTCGGTGCCCGCGTGCACTGCGGCGTGGAGGCCGCGCATGCGCTCCAGCACCTCCGCGTAGGGAGCACGACCCAGATCCTCGACTTGGGAGAGCAAGACGGCAGACTACCGCACCGTGGTGCACACCGCGCTCTTCGACGCCGTGCTGGCGTTCCAGGTGATCGTCGCGACGCCGAGCCCGGCGACGGTCGGCGATCCGGTCGTTGTCCGAGCGAAGAACGGCGACGACGTCCCGATCGCGGGGCTCGCCATCGAAGTCGTCGAGCCCGACGGGGTGGTTCGCCCGATCGGCACCACGGACGAGCGCGGTGAATTCGTTTGCACGTCGACGGACCCGGGCGAGCACGTGTTCGAGGCCGCGGTGCTGGGCGTCGATGTGCGCGTCCCACACCGTGTGGTGGCCAGGCGGGAAACGTGGTACGCGGCGCTCGCGGCGGTTCCGCTGGGCCTCGGTGCCCTTTGGGCGATGGGGCGCGCCTACGCGCTCAGCCGATCACGCGGTCGACGTGACCCTTGACGGTCCGAAGGTCGACGTTGCCCGTGAAGCGATCGACTTCCTTGCCGTCCTTGAAGAACACGCACGTCGGCACACTCATGATGCCGAAGCTGGCCGCGGCGTCTTGCGCGGCGTCGATGTCGATCTTGTAGACGTCCATGCGGCCCTTGTACTCGCCGGCGACCTTGTCGATGGTCGGCGCGAGGGCTTTGCAGGGCTGGCACCAACTGGCCGAGAAGTCGACGAGCACCGGGACCTTGGCGGCTTGGATCGTCTTCTGGAAGTTGGCGTCGTTGAGTTCGGTGACCATGTGTTGGATGGGGCGTCGAGGGTGGTCGACGGGCACGCATTTTGGCTGGGCACTCGACCGGCGCAAGGGTCCGCCTCAAGTGGTTCGCCCACGGTGTCGATTCTCGGGAACGAGATCGTCCCGGAATGAAGCTGGTGTCCCTGTCGATGGTGCGGAACGAGGAGTACTGGATCTGGTACGCCCTCACCTCGGTCGCGCCGCACGTGGACGAAGTCCTCGTCTTCGACAACCATTCCGAGGACCGGACGGTCGACATCGTGCGAGGCATGCGGCACCTGGGTGCGAAGCTGACTTTGTTCGAGGGCTTCGGTGGCAGCGACGAGCACGAGAATCGGGAGGCCATGCTCGCCGAGGCGCGTCGCCGCGGCGCCACGCACGTGCTGACGCTCGATGGCGACGAGGTCTACTCCGACGACGTTCTGTCGTTCTGCCGGCGACTGCTCGAAGTGCACGAGCACGTTCCTCCCTTGCACGATCCGCCTCTCGACCACGGGCGACCGCTCGACCCGGCGCCGACCGAAGGCGCTCTCGTGAAGAACCTCGGGCTGCGGCCGATCTGCCCCGGGTTCGACGGTCCGGGCACGTGCCGGCCGATCGATTACGTGCTGCCCGACACGTACCACGGCGCGTACAACTACCTGGTCCGCATCTCGTCGCTCGCGAACCTGCGCGGCAACGGTCTCGGCTGGGGCCTCTATGGCCAGATCGAGACCGGCGATCGCTACATCCAGGCGTCGCCGCACACGCTGTGGTTGCCGGGCCTGTGGTTCCTCCATTTCACCTACCACCCGCGCTCGAGCTGCCGCACCGCGGCACCCATGCGCGACGGGGCGATGCAGTGGCATCGCGGTGTGCGCGACCACGGCAGCGCGCCGATCCACGCCCATGCGCATTGGCCGTCGGCGCTCCTGAGGCCCGACGGTCCGGGCAACCCGACGCTCGAGTCATGGGGCGTCGTGGAGCCACCCGTCGGCCGGCCGCGTGTGCGCCTGACCGACCTCGTCGCTCCCTGAGTCGAGGCGCTTGCGTCAGTTCGTGCGGTTCAGCGCCGCGAGCAGACGATCGGTCGGGATGCCGTTCTGCGCCGCGACTTCTTCGATCGAGTCGTGCGGGTTGAAACCGCAATTGCGGCAGCCGCCGAGATGGAAGTCGCGCATCAGCACCATGCCGAGCGACGGGTCGGCGGTGAGGGCTTCCAGCATCGTCGTTTTGGAGTTGAAGCGGGCGTTCGTCGGGATGTCGGTCTTCGTGGGGTTGTTCATGGAACTGGTTTTCACTCTGCGTTGAGGATGCTGACGCGCTGCGCGACCTTGCCGGCGATGTCGGAGAGAGCCTTGGCGCTGGCCGAGGCCGGCTCGGCAACCGTGATCGGGCGTCCGGAGTCACCGCCTTCCCGGACCGCCATTTCGATGGGGACCTGACCGAGCAGCGGAACGCCGAACTCGCGCTCGATCTTCGCGCCGCCGCCTTGGCCGAAGAGGTGGTAGCGCTCCGTGTGGCCTGGTGGCGTGAACCACGCCATGTTCTCGACGACCCCGAGGATCGGCACGTTCACCGTCTGGAACATGCGGATCGCCTTCTTGACGTCGAGCACGGACACGTCCTGCGGCGTCGTGACGATGATCGCGCCGATCAGATGCGCCTGCTGGCTCAGCGACAGCTGGGCATCGCCGGTTCCTGGCGGCAGGTCGACCACGAGGTAGTCCAGGTCGTGCCAGGCGACGTCGAACAGGAACTGGCGCACCGCGGAGTGCAGCATCGGCCCTCGCCAGATCACCGGCTGGTCCTCTGCGACGAGCAGCGCCATCGACATCACCTGGAGTCCGTGCCGTTCGAAAGGCACGATCTTCTTCTCGACTACCGCTGGCTGCCCGGTGAGCCCGAGCATCAGGGGAACGTTCGGGCCGTAGACGTCGGCGTCGAGGATGCCGACGCGGGCGCCCGTGCGCTGCAGCGCGCAAGCCAGGTTTACCGCGACGGTCGACTTGCCCACGCCGCCCTTGCCGGACGACACGGCGATCACGTTCTTCACGCCGGGGATGGTTCCCTTGTCGCCGAGGACGGGTCGACTCGCGGTCACCTGCGCGGACATGGTCACGGACACCTTGGCGACCCCAGGCAGTGCGCTCACTGCCTTTTCGGCCTGGGAGCGCATGAGATCCTTCACGGGGCACGCCGGCGTCGTGAGTTCGATCGTGAATGCGACGCCACCGCCGCAGACCTTGAGGTCCTTCACGAATCCGAGGCTGACGATGTCGCGGTGGAGATCCGGGTCCTGCACGCTGCGCAGGGCGTCGAGGATCATCGCTTCGGTCGGTTCCGTCTGCGGCACTGGCATGAGGCGGCGGAGAATTAGCCTCGTGTTGGGGCCAATTCAAGCTCCGGACCCGGAGGCAACCTCGGAAGGAACGGGGCGCGAGTCCGTCGAATCCCGCTTCGAGACCCGACGACCGTCCCTTGCGGCGGACCCGCCGGTACGAGCCTTTCCCTGACGCGCATCTGCAGAGCTAGAGTCCATTCATGTTGCGAGCGACCCTGTCAGCCTTCCTGTTCTCCTTGGCGCTGCTTCCATGCCAGGACAAGCCCGATGAAGCGACGGGAAGTCGGGTCGAGAAGCGGATGCAGGCCGCTCGTGAGCGGGCGCTGCGGGAAGGCAAGGACCTTGCTGAGATCCTCGGTGCCAAGGAGGGCAAGGAAGACCTCGAGAGCGAGGAGATGAACCGGCTCTCGGAGATGGCCCGCGTGGCGCGAGAGGGAATGCGCGGGGCGGGCTCCTTCGTCCGATTCGTTCCGTCGGTGCGGCCCGCGAAGCTGATGCCCGGCCAGTCCGGCACGCTCTTCGTGACCGCGACCCTGAGTGGTCAGGCCGTGCTCCAGGCGCCCCTTGCGATGGAGCGCCTGAGCGGCGAGCGCCAGGGGCACGTGACTCTCGGCGCGATGACGGCGCACGCGGCGGAGCCCGGGCGCCTAGCGGCTGCCTATCTCGGTCGGCCTGTGTACGACAACTACGTGATCCTCGAGGTCCCCGTGACGATGGCGCCCGATGCCGAGGTCGGTTCACGGCAGAAGGTGCAGGTCGAATGGCGTTTCGACATCCACGACGGCGCAACCGCGCAGCTCGTCGGCAAGTTCATCGACGGCGCCGCCATCGACATCGAAGTCGGTCAGGCGTCCGACCCCACGGTGAAGGGAGGCGCCAAGCCACCTGCCGAAGCCATCGCCGCGACCCCGTCGCCCTCGGCACCGCAAGCGGGGCCGGCGGCGATGGTGCACGAGACGTCACCGGTCAAGCCGCGCGTCGTGGCGGGAGTCGCTCCCCGCGCGGTGACCGAGGAATCCACGTCGTCGTCGAGCCCGCCCTCGGTCGATTCCAGCTCCGACTTACCGCCGACGGAGGCGCCGCTCGGGGTGCTCCCCATCGCGGTTGGTGGTGGGTTGCTGCTCCTGGTGATCGTCCTGCTTCTAGCGCGCAAGCGCTGACGGGATCCGCTTCGGCCCGACGCGAGGCGTGGTCGAGACCCCCCCGGGGGGCGGCTTCTACAGCTCGTTCCTCCTCCGGCCGAGCCACGGTACGGCAGTTGTGCAGGGTTCCTTTGCTGCGATGCGTCCGCTGTCGGCGGGTCATCGAAGCCCTGATCCGCGGGAGGGTCGTATCACCGACCCTCTCAACGCTCCCGAGGAACCCCGATGGTGCTTTCCAAACTCCTTCCGCGTCGGCGCTTCAAGCTCTCGGACCACGAGAGTGTGACCGTTTCCGTGCTCGATGCGATGCTCGACGTGGAGAGCGACCGCTTCGCCGGGACGATCGAAACTCTCGCCAAGGAGTTCGCTCGAGCGAAGGCGACGCTCGCCTTGGCGCCGTTCCGCGAGACCCGGATGGCCCGTGACAATTCGGCAGCGGTTGCCGACTTGCCGGACCTTCGTGGCAGTCACTACCAGGCCGATCTCCGGCGCATCATTCCGATGGATCGTGAGGAGGAGTTCCGGATGGCGCGTCGGTACGAGTTCCTCCGCCACGTCGTGCGGCGGGAACTGGAGGCCGCGGGCTGCCCGGCGGCCGAAGCCACCGACCTCGGCAAGCGTCCGGCGACCCACGTGCTCGCGGCGCTCCGCGGCCGCCGCCTCCGCAAGGGCGTCGATCGCGCGTGGTTCGAGTCGACGGTCCACCTGCTCGAGGACCTGCGCAACCTGTACGTCGAGGGCGCCCTCTCGATCGTGCTCACCACGGTGAACCGCTACCGCGGCCTCGGTGTGGACACGATCGACCTCATCCAGGAAGGCAACTCGTCCCTCTTCCAGGCGATCGAGGGTTTCGATTGGCGGCGCGATGTCCGCTTCCGCACCTACGCGCAGTACTGGGTGCACCAGGCCGTGTTGAAGATGCTCTACAACAGTTCGCGCACGGTCCGTGTGCCGATCTGGGTGCAGAAGCTGCTCGGCAAGATCCGCCGCGCGCAGGATCAGCTGCGCCGCGACGGTCGCGAACCGACGAGCGCGGAGGTCGCGCAGCGTGTCGGCGTCTCGGCGGAGAAGGTCGAGTGGATCCTGTCGACTCGACGCTACGCCGTCAGTCTCGACGCCGAGCCGACGCCGGGCGAAGGCGGTTCGCTGGGTCAGAACCTGCCGGACGAGAATCTGCTGCCGATCCCCGAGTCGATTCCTCCGGGCGACCTCCGCGAAGCGCTCGACACCGCGATGGCGGACCTGCCGCCGCGCGAGCAGAGGATTCTCCGTCGTCGCTTCGGGCTCGATGGGGGAGAGCCCCAGACCCTTGGCGAGATCGCGAACGAACTCGGCATCACCGCCGAGCGCGTACGCCAGCTTCAGAACGCCGCACTCGGCAGGATCAAGAAGCCGGCGAAGCTGCAGCGCTTGCAGGCGTTCGTCGAGTGACCCGCGCGCGCTGCGTCCGTCACTCGTCCGGTGAGTCGGCGGGGTCCTTGCCTTCCCGGCTCGCCGTGACCATCAGCGAGTAGGTTTCGTCGAACAGGCGGCGGTAGACCGATGGGCGCTGGTCCTGGTGCAGCGGCAGGATGCGGCGCATCGTCCGGACGTTGCGCAACTCGATCGTGGCGATGACGGCGCCGGCTTCGCCGGAACCCGACGCCAGCACTTCGCCCGTTGGATCGACGATGCGACCGTCACCCGGGAAGGCCATCGCTTCGCCGTTCCGCTGGGAAGGCTCCTGGCCCGTCCGGTTGCAGCCGATCACGAACATCTCGTTCTCGATCGCCCGCGCGCGGAGCAACGTTCTCCAGTGCTGCGCGCGTGCTTCCGGCCACTGGCCCGGCACGACGAGCACTTCGGCGCCCTTGCGGAAGTAGTAGCGCGCGAGTTCCGGGAACCTGAGGTCGTAGCAGATCAGGATCCCGATTCGTCCGAGCGACGTTTCGACGAGGCACGGTTCGTGACCCCACGCATGGAGGCGGTGCTCGAGGTTCGGCGAGAAGAGGTGGATCTTGCGGTACTTCGCGCGGGCCTCACCTCGTTCGAAAACAACGGCGGTGTTGAACAGCTTGCCGTCCGCGGCCTCCAGCGCGCTGCCGATCGCGACGAGCCCGTGAGTCGCGGTCAGTTCGCGCAGTTCTTCTTCCGCGGCGGCCGAAGCGTGGAGCAGCGCCTCGTCCGGATTCGCGACGAACGATGTCGGCCACAATTCGGGCAGCACGCAGAGTTGGGCGCCGCCCGCAACGGCTTCTTCGACACCCGTTCGCATCGCGGCCACGTTGGTGGCAACGTCACCCGGGCGCACGTCGAACTGGACACAGGCGGCCCGATATTCGTCCGGGGGCGTCGTGGAGGTCACCATGGGGAGGATAGCCGCCGGCGGGGCCGGTGGTCACTCACGCTGTTCCGGGTTCGCCGATCGAGGCCGGAAACGACGACGGGGAGTGCCGCGTCGCGCGTCACTCCCCGTGCGTTCGGGCGGTCTCGTTGGGCTCAGCCCTTGAACAGCATGTCGTCGGTCGGCAGGCCCTGCGGCTTCTTCGTGCGCGGCGCAGCGTTCGTCCGCGTCTCCACGATCAGCTGGTCGCTCGGCTTGAAGATGATCGTCTCCTTGTTGGCGACGTCGATGCTCTCGCCGG
>CAZIFB010000048.1:0-37880 GCA_964538915.1 uncultured candidatus Brocadiaceae bacterium | reverse complement strand
ATCGGCGGCCAGAACATCAACGTCAGCCTCGAACCCGGCAAGCACTGCAACATCGAGTTCGTCGCCAGCAAGGCGGGTGTCTTCCCGTTCTACTGCACCGAGTTCTGCTCGGCGCTGCATCTCGAGATGGCCGGCTACCTGCTCGTCGAGCCGAAGTGATCGGCTCCCGCGCGTAGCCGCCGCATCGCACCAACCGTCCCGTCCCGGTCATGCGAAGCCTTGTCCGAGCCCTGCTCGTCGTCGCCGCGTCGTGCGGCGGCGACCGCCGCGAACCCGTCGCAGACAAGTTCGTGGCGCCGCCGCGGCCCGCGGTCGGCATCGACGTGCCGTCCGGCGTGGGCCTGCAGCGAGCGATCGACGCGGCGCCGGCTGGCGCCACGCTGCGCCTCCTGCCGGGTGACCACGCCGGGCCGGTCACGATCGTGAAACCGCTCCGCCTGTGGGGACCGCCCGACGCGGCGCTGCGAGCGCACGAAGGGTCGACCGTGCGCGTCGCGGCGAACGATGTCGCGCTCGAGGGCTTCACGATCGTCGGCAGCGGTCAGCGCTTCGATCTGACGGAGGGCGGTGTGCACCTGCAGGGCGACGACTTGCGCGTCGAAGGTCTGACCGTGCGGGACGCACTGTTCGGCATCCTGGTCGAGAAGTGCGCGCGAGCCGTCGTGCGCGGCAACACCATCGTCGGCACCGGCCTCCCCGCGATGGGGTTGCGAGGCGACGGGATCCGCCTGTGGGAGACCCACGATTCCGTCGTGGAGCACAACCGCGTCACCGACTCGCGCGACATGGTCGTCTGGTACTCGTCGCGCAACCGGCTCGTCGGCAACACCGTGACCCGTTCGCGGTACGGCACGCACTTCATGTACAGCCACGACAACGTCGTGGAGGACAGCCGCTACGTCGGCAACGAAGTCGGCGTGTTCATCATGTACAGCCGCGGCATCGGACTGCGCCGCAACCTCATCGCGCAGTGCGGCGGCGCCGCGGGCATCGGCATCGGCCTGAAGGAAGCCGGGGACATCGTGATCGAGGACGACTGGCTCCTCGCGAACACGACCGGCCTCTACGTCGACAACTCGCCGCTCGATCCGGCGCACACGAACGTCTACCGGCGCAACGTCGTGCGCTACTCGGAAGCGGCCGTCGCGCTGCATTCGGCGGTGCGACGCACGGAGATCGTCGACAACCAGTTCCGCGACAACGGCGCGGTGTTGCGCGTCGGCGGCCAGGGCGACGCACTCGAGTGCGCCTTCCGCGGCAACTATTACGACACCTACCGGGGCTACGACCTCGATGGCGACGGCGGCGGCGACGTGCCGTTCGAATTCAGGCGGCTGTCGACGCAGATCGAGGGGCGCTACCCGGAACTGGCCCTGCTGCACGGTGCGCCGGCAATGGCGATGGTCGATCTCGTCGGGGAAGTGCTGCCGTTGTTCGCGCCGCGGGTGCTGATGCGCGACGAGGCGCCGCGAGTACGACCGATCGTGATGGCATGGACGCCGGAGGTGCACCGTGCGCGTTGAGTTCGCGAACATCGGCAAGCGCTTCGGCAGGGTCGCGGCCCTGCGCGACGTGTCGCTCGAACTTCCGGAAGGAACCCGCACTGCGCTCATCGGTCCCAACGGTTCGGGCAAGTCGACCCTCGTGCGTGCGCTGATGGGCATGCTCGTGTTCGAAGGCGAACTGCGCATCGACGGTGCTCGCGTCGACGACGACCGTTCTGCGACCGCCCCGCGTATCGCGTACGTGCCGCAGATCGCGCCCAGGTTCGCGGCCCCGGTCCGGGACGTGGTCGCCGCGATCGCGCGGGTGCGCGCGGTGTCCGTCGACGCCGTGGCGACAGTGGCCGACCAACTCGACCTCGACATCGGCGCTCTCGGCAGGCGGCCGTTCCGCGCGCTGTCGGGCGGCCAACGCCAGAAGGTGCTCGCGGCGCTCGCGCTCGCGACGGACGCGGAGCTCTTCGTGCTCGACGAGCCGACGGCGAGCATGGATCCGCAGAGCCGCCTCGCGTTCTTCCGGCTGGTCGAGGGCTTGCCGGCGACGACGACCATCGTCCTGTGTTCACACCGGCTCGACGAGATCCGCCGCCTGGTCGATCGCGTCGTCGTGCTCGCCGAAGGCATCGTCGCGTGGCAGGGGGCGGCGGGCGCCTATCTCGAGGAACACGCGGAGGCCGTGGTGGAGGTCCAGGTCGCCGGTGACGGCGCCGACCACTGGCTCACGGAACGCGGGTTCGCGCGCGGCGCCGCGCACTGGTGGAGCCGTTCGGTTCCGGTCGGCGAACGCGCGCGGCTCCTCGCCGAGATCGGCAAGAACCTGAACGGGCAGGTGCGCGACGTCGTCGCGCGCGATGTCGAGCGTCTTCAACCCAAGAGAACCGGAGGTGAATCGTGACGCGCTTCGGCACGCGGGTGCTGCCGTTCCTGCTTATGGGCACGGTCCTGATCGCGGTCGGAGGCGCCGTGACATACAGCGTCATGGCCTCGACGGCGACCGACGACGGTCCCGTCGACATCGTGTGGGACAAGGCTGCTTGTGCGGCGTGCGGCATGCACGTCGGCGAGCCGGCGTTCGCCGCGCAGGCGACCACGACGGACGGACGCACCCACGCGTTCGACGACCCGGGCTGCCTCTTCCTGTGGATCGAGGAGCAGCATCCGCAGCTTCGGTCGGTGTGGTTCCATCATCACGACGAAGCGCGCTGGATCGCTCGCGACCGCGTCGGGTTCGTCGTGGCCGACAAGACGCCGATGGGCTTCGGACTGGCCGCTGTCGACGCGGCCGCGTCGGGGGCGATCGACCACGACGAGGCGAGGCGACGCTGCATCGCCCGCACGTCCGGCCACGGAGGGAAGTGATGGTCGCCGTCCGTTCCCTGCGCCGCGAAGTGGCCGTCGTCGCGCGCCTCGACCTGGCCGAAGTGCTGCGTTCACGCTGGCTGGTCTTCTGCCTCGTGGTGCACGGCGCCCTCGCCGCGATGTTCGTGCTGGTCGGCCTGCGCGAATCGGGCGTCGTCGGATTCACCGGCATGGGCCGCGCGCTGATGTCGTGGAGCCATGCGCTGTTGTTCCTGCTGCCGTTGCTCGCACTGTCGGCGACGAGCCAGGTCGTCAACGCCGCCCGCGACGACGGATCCCTCGAGCTGCTGACGAGTCACCCCGTGAGTCGTTCGGCGTACTTTCTCGGCGTCTCGCTGGTTCGCGCGGCCGCCCTCGTGGCGCCGCTGTTCGTGGCGATGCCGGCCGTCGCCCTCGCCGGCGTGTTCGCGTTCGGACAGGACGTGCCGTGGGGCTTCCTGCTGCGCGGGATGGCGGTGAGCGCTGCGCTGCTGCTCTGCTTCACGGCGATCGGGCTCGCGTTGTCGACGCTCGTTCGCAACCAGGGCAAGGCCCTGATGCTGACCATCCTGGTCTGGGCCGCTGCGGTCGCGCTGATCGACTTCGCGCTCGTCGGAGTGATGCTGCAGTGGGAACTGCCTCCGTCCGCGGTGTTCGCACTGGCGGCGCTCAATCCGGTCGAGTGTGCACGCCTGGCACTGCTCTCGGCCGCGCAGCCCGAACTCTCCACGTTCGGGCCCGTCGGCTTCTTTCTCGCCAACCGCGTCGGGTCGCACACCCTGTTTGCGCTCGGCATCGGCTGGCCGTTGTTGCTCGGTGTCACCGCCTGGGTGTGGAGCCTCGGCGCGTTCCGACGCCGCGACCTTCTGTGAACGGAGTGCACGATGCGACGCACCGCTGACAGCTTCTGGGAGTTTCTCGATGTGCCGCTTCGCGGCGGCGCCCGCCTCTGGCTCGTCTTTCTCTGCGTGCCGCTGCTAGTCAGCTTCGTGTTCCCGCTGTGGCGCATCAGCATGAAGGCGCCGCAGTATCCCGACGGCCTCTCGATGGACATCTACTCGTACCAGGTCGTCGGCGGGAACGACGGGCACGACATCCAGGAGATCAACACGCTGAACCACTACATCGGGATGCACACGATCACTCGCGACGAGTTGCGCGACCTCGACTGGATCCCGTTTGCAATGGTCGCCATGGCACTGCTGTCGCTGCGGGCGGCGCTGCTGGGCAACGTGCGTGCATTGATCGACCTTTCGATGATCGCGGGCTACGTGTCGACCGTCGCGTTCGGTCGCTTCGTCTGGATGCTGTGGGAGTTCGGGCATCGCCTCGATCCGAAGGCCCCCGTGAAGGTCGAGCCGTTCATGCCGGTGGTGTTCGGCGAGAAGCAGATCGCGAACTTCCTCACCCGCAGCATGCCGCAGCTCGGGTCTCTCCTGATGGGCGTGTTCATGCTCGGTGTGTGGGCGATCACGCTGCTCTATCTCTGGCGCGGTCGGCGCGAGTCGGCGCCGCCCGCATCCGCATCGTGAGGCCCGTATGAGCTGCTCCCGTCCGTCGTTCCTCCTCGTGCCGTTCCTGGTCGTCGCTGCGTGCGGTGGCAGTGGGGAAGTGGCGGCCAGGGGTGGGCCCGTTCCCGCTCCGGCCGCCGCGCCCGCCGGTCCCCACGAAGTCGTCGTGTTCGCGACGCAGTCCCTGGCGGCGCCGTTCCGCCGAATGGCCTCTGCCTACGAACGAGCCCATCCCGGTGCGAGGGTCACGCTGCGCTGCGAAGGCGGCGCCGCGTTGCTGAGTGCGATGATCGCGGAGGAGCGGGCCGACGTCGTCGCGATCGGAGACTCGTCGTTGATGTCGCGCTTCGCCGCCGCCGCGCTCCTGGAGAGCGGCAGCCCGACAGAGCTCGCGCGCAGCCGGGTGGCGATCGCGGTCGCCACCGGCAACCCGCTGGGCATCGGCATCGCCGACGATCTGGCCAGGGCCGGCGTGCGGGCCGCGATCGGCAAGCGGTCGTCGTCGATCGGGCGCTACGGCAGGTGGCTCCTGTCGCACCGCGGAGTGGACTGCGCGCCTGCGATGGAGGCGGACACTGCGGATCAGCTGGTCGCCGCGGTGGCCGAGGGGCGCGCCGACGCAGCGATCGTGTACGCGACCACCGCTCTGCCCGCGAACGTGCAGCGGATCGCCGTCCCCGAGATCGACAACCAGCCCGTGCTCTACTCGATCTCGGTTGTGCGCGGCGCGGCAGAGCCGCTGGGCGCCCGCGCATTCCAGGCGTTCGCGCTCGGCGGCGAGGGCCAGGCGATCCTGCGCGAGGAAGGGTTCCTGCCGATCGGCGCGAAGTGACGGGCCGCGCCCGAATCGCCGGAATCCGGTTTCGTCGGCCACCCTAGCCACCGTTTCCCTGGCAGACTCCGTTCCCGAGGGCCTGCCATGCTCACACCTGCACTTCGTCTCCGCGCTCCGTCCCTGCTCCTGTCCGCCGCCGCAGCCGTGGCGGTGACGGTCGACGCCGCCGCGCAGGTGCGGATGAACCTGCGCAACACGATGCAGATCGACGCACTGACTCACGGCTGGATACCCGGCTCGACGTCGGACGAACGCTTCTGGCCGATCGAGGTGAACGACTTCGCGCACGGCGACGTCGACGGCGACGGCGATCTCGACCTGCTGGCCGCCGTCAGCGGCTTCGGCACCTGCCGGCTGTGGTTCAACGACGGCAGCGGCGCCTTCGTGCAGTTCGTCGACATCCCGTGGGTGGGGGCGCGCTGCGTGCTGTTCGACGCCGACGGCGACGGTGACCTCGACGCGCTGATCGGCGGTGGCCGCATCAGCTACGGCGGTGCCACCGCGACAGGGCTCTTCCTGAACGACGGCAGCGGCGCGTTCACGTACTCCCCGACCACGCCGACCAGCCCTGCGTCGATCCTGACGCGGTCCCTGTCCGTCGGTGACGTGGACGGCGACGGCGACCAGGACGTGCTCTTCTTCGGTGACTGGCCGAGCCTGGGCTTCTTCCTGTGGCGCAACGTCGGCGGCGGGGTGTTCGTCGACGTCTCGGCGAACGTGCAACCTCCGCTGGCCTTCTCCACCGTGGGCACGTTCACCGACCTCGAACCCGACGGCGACCTCGACATCGTGTTCCGGACGAATGCGCCGGGACTCTGCGAGACGCGGATCAACGACGGCTCCGGCGTCTTCCTGGCCGGGCCATCCATCGCGTTCACGTTCCCGTCCGTCGACGCAGCGGTCGTCGACGTGGACAGCGACGGATTGCTCGATCAGGTCGGCGTTCGACCGTTCGGCGTGCCCGGTCCGGCGCCGACCGATCCGGTCGTCTGGGTACGGCGCAACACGGGCAGCGGTCTTGTCGACGTGACGACGAACTGGTTCGAACCACACGCGCTCGTCGACCACACGGTCGGGTGGGACGCACTCGTGTGCGAAGTGTTCGACGTCGACGGTGACGGCGACCCGGATCTCGTGACCGGCGGTACCGAGCAGAAGGGCGCGACCTCGACGACCGTCGGCGTGCCGCCCAAGGTGTTCCTGAACATCGAGGGACAGGGCTTCCTCGACGCGGGGCGTCCGGCGTTCCCGTTCACGCAGGACGGCGCCTCGGCCATGGACGCCGGGGACATCGACGGCGACGGCGACGTCGATCTCGTGACGTTCGCGCAGGCACACTACGGCAGCGCCTCGGCGGACGTGTGGCGGCAGGACGGCGCGGGCCGCTTCGCGGAGGCGGGGTTCCTGCCGTTCCCCGCGTATCCGGGCTTCTCGGCGCTGAAGCTCGTCGACGTCGACGGGGACGGCGACCTCGATCTGTTCGGCATCGTGGGGTGGGGACAGTGCTTCCCCGGCTTCCCGGGCCAGCACCTCCTCGCGCTGAACGACGGCGCGGGCAACTTCACCGACGTCACCGCGACGCACATGCCGCTCTCGGCCAACACCGGGGGCGCGTCGTGCGCCGTCGGCGACGTGGACGGCGACGGGGATCCCGATCTCGTGATCGGTTCGTACGAGACGAACTGGGGCGGGGCCGGTGTGCCGCTGATGCTCCTCTTGAACGACGGCGCCGGTGTGTTCACGAACGCGTCGACACAGCTGCCGTCGACGCCGTTCGAGGCCGCGCACACGGTTCTCTGCGACTTCGACGGCGACGGCGATCTCGATCTCGTCGCGGCGCTGGACCGCTTCCGCACCTCGACTCGACGGAGCGTCTTCTTCGCGAACAACGGTGCCGGGATCTTCACGGACGAGTCCGCGGCGCGGTTGCCGTCGTCGATGTTCTCGTGGGGCCTGAGCGTGCTCGACCTCGACCAGGACGGCGACATGGACATCGCGCAGTCCGACGTGAACCTCGTCAACGACGGCACGGGCCACTTCGTCGCCACGAGCGTCGCTGCGAAGCGCCTCGTCGTCGCGGATCTGGATGGGGACGGTGTCGTCGACGCGATCGAAGAGATCGGCGGCCCGTGGTCGAGTGCCGGCCTGCGTGCGGTCGGCGGCGCGGTCGTATTCGCCGACAACGTCGACTACGGCCACTCGGTCCTGCCCGTCGATCTCGACAACGACGGCGATCTCGATCTCGTCGTCGCCGCGCTGCGGGCCGGCGGCAGCGCGGATCTGCGGTACACGCGATGCGAAGTGGTCTACAACCTCCGCCGCGACATGCGCGTCCTCGGACATCCGCGCCTCGGGCAGCCGTACCGCATGCAGCTGCGTGCGACGAACGGTACCTCGCCGACTCTCGCGGTCGTCTGCATCGCCGCGGCCACGCTGCCGCTGCCGGTGGAGATCCCCGGCTGGGGCAAGCTGATCCTCGATCCTGCCGCGATCATCCCGTGGACGGCGGTCGTCGTTCCGGACTCGGAAACGGCTGCGGAGACGGCGGTGTCGATCCCGGACCTCGCCACGTTCCACGGGCTCGCGTTCAGCTGCCAGTCGCTGCTGATCCCGATCGGCGCAGAGCAGCACACGCACCTGACGAATGGCGTCACGCTCACGGTCGAGCGGTGATCCGGTGTCAGTCCTCGCGGGGATCGTCGAGTCGTTCGCGCAGTCGCGCGAGGGCCTTGCTGAACAGGGCTCGCGACGAATCCGCGCTGGCGAGACCGAGTTCGGCGGCGATCTCCTCGTGCGTGAGTTCGAGCACCAGCTTGTGGTAGACGACGTCCCCGAGCGGCGAGCCGAGGCCGAGCATCGCCCGCTCGAGGCGGCCGTCCAGCTCGACGGCACCCGCGAGTTCGCTCGGCGAACGGGCCGGGTCGGCGCCGCCGAGGCTGCTGATCGTCGTGACGCCGAGATCGGCGCGCCGCTGCACCGCGCCGCCGCCGCGCTTCTGCGCATGGCCGCTGCGCCGCGCGTCCTGGATCCGCGACTCCACGATGCTCGCGAGCCACGCGATGAAGCGCCCCTCCGATTCGGGCTGGAACCCGCTCAGCTTGCGGATCGCGGTCAGCATCGTCTCCTGCACGATGTCGTCGAAATCGTTCATGTCGACGAGCGTGCTGCCGAGGCGCAGCGCGGCCAGGCCGCGGACGCGCGGTGTGCAGCGCGCGCACAGTTCCGCCATCGCGTCGTGATCGCCGGCTTGCGCCCGAACCACGAGGGCGAGCGTCGCGTCGTCGAAGGGGCGAGGAGAATCGAACACACGCGGAGCCTATCCGCCGGCGTGAGGAGTTGAGGATCGTCCATGGCCGCAGGTACGGTCGACGATCCATGGGAACGCACGCTGGCGATGAGGCTCCGTTCCCTGTACGGCGACGGCGGCCGCGCACCGGGGAACGAGCGCCGTTCGGCGGCCGAACTCGAGGAGCGGCTCCGACAGCAGATCGCGCTGCTGCAGCAGGTCGGAGGCGCCCGCTACCGGATCGAAGCGGTGATCGCCGAGGGCGGCATGGGTCGCGTCGACCTGGCCCGCGACACGGTGGCGAACCGCACCGTGGCGTTGAAGCGGGCGGCGCCGGTCGCGGATGGCGCCGAAACGGTGCGCCGCCGCCTGCGGTTGCTCGCCGAGGCCGCGACCATCGCGCGGCTGCAGCACCCCGGCGTCGTGCCGCTCTACGACGTCGGCGTGCTCGACGGCGAGCCGTTCTTCGCGATGCCGCGTGTGGCCGGCACGAACCTCGTCGAGGTGCTGAACGGCGGCGGAGCGCTGTCGCGATCGATCGAGCTGCTGCGGCGCATCGCGGACACGATGGCCTACGCGCACGCGCAGGGCGTCGTGCACCGCGACCTGAAGCCCGCGAACGTGATGGTCGGCGCGTACGGTGAAGTGTTCGTGATGGACTGGGGTCTCGCGGCGGGCGACGTCGGGGATGCTGACGGCGACACGGCGCCCGGGCCCGATCGCGATCCGGCGGCGCCGCTCACACAGAGCGGCAGTGTTCTCGGCACACCGGCCTACATGGCGCCCGAACGTCTCGTGGTCGGCGCCGCAGCCACTCCGGCGAGCGACGTCTACGCGCTCGGCGCGATCCTGTACCAGGTGCTGACAGGAGCTGCGCCGTACTCGCGTGAACCCGGCGAACGCTCGCCGACCGCGATCCTCGCCGCGATCCGCGAGCGCGGCCCGCGGCCCGTGCTCGAGGTGACCGCAGACGCGGATGGAGAACTCGCGGCGGTCTGCGAGCGCGCCATGCATCGCCGGCCGGAGCAGCGGTACGCGGGCATGCGCGAGTTCGCGGCGGACCTGCGTGCATGGGCCGAGCATCGCCCGGTCCGCGCCCTCGGCGTCGGCGTCGCGACGCACGTCCGCAAGTGGATCCGCCGCAATCGCGCGTTGGCCACGACCATGGCCGTGGCGGTCGTCGCGCTGCTCGGAGCGAGTTCGTGGTTCGTGGTGCGGCTCGCCGATGCTCGCGACGCGGCGCGCAGCGCGGCGGACTCTGCCCAGCAGCGCCTGGCCGAGATCATGGACCTGTCCGTGACCGAGCAGGTCGCCGACCTGCGGCGCCGCGCGGAGGACGAGCTGTGGCCGCCGAGCGAGCGGGTCGCCGCGGCGGCTTCGCACTGGCTGCGGCAGGCAGAAGCGCTGCGCCCGGTCGTCGGTCGGCTCGAAGAACGGCGCCGCGCCGCACCGCCGGCGACCGGCGTCGACGATCAGTGGCGCGCGCGACTGCTCGACACGGCGATCACGTCTCTGCACGACTTCCTCGCGCCGTTGCCCGCCGATGCACCGCGGCTGCCGCTCGATTCGACGGTCGCCGCGGTCCGTGCGCGGCTCGACTTCACGGCCTGGCTCACCGAGGCGACGCTGGGCGGCGACGCGAACGAAGCGTGGCGGAGAACGATCGACGACGTGCGTCGCAGCCCGGCGTACGGCGGTCTCGTGCTCACTCCGCAGCTCGGGCTCCTGCCGCTCGGGCCCGACCCGCGCACGGGCCTCCACGAGTTCGTCCACCGCGCTTCGGGCGACCCGCCGCGCCGCGCTCCGAGCGGTGAACTCCTGCTCGCGCGGGAACATGGCGTCGTGCTCGTGCTGCTGCCGGGCGGCACGTTCCGGATGGGGGCCGCGCCGGACGATCCCCACAACGCCGACCCTTGGTCCGAGACGATCAACGAACGGCCGGTGCGCGAAGTGAAGCTCGCGCCGTTCTTCCTAGCGAAGTACGAGACGACGCAGGATCAGTGGCGCCGCCTCACCGGGACGTCGCCCAGTGTTCACGACGAACGCAGCGACTTCGTCGACGAGCGCGCGGCGGTCCATCCCGTCGAGTCGGTGGACTGGTTCGCGGCGCGCAGCGCCGCGCGCAAGGTCGGTCTCGCGCTGCCGACCGAGGCGCAGTGGGAGTTCGCCGCGCGCGCGGGAAGCGCCACGCCGTGGTACGCCGGTGCCCGCGTCGACGACTTGTTGCGCCCGCCCGCGGGGAACCTCGCCGATGTCCGCGCGGCGGCGACGCTCGGCACGCAGGGTTGGGTGCCCACGCCCGGACTCGACGACGGCTTCGTGATGCACGCGCCGGTCGGTTCGTTCCCGCCGAACCCGTTCGGCCTGCACGACATGATCGGCAACGTCGCGGAGTGGTGCGAAGACGAGTACTCCTCGTACGAGAAGGAGCCGCTGCCCGGCACCGGCGGCCGGGGAGTGAGCTCGTCACCGCAGACCGCGATGTACCGGGGCGGCGCGTTCGACCAGCCGGCGCAGGAAGCACGCTCCGCGAACCGAGCCGGCGGACCGCCGACGCGAAGGCATTTCTCCCTCGGTGTCCGCTTCGTGCGGCCGATCGATCCCTGACGCTGGTCGTCGCATTCGGGCCCGGTCCGCGCCATCCTCCGCGCCATGCACGAGGACGCACCGCCGCCCGGTCTGCGCCGGCTCGACCGTCACTTCCGCTGGCGGGGCAGCGAGGTGTCGCGGCTCGAGGCGCTGACCGACACGGTGTTCGCGATCGTGCTCGGCCTCTTGTTCCTGCGCTCGGCGCCGCCGCAGTCGTACGGCGAACTCGCGGACGCGATGAAGTCCCTCATCCCGTTCGCGGTGACGTTCGCGATCATCGCCTACATCTGGGTCGAGCACTGGCTGTTCGCGCGCCGCTACGACCTGCAGGACCCGGGGACGACGTTCCTCAACCTGCTGCTCCTGTTCCTGCTGCTCTTCTATGCATACCCGCTGAAGTTCCTGTTCACGCTGCTGTCGATCGCGCTGTTCGGACCGATCGGCGGCCTCGACGTGGCGCACGTGATGCAGGGCTACGAGCACGTCGGCATCGACGGGCTCTTCATGATCTACGGGATCGGTTACGGCTCGATCTTCTTCGTGATCGCGCTGATGTACGCGCGCGCCTTGCGCTTCGCGGAGGCGCTGGCGCTCGACCCGGTGGAGCGGTTCCTCACGAAGTCGGGCATCGTGCAGTCGTCGATCCAGGGCTGCGTCGGGATCCTGTCGGCTGCGATCGCGGCCGCCGGCATCGGCGTGAAGAGCGCCGTGCCGGGCTGGATGTACATCGCGATCGGTCCGCTGATGGCGCTGCACGGGGTGTGGGAAGGGCGCTGCGTGCGCCGCCTGCAGGAAGGCGCGGCTCAGGCCCGGTCGCTCGCGAGCAGCCCGTAGACGCACGCGTCGCGCCAGGCGCCGCCGAGCCTCGTGTAGTCGCGGAACACCGCTTCGCGGCGCATGCCGAGTTTCTCCATGAGCCGCCACGACGCTTCGTTCTCGACGACGCAGTGGGCCACGACCTTGTGCAGGCGCACCACGTCGAACAGGTGGTCGACGAGGCGTGAGCACGCTTCGAACGCGTAGCCGCGGCGGTGCACGGACGGGTGGAGGCGGTAGCCGATCTCCATCGCCTCGTTCGGGGCCTGCGTCACACGACAGACGACGATGCCGACCATCGCGTCCGTTGCCTTCGGCGCGACGGCCAGCGTGAGCCATTCGCCGTCGCCGCCGGTCCACGCGCCGAACATCGCCTGGATGCGCTCCTGCATCGCCGCGACCGGCTGCGGATCGCGGATCCACTGCATCATCGAGCGGTCCTGCTCGTGCGCCAGGGCGACCTCGGCGTCGGCATGCACCATGCGGCGCAGCACGAGCCGATCGGTCTCGAGACGGAGGTCGACGGCCGAGGCGACGAAGCGGGCCAGTTCCATCGGCGCGGTTGTAGTGCCGTCGTGTCGACCGCGTTCGCGGCGAATCTTCTCGCACGTTCGGAGCGCGCGATGCCTACGCTCCCGCCGACTCGTCCCTTCGGAGGATCTCCATGGCCATCGAACTGAACGTGAACGGCAAGGCGACGTCCGTCGACGTCGATCCCTCGACGCCGCTTCTCTGGGTCCTGCGCGACAACCTGCGGCTGCTCGGCACCAAGTACGGCTGCGGAATGGCGCAGTGCGGCGCGTGCACCGTGCACGTCGACGGCAACGCGATCCGATCGTGCGTGATGCCGGTCGCAGTGCTTGCTGGAAAGAAGATCACGACCATCGAAGGCCTGCAGGGCGCCGCCGGCGCCGCGTGCAAACAGGCGTGGGTCGAACTCGACGTGCCGCAGTGCGGCTGGTGCCAGACCGGTCAGATCATGAGCGCTTCGGTCTTGCTCGCGGAGAAGAAGGACCCGAGCGACGCTGACATCGATGCGTGCATGGCGGGCAACGCGTGCCGGTGCGCGACCTACGTGCGCATCCGGAGCGCGATCCATCGTGCCGCCGAGATCGCGAAGGCAGGTGGCAAGTGAACGCTCCCTCGCTGTCGCGTCGTTCGTTCCTCCAGGTCGCCGCGGCCGCCGGCGGCGGACTGCTCGTCGGCGTCCGCCTGCCTGCGAGCGATCTCCGTACCATGCCGCCCGCCGATTGGGCGCCGAACGCGTTCGTGCGGATCGGCGGCGACGGCCGCGTCACGGTCATCGTCAACAAGGCCGAGATGGGGCAGGGCATCAGCACGTCGTTCGTGATGGTCGTCGCCGAAGAACTCGATGCGGACTGGAGTCGCGTCGCCTTCGAGTTCGCGCCGGCCGACCCCGTCTACGCGCACCCCGGCTACGGCATCCAGATGACGGGCGGCAGCACGAGCACGATGGGCATGACCGAGCCGATGCGGAAGGCGGCGGCGGCGGCGCGTTCGCTGCTCGTGACCGCGGCCGCGCAACAGTGGGGCGTGCCCGCCGCAGAGTGCCGGACGGAGAACGCGGCGGTCGTGCACGACAAGACCGGCAAACGCGCGGGCTATGGTGAACTCGCGGCCGCTGCCGCGAAGCTGCCGGCGCCCGGCGACGTCGCGCTGAAGGACGCGAAGGACTTCCGCGTCATCGGGAAGCCGACTCACCGCCTCGACAGCCTGGCGAAGGTGGAAGGCACCGCGCAGTTCGGCCTCGACGTCTACGTGCCCGGCATGCTCACTGCCGTCGTCGCGCACCCGCCGACGTTCGGCGGCAAGGCGAAGTCGTTCGACGCGACCGCAGCGCGGAAGGTGAAGGGCGTGCGCGACGTGATCGACGTCGGGTCGGGTGTCGCGGTGATCGCCGACGGCTCCTGGGCCGCGAAGACGGGTCGCGACCGACTCACGATCGACTGGGATCTCGGGCCGAACGCGAATGCGTCCACCGACGCGCTGCGTGCGGAGTACCGCGGACTTTCTCGCAAGCCCGGGCTCGTCGCACGCAAGGACGGCGATGTCGCCGCCGCGAAGGCCAAAGCCGCGCAGAACCTCGAAGCCGACTACGAACTGCCGTTCCTCGCGCACGCGCCGATGGAACCGCTGAACTGCGTCGTCGACTTCCGCGGCGACTCGGCCGAGATCTGGGCGGGCACGCAGTTCCAGACGGTCGACCAGGCCGCGGCGGCCGCCGTCCTCGGCATCGCGCCGCCGAAGGTGAAGCTGAACACGACGTTCCTCGGCGGCGGCTTCGGGCGGCGCGCGAATCCGGTATCCGACTACATCGTCGAGGCGTGCAAGATCGCGAAGGCGGCGAAGGCGCCGCTGAAGCTCGTCTGGACGCGCGAGGACGACATGCGGTCGGGTTACTACCGCCCGCTGTGGCACAGCCGCATCGGTGCGTCGCTGGACGCCGCGGGCGCGATCACTGGCTGGTCGCACACGATCGTCGGCCAGTCGTTCATCGTCGGCACGCCGTTCGAGCCGTTCATCGTCAAGGACGGCATCGACGGCACGTCGGTCGAAGGTGCGGAAGACGTGCCGTACGCGATCCCGAACGTGCAGGTCGAGCTGCACACGACGAAGAACCCGGTGCCCACGCTCTGGTGGCGTTCGGTCGGTCACTCGCACACCGCGTTCGTCGTCGAGTCGTTCCTCGACGAGCTCGCGGCCGCGACGAAGCAGGATCCGCTGGACCTGCGCCGCAAGCTGCTCGTCGGCAAGGACCGGCACCTCGGCGTGCTGAACCTCGCGGCCCGCGAGGCCGGCTACGGCAAGCCGCTGCCGAAGGGACGCGTGCACGGTGTCGCGGTGCACTTCTCGTTCAACTCGTACGTCGCGATGGTGCTCGAAGCGTCCATCGAGGAGGGCTGGCCGCGCGTGCACCGCGTCACCGTCGCGGTCGACTGCGGCACCGCGATCAACCCGGACACCGTGAAGGCCCAGCTCGAAGGCGCGGTCGGCTTCGGTCTCACCGCGGCGCTCTACAGCGAGATCTCGCTCGCCGAAGGTCGTGTGCAGCAGTCGAACTTCCACGACTATCGTCTGCTGCGCATCCACGAGATGCCGGCCGTCGACGTGCACCTCGTTCCGAGCAGCGCGCCGCCGACGGGCGTCGGGGAACCCGGCGTCCCGCCCGTCGCGCCGGCGCTCGGCAACGCGATCTTCCGACTCACCGGCAAGCGGGTGCGGCGACTGCCCGTTCGCGCGGAGGACCTTCGATGAACCGGACTCTCTGCATCGCCGCGGCGGGAGCCGCGATCTTCGTGCTCGTGCAGTGCGGCACCACGGCGTCGTCGTCGGGCGCCGACGCGAGCCCCTTCGCCACGGTCTACGAGGTGCTGCAGCACCCGCGCTGCAAGAACTGCCATCCCGCGGGCGGCGCGCCGAGGCAAGGCGACGAGTCGCGACCGCACGGACAGAACGTGCAGGGTGGTCCCGACGGCAAGGGTCTCTATGCGCTGCGTTGTGCGAACTGCCATCGCGAAGAGAACTCGTCCGGCGCGAACCTGCCTCCCGGCGCGCCGAACTGGCACCTGCCGTCGCGCGAGATGCCGCTCGTGTTCGAGGGGCGCACGCCCGCACAGCTCGCGCGGCAGCTCGCCGATCCCGCACAGAACGGGGGCCGCACGGCAGAGCAGCTGCTCCACCACGTCACTGCCGATCCCCTCGTGTTGTGGGGATGGCGACCCGGCGATGGCCGGACTCCGGTCCCGGTGCCGCATGCGACGTTCGTCGCCGCGATGAAGGCGTGGATCGATGCCGGCTGCCCCGCTCCCGAGTGAAGTAGGCGACCTGTTCGAGTCGATGCGTGCTGGCAACGCCCGATGGCAAGGCGGCATACTCGCCGCCAACCACCCGTTCTCAGGAGGCGCATGCCACTCTCTCGCTCGCCGTTGCTCCTGCTCGGCGCTGCCCTGTTCGCAGCGTGTGACAGCAAGGTCACGTCCACCACGGACCAGACGCGGCTCGACCAGGTCCAGACCGTCGTCGACTGCTTCCCCGGCCTCTATACGAAGGTCGATGCGCTGCTCGAGGTCGCCGATTCGTGGCGGCTCCAGACGAGCAGCGCCGTCCCCGATCCCGCGGGCCTCTCCGTGTCGCAAGGCGGCAGCGGCGAACTGAACGTCACCTACACGTTCAACGGCTGCACGATGTCGATGACGATCCGCGCCTACGACCCGGCGGGCGCCCAGCAGAACATCGACGCCAGCGGCGCCTCGTCGCTCGCCGACAAGATCGACCTCATCGCCACCGCGCTGCGCAACGCATCGCCAAGCGGGCGTCCGTTCCTCATCGGCGACTGGACGCTCACGGGATCGAAGGGTGGCGACGCCGTCTCGGGCTCCGGCACGCTGACCGGCATCATCGGCGGCTCGACGAACGGCAACGAACTCGAGGAGCTGCGCACGACGACCGCGACACCGGCCGGCGGGCCGCCGCCCACGGCCGACAGCTCCGTCACGGAAGGATCGTGTGTCCTGACGTTCGGCACGGCGAGCCTCGTCACGGACGCATCGCCTACGCAGGAGTACCCGATCGGCACGATCGACCTGTCGCTCACCGGACCGCTCGCCACCGTCGCCGCGACGATGGTGTTCGATGGCTCGTCGATCGTTCGCATCACGATCGATGGGCTGCCCGGCCGCTTCGACTTCGACGTCGATACCCGAACCCTGACGGTGGTCCCGTGAGGTTCTCCATGCGCACCGCTTCTCTCGTGATCGCGGCGATCTTCGCGGCCCTTCCGTCGTGCTCCGCACCGGGAGCCGCCGTGCAGGCCGGCTACGCCTGGCTCCAACTCGACGGCGACATCGGTTACGCACAGGGCGGCGGCGTCGCGTTCGCGCAGGACATCCAGTCCGGCTTCGGTCTCGGCGACACGCAGGGCACTCCGTACGGGCGCGCTTCGCTCGATCTCGGAACGCCGGTGTTCGCGGTGTCCGGCTTCCTCTTCGAGGACGAGGGGACGGGACAGCTGCAGGCGAACTTCGGCGACATCGCGGCCAGCACGCCGGTCCGGTCCACGTTCGACATGGGCAACGTGAAGGGATCGTTCGCTCTCGAGATCCCGATCGGCCCGGTGTCGATCTCTCCCGGTATCGCGCTCGACTACTTCGATCTCGACATCACCGTGCAGGACACCTTCGGCGCGCTGCGGGAAGAGGTCTCTGTCGCGGGGCCCGTGCCGATGGCGTTTGTGCGTGCCGAAGCGAGTCTGTGGATGTTCGGATTGCTCGCCGAAGTCGGCTACATGGAGGTGAACGACATCGACGGGGTCGATGCCTCCCTGCTCGACGTCGAAGCGCTGGTCGAGATTCGCCCGACCGCTCTCCTGCACGTGTTCGCCGGCTATCGCGCGATGGACCTGAGCATCGACGGCACGATCGATGACGAGGACTTCGATGCCGATGTGACGCTGAGCGGCTTCGTGATCGGCGGCGGCCTGAGGTTCTGAAGAGTGGCGCGCGCGGCGCGCCAGTCTCCCGTGACGTCTCGGAGCGAGTCCGCTTCGCGCCTGCGGGTCGGTGTTGGGCGGGCGGGAAAATGCCTCCGGTCCATCCAGATTCGCAGTGGCGAATCTTCGGTGGCATGGGAAGCGCACCTTGGAACTGCACCGGGGTCGGTGGACAGGGGCGCGGCGCGCGCTACTTTCTGGCGTCCCCTGCCAACCGCTTCCTGTTGGCAGACGCCCCTTTCCTCCCCAACAAGGAAACCATGAAACCCCTTGCAACACTGATCGGGCTCGGGCTCGTCGCCTCGCTCTCCGCGCAATCGCCACTGACCACCACGTTCGTCGCCAACAATGCGGCTGGCGCTGGTGCGCTGACGTTCGTCAATCTCACCGTCACGGTTCCGGCGATCACCGTCAACCGGCTCGACGTCAACTGCAACTCGGCCGTCGGAACCCAGGGCCGGATCCGCGTCTGGCAGACGATCACCGGTGTTCCCCAGTTCAGCGGCAGCGAGCAGAACTTCGCGAACTGGCAGGTTCTCGCCGAAGGGTCGGTGATCTCGGCAGGGCTCGGCGTCGCGTCGACCTGCTGCTTCTCGGTGCCCTTCACGCTCACGTCGGCGATGGGCACCCGCGGCTACGCGTTCGAGCACATCGGCATCGCGCCGGCGTACACGAACGGCACGGGCACCAACCAGAACTACTCCAACGCTGAGCTGACTCTGGCCGCGGGTGTGGCGGCGAGCAACGGCAGCTACGCGGATCAGGTGATCCTCGGCGGCAACGTGTCGATCCCCTTCGCCGTGGCGCTGCTCGGCGGTGGCAACCCGCGCGTGTTCAACGGCGCGATCCACTACGCGGTCGGCAGCTCGGCTCCGGTCTGCTCGTTCAGTGACCGGGTGGGCAACGGCTGCGGCGGCGGCTATGCGTCCTGGTTCAACATCAGCCCGACGCCGGCGCAGGCGAGCGCCAAGTTCCAGGGCAAGACGGTCGTCATGAGCTTGAACGCCGATGGCGCCTACGACGTCAACGTGCTGCCGGCCGGGCCGCTCGTTCCGTTCGCCGGGCACGCGCCGCTGGCTGGCTTCACCACCTCGATCGCCGGCAACGTTGCCACGGACGACGGTGAGGTCGTGACGCCGGGTCTGCTCGGCAACCTGATCCACCCGACGGGTCTCGTCACTGCAGGCAGCGGCCTCGTGGTGCACACGAACGGCATGATCTCGACGGGGTCGAACCTCGCCGCTCTCGACGCGCTCGGCGGCGACGACTGGGCTCCGACCACGACGATCGGGTTCTCGTTCCCGAACACCACGTGGTACACGTGGCACGACCTGGACATCACGACCGCTGGTGCCATTCGCTTCAACGACGATGGCACGCAGGTGGTGATCACGTATGACGCCGTGCCCAGCGCCTTCGGCGTGGTGACGGCGACGTCGACCGTCCAGTACGTGTTCGACTACGTCGGCAACGTGTCGATCACGTTCCAGACGATCGACCCGATCGCCAACGGCGGCTCGAACGCCTACAGCGGCAACCCGTGGCTGGTCGGCTACTCGCCCGCCGGCGTCAACACGCGTCCGGAGTACCCGCTCGACTCGGCGGTCCTGTCGTCGCAGCACGGCATCGCGCTCGATACGCCGCACGTCGCGCTGACTTCGAACCCGCGGCCGACGTTCGGCTCGTCGATCAACTACGACGTCAACAACCTGAACGCCGGGTTCCCCCTCGGCTTCCTGTACTTCTCGGTCGCGAACCCGTTCGCCCCGGGTCTCCCGCTGGCCGTGCTCGGCATCGGCAAGCCGGGCTGCCTGCTGAACTTCGACCTGGCCAACGGTATCGGCCCGTTCAACATCGTCGCCCCCGGCACGGTGCTGACGCTGAACACCGCGACGATCACGCCGTCGATGCTTGGTCTCGACTTCTGGGGCCAGGCGCTGGTGACCGACCTGCTCGCCGCGGACATCTTCGCCGCGATGACCACCTCGAACGCGCTGCACCAGCGCATCGAGAACACCTGAGTCCGGTCCGCACCGCCTGCGCGGTGTGACTCGCGACCCCGCCCCGTCGACGACGTGGCGGGGTCGCTTCGTTTCCGCACCTCTTCGTTTCCCGGAGCAGCGGCGGGATTGACCGTTCCTTGACAGGGGCCGCCGGCCAGGCGTCATCATCGGTGCATCGACCCGCGGCTTTCACTACCGGGAAACCGACTGACGATCGTCATGCCCCTGCTGGGGGTCGCGATGGTCGCGGCGATGGTCTTCCAATCGTGGCGAGCGACGCGTCTCGAGATCGCGGCGCACGAGGTCGAGTTCGACCGTTCGTCCGCGACCGCCGTGCGCATCCTCCGTTCGGCATCCGGCAGTGAGGCACTGCTCGAACGCCTGCCGGAGGAGTGTCGGTTCGAGGTGCGCGGCGGGCGAGTGGTCGTGGACGACAGCGTCGGCTGGATCGACGCGGGTTCGCCGGACTCCGATCCCGTCGTGGCCGATCGGCTCGCGCGCGCGGGACGCTTCGAGTTCGCGCAGGACGACACCGCGGCGGCGAAGCGCGAATACGAGGCCCTGCTCGCAGCTTCGCTTCCCTCTGATCAGCGCCTGGTCGTCGTCGTTGCCGCCTCCTGGTTCGACGTGCGTCAGGGGCGGTCGCGCGAGTTCGCCTCGAAGCTGCAGGAGATCGACGAGGGCATGCGTTTGCTCGAGCCGCGCCACCTCGCCGGCCCTTCCCTCGCTCGGGCCGTGGCTGCGGCCGCGCGCCTGCCCCGAGTCGGTGCCATGCCCGGATGGAGCCAACGACTCCTGCCTGCGCTGCCGCCCGCGGTCGCCGCCGGCTTGCCCGAATCGGTTGCACCGGCGCGCGCCGCCGACTCGATCGCTTCGCGGCGTCGCCTGCTCGCCGATGTCGATCGGCACTGGCGCGACGAGGTGCCTTCACCGCCGTTCGTGATGTACGCGAGGAACGGCGCCGAGCTGTCGTGGGCGATTCACGGCGGCGACGGTGTGTGGCGAGGCGCGAGCGTCCCGACCGCGCAGTGGATCACCGCGGTGATCGACGCGGGGCGTGCGGGCGACCTCGCGGAGTGGCCGTGGCTGGTCGAGCCCGTGATCGAGACGGGCGTCGGTGCGGAGTTCGCGGGAGTCCCACACCTCGCCCGATTCTCGCCTCGCAGCGGATCGGCGCTGCGCGACTGGGCGTGGCTCCTTCCCGCGACGACCGTCGTGCTCCTGGCGGCGTTCGGCGCGGCTGCTTGGATGCACGTGCGGGCCACGCGGCGCGAATCGGACGCCGTTCGGGCCCAGGCCGACTTCCTGACGACGGTGACCCACGAGCTCCGCACGCCGCTCGCATCGATCCGACTGCTCGGCGAGATGCTCGCCGAAGGGCGCGTCGCCGGTCGTGAGCGCGAGTACTACGGGATGCTGGTCGCCGAGTCCGCGCGGCTGTCGATGCTGATCGAGAACGTGCTGGACCTCGGCAGGCTCGAACGCGGCGATCGTGCCTACGATCGGCGCCCGGTCGACGTGACCGGGATCGTGCAGGAGACGCTGGCGCTGTTCGCCCCGCTCGCGGAGCGCGATGGCGTGCGCATCGAGTGGGCCGACGGACTGGGCGCACCGACCCTGGTGTCCGTCGATCGCGGCGCGTTCGTGCAAGCGCTCGTCTGCGTGCTCGACAACGCGTTGAAGTACGGCGCGTCGGGCGGCGTGATCGCCGTCGCGGCGGCGCGCGAGGGCGGAGTCGCATCGATTCTCGTTCGCGACCGCGGGCCGGGAGTTCCGGTCGTCGAACGGGAGCGCGTGTTCCAGCGGTTCGTCCGCGGCGCGGTGCACGCACATGGAGGCCTGCCCGGGCTCGGCATCGGCCTTCATCTGGCTCGGACGATCGTGCGGCGGATGGGCGGCGATCTCCGCTGTGAAAACCCGCAGGACGATGCGGCCGGCGCGATGTTCGTGTTCACGTTTCCGATCGAGGCATCCGCATGACGTTCCGCATCCTTCTCGTCGAGGACGACCGCACCCTGCGCACCGCTCTGCGTGACGCGCTCACCGGCGAAGGGCACGAGGTGGCGACGGCTGCCGACGGTCACGAGGCTCGCGCCGCGCTGCGGGAGCACCGTTTCGACCTGCTGGTCCTCGACGTGATGCTGCCCGGCCCGAGCGGCCTCGAACTGCTGCGCGAACTGCGGCGTCGCGACGCGGCGACCCCCGTGCTGCTGCTCACTGCGCGCGGCGACGAAGGCGACAAGGTGCTCGGTCTCGAACTCGGCGCCGACGACTACGTGACGAAGCCGTTTTCGCTGCGCGAACTGCTCGCGCGTGTGAAGGCGATGCTGCGTCGTCGCGAGGGAACACCGTCGGCAGCGGTGCAGCAGTTCATGCTCGGCGACGCGCGGATCGACCTCGCGTCGTTCACGGTCGAGCGCGTCGGCGCCACGGCCACGCTCTCGCCCAAGGAGGCGAGCATGCTGGCATTGCTCCGCCAGCACGATGGTCGCGCGGTCTCGCGCGCCGCGTTCCTCGCGCAGGTGTGGGGAGGCGACGAGTTCGTCGGCGATCGCACGATCGACACGCACGTGCTGAACCTCCGCCAGAAGGTCGAGGTCGACCCGAAGCGGCCGCGGTTCCTGCTGACCGTGCACGGCATCGGCTACCGGCTCGTCGACAAACCCGTCGAGCCGGGATCTCCGGAGCCTTGACCGATCCCTGACACCGAACTCACTGCGCCCGGACCGTGCAACGCCGATCGAAGAGTCCCATCGCCACCATGAAAGCCATCACGCTGGTGTTGACGTTCGCCGCCTGCATCGCAGCGCAGGATCCCCGCACGAAGCCGACCGACCCGGACATGGAGATCGCGACCGCGATCGCGTTCGAGGAGCAGGAGCGAGATCTCGCCAAGGCCGAGAAGGCGTATCGCGAGGCCGCAGCCGACGCGAAGATCTCGGGCGAGGCGCGGCAGGTGGCCGCCATGCGGCTCATCAAGCTGCTGAGGTCGCTCGGACGCGAGAAGGACGCGGAGGATGCGGCGAAGCAGCTCCTCCGTGTTGCACCCGCCGCGAGGCTCGACGACGTGACACCCTCACCGCAGGACGCGGAACGCGAGGCCGAGCTGCGCACGCGCGCCGAAGAACTGGTGCGTGCGTACCTGTCATCCGGGCCCTCGACGGCTCCGCAGATGATGTTCCCCGAGCTGCTGTTCGTGCCGCAGGAGATCGGCCAGCAGCTGCTGTGGATCGGCGAACCCGCGGCGCCCGTACTCGTCGCGACGCTCGAGAGCATGCTCGCGGGAGGCTCCTACCAGCCGGATCGGGTGAAGGGCATCGCCGGAATCCTGTGGCGCATCGGCGGTCCGGTCGCCGCGCGGTTCTTCACCGACCGGACGAAGGACCCGGAGGTGGCGCACCGCGCGCTGCTCGTCGCCACGGCGTTCCAGGCGCAGCGGCCGGAGATGCGGACCGTGGCCGCGGCGTTCCTGCGCGACCCGGACGAGTCGGTGTTCGCGACCCTGGTGGGGTCGCGGGGCGTGCCGCAGGTCGACCCGCGGCTCACGTCTTCGATGCCCTTCGAGCCGAAAGTCCTCGTCGACGCATGCAGCGCGGGACCTGCGCCGCGACGAACGTGGCTGCTCGGGCTCGCCGTCACGTGGCAGCCGGACGGTGTCGCTCCCGAACTCGTCGAGCAGCTCGTGCAGATCGCCGAGGCGGCCACGCGCAGCACGGACCCGGCTCTCGGCGCCGCCGGTCAGCGCTTCCTCGCGTCGTCGCTCTCGCAAGGTTCCGTGGTGGGAATGAAGGCGTTGCTGCGCGAACTGCCGCGACTCGCGGCGGCGGGGGTGCGTGTCGGCCCGGTGTCGGGGACCTTCGTGCAGAACGGGACCGTTCGTCTGACCAGGCAGCAAGCGACCGAACTGCTCAGCGCTCTCGATCAGTGCATCGCCGCCCTTCCGACGGGTTCGTTCGCGGACGACCCGTGGCTGACGAGCGTCGCACAGCAGGTCGTCGGCGCGACGGATGTCGACGTCGTTCCGCAGGTGGCGGCGTGGATCGAACGGGGGCGCACCGCTCCGTGGATCCTCGCGAACAAGCTGACGCCGCAGAACTGCCGCCCCGTCGTCGCCGCGTTCGAGCGGGCTCCACACGGCAAACTCTTCGACTACGCGTACCTCTTCTCCACGGTCGACCTGCCGCGCGACCTGTTCCCGGTGCTCTTCTCGCGGTTCGCCGATCCGTCGCTCACCGCCGCCATCTCCGACGGACAGAAGAAGGCGATGGTCGCAGGCGCCTTCGCCCGCACGGGCGCGCCCGAAGCAGCGCAATGGCTGCTCGCGAACTCGACCGACGGCCTCTTCGAACTCGGCCGCCGTTGCGCGGAAGAACCCGTTCGTTCTGCGCTGCGGACGCTGGCTGAAACGACGAAGGGCGAACGGACGAGGGGCGCCTGTGCACTCGCCCTGCTCTCGATGCACGACGCGAAGGCGCTCGACGAAACGTTGCGCATGGAGCAGGCCGGACCGCCGATCCGCCATCCGTACGCCCGTGCCGCCAAACCCGCGGACACGACACCGCTCCGCTACGTCGTCGAGCGTGAACCCGATCCGCCGCACGGCTTCACCGAGGACGAAGTCGCCGCGGCGTTCGCGAAGGTCGCTGCGGAGAAGGTCCCGGCGTCGTGGGTGTCGCTGCACGAGTTCGTCGGCGCGATGCCGGACCGTCTCGTCGCGGACATCGCCGGCTTCGTGTTCGCCAGCGACGCACGCAACGAGAGCGAGAAGAGCGACTGGGTGCGGGCCGCGACGTGGCGTCTGCGCGATCCGGCCGGACCGCTCGCCGGCTGGCCGGCGCGTGGGTTCGACGAGAGCCGGGGTGCGACGCGGGCCGAGCTGATCCGTCTTCTGGAGGAGCCCGAGGTCGTCCTGCTGCGCGAGCGCCTCGAGCGGTGCGTCGACGGCGACGACGGGAGCTGCGCGTTCGAGGCCGTGAGGGCGCTCGCGGGCGTCAAGCACCCGTTCGATCTCGTCCGGTTGGCGAAGAACCGACATTCGAGCGTGCGGGAGCACCTGTTGGAGCATCTCCTCGGCGGCGTCGACCGTGCGGCTGCCGAGGACCTGGCGGTTTCGCTGCTGGACGATCCCGATGAACGCGTCCGCATGGAGGCCATCGACGCCGCCGGGCGCATGGTCAGCACGAAGGCCGTTCCGAAACTGATCGGCCTGCTGCGCGACAACGAGTCCTACGCCCGCGAGCAGGCGGCGGCGGCGCTGACCAAGATCCGGTTCCAGCACGAGACGCAGGGTTACTGGGATCGCGTGGTGAAGGGCCTCGACGCCAGTCCGACCAGTGCCGCCGAGAAGCTCCTGCTGCAGGCGAAGCCCGGCGCGGCGAAGGCGCAGCGGCTCCTCGCGATCAAGTCGCTCGGCACGCTCGGGGTGCCGGAGGCGCTGCCGTTCCTGATCGACTGGAGCAGCGACACCGATCCGGAAGTGGCCGCCGCAGCGGCCGCCGCGATCACCGCCATCCACCTGAACCCGCGCCGTTGACGGTTTTGGCGCCAAGCGTGCCGGATCGGTGCGGGCTCGTATCATCGCCGCCCCGATGGCCGCCCGCTCCCGCATCCTCGCGTTCGTCGCGTCCCTGCTCGCCCTGTCCGCGACGCTCCTCGCCCAGGACAAGCTCTCGTTGACCGCTGCCTTCGAGCCTGCGAAGGCGAAGCCCGGCGAGGAGGTCGTGCTCGTGCTGCGGGCCGAGGTCGACGAGCGCTACCACGCGTACGGATCGCTCGAGAAGACGAACATCCCCGTCGCGCTGAATGCGAAGAAGCTCGAGGCGGGCGGGCTCGAAATGAAGGGCGCCGCGCAGATCCCGCCGGGCACGAAGACGTCCGCGTTCGGTGTCGACACCTACCCGCTGCCGCACGAGTTCGATGTGAGGCAGCGCTTCCTGGTTCCTGCCGGCACGGCCGGCGGCGAGGTGGTCGTGCGCGGAGTGCTCGCCTACCAGCTCTGCGACGAGAACAGCTGCCTGCCGCCGGCGTCGGCATCCTTCGAGGCGACGCTCACGGTCATCGGCGCGCCGGGTGACGCCGGCCTCGGCGTGAAGCCGGGGCTGCAGCTCGAGCCCGACCAGAAGATCGCGGTCCGCGCGAGCGTCGTGCCGGCCACCGCGCGCGTCGGCGAGAACGTCCGCCTCGTCGTCGACGTGCAGGTGGGCAAGGCCTACCACGCGTACGGCAGCAAGGAGAAGACGGGCGTGCCGACGCGCATCGACGCGACGAAGCTGAAGGCGCCCGGCCTCGAAGCCGCCGGCGAGCCGCGGTCGCCGGTGGGCGAGCGCACGGAGCATTTCGGGCTCGAGGAGTTCTGGCTGCGCGATCACTTCCAGCTGGAGCAGGTGCTGAAGGTCGCAGCCGGCACGAAGCCGGGCACCGTCGCGATCGAAGGCGCCGTGCACTACCAGCTCTGCACCGACAACTTCTGCGAGAAGGCGGCAGACATCGCGTTCACGACGCAGCTGGTCGTCGAAGCCGGTGCGGCGCGCGCAGAGGCCGTCGCCGCGGTCGCCGACGAGATCCCGCCCGCGTCCGACAACCTGCTCGCGGGGTCGCTGTTCGCGCTGATCCTCGCGTGCATCGGCGGCGGCCTGTTCGCCCTCGTGATGCCGTGCACCTATCCGATGATCCCCATCACGTTCAGCTTCTTCACGAAGCAGGCCGATGCGCGCGGGGGCAAGGTGATGACGCTGGCGCTCACGTACGGCGCGGGCATCGTCGGCATGTTCGCCTTGATCGGTGCGTTGGCCGGGCTGCTCGGCGGCTACATCGTCCCGTTCGCCGCTCACTGGGTCACGAACGTCGTCATCGGCGGCGCCTTCGTGCTGTTCGCGATGTCGCTGCTCGGCGTCATCACGCTGCAGCCGCCGGCATTCCTCGTGCAGGCCGCCGGCAGGACACGCGGCGTCGGCGGCACGCTCGGCGTCCTCCTCATGGGGGCGACGCTCGTCGTGACCTCGTTCACGTGCACGGCGCCCGTCGTCTCGCTTCTGCTGCTGCCGGCGGTGCAGTCGGGAGCGGGTTGGAAGGCGACGCTCGGCATGGCGGTGTTCGGCCTCACGATGGCGTTGCCGTTCGTGATGCTCGCGCTGCTGCCGGGGCGCGTGAAGGCGCTGCCGAAGTCGGGCGCGTGGATGAACACGCTGAAGGTGACGCTCGGCTTCGTCGAACTCGCGGCGGCGCTGAAGTTCTTCTCGAACGCCGAGTACGTCGTGGAGCTGCACATCCTCCCGCGCGAAGTGTTCTTCGGGATCTGGATCGCGATCTTCGTCGCGCTCGCCGGCTACCTGATCGGCGTCGTGCCCCGCGCCGCGACCGGCACGCCGCGCAAGGTCGGCGGACTCGCGAGCCTCGCGTTCGCCGGCTACTGCCTCTACGGCGCGCTCGGCTACCCGCTCGACTTCGTGATGACCGCGCTCGCCCCGGCCTACGGCAGGAAGGACGTCTCGAAGCACGAACTCGTCGTCGACGACTACGAGAAGGCGTTCGCGCAGGCGAAGGCGGAGGGCAAGCTGCTGCTCGTCAACTTCACGGGCTTCACGTGCACGAACTGTCGCATGGTCGAGCGCGGCATCCTGCCCTCGGATGCGATCGCGCCGATCCTGGCGAAGGACTTCGTCGAGGCGCGGCTGCACATGGACAACGAAGCCGTGATCCCGCCGGAGCGCTGGGCCGTCCACAGCAAACTGCGCGAGGAACTGATCGGCGGCCGCCTCTCGACGCCGACCTACGTCACGCTCGATCCGGCGACCGGCAAGAAGCTCGTCGAGCACGTGCTGAGCGGCGGACCGGGCGCGTGGGACGCCGGCTACGCGAGTTTCCTCGCGAAGACGCTCACGGCGGCCGGGCGTGGCGCGGCGGGCAACGGATCGGCAGGCAACTGATCGGCCGTCGGCGCCGTCAGCGCTCGGCGCCCTTGGCGATCGCCTCGAACTGCTCGCGCGTCGCCATGCCCTCGTTCTGCTGCACGAGCTTGCCGGCGCGGTCGTAGGTCAGCGTCTGCGGCAGTCCGCCGATCTCGACGCCGAACTCGGCGCGGATCGTCTTCATCTCGTCGTCGGTGCACACGAACACCGGGAAGTCGACGCCGAGCTCCTTCGCCTTCGCGGTCGCTCTCGGTACGGCTTCCTCGGCCGACGAATCGCCGAGCTGCTCCATCGCGACGGAGAGCACGACGCCGCCGCGGGCGCGGAAGTCCTTCGTGGCGGCGATCAGGTCGGGGATCTCCGCGACGCACGGCGGGCACCACGTGGCCCACAGGTTCACGAGGACCGGCTTGCCCCGGTGCGCCGCGATCTGCTGCATGACGCTGCGTGCGTCCATCGCCGTGACGGAGAACGAGCCCGTGGCGATCGCCGCGGGCTCGCTCGAACACGCCGCGAGCGCCAGCAGCGTCGCGGCGGCGACCAGGCGGTTACTCGCCATCCTTCTTCCCGCCCCGCTCGTCACCCTTGTCCGCGCCAGCCGGAGCGGCCTTCATGCGCTTGATCGAGCAGCCCTCTTCCTTCGTCGCGAACGGCTCGACCTTCTCGCCCTTCGTGAGCTTGCCGAGCACGTCGCGCAGGTGGTTCTGGCGGTTGTCGGCGTGGCGGTCCTTCTGGTCGTCGTCGACGAGGCCCTTGTACGCGAGCTTGCCGTCCTTGCCGAACACGTAGACGTGCGGCGTGGTCTTCGCGTCGAACACGTCGGCGATCCTGTTGCCGTGGTCGACGAACACGCGGAACGGCAGATCCTTCGCCTTCAGGTGATCCCGGATGTTCGCGTACGGCTTCGCGTCGCCCTCGGGCTTCGGCGGTGCTTCGCCGATCTCGGTGACGTTGCTGTCGATGTGCAGGAAGACCACGCCTTGGCCTTCGAAGTCCTTCTGGATCTGCGCGAGGCGCTGGTCCCACGCGGCCTGGATCGGGCACTTGATCGAGTAGAAGTTGACGACCGTGATCGTGCCGAGCAGTTCGTGCGCGTTCTGCGGCTTGCCGTCGATGTCGAGCAGGGTCGTCTCGCCGTTCAGGCGCTGACCCAGCTGCAGCTTCTTCGGGGCGTCGGCTTTCTCCGCGGCTGCGGGCGCGGGCTTCTTCGGTTCCTTGCCGCCTTCTTGGGCAAAGAGCGGCGCGATGAGGCAGAACGACAACGCGGTCGTGAGCAGTGCTTTCATGGGTTTCCTTCCGGTGGCCACCATGGATACCCGCGGGCGGCGTTCGCGGCCAATCGGTCCCGGCCGAACGTCGGCACGGCGCTGCGGCGGAGTGCCGCCGCGGAACGGGTCACGCCGCGGCACTCGGTGCCGACGACGGACGGACCACGGTCTTCAGGATCTCGTTGTGGCGGAGAACGCGGAGCGGCAGCTCGGCACCGATCGACGTTCGCGGCATGCCGGCGATCAGGTCGCCGACGCCGCGGATCGCGCGTTCGCCGATCGACAGGAGCAGGTCGCCCTGCTGCACACCGGCCTTCTCCGCGGGCGAGCCGGGTGTCACGCCCATCACGGCGAGTGCACGCGGTGACGGCAGGCCGAGGCGGTGCGCGATCGTCGGCGCGATCTCGACTCCGTTCACCGCGACGCCGAGCCAGCCGCGCACGACGCGGCCGTGCGCGCGGAGTTCGGGCAGGACGACGTTCGCGGTTGCCGCCGGAACGGCGAAGCAGAGGCCCTGCGCCATCGGCACGATCGCGGTCGCGATGCCGACGACGCGGCCTTCCACGTCGAGCAGCGGGCCGCCGGAGTTGCCGGGGTTGAGCGGCGCGTCGGTCTGGATCACGTCCTCGATCGAGCGGCCGTCGGGGCCGGGCAGCGCCCTGCCGAGACCGCTGATGATCCCGGCGGTCACCGAGTGGGACAGGCCGTGCGGGCAACCCACCGCGAGCGCGAAGTCTCCGACTCGGAGCGTGCCCGAGTCGGCGAGGGCGAGCGGGGTCTCGGTGTTGCCGGGCACGCGCAGGAGCGCGAGGTCGGTGGCGGCGTCCGCGCCGAGAACGTCGACGACCGTGGTGCGGCCGTCGTGGAAGGTCGCCTCGACGGCCACCGCGCCGTGCACGACGTGGCTGTTCGTTAGCGCGAGCCCGTCGCTGCCGCAGAGGAAGCCGCTGCCGGTGCCGCCGCGCCCGCGGCCGATGGTGCGGAGGTGCAGAACCGCGGGGCGCACTCGCTGCACGACGGCAGCGATCTCGTCCGACAGGCCTCGGAGGATGCTCATGAGGCGCGGGCTCTAGGCCCGGGCCCGCGGCCGCGAAAGGGGCGTCAGACGCCGCCGTCCGGTTTCTCCGTCTTCTCGATTTTCTCGGCCTTGGCGGGCGTCGGCACGGCCGGCGCGGCGCGCTTCTTCTTCTTCGCTTCCTCCGCCTCGCGGTTGTCGTCGAGCGACTTCTTCAGCGCGGCCACGTCGTCGTCGGTCAGGTTCTTCTTCACCGTCTTCAGCATCGTGACGAAGTGATCGACTTCGTCGGGCTGGTATGGGAATCCGACGTTGCCGCCCGGCCCCGTGCTGTGCGCGAGCACCTTGTCGTCGCCGTCGAGGAACACGAACCACGGGATGCCGCCCTCCTTCTGGCCAGCCGCCTTCATGTGCGCCGAGAACACGTCCTTGCCGTCGGCCATGCGGTCGTTGTCGACCTTCACGTCGACGAAGTCCTTCGCGAGCAGCGCCGCGACCTCGGGCCGCGCCATCCAGTCCTCGAGCCGGTGGCACCACGGGCACCACGGGGCACCGAAGTGCAGGAACACCGCCTTCTGCTCCTGCTTCGCGGTTGCCAGCGCCGAGGCGAGCACCGCGTTCGCGTCGAGCGGCTTCGCCTCGTGCTCCTTCAGGAAGGTGAGCAGCTTCTTCGCGTCGTGCCCGCTCTTGTCGCCGTCCGTGGTCTCGAACGGTTCCGTGTTCTGCTGCACGAGCGGCTTGCCGTCGCCGTCGAGGATGGTGAGGAACGGGATCGCCTTGAACTCGGCGCCCAGTTCCTTGGCGAGGTCCATGTTCTTGTCGAACTGGCCGACGTCGACGTGCACGACCTGGTACTCGTAGAGGATCTCGCGGCTCAGCTTCGCGGTGTTCGTCATCTTCGCCGCGAGCAGCTTGCACCAGCCGCACCAGTTGGCGCCCCACTGGATCAGCACGCGCTGGTTCTCCTTCTTCGCCTTCGCGATCGCCGCGGCGACGACGGCCCGCGCGTTCGCGGTCTCGTCGTAGACCTGCGCGCTAAGTTCGTCGCGGCCCTCCTGCGCGAAGAGGGCCGAGGCGGGCGCTGCGAGCAGCGCGAGAGCGAACGCAACCAACCGCAGCCGTGTGGACATCGCGACCTCCTGGTCGGAGGCCCGAGGATAGCGCGGGCCGCGACCCGTGGCATTGGCGATCGCGCCCCGGGGCCGTGCTTCGTAGAGTCCCGCCGCGATGCACTTCGTGATCACCTCGGTCCTGGTCGCGGTCGTGCACCTCGCGCTGCATGTCCAGACATGGTTCCGGGTCGGCCTGCTCGCCGACGACCGGCACATGGTCGGCGGGGCGGTGCTGCGGCACCGCGGCGACTGGTCCTTCGGCAGCATGTTCGTGTTCGACGTGCCGCCCGACGCGACGTCCGCGCTCTACCGGCCGTTCACCGACCTGCTCTTCTGGCTCGAGCAGCCGTTCTTCGGTACCGCGGCGTTCGGCTACCACGTGGTGTGCTCGCTGCAGCACTGCGCGACCGCGATGGTCTGGTACGCGCTCGTCCGGCGATGGACGGGGTCGGTTGCGGCGAGTCTCGCGACCGCGGTGCTGTTCGTGGGCTGGCCGGGCCACAGCGAAGCGCTGCACTGGATCGCGGCACTCGTGACGCTGCAGTCGACGCTCTTCGCCAGCTTCGCGCTGCTGTTGCTCGATTCGGCCGTACGGCGGACGGGGGGCGTGCGCTCGATCCTCGTCGTCGGTGCTGCGACCTGTGCCGTGATCGCGGTCGGCTCGAAGGAGTCCGGCGTCCTGCTCCTGCCGCTCGCGGCGATCGTCGTGTTCGCGCGTGCCCCGAACCGGCGAACGGCCGCAGCCGCCTTCACTCCCGTCGCCGCCGCGGTGATCGCATGGCTCGCGTGGCGGGCCCACGTGCTCGGGACATGGGGCTCTGGGACCGAGTACGGCTGGCGTGCCGAGCGCATCGGCTTCGCCACCTGCGTCGACTGGCTCAGGTTGCTCGCGGCGCCCGTGCACCGCGTCCACACGCCGGCGATCTGGGTGCCCGCGCTCGCCGTGCTGCACGGTGCGCTGCTCCTCGTCGGCGTCGCATCGGTACGTTCACCACGCGCCCGGACGGCGCTCGCGATCGGCGGAACACTCGCGACGGCGGGGTTCGTCGCGGGCATCGGCTTGCAGCACCTCGACGTCGGGACGCTCGAGAACGTCCGCTACAGCTACGAACCGGCACTCGGTCTCTGCGTCGTGTACGGCCTCGCGATCGCCGCGTTGCCGAACCGCGTCAGGGGTCCGGCGCTCGCGCTGCTGGTCGCCGCGCACGCGGTCGTGCTCGACGGCAACCGCCAGTCCTGGCTCCGCGCCGCCGACGTCTACCGGCGCATGGAGGCCGACATCTTCGACATCGCGCGCGCCACGCAGCAGCCGATCCGCGTCGTGCAGGCACCCGGCGTGCACGAAGGCGCGTTCGCCCTGCTGAACGGCTTCACGGAGTTCCTCTTCATGCAGGGTACGGCGCCCGCCGGCACGAATCTGCGCGGCCAGGTGTCGAGCACGCAGGAGTGGGAAGCCGTGCTGGGCGAACTTGCAGCGTCGGCGGCGCGCCGCGAGGACCTCTCGAACGCTTACACGGTGCACTGGGACGACGGTGCGCTCGTGCCGTTCCGCATCGATCCGCAGTGGCCGCGCGAGGTCGCATCGGGCATCGAGGTCGCGTACGCGTGGGTGGCGAGGACCCGACCGTTCGTCGGTTCGGACGCGCCGGTGCACGTTCTGGTTCGCACCGCGTCGCCGTGCGAGCTGTCGGTGCGGGCGCGTACGAACCGTGAGGAGTGGGGCGGACCGGTGGTTCGGTTGCCCGGCGGCGCCCCGCGCGCAGTTGCGCTCGTGCTGCCCCTGCCGAACGCTCTCGTGCCCGACGCGCCGGTCGAAGTGGATCTCGTCGTGCGCGTGGGCGGCGCCGAACACCCGAGTCACCTCGGTTCGACCTGGCCCGTGGCGCGCTGACGCTCGGCGTCGATGTCCCGATGCGACGGATGGTTCGTTCTCGAGGATTCGACGCGTCCGACGTGACCCGCGAAACCGGACCCGGTCGCGAACGAGGTCGACATAATGCCGGCCCACCTCTCCGCGCATCCATGGCGCCGTTTCGTTCCCTCGCTCCGTCGTCGTCCGGAACCGCGATCGCCCGCGGTCGCGCCTGGCTCGTCGTCGCACTGCTGGTGTACGCGGCGGCCACGTGGTTCGTCGTCGTGCCACACGGCATCGGGTACTCGTGGCGCGAGTGCGACACGCAGGCCATCGCGCGCAATTTCCTCGCGGACGGCTTCGATCCGCTGCGACCGCGCGTCGATTGGCGCGGCGACACGGACGGCGCGGTCGAGTGCGAGTTTCCGCTGTACCAGCTGATGATCGCGTCGGTGATGGCCGCCGCGGGGGACGTGGAGTGGCCGGGTCGTGTGCTCTCGCTGCTGTCGATGCTCGCCGCGACGGTCGCGCTGCATCGGCTCTTCGAAGTCCGCATCGGTCCTGCCGGCGCCCTCGCCGGTGCGCTGGTGTTCCTCTGCGGCGGCCATGCAATGCTGCTCGGTTCGCGCGTGATGCCGGATGCACTCAGCACCGCGCTCGCGCTCGCCGCGCTCACCGCGTTCGTGCGCTACCTCGACACCGGCGCCCGGCTCTCGCTGTGGCTGGCGATGGCGGCACTCGCCTTCGGTTCGCTGCAGAAACCGACGGCCCTGCAGATCGGGCTGCTGATGGTCGGATGGGCGGCCACGTCCGCGCCGCGTCGGTTGCGCGAGCCGCGGCTCTGGCTCGGGCTCGCGGCAGTGGCCGGCACCGTCGCGGCGTGGCTGCTGCACGCGCGCTCGCTGCACGCCGACACCGGCCTGTCGTTCGGCGTGGTCAGCGGCGGCGACACCAAGTTCCCGGCGCTCGACCACCTCCTGCAGCCCGTCCTGTACGCCCAGCTCGCGCGAACGACGCTGCTGTACGGCTTCTCCGCGTTCGGCTCCGTCGCACTGGTGGTGATGGCGGCGCGGCGAAGGATCGATCGCGGGGACGTCGTCCTGCTCGCGACGGTGGCGATCGGCCTGGTCGGCACGCTGCGCTACAGCTACCACCACGTGATGGGCCCGCACTACCACGTGTTCGCCGCGGTAGCCGGCGCGTGGTGCGTCGCACGTGCGTGGCCGGCGAACGCGCCTCGCCTCGCCTGGCTGGGCCTCGTCGCCGCGGTCGGCATCCACGGCGTGTGGCAGCTGTCGATCGAGCGGCACAAGGCCGAAGTGTGCGCGTCGACCCACTCGCTCGAGTTCGCGGCGAAGCTGAAGGAGATGTCGTCGCCGAAGGACCTGGCGGTCGTTCGCGCGGAGAAGCCGTTCGCCGACGCGGGGTGGCGGCGCCGCAACAACTTCGAGGATCCGCGTCTCCTCTACCATGCCCGGCGGCGCGGGTGGGTCGTGCCCGCCGATGGCTTCGACGCAGCGACGCTGCGCGACCTGAAGCAGCGCGGCGCGAGGTGGGTGGTCGACGTACTGCCCGGCCGCACGTCGCCGGAGACCGAGCAGTGGCTGCAGGAGAACGGCGAAGTCGTGCTGCGCGAGGCGAGCGGCGTCGTGCACAGGCTGCGCACGACGCCCTGACGGCACCGGGTTCTCGCATGGCCGGGCCGAGAGAGGCGAGGTGAACTCGCCATGCGCTCGCTATAAGGGCGGCCCGTGACTCGCCAGCCCGACCTCATCTGCTTCTGTGGCCAGGACTGGTGGTACCACAACCGCGCGCACAGCGACTTCCAGTTGATGACGCGCGCGGCGCGGTCCCGCAAGGTTCTCCTGATCAACAGCATCGGCATGCGCATGCCGATGCCCGGCCGCTCGCCGCTGCCGTTCCGACGCATCTGGCGCAAGCTGAAGAGCATGCTGCGCCACACGCGCCGTCCGCTGCCCGATGCGCCGGGTTTCACGGTGATGACACCGATCCTGTTCCCCTTCTACGGCAGCGAGAAGGCGCGCGCGTTCAACGCCCGCAGCATCCGGCGTCAGGTCGAGCGCGTCGCCAGGAAGCTCGGCATGGTCGATCCGCACATCGTCGTCACCGTGCCGACGGCGTGGGACGTGGCGAAGGAGATGGCGCGCAGCACGCTCGTCTACAACCGCAGCGACAAACACTCCGCGTTCGGCGAGGCCGATCAGGGCCTCATCCGCTCGCTCGAGCACGAACTGCTGACGAAGACCGATGGCGTGCTCTACAGCAGCCGTGCCTTCCGCGACAGCGAACGCGAGCTGACGGGTGACCGCGCGTTCTTCCTCGACCACGGCGTGGACACGAAGCACTTCGCCGCGCGCCCGCGTACCGAGACGTTGACGAAGCTCGGCTGCAAGCGGCCGATCATCGGGTTCTTCGGCGGACTCGACGACTACGTCATCGACTTCGACATCCTGGAGCGCATCGCGGTCGAGCGACCGGACTACACGCTGGTGCTGATCGGCGACGCGACGTTGTCGATGGACCGGCTCACGCGGCACCCGAACGTCAAGCACCTCGGCTTCCGGCCCTACGCGGAGATCCCCGACCTCGGCGCCGACTTCGACGTGTCCATCATGCCGTGGCTCGACAACGACTGGATCAGGTCGTGCAACCCGATCAAGCTGAAGGAGTACCTGTCGCTCGGCCAGGAGGTCGTCACGACGTACTTCCCCGAGGTCGAGCACTACCGCGACTTCGTGCACCTCGCGAAGAACGGTGACGAGTTCCTCGCCCGCATCGACGACGTGGTCAAAGGCGCCAAGGCGAAGGGCGATCGCCGCGCACTGCTCGGCAAGGCGACATGGGACGACCGCACGCGCGAACTGCTCGGCATCCTCGACGGGTTGGCTGCGAAATCGGTGGCACCCACCAAGAATGGCTAGGTAGTGCGCCGCATCGTTCCGAACCGATGCGCGAACTTGCAGCAGAACGGGTCTGCCGACCGATGTAAGGTGCTCGCCGTGACCCCCGCGCTTCGTTCCTGCCCGTTCTCCTCATGTGCGGCATCGTAGGCATCCGCCGTTTCGACGGCCGTCCGGTCGAGGAGTCGCTGCTGCGGGCGATGGCGGCGCGCCTCCAGCATCGCGGTCCGGACGGTGACGGGTTCCGCATCGTGCGCGACGTCGGGTTCGGCCACACGCGGCTGTCGATCATCGACCTCGCGGGATCGCCGCAACCGATGACGTCGGCGAGCGGGCCGTTCCACATCACGTTCAACGGCGAGATCTTCAACTACCAGGAACTGCGGGCGCAGCTCGTTCGCGACGGAGTGCCGCTGCGCACGCACGGCGACACCGAGGTGCTGCTCGAAACGCTGCGGCGCGACGGCCTGAAGGGCCTCGACAGGGTGAACGGACAGTTCGCGTTCGCCTTCCTCGACGAGCGCGCCGGCACGCTGCTGCTCGCGCGCGATCGCCTCGGCATCCTGCCGCTGTACTACGCCGAGGGCCCCGGCTTCGTCGTGTTCGCGAGCGAGGTGAAGGCGCTGCTGCCTGCGCTCGGGCCGGTGCAGGTCGACGACGGGGCGATCGAGGACGTGCTCACGTACCGCTCGGTGCCGCCGCCGGGCAGCCTGTTCCGCGGCATCAAGAAGCTCGCCGCGGGCAAGGCGCTGCACGTGGCGGCGAACGGCACGCTGCGCGAGGAGACGTGGTGGGCGCTGCCGGCCGCCGAGCAGGGGCCGTCGATCACCGGCGATGCGGCGATCGCCGCCGTCAACGAGGCGCTCGAGCGCGCAGTCGCGGGACGTCTCGTGGCCGACGTGCCGGTCGGCGCGTACCTGAGCGGCGGTCTCGACAGCAGCCTCACCGTCGCGCTGATGAAGAAGCTGCGGCAGGGCGGCGAGGTGCAGACCTTCGCGGCCGGCTTCTCCGATCCGCGCTTCGACGAGCTGCCGTACGCGAAGCAGGTGAGCGAAGCGGTCGGCACCACGCACCACGAGATCAACGTCACGGCCCAGGACTTCCAGCAGCTGTGGGAGCGGCTGACGTGGCATCGCGACGGGCCGATCAGCGAACCCGCCGACGTCGCGATCTATCGCATCGCGAAGTACGCGCGCAGCACGGTGAAGGTGCTCCTGTCGGGTGAAGGCAGCGACGAGATCTTCGCCGGCTACCCGAAGTACGCGTACGAGCCGAAGCTCGCGTCGTTCGCGGCGATTCCGGGCTTCCTGCGCGTTCCCGCGATGCGCGCAGCGGAACGCTTGCTGCCCGGCTCGAAGTACCGCGCCCGTCAGGCGGCGCGTGCGCTCACCGGCCGCGACACCGCCGAGCGGCTGCAGACGTGGTTCGCACCGTTCACGTGGTACGAGCGTCGCGCACTGAAGTCGGGCTTCGGTGCGCCGCGCACACTCGGCCAGTACGAACGGTGCCAGGGTGATCACCTGCGGCGCATGCTCTACGTCGACTGCCACACGTGGCTCGCCGACAACCTGCTCGAGCGCGGCGACCGCATGTCGATGGCGGCGAGCATCGAGAACCGTCCGCCGTTCCTCGACCACGAACTCGTCGAGCTGGCGTTCCGCGTCGACTCGGCGATGAAGGTGAAGGGCAGGAGCGGCAAGTGGATCGTGAAGGAGATCGCGCGCCGGCATCTCCCCGCGAACATCGTCGATCGCAAGAAGGTCGGCTTCCGCGTTCCGCTCGACGAGTGGTTCCGCGGCGGCCTGAAGGACTACGCGCACGATCTGCTGCTGGGCCGCGATTCGTTCGTCAGCACGTACCTCGCACGCGGCCCGATCGACGCGATGCTGCGGGATCACGTGCGCGGTCGCCGCAACGAAGAACTCCGTCTCTGGACGCTGCTCGGCCTCGAGGTCTGGCACCGCACGTTCGTGCGCAACTCGCCGGATCGCTTCGTGGCATCGGCTGCTTCGGCCGCGTCGGTGCGCTGACGACGAGTCGATAGACTGCGGCGGTCATGAAGCTCGTGCCGCAGCCGAAGATCTGGTGGAACGGTCGTCTCGTCCCGTGGGAGCAGGCCCAGGTGCACGTGCTGAGCCACGCACTGCACTACGCGTCGAGCGTGTTCGAGGGCATTCGCGCCTACGCGACGCCGCGCGGCCCAGCGGTGTTCTGCCTCGATGCGCACGTCACGCGCCTCGAGCACTCGTGCCGCATCGTTCGCTTGCCGCTCCCGTTCACTCACGCCGCTCTGTGCGCGGCGATCCGGGAGGTCGTGACGGCGAACGCGCAGGACGCGTGCTACATCCGGCCGCTGGTGTTCCGCGGCTACGGCGCGCTCGGCGTGTTCCCCGACGAGTGTCCGGTCGACGTCGCC
>CAZIFB010000047.1:0-39157 GCA_964538915.1 uncultured candidatus Brocadiaceae bacterium | reverse complement strand
CGTACGGCGAGCGGATCACCATCGGGCAGGTGTACTCGCCGCCGCTGCGGTAGCGCATCTTCGCGGCTTCGCTGACGATCTGGTCGAACGCCGGGTAGATGAAGTCGAGGAACTGGATCTCGGCGATCGGGCGCAGGCCGTAGACGGCCATGCCGACCGCGCTGCCGATGATGCCGCACTCGGAGAGCGGCGTGTCGAAGCAGCGCTTCTCGCCGAACTCTTCGAAGAGGCCCGCGGTGGCGCCGAAGACGCCGCCCTTCTTGCCGACGTCCTCGCCGAAGACGACGACGCGGTCGTCGTTCTTCATCTCGAGGCGCATCGCGTCCGTGATGGCCTCGATCATGGTCATCACCTTGGTGCCGGCCTTGGCTTCGCCGGTCTTCGCGTGGGTCGCTGTCATCGGAATCACTCGGAAACGGAGGGGAATGTGTGGTGGGGCAGGCGCGAACGAAGCGGGGTTGGTTGGTCGGGTTCGCCGCCGTGGTCGCCCCGCGTCGCGTTCGCGCTCGTCAAAGCGGGAAGTGGCCGACGTCGGCGCCGACGCCGCCCTTCAGCATGAGGTCGTGCAGTTCCTGCCGCTGCTCCTTCAGCTGCGGCGTGAGGTTCATGTAGACGTCGTCGAAGAGCGTCTCGGGGCCCGGCGTCGCCATCGCTTCCGCCTTGTTCACGGCGTCCCCGACGGCGGCCTTGGCGCTCTCGACGCACTCCTTCTCGAACGCCTCGGTCCACAGCTTCTTGTGCTTCAGGTAGAGCTGGAACCGCGCGATCGGGTCCTTCTTCTTCCACGCCTCGTACTCCTTCGCGTCGCGGTAGCGCGCCGCGTCGTCGGAACTCGAGTGCGAGGCCATGCGGTAGGTGACGGTCTCGACGAGCGTCGGGCCTTCGCCGCGCCGTGCGCGATCGACCGCTTCCTTGCAGACGCGGTAGACGGCGAGGATGTCGTTGCCGTCGACGCGCACGCCCGGCATGCCGTAGGCGTCGGCCTTGATCGCCATCGACTCGCTCACGGTCTGCTTGCAGCTCGGCACCGAGATCGCCCAGCCGTTGTTCTCGCAGATGAAGACGACGGGCGCCTTGTAGACCGCGGCGAAGTTGAGGCCGGTGTGGAAGTCGTTGCTGCTGGTGCCGCCGTCGCCGCAGAACGTCATGAAGACCGTGTCGTCGCCGCGGATGCGCGCCGCCATGCCGGCGCCGGCGGCCTGCGTCAGCTGCGTGCCGATCGGCGAACTGATCGAGACGAAGTTCGCCTGCCGGAAGCTGTAGTGCACCGGCATCTGGCGGCCCTTACTCGTGTCGCCCGAGTTGCCGAACCACTCGGCGATGACCATCGGCAGCGGCACGTTGCGCAGCAGCAGGATGCCGGGCTGGCGGTACGCGGGGAACAGCCAGTCGCTGTCCTTCAACGCGTACGCGGCGCCGATGTGCGAGGCCTCCTGGCCCGTCGACTGCAGGTAGAAGCCGATGCGGCCCTGCCGCTGCAGCGCGAGCCCGCGGTCGTCGAGCGCGCGCGTCGCGATCATCAGGCGGTAGAGCTTCTGCAGTTCGGCGGCGGGCAGGTTGGGGTCCTTGCCCTTCTGCGCCTTGCCGTCGGGTTCGAGGATCGAGAGCAGTTCGAGGCTCATGCGGTGTGTTCCTTCGGGGCGTTCGTGCGCGCTGTCGCGAGCGCCTTCTTCTGTCGCACCATGCCGGCGAGGTAGAACTCGGCGGCCTTGTAGCTGGACCGGACCAGCGGTCCGGAAGCCACGTAGAGGAATCCCTTCGTCAGCGCGCGCTGCTCGAGCGCCTTGAAGCGCGCCGGAGTCACGTGCTCCTTCACGGGCAGGTGCAGCATCGTCGGACGCAGGTACTGGCCGAACGTCACGACGTCGACTTCGTACTCGCGCAGGTCGTCCATCGCCTGGTCGACTTCGCGTTCGGTCTCGCCGAGGCCGAGCATCAGCGACGACTTGGTCACGATGTCGGGGCGCAGCTTCTTCGCGGTGCGCAGCGTCGCGAGCGAACGGACGTAGCTGCAGCGGTGGTCGCGCACGCGCGGCGTCAGGCGCAGCACGGTCTCGACGTTGTGGGCATAGACGTCGGCGCCGCCTTCGAGCACCGTCGCGATCTGCCGTTCCGTCGCGGCCGGGTCTTCGGCGAGCCAGTCTCCGACGAGGGCTTCGACCAGGAGATCGGGCTTCTGGTCCTTGATGGCGCGGATCGTCGCGGCGACGTGGGCCGCTCCGCCGTCGGGCAGATCGTCGCGGTCGACCATCGTCAGCACGACGTACTTGAGGCCCATCGCGACGCACGCCTCGGCGACCTTCGTGGGTTCGTCGGGGTCGACCGGCGTGCCCTGGCTGTGCGTCTTCACCGCGCAGAACCGGCAACCCCGGGTGCAGGTGTCGCCCAGCACCATGAAGGTCGCGGTTCCGGACGCCCAGCACTCGCCCATGTTCGGGCAGCGGGCCTCTTCGCAGACCGTGTGCAACCGGCGATCGCGCAGGACCTTCTCCAGGCTGGCGACCGTCGGCCCCGCGGGAATCGGCACCTTGAGCCAGTCCGGCTTCGGGCCGGGGGTGACGCGGTGGGGGTGCCGGTTGGTCATCGGAAGGGGGGCCGGGAGAGGACGCGGGAGGATAGGGAGGCCGGCCCCGGTGCGCCATTTGGATACCGGAGAGTATCGAATGGCTGGTGGGCCCGAAGCGGCTGGGGGCGGTGGGCCTTCAGCCTGCACCGTGGCACGGCGAGCCGCCTCGACGCACCAACCCCGGACTGGTGCTTCGCGTGGATCACCCGCTGGATGCGGGGGGTGAAGGATCCCATCGCCACCACGGGTGGTGTGCGGTGACCACCGGATCCACTCGTTGCACCAGTCCCGTCAGTTGCCGAGTTCGATCTGCAGGGCCTGCGTCGTCGCGAAGGGCAGCCCGTAGGCGCCGTAAGTCGTCGCGTCGAGCACGAGGTGCTGGGCCGGCAGGTCGAGTCCCCACAGGGCGGCGTCCGGAGTGCCCAGGGGCAGCGCCGCGACCCCGGTGCCGCTGCTGTCGGTGATGCCGCTCAGCACGAGGTCGAGGGCGGGCGGATAGAGCTGCGCGCACGGCGGGCCCCCGACCAGGGAGAGAGGAACGCCCGCGCTCACGAATGCCCCGATCGACACGACGGTCAGATACAGCGAGAACGGTGGCGTGTTGCCGAGTGCGAGGCCGAAGGCCGCGTTGCCCGACACCGGTAGTCCGCCAGCCGTGCCGATGGTGGGCAGTCCAGCCGACGTCGGGCACGCCGAACCCGACACGCTCACCGAGTACGGCTGCCGCACGAAGCGCACGCCGCGGAAGCCGGTGTTCGCGGCGGCAGTCGCGAGGGTCGTGAAGGCCGCGCCGGCGCCGGTGTCGAGCACGGTGACGAGATGGTTGCCGGTGACCGCCGACGTCGTCGCGAAGAGCGTGGTACCGGAGAGATCGCGGATGCCGGAGACGGCGCGGCAGCCGACGTTCGCCGCCGGCGCGAGCGTGTACTGGAGCGCCCACGTACCGCCGGTCATCGTCCACTTCTGGATGCCGCCCGCGCCGTCGGTGCGCGAGTCCGCGACGAAGAGCGTCGCCGCGTCGGCGAACCAGAAGTCCCAGGGGATGTGCGTGGCGTTCGAGCCGGGCATGCCGGGGAGCAGCGTCACGGGCTGTCCTGCCGTCGTCGGCGTTCCGGTGCCCACCTTGTCGACGCCGACGAACGGCGAGAACCAGGTGCTCGTGTGGAGCTGCCCGAATGTGACGTCGGCGACGCGGGCCGAAGTCGGAGTCGTCGCGAGCTGCACGGACGTGGTCGCGCCGAGCGGGGCGTAGCAGATGCCGCGGCTCCCCGGTTGCGACGCGCTGCTGTTCCCCGCGGTCCAGAACGCGCTGCCGTCCACCGTTGCCGCGCTGAGGAAGTCGCCGGTCAGGTTCGCGCCGCCGGAGTACGTGTTCGTGAGGACGGTGCTGGCATCGATCGCGCCGCTCAACGCGATGCGCGCGATCGCGCGCGGCGTCGAGACGGCCGTCGTGAACGCCACGAGGCCGGAGTACGGAGGCGCGCTGTAGCCGGGCACCACGAGGAACCTGCCGTCGACGGACTGCGTGACGAAGCCCTGCATCGACGTGCCGGCGATCGTGATCGGCATCGCGAGCGACTGAAGTGGGGCGCCTTGCCCCGGTGCCGAGGCGAGGTACTCGTCGAGGAACAGGTGCGCCGCGGAGTTCGTTAGCCCGAACGCACCGTCGCCCGCGCGCGCGACGACCAGGTTGCCGGGTGTGATCTGGGCGAACGCGGAGGAGGTGAGTGTCGAGAAGACTGCGGCGGCGAGGACGGCGCGTGGGTTCATGGCGTTCGCGGGGCGAGTTCCCGCGGGAACGGCGGGCCGGGTCCGGCGTGACGCGCGAAGTTCGGAGCGAGGCACCGAAGACGCGAACGGCCGCCCCTCTGGGACGACCGTTCGATGCCAGTGGAACCGCGGCCTGGACGGCGGGCGGTTCGGTGGTTCCGCGACTCAGTTGCCGACGGTGATCTGCAGGCCCTGGGTGGCGCCCAGGGGGTAGCCGAACGTCGGGTAGAAGGCGCCGTCGAACACGAGGTGCTGGGTGCCGAGCACGAGGCCCCAGAGCGTGTTGTCCGGGGTCGGCAGGCCGAGCGGCGTGACGCCGCTGCCGGTGATGTCCGTGACGCCGGCGAGCAGGATGTCGAGCGTCTGCGGATACAGCGTGGTGCAAGCCGGCGTGTCGAGCACGAAGGACAGCGGGAAGCCGCCGCCGAGCGGGAGACCGATCGAGACGACGGTCAGGTAGAGCGAGAAGATCGGCGTGTTGCCGACGGCGATGCCGAACGAGCCGTTGCCCGAGACCGGCGCGCCGAAGGGCGCGATGGTCGGGATGCCGACCGACGTCGTGCAGCCGGTGCCGGCGAGCGTGGCAGAGTTCGGCGTGCGCACGAAGCGGACGCCGCGGAACACGGTGTTCGTCGGCGCGGTCGCGAGCGTGGTGAACGTCGCGCCGATGCCCGTGTCGTCGACCGTCACGAGCTGGTTGGCCGAGACCTGGGTCGTCGTCGCATAGAGGTGCGTGCCGGACTGGTCGCGGATGCCCGACAGGCCGCGACAGCCGGTGCCCGGCGACAACGTGTAGGCGAGCGTCCAGGTGCCGGCGCTCTCGGTCCACTTCTGGATGCCGCCGCCGCTCGCCATCGAGCGCTCGTCGGCGACGTAGAGCGTTGCTGCGTCGGCGAGCCAGAAGTCGTACTGGTTCGGGGTTCCGATCGGCGGCGTGAAGCCGTTCAGCAGCACAACGGACTGCCCGGTCGTGGTCGGCAGGCCGGTGCCGACCGTGTTGATGCCGACGTTCGAGCCGGACTGCGACGACACGAAGAGCTGGTCGCCGAAGATGCCGATCACACGGCCGTTCGTGAACGCGCCGCCGAGCTGGGTCGAGGTCGTCGTTCCGAGGCCGCTCGCGTAGACGACGCCGCGGTTCGTCACGGGCGTGGTCGAGCCGGCGCCGGCCGCCCAGAAGGAGGTCCCGTCGACCGTGACCGCGCTGCGCGGGTTGTTGGCGTTGAAGGCATCCGTCAGCGCGGTCGACGTGTCGACGGTGCCGTCGAGCGCGATGCGCGCGATCACGCGGTTCACGGCGGTGCTGGCCGTGCCGGCGATCGACGCGGTGCCCGGGCCCGTGCCGTAGCCGGTGTGGACGAGGTAGTTGCCGTCGACGGACTGGGTCAGGTAGCCCTCGGAAGTGGCGGAGCCCGAGTTCGTCAGCGGGAACTGGGGCAGGGTCGCGGCGGTCGGCAACGCGATGGTGCCGAGGGCGCCGCCGGGCGTCGTGCGATCGAACTGGTCGAGGAACACGGCGGTCGAGGCGCTCGTCAGCGCGGCGCTCCCATCGCCGACGCGGACGACGGCGAGGTTGCCGGGCGTGATCTGCGCAGCGGCGCTCGCGGCGAACGCGAGCAGCGCGGTGAGGGGTGCGAAGGACGGAACGGGGGTGCGTGGACTCATGGGTTCAGGGGTGTCAGAGGCAGGCTCGACACACTCCCCGGCGCCGTGAGGACCGCGTGAAGCGTACGACAGACGTCGCCCCCAGAACGCGAACGGCCGCCCCTTGGGGACGGCCGTTCGATGCCAGTGGAACCGCGGCCTGGACGGCGGGCGGTTCGGTGGTTCCGCGACTCAGTTGCCGACGGTGATCTGCAGGCCCTGGGTGGCGCCCAGGGGGTAGCCGAACGTCGGGTAGAAGGCGCCGTCGAACACGAGGTGCTGGGTGCCGAGCACGAGGCCCCAGAGCGTGTTGTCCGGGGTCGGCAGGCCGAGCGGCGTGACGCCGCTGCCGGTGATGTCCGTGACGCCGGCGAGCAGGATGTCGAGCGTCTGCGGATACAGCGTGGTGCAAGCCGGCGTGTCGAGCACGAAGGACAGCGGGAAGCCGCCGCCGAGCGGGAGACCGATCGAGACGACGGTCAGGTAGAGCGAGAAGATCGGCGTGTTGCCGACGGCGATGCCGAACGAGCCGTTGCCCGAGACCGGCGCGCCGAAGGGCGCGATGGTCGGGATGCCGACCGACGTCGTGCAGCCGGTGCCGGCGAGCGTGGCAGAGTTCGGCGTGCGCACGAAGCGGACGCCGCGGAACACGGTGTTCGTCGGCGCGGTCGCGAGCGTGGTGAACGTCGCGCCGATGCCCGTGTCGTCGACCGTCACGAGTCCGTTCGCGGAGGTGACGGCCGTCGTCGCGTAGAGGTGCGTGCCGAACTGGTCGCGGATGCCCGACAGACCGCGGCAGCCGACGCCCGGCGACAGCGTGTACTGGAAGGTCCAGGTGCCGGCACTCTCGGTCCACTTCTGGATACCGCCGCCGTTCGCCGCGGTGCGGTCGTCGGCGACGTAGAGCGTCTGCGGATCCGCGAACCAGAAGTCGTACTGGGAGATCGTGCCGGTGCCGGTCGCCGCCGACATTCCCGGCAGCAGCGTCGAAGCCTGGCCCGAGGTCGTGGGCAGGCCCGTGCCGACCGCGCTGACACCGAAGGTGCCGCCGGCCGCACTCGAGACGTAGAGCTGGCCGTTGTAGATCGCGGCCACGCGACCGTTCGTGAGCGTCGAGGGAATCTGCACCGAGGTCGTCGCGCCGACGCCCGAGGCCCAGGCCATGCCGCGGTTCGTTCCCGCCAGCGTCGAGCCTGCGCCCGAAGTCCAGAACGACGTGCCGTCGACGCTGACCGCGCTGCGGATGCTGCCGGCGTTGTGCGCGTCGGTCAGGGCCGTGCTGCTGTCGATCGCGCCCGAGAGGTCGATGCGCGCGACGACGCGGTTCACGGTCGCGCTCGCGGCGCCGTTGGGGCTGGCAGCGCCGGGGATCGCGGCGTAGCCGGCCACCAGGAGGTGGTTGCCGTCGACCGTTTGCGTGATGAAACCCTCCGACGTCGCCGTGCCCTGCAGTGTGACCGGCTGGTTCGCGCCCGCGACCGCCGTCGGCAGCGCGATCGTGCTCAGTGTCGGGCCCGGAGTGATGCGATCGAACTGGTCGACGAACGTCGCCGCGGCGGTGCTGCCGAGCGCGAGTGCGCCGTCACCGGCGCGCACGACGATCAGGTTGCCGGGAGTGATCTGCGCGGCCGCGGCCGCAGCGAACAGGAGAATCGACGCCGGGGTGGCGAAACGGGGGAAGCTCATGGTGGTCGTCTGGATGGCTGGAGACTGAGAACGAGAAAAGGGCGCGGAGGATACGGTCCTGCCGTGTCCGGCGCACCGGCCGGATGTGAAGAAGGGCAGGCATGCTCCCGGCGCGCAACATCGACCGGCCAACCCGGTGTGAAGATTGGCGCAAGAGCACCCGTGTCCCCACGGGGCTTCGCGCCTGCGCCGCGTCAGCTGGGCGGCGGCTGGATGCCGAGCTTCTCGCGCATGCCGTCGACGAACGCCTGGTCCTTCATGAGGTCCTGCATCAGTTGGTCGAAGGACATGCCGAGCCAGCGCACGCAGCGGTCGAGCATGTAGGAGACCGGGCTGTGCGGTTCGGCGTTCCGCAAGTAACGCACGACCGCCTGCAGCGCCCGCACCGCATCATCCCGGGAGCCGATCGACCCGGGAGCCGCCGCGGCCCGCGGCGCGCCGCTGCCGGCCGCCGCGCCTGTCGCGTCGCCAGCCTCGGAGTTCGTGGCCGCAGGACGGCTCGGCGACCGCATCTCGTTCGCGAACTGCTCGAGCAGTTCGGCGAGGCGGACGAGGCTCGGCACGCTGTCCGGTGGGAACCGCGCCTCACAGGCCGCGCCGAGCGTCTGCAAGCGCGCGAGGGACTGCTCGGCACCCGCCGCGACCTTCGCGAGTTGCTCGGGCGGCGCCTTGCCGATCGCTGCGTGCCACATCTCCGGCGTCGTCACCTTCGCTTCTACGAGGCGCGCGTACTCGGCAGGGTTCTCGGTGTAGGCGCGCTGCACGCGGTGCGAGTCGAGCAGGTCGCCGAAGGTGAGCGTGCGCCCATCGTCGGTTGACGCGCCGACCGCGACCGTGCGCAGCGCTGCGACCATGTCGTTGCCCGACAGCCACGTCACCCATTTCGTACGCAACTCGGCCATCAGCTCCGGTTCGTCGGCGGACGGCGCGCCGGGATGCAGAACGGGCCAGAACGTCTCGACGAGACCAGCGAAGATCTCGAGCCCGCGCTCGAGACCCGCGAGCCCGTCGGTGCGGACCAGGGCTTCCGTGAGGTAGGCGGCGGCTTCGAGGTCCTTGCTGTGTTTCGTCAGCACGACACGGCAGCCTTCGTGGACCGCGTTCCAGTTGACCTTGCGCGGTTCGGTGCCCGCGGGGAGCGACAGCGGGTCCTCCTGGAAGCGCTCCTTCTTCACCTTGTCGAGCGGGTGGTCGTTCATCTGCGCCCGCCGCAGGTCGATGCCCGCAGGTCGGTCGCTCGAGATCGGCTGGAGCAGCGGCGCGGCGTCGTGCATGCGCGTTCTTGTAGCGCAGCACCGGAACGCGCGAAACGACCGCGCTCCGCAGTTGCGTCGCGCGGCACGTAGTCCAGGTTCCGATGCAGCTCCGGCCCCCGAAGCGGGTGGCTCGCCGGTTCTCGATCGCGGGTGCGTGTGTCGCCGTCGAGCTGCTCCCGCTGCGGCGCCGGCTCCAAACCCGGGCGGACGAGGCCCCGTGGTTCGCCCGTTTCGCTAGTAGACACCGCTCCGGACCAGCGTATGGTTCCCCGATCGCCGGGCCCCCGCTTGCAACGCTCGCGGCTCGCGCCAGTTGCTTCATCTCCTCAAGGAGCCACATCCCATGTCGGAGAGCGTCCAGAAGAAGAAAGAGCGTGTCCGCCCGCCTCGTGTCAGCATGACCTGCGAGGTCGAGACCAACGGGGCGATGGTGTTGAAGGAACTGCCCTTCGTGTCGAGCGTGCTCGCGGATCTCGCGGGCGACAAGCGCCGCGACAAGAAGCTGAAGGACCGCGAGTTCGTCACGATCGATCGCGACAACTTCGACACCGTCCTCGCCGGCATCGCCCCCGAGCTGAAGCTGCGCGCCGAGAACACCCTCGCCGGTGACGGCTCCGAGCTTGCGGTGGAGCTGAAATTCGCGTCGCTGAAGGACTTCAGCCCCGACCAGATCGCGGCGCAGGTGCCCGCCCTGAAGGCGCTGCTCGAGACGCGCGAGAAGCTGGTGGACCTGAAGAGCCGCGCCGACGGCAACGACCGCCTCGAAGAATTGCTCAACGAGCTGCTCGCGAACGAAGAGCTCCGCAAGAAGGCGGGTGGCGCGTTCGGCGGCGGGGAAGGCGGCGAGGCACCGAAGCAGTGAGGCCCAGCAAGCGATGAGCAAGAACCAGAAGAAGGCGGCGCCGGTCGCCGATTTCGTGAAGCTCGAGGGGCAGGACCTCCTGTCCTCCATGCTCGACACCGCGAGGCCTCGCGACGACGCCGCGAAGGACCGCGTGAAGGACCTGCTCGACGAATACGTGAAGCAGTTGTCCGCCGGCATGACCGTGCGCAAGGGCTTCACCCGGACGATCAACGAGCACATCGCCGCGATCGACCAGAAGCTCAGCAAGCAGATCAGCGCGATCATGCATCACGAGAAGTTCCAGCAGCTGGAAGCCTCGTGGCGCGGTCTGCATCGCTTCGTGATGAGCACGGAGACCGGCGATGCGCAGAAGATCCAGGTGCTGGACACGAGCAAGCGCGAACTGCTGCTCGACTTCCAGGCCGCTGCCGAGTTCACCGAGAGCGCGCTCTGGAAGAAGGTCTATCAGGGCGGGTTCGGCCAGGCAGGGGCGGATCCGACGGGCATGATCGTCGGCGACTTCGAGTTCGACAAAGGGCCGATGGACATCGAGCTGCTGCAGCACCTGTCGCAGATCGCGGCGGGCGCGCACGCGCCGTTCCTCTCGGCCGCCGGCGCCGGGATGTTCGGGATGGAGAGCCTCGCCGAGATGCCGAACCCTCGCGATCTCGCGAAGATCTTCGACAAGAACAACCCCGAGAACACCAAGTGGCTGTCGTTCCGCGACAGCGAGGACGCGCGCTACGTCGGGCTCTGCCTGCCGCACGTGCTGGCGCGTGCGCCGTACGGCGACGGCAACAAGATCGACGCGTTCGACTTCCAGGAGGACGTCGACGGCGAGACGCACGAGAAGTACCTCTGGGGCAACGCGGCGTACGCGTTCGCGAGCCGCATCACCGATGCGTTCGCGAAGCATCACTGGACCGTCGCGATCCGCGGCTTCGAAGGCGGCGGCAAGGTCGAGAACCTGCCGATCCACACGTTCCGCTCGCGCGAGGGCGCGGTCGGTTCGAAGTGCCCGACCGAGGTGCTGATCCCGGACGATCGCGAGGCAGAGCTCAGCGGCCTCGGGTTCATCCCGCTCGTCAACTACAAGAACACCGACTACGCGGTGTTCTTCGGGGCGAGTTCGTCGCAGAAGCCGAAGTCGTACACGGACAAGGATGCGAGCGCGAACGCGTACCTGTCGGCGCAGCTGCCGTACCTGTTCGCCGTGAGCCGCATCGCGCACTACCTGAAGGTGATCTGCCGCGACAAGATCGGGTCGTTCACCAGCAAGGACGAGTGCCAGAAGTTCCTGAATGCGTGGATCAGCCAGTACGTGCTGCTCAACGACGAGGCGAATCAGGAGCAGAAGGCGAAGTTCCCGCTGCGTGAAGCCCAGGTCGAAGTCGTCGAGGATCGGGCGCGCCCCGGGTCGTACCAGGCCGTCGCGCACCTGCGGCCGCACTTCCAGCTCGACAAGCTGCAGGTGTCGCTGCGCCTCGTCGCGAAGCTCCCGACGCGCGGCTGATCGTCGCGCGGCGTCGCCACCAGGCCCCGCACCGGCGGGGCCCGACACAACCCAGGACAGAGCCATCGCCGCCGCGGCGTTCCCCCATGGAAGCGATCTCGTTGTTCCAGCAGTCGCGGCTCGACGAGGCGATCGCGAGTCTCTCGAACCAGCTGCGGCAGAAGCCGGCGGACCTCGACCTCCGCTACGCGATGGCGGGCCTCGTCGCCTTCGCCGGGGACTTCGACCGGGCGCTCGTGCACCTCGACTTCATCGCGGCCGAGAACCCCGCGCTCGCGACCGCTGTCGCGATGTACACGTCGTCGGTGCACGCCGAGGAGGAGCGCCGCCGGATCTACGCGACCGGCCACGTCCCTGGCACCGATCCGGAGAACGAGCAAGCCGTGAAGCGGCGCGTGCAGCTGCGCCAGCAGCTTCGCACCGGCGATGCGGGGGCCGCTGGCGCGACGATCGCCGAGATCGCTGCGGAGCCGGTCGCGAACGCCACCGTCGACGGCGGTGCGGCCGGGCGCTTCGCGGACATGGACGAGGGCTTCGGCGCGGTGCTCGAGATCTTCGTCGGCGGTCGCTGTCTCTGGGTGCCGACCCAGAACCTGCGTTCGCTCGAGTTCGTCGCGCCGCGCGGCCTGCTCGACCTCCTGTGGGCGCAGTGCGCGATCACGACGACGGCGGGTGTCCGCTACTCGGCGCACCTGCCGGTGCTCTACCACGGCACGCACACGCGCAGCGACGCGCAGGTCCGCTGCGGTCACAAGACCGAGTGGCAGGACGAACTCGGCGTCGCGTTCCGCGGCTACGGCGCGCGCGTCTTCACCGTCGGCGATCGCGAGGTCGGCATCCTCGAACTGCGCAAGGTGCAGTTCGCAGCGCCCGGGACCGCGGGATGACGTCGTCGCGCGGCAGCGGGGAGATGAAGGAGGTGCCGCCGTCCTTGGTCGAGCGCCTCCGCAGCGGTGGCGTGGAACGCCGGCAGGACACGGACCTGCGCGTCGACATCGACGCGATGCGAGTCGAAGTCCTCGAGCACGTGCAGAGCCTGCTCAACACGCGCCTCGCCGAGATCGACGGTCTCGAGCGCTTCCCCGAAGCGTCCAGGTCGCTGCTCGCGTACGGCGTTCCAGACCTGTCGAGCCTCTTCCACGGCAGTCAGCAGGACATGATGCGGCTGATCCAGGGCATCGAACGCACGATCCGCACGTTCGAACCGCGCCTCGACCCCGACTCGGTGCGGGTAGAGCGGGTGCGCGACGTCGGCGGCGTTCCCGGGCTGAAGGCGTGGCTCCGCGTCCACGCCGTGCTGCGCATCCACCCGTACCGTTCGCAGGTCGTCTTCGACACGCAGATCGACGCCGACACGTCGGCCGTCACCGTGCGGGAGTTCGACGGATGAGGGACGACCGGATCCTGCCGTACTTCGAGGACGAACTCGCGTGGGTCCGCAAGTCGGCGGAGGAGTTCGCGCGCCGTTTCCCCGCGATCGCAGCGCGCCTCAAGCTCGACAGCATCCCGAGCCAGGATCCGCACGTCGAACGGCTGATCGAGGCGTTCGCGTTCGTCGCGGCGCGCATCCAGCGGCGGCTCGACGACGAGTACCCCGAACTCACCGACGCGCTCCTCGGGATCCTCTACCCCGAGTACCTGGCGCCGATCCCGTCGGTGCGCATCGTGCAGTTCGACGCCGATCCGCAGCAGCTCGCGTTGCGCGACGGGCTCCTGATCGATCGACACAAGGAACTGCTGACGCGGCCGGTCGACGGCATTCCGTGCCGCTTCCGCACCGTGTTCCCCGTGCGGCTGTGGCCGCTCGTCGTGAACCAGGTCGCGATGCGGCCGGTGACGGAGAAGGAGGTCACGGCGATCCCCGCGACGATCCGCGACACGCATCCTGCGGCGCGCATCGCACTCGAGATCGACGTGCGCACTGCCGCCGGGGAGCCCTTGTCGGAGTACGCGATCCCGTCGCTGGTCTTCCACCTCGCGGAGGACGCCGCGGTCGCGCACGCCTTGTTCGAGGCGATGTTCCGTCGCCCGCTCGGGTTCCTCGTGCGCGCAGGGGACCACGTCGAGTTCCGCCCTGCGTCGGACATCCGACCGGTCGGCTTCGCGCGCGGCGAAGGTCTGCTCGACTACACGCGAACGGGCGCACTCGGCTTCCGGCTGCTGTACGAGTACTTCGCGTTCCCCGAGAAGTTCCTGTTCGCGGAGTTCACGGGGCTCGGCGGCCTGGCGGGCGCCGCGGGCGCGAACCGGTTCCAGATCAGCGTGCTGTTCTCCGATTCCCAGCCGGTGCTCGAAGGCCGTGTCGGGAAGGAGCACATGCGGCTCTCCTGCACGCCCGCGATCAACCTCTTCCGGATGGACTGCACGCCGATCGTGCTGGACCAGCGGCGGCACGAGTACGCCGTCCGGCCGGACGATCGTGCGCCGCACCACTACGAAGTGCACTCGATCGAGTCCGTGTCGGCGGCCGAGCCGGGTGTCGCGGACACCGTCGAGTTCCGGCCGTTCTTCGCGATCCGGCACGGCGATCCGAGTGGTGCTGCGGACGCCTTCTACCACGTGCGCCGGCACGAGTCGACGCGCGACGACGCGTCGGACGTCTCGCTGACGCTCGTCGATTCGAGCTTCGCTGCGGCTGCGCGCGGCCGCTTCGAAGTGCTCCACGTCCGGGCGACCTGCAGCAACCGCGACCTGCCGTCGCGTCTCGCGTTCGGCGACGTGAACGGCGACTTCACCATCGAGGGCGTCACGGCGGTGCGCCGTGTGCTCACACTCGGCATGCCGTCGAAGGTGCTGCGCCCGTCGCTGCGCGGCGAGTCGCGCTGGCGCCTCGTGTCGCAACTCTCCGTGAACCACCTGTCGCTCTGCGCGGGCGGCGAGGACGGCCTGCGCGCGTTCCGCGAGATGTTGAGCCTCTACGACTTCGCCGCCAGCCCCGTGACGCGGCAGCGCATCGAAGGGCTCGTCGGACTCGAAACCGAGCCGCGCACGTCGATCCTGCCGGGCATCGGGCCCGTTCGCGGCGTGCACGTCTCGCTGCTCTTCGACGAGCAGAAGTACGCGGGCAACAGTTCGTTCCTGTTCGCGACGGTCCTCGAGTCGTTCCTCGGCCTCTACGCCACGGTCAACTCGTTCACCGTCGTCGAGGCGCGCACGGCACAGAGCCCGAAGGAAGCGACGAAGCGCTGGCCGCCGCGGATCGGCGAGAGGCAGCTGTTGTGACCGCGGCCGAGGGTGCGAACCCGCGGGCCGCGCTGCTGCAGCGGCTCGCCGCGGACGCGCCGTCGTTCGACTTCTACCAGGTCGTCCGCATGATCCTGCGCGGCGCCGGCGGCATCGAGACGCGCCGGCGCAGCGGAACCGTGCCGCCGGTGCGCTTCCGATCCAACGCGTCGTTCCAGTTCAAGGCGAGCGACGTGCAGGCCATCCGGGCACCGACCCACGAAGGCGAGTCGACGCAGGTCACCGTCAACTTCCTCGGCATCGCGAGCCCCGGCATCATCGGCTCGCTGCCGAACTGGTACGCGACGCTCGCGCTCGACGAAGCGCGGCACCGCGAGCACCCCAACGCGGCGGTGCTCGACTTCTTCGCGCTGTTCGACGATCGGCTGATCCAGCTGTTCTTCCGCGCGTGGCTGCACGGCAACCTGCCGATCCAGTACGAACTCGCGAAGGACGGCCCGATCGCGCGGGTGCTCACGAGCATCGTCGGCTTCGGCATGCCCGGCCTTCGCCGCGCGCTGCCGTTCGACGTGCGCGCCCTCGTGCACCACGCGGCGCTGCTGCTCCGCCGGCCCGTCACCGCGCTGGCGCTCGCGGACTCGCTGGCGACGTGGTTCGGCGTGCCGTTCGAGGTGCTGCCGTTCCAGGAATGGACCGCGCGACTCGAACCCGAGCAGCGCATGCGCCTCGGCGACCACACGATGCGCCTCGGGGAGACGACGGCGCTCGGCGACAGCGTCACGATGCGGCAGGCGAAGTTCCGTCTGCGCGCGGGGCCGCTGCGCTGGGCGCAGTTCACCGAGTTCCTGCCGGGCGATGCCGTCGACGGCGGCCCCGACGGCGACGGTCCCTCGCTGCGCGAACTGGTCACGTGGGTGCGCCAGGCCGTCGGTGCCGAGTTCGAGTACGACCTGCAGCTCGTGCTCGAAGAAGCCGACGTGCCCGTACTCGCGTTCCGCAGCGACGAACCGCAGCGCGCGCGCCTCGGCATGTCGACCTGGCTCGGCGCCCGGTCGCAAGGGGAGGACGCCGAGGACACCGTCGTCGCGGTCTCGGCGCTCGACCAGCACCGTCGCCGCGCACAGAGAGGCGCAGCGCGGCGTTCGGGAGCCTGAGCTCGTTGGCTCGGACCGCGGCGGTCGGAGCCGGTAGCCGCCTCCCACGGTCGGTGACCTCGCCTAGGATGCGTTGCTACTGGCCGGCCCTTTCTGCCGCGCAACGTGACGATGCCCTGACTTTTCGAGTCTCGAAGTTCCTCTCTCATCTGCTCCCGGCGTTCTCACCGGCGGTGCCTTCCGCGGCGCAGTGCGCGACAGAATGGCTCCCGGGTGACGGGATCCCCGGTGTCGTCGGCAGCGTCAATGCGACCACGATGTGGGATCCGGACGGGGCCGGTCCCGCGGTCCCGCAGCTGGTGGCGGCAGGATCGTTCACCGTCGCAGGCGGCGTCACCGCGAATCGCATCGCGACCTGGAACGGCGTCGAGCGGTCGTCCTTGGGTGCGGGCATGGACGGCAACGTGCTGGCACTGACGACGCTGCCGAACGGCGACCTGGTGGCCGGCCGTGCGTTCAAGACGGCGGGGGGCTTCGGCGCGAGTCGCGTGCCGCCGCTCGTCGGATTGACGTTCTTCCACCAGATGGTGCCGATCGAACTCGACGTGCTGGGCAACTGGGTGTCGGCGACCGCGACGAACGCGCTGCAACTCACCGCGGGCATGTTCTGACCGCATCGGAACAGGCCGGGGCCCTGCCCTCCGGATCCAGGTACAACGCGCCGATGGTCACTCGCCGCTCCTGGATCGCACTTGCCGGCCTCGGGTTCGTCGCGGCGTGCCGCGGCGCGCTCGCGCCGGACACTCCGGACCTCCGGCCGCGCGAGGTCTGGTACTCGATCCGCGACGATCGGCAGCCGTACGGCTACATGCATCTGCGCGTGCATGGGCGCGACGACGGAACCCGCGCCTACGATCTGGCTTCGCGACTCGAGATCGAGTTCTTCGGGGCGCGGCAGGAAGTGCGCACGGAAGCCACGGCGGTGGTCGGCCCCGACCTGACGCTGCACAGTCTCGAAGCAGAGACGGCGCAGTCTTCCGGGGTCGTGCGCGTTCGTGTGAACGCGACCGCGGACGGTTGGACGGTGCAGCACGGGCCCGGCACGCCGTCGCACCACGTGCCGCGCGAGGGGCCGCCGCTCGTCGTCGGGTCCGCGCTCGGCGACTGGCTCGCGCGCGAACTCGCGCGCGCCACCGCCGAAGACCTCGTGCACAGGATGCGGCTGCTGACCGAAGAGAGCGCCGACGTCGCCGAGATCACGCTGCGACTCGTGGCGCGCGAAGCGAACGGGTCGCTCTGGTCGATCGACACCGGCGAGGCGTGGCAGGAGACGACGCTGCGGCTCGATGCGAACGGCGAACTCGTCGAACAGCGGGTCTCGCTCCCGCCGTGGCACGTCGTGCGGGCGCCGCGCGAGGAGGCGCTGGCGTTCCACACTCGTGTGATCCCGGAGCGCGAGCTGCTCACGTTCCGGATCGATCGCCAACTGCCGCCGGTGCGACAGCTCGCGAGCCTCGACGTCCGACTCGCGTGGCAGGGGATCGCGCCGGCCGAGTTCGAACTCGAGGACGCGCGCCAGCGTCTGGTCTCGCTCACGGACGACGCGGGGCGTTGCACGGCGGTGGTTCGACTCGAGCGCGTTCCCGAGGGCGGTGCGTCCGCCACGCGACCGGTCCCGCGCGCGGGCTTCGAGCGCGAGCTCGCATCGGATCCCTTCATCGTTCCCGGCGACGAGCGCATCGCGGCGCAGGCTGCCGAACTCGTCGGTGCGGAGACCTCGGCCGGGGTCGCGGCCAGGACCTTGTGCCGGTGGGTGAGCGAGACCGTCCGGTCCGAGATGATCGCCGGGACTCTGTCCGGGCCGCAGGTGCTCGAGCGCCGGGCCGGCAAGTGCACCGAGTACTCCACGCTGTTCGCTTCGCTCGCGCGCGCGGCCGGCATCCCGACGCGCATCGTGCTCGGCCAGCGCCGCTTCGCCGGCGCGGAGGGCGACACGTGGGGCGGCCACATGTGGAACGAGGTCTTCGTGGGCGAGTGGGTCCCCGTCGACGCGAGCGCGAACGAGTTCGGCGGCTCGCTCGACCTCCTGAAGTTCGTGCACAGCGACACGGTCGCGGGCACCCAGCCGCTGCGCTGGAAGCTCACGAAGAGCCTCGAGGTGCGCATCGCCGACGTGAAGCTGCACGCCACGGCAACCGACCCGCTCACGACGGGCCTGCGCGGCCAGACCTACACGAACGCGGAGCACGGCTTCTGCGTGAACCTGCCCGATGCGAAGTGGACCCTCGAGGAGCGCCGCGAAGCCGGGGCGCTCGTCGTGCGCATCCGACCTCCGGATCCCGACGTCGGGGACGCCGCGATGTTCCACGTGACGGCGTTCTCGCTGCCGGCCGGGATCGCAGCCAAGACGATCCTCGATGGACGACTCAGGCAGCAGAAGAAGGGACTCTCCGACTTCGAAGTGCTGCGCGACGAACCCGCCGGACTTGGCGACGTCTCCGGCCATCGCCTGTGCTTCACCGGTCGACCCGCGCGTGGCCAGCCGCTGCGCGTCAGCGAGCTGTTGTTCGTGCGAGACGGCACGGGGGTGCTGATCAACCTGATCGCGACCCCCGAGCTGCACGAGGTTCACGCAGCCGCCTTCGAGCGGATCGCGGCGAGCCTGGTCTTCGTCGAGTGACCCATCGCGGCCCATGGCGGGATGCCGGCCCGATTCGGCGCGCACTCGCCCGGCAGTGGATCTTTGCGCGGGCTTGGTTGATCGTGTCCGCCCGACCCCGCGCTCCCTCGTGCGGCGCGACGACCCCGACGGCAACCAGCCCATGAAGACGAACCTGAAGTCGTTGATCGGCAAGCTCACCGAATCCAGCAAGCGCGCGCTACAGGCGGCCGCCGGGCTCTGCAACTCGCGGACGAACTACGAAGTCGAACCGGAGCACTGGCTGCACGCGCTGTGCGAGCAGAAGGGCGGCGACGTGCAGCGCATCCTCGCGCAGTTCTCGCAGCCGGTCGATCAGGTGATTCGCGACCTGGACAAGGCGATGGGCGCGTTCAAGACGGGCAACGGCAAGATCCCGTCGTTCTCGCCCGACATCGAGGACCTGGTGCGCGACGCGTGGCTGTTCGCGTCGCTCGAACTCGGGCACGCGCGCGTGCGCAGCGGCGCTCTGCTCTACGCCGCCCTGTCGCATCCGACGATCGGTCGCCGCCTGCGCGACGTGAGCCGCGGGCTCGCGGCGGTGATCCCGGAGCAGCTCGCGAACAAGTTCTCCGCGGTCGTGCAGGCGTCGGCCGAGACGAGCGAAGCGGTCGCGGCGAGCGGCGGTGGAGGGGGCGGCGGCGCTGACGCGGAAGGCGATGCTGCGGGCACGCCGGCACTCGACCAGTTCACGACGAACCTCACCGAACTCGCGCGCCAGCACAAGCTCGACCCCGTGCTCGGCCGCGACCCCGAGATCCGCCAGATCGTCGACATCCTGACGCGCAAACGGCAGAACAACCCGATCCTCACGGGCGAAGCGGGCGTCGGCAAGACCGCGGTCGTCGAGGGCTTCGCGCACCGCATCGCGACCGGCGACGTGCCCGACGCGCTGCGCAACGTCGAGTTGCACTCGCTCGACCTCGGCCTCCTGCAGGCGGGTGCGGGCGTGAAGGGCGAGTTCGAGAATCGCCTGAAGCAGGTGATCCAGGAGGTGAAGAGTTCGCCCAAGCCGATCATCCTGTTCATCGACGAGGCGCACACGCTGATCGGCGCGGGCGGCGCGGAAGGCCAGAACGACGCCGCGAACCTGTTGAAGCCCGCGCTCGCGCGCGGCGAGCTGCGCACGATCGCCGCGACCACGTGGGCCGAGTACAAGAAGTACTTCGAAAAGGATGCGGCGCTGACGCGACGCTTCCAGGTGGTGAAGGTCGAGGAGCCGAACGAAGGCAACGCTGTCTCGATGATGCGCGGCGTCGCCGCGATGCTCGAGAAGCACCACAAGGTCGGCATTCGCGACGAGGCGATCGTCGACTCCGTTCGCCTGTCCGCGCGCTACATGCCGGCGCGCCAGCTGCCCGACAAGTCGGTGAGCCTGCTCGACACCGCGTGCGCGCGCATCGCGATCGGCCAGGGCTCGATCCCCGCGACCCTCGAGGACAGCCGGCGGAGGATGCAGACGCTCGAGACGGAGCTGAAGCAGTTGCGCAACGAGGAGATCCTCGGCCACGACCACAAGAAGCGCATCGGCGACGCGGAGGCGCAGCACGCGGAGGCGAAGAGGACCGCCGCCGAGTTCGAGAAGCGCTGGGAGACCGAGAAGGGCCTCGTCAACGAAGTGATCGCGCTGCAGAGCGAACTGCGCGCCGGCGTCGAGGACGAAGGCGAACGCAAGAAGAAGCAGCAGCGGCTCGAGCAGCTGCGTTCGCAGCTGAAGGCGATGCAGGGCGAGACGCCGCTCGTGCATGCGGAGGTCACGTCGCAGACCGTGGCCGAAGTCGTGTCCGCGTGGACCGGCATCCCGGTCGGCAAGATGGTCGCCGACCAGATCCAGGCGGTGCTTCAGCTCGACAAGCGCCTGGCGTCGCGCGTGCTCGGCCAGGACCACGCGCTCGCGGCGATCGCGCGCCGCATTCAGACGTCGCGCGCGAAGCTCGACAACCCGTCGCGGCCGATTGGCGTGTTCCTGCTCGTCGGTCCCTCGGGCGTCGGCAAGACGGAGACCGCGCTGGCGCTCAGCGACGCGCTGTACGGCGGCGAGCGCAACCTGATCACGATCAACATGTCGGAGTACCAGGAGGCGCACACGGTCAGCAGCCTGAAGGGCAGCCCGCCCGGCTACGTCGGCTACGGCGAGGGCGGCGTGCTCACCGAGGCGGTGCGGCGCCGGCCGTACTCCGTCGTGCTGCTCGACGAAGTGGAGAAGGCGCACCCCGACGTGATGGAGCTGTTCTTCCAGGTCTTCGACAAGGGCATCCTCGAAGACGGCGAAGGCCGCGAGATCGACTTCAAGAACACCGTCATCCTGCTGACGAGCAACGTCGCGACCGACAAGGTCATGCGCATGTGCGCGGATCCGGAGCTCGTGCCGACGCCCGAAGCGCTCGCGGAGGCACTTCGCCAGGACCTGATGAAGGTGTTCCCTCCGGCGCTGCTCGGGCGCATGGTCACCGTCGCCTACTACCCGATCCTGCCGAAGGTGCTCGAGCAGATCGTGCGCCTGCAGATCAAACGCATCGCGGACCGCATGGAGCAGAACCACGGCGTGCGGCTCCAGGTCGACGAGGCGCTCGTGCAGACGATCGTCGATCGCTGCAAGGATCCCGACAGCGGCGCGCGCGCCGTCGACCGAATCCTCACGCAGACGCTGCTGCCGATGCTGTCGACGCGCATCCTCGAGCTGATGGCCGAGGGCAAGCAGATGACGAAGGCACAGGTCTCCGTCGCGAACGGCGAGTTCACCGTCAGCGTCGCGTGACGCGGGGGCGTCGTCTCAGCGGCGGCGCGCGGCGAGGATCTTCTCGCGCCACTCGGACTCGATGGCGCGGATGCGTTCCGCGGTCATCGGCTCGCGCCGCGGCGTCACCGTCACGATGCCCGCAGCGACGGTGACGTTCGGCTCGAACGCGTCGCGGTACTCCTGCGTCGGCTGCCGTTCGTGCGCCATCATGCGGCCGGTGTTGATGACGCTGCTCATCGCGACGGCTTCGTCGATCGTCACGGCGTCGGGGCGGTGCTCGGCGAAGACGGTGATCAGGTAGTTGAAGACGAAGGCGCCGGGCCGCGCGTCCTTGTTGTTCCCCGTCGCTGTTTCGATCGCGACGCCGAGTTCGAGCTTGTCGAGGAAGCCGTCGTGGTCTCTGTCCGCGGCTTCGACCGCGGGGCGCATCCTCGCCTCGGTCATCGGCTCGCCGAACGTGCGCGGCGTGCGGGCGACGACCCAGTCGTTGAGTCCGAAGTCGTCGAAGATCGCGCAGTCGGGCAGGCACCAGCTCGGCAGGCCGACGGCGCCCGTCGCGAGGATCGGGAACGGGTCGGGCAGCGCCGGCATCGTGAGACGGCGCGGATAGCTCGTCTCCTGGTAGGCGCGCAGCAGCATGTCGTGGTGCACGGTGCGAAGGCCGATGTAGCGCGTGAACAGCCACGCCTGCTGGCGGTCGAACCACCGCGAGATCGGCTGTACGAAACCCGGCAGCTGCGGCGACACGGCCTGGATGCCGTAGAACGCCGGATCGCGCGTGAGCGCCAGGTGCACCCAGCTCGCCGAGCCCGCGAGCGCGAACACGAGGGACGTCGCGATCGGCCACGCGCCGCCGTTCGTGATGCGCACGACCATCGCGACCGCGGCGAGCGTTCCCAGCGGCACGAGCTGGCACAGCACTCGGTACTCGAAGTGGTCGCCGCCGACGACGAGGCAGTAGTAGCTCGCATTGAACGCCGCGATCGCGATGGCCGCGGCGCCCGGCAGGTGGTCGAGCACGCTCGTGGTGGCGCGGCGCACGCCGCGGCGCAGTTCGGTCGCGACCCACGCGACGACGATCGGCAGGAGCAGCCACGTGCCGTTCTCGAGCGCGAAGCACGCGAAGTAGCGCGCGCCCGCCTCGGGCCACGGCGTCGCGACCTTCGCGTAGTACGTGTTCGGCAGCCACTCGCCGTAGTACGAGTGCCGCCACAGGAAGAAGGCGCCCGTCGCGAGCAGCGGCGCGAGGCCGAGCAGCGAGCGCCACGAACGCAGGTGTCGCAGCGCATCCGCGACCGCGACCGCTGCCGTCGCGCACACCATCGGGACGCCGTCGGGGCGGATCATCGAGGCGCAAGCCGCGAGCGATGCCCACACGGCGAGCCACCGTCCACCGCGGTTCGTCGGTGCGCGGCAGCCGTGCAGCACCCACGCGAGCGCGAAGACGTTGAAGAACGGCGTGTCGAGACCGCTCGACATCCACTGCAGGAAGGTGCGGTTGGCGACGATCGCCGCAACGGCGATCCACGCCACGACTGCCGGCACGCGCGACCCGTCTCCGCGACGGAGCCGATGCGCGGCAGCCGCGATGACCAGGAGCTGCACGATCCCGCAGGCGATCGAGAAGGGGATCGTCGCGTCCGGCGGCTCGGCGCCCGTCCATGCCCAGATCGCCCACAGTGCCACGACCCAGAGGAAGCTCATCCCCTCGACCGGCCGGAACGGTTCGGGGTTCCACACGAGGCCGTGGCCGGCGTGCGCGTTCGCCGCGTAGCGGAAGTGGATGTACGCGTCGTCGCACAGGAACGCGAGCTTGCCGGCGCCGACGATCGTCACCGCGACGAGCGCGACGAGGACGATGCCATGGACGAAGCGGCGACCGGGGGGCCGGGGCGGGTGGTCGGGCAAGGCGGTCACGTGCCCATGCTCTATCCGCACCGTGCGGCGAAAGCACGCGGCCACGCCGGGTCGCGCGACGCCGGCATCGCGCGGTATGACTCCCGGCCTTCGTCGGCTGCCGAGCCACGCCCTCATGCCCACCGTCTCCGTCGATGACGCCATCACTCGCGCCGCGAGGATCGCGTTCGTGTTCGCCGCGCTCGCGACGCTGACCATCGCGTTCCGTCCGTCGACGATCCTGCTCGACAAGCCGCTCACCGAAGACGGCTTCTACCTGCTCACCGTCGCCCGCCATCTCGCGGCGGGGCACGGCCTGTCGATCGACGGCGTTCACGCGACCAACGGGATCCAGCCGCTGTTCACGTTCTTCGCCGCGCCCGCCTACTGGCTCGCCGGTGGCGACCGTATCGCGGCGCTGCGCGGCGTTCTGTTCGTGCACGGGATGTTCTTCGTCGCCGCGGCGTGGGTCTTCGGGCTCGTCTTGCGCGATGCCCGCTCGGGCACGGAACGACTGCGCTGGTTCGGTTCGCTCTCGTGGCTCGGCAGCGGCTTCCTGCTGCTGCTGTCGCACAACGGGCTCGAAACCGGCTGTCTCCTGTTCTTCTACCTGGCGTACCTGCGGCTCGCGCAACGACGTCCGTTGGCGGGAACCCGATCGGCCATCGAACACGGCGCCATGCTCGGTGTGGTCGTGCTCACCCGCATCGACGCGACGTTCTTCGTCGTCGCCACGTGTGCGCTCACGGTGCTTCGCGGAACGGGACCGGCCGCGCACCGCCTTCGCGACGCCGCGGTGATCGCGGTGTTCGCCGCCGTCGTGTCGTCGCCGTGGTGGATCTACAACGAAGTGCTGTTCGGGGCTCTCATGCCGACGAGCGGCACGGCGCAGGGCGAGACGCTCGACGGCACCGCGGGCATCGTCGCGAGCCGGCTCGGTGCCGCGGCCACCAACATCCTGCTCGTCGCGACTCCGGAGCTGTACGGCGGCGACGGTGCCGGGCACGCGGTGTTCCTCACGGTGCGCGCCGCGTTCGCGGCGCTCGTGCTCTTCGTGCTGTGGCGTCTGCCGGGCGTGCCCCGGGAAGAACGGCGATCCCCCGGCGACGGTCGGCTCGCCGCGTTCGCGCTGCTGGTCGCGGGTGCCGCGTTCCTCGTGTGGTACCCGTGGCGGTCGTGGGCGACGCACTTCTACAACCGCTACTTCGTCCCTTTGGCGCCGTTCGGCCTCGCCCTGTCGACGATCGCGTTCGAGCGGGTCGCGTTCCGCGTGCGGTGGTTCGGCGGCCTGTTCGTCGCTGCGGTGGTGGCGGCAACCCTGGCCCTGGTGGCGATCGTGCACACCGGCGTCGTCTTCCGCGGCAACCAGTGGCTGCACGACCAGGTGCCGCTCGTGCGCGCTCACGTGCCCGAAGGGGCGCGGCTGGCGGCCGGGCAGTCCGGCACGCTCGGTTACTTCGTCGACGGCGTGCACAACCTCGACGGGAAGGTCAACGCCGAGGCGCTGCGCCACCAGCACGACATGCACGTCTATCTGGCCGCGAACGACATCGAGTGGTTGTGCGACTGGCCGGTCTACCTGCACCGATACCTCGGCAAGGAGCGCCTCGCGGCGGAGTGGCAGTTCGTCGATCGGCGCGGCGAGTTCGAGTTGTGGCGGCGGCGACGGTGACGGCGCGTCGCCACGGCGGGTAGCATCCGCGTACCATGCGACCCGAGGCCGTCGTCGTCCTTCTCTCCCTTCTCGGTGCATGCGGTGCGCCACAGCAGAGTGCACCTGCACCTGCGAACGCTGGATCCACCGCACCAGCCGCTCCCGTTCCCGCCACCGCACCCGCCGCCATGGACTTCTACTCGTTCCGGCCGAAGGCCCTCGATGGTTCTCCCGCCGACCTCGCGTCGTTCCGCGGCAAGGTCGTGCTCGTCGTCAACGTCGCCAGCGAGTGCGGGTACACGCCGCAGTACGCGGGGCTGCAGAAGCTGCACGCCGAACTGAAGGACCGCGGCTTCGCGGTGCTCGGGTTCCCGAGCAACGACTTCGGCGGCCAGGAACCGGGCACGCCCGAGCAGATCCGCCAGTTCTGCACGACGAAGTACCAGGTCGACTTCCCGCTGTTCGAGAAGGTGCAGACGAAGGCCGGCGACGGCCAGAGCCCGGTCTACGAGTGGCTCGGCAAACAGGGCGGCAAGCTGCCGAACTGGAACTTCTGCAAGTACCTCGTCGGCAAGGACGGGAAGGTGCTGTCCTTCCACTCCTCGAAGGTCGCGCCGGGCGACGCCGGGTTGCGGGCCGAGATCGACGCCGCGCTGCGCTGATCGCGTTTTTTCTCGCCGTCGCCGTCACACCCGGCGGCGCGGCGGGCTCAGGGATCGCATGACGTCCGATTCCCGTGCCGGTGACCTGCAGCCGGGCGACCTCGCGTGGGTGCGTCGTCTGGCGTGGCGGATGCTGCGGGACGACTCGCTCGCCGACGACGTCGCGCAGGACGTCTGGATCGCGACGCACGAGCATGCATCGCCGGCGCGGGCGGAAGTCGGGGGCCTGCGCGCGTGGCTGCGGACCGTCACGACGAACCGTGTGCGCCGGCTGCTGCGCACCGATCGCCGGCGCGCGGCTCGCGAACGGCTGGCAAGCGCCGATGCACCGACGACCGCGGCGTCACCGGCGGACGTCGTCGAGCGCGCCGCCCTGCATCGTGCGACGATGGACGCGGTGATGGGGCTCGACGAGCCCTACCGCGAAGCGCTCCTGCTGCGGCACCTCGACGATCTCTCCGCGACGGAGATCGCCGTGCGCCAGGGTGTCTCGCACGCCGCCGCTCGGCAACGACTCTCGCGCGCGACGCAGATGCTGCGCGAACGGCTCGAACGCACGCATCCCGGAGGATTCGCCGCGTGGTGCGTCGCATGGTCGCGCGACCTCTTCCCCGTGCCGGCCGCCGCGGTCGGCACCTCTCTTCTCGCGGTTGGGCTGGCCATGAAAGTCCTCTGGATCGTGTGCGGTGTCGTCGTCGCATCGTCGGTGCTCTGGTTGTCGTGGCCCGCATCGCCCGTTCCCTTGCCCGGTGCCCGTCCGAACGACGTCGCCGACGCGACCACGGCGAACTCGGCTGTCGAATCCCCGCTGGTGTCTTCGGCGGATCGCGCCCGGGTCGCGGCCGCACCGGCGGTCGTGGTGTCCGTCGTCGACGAAGCGGGTCGCGCGGTGTCGGGCGTTCACGTCGCTTCGCTGCGCGGCGGTGAGGCGCTGCGCGACGAACGCACCGGCGACGACGGTCGCGCGACGTTCGGTGCCGCGGCGATCGGCGAGGAGTGGCTCGTCGCGGCGCCGGGCAGGATCCCGCTGCGTGTCGCGTGCGACGGCCACGACGAACAGCGAATCGAGTGGCCGCTCGGTGCCGTCGTGCAGGGCGTCGTACGCGGCGACGTGCGCGGTGTCGGCGCGGCCGGCCTCGTTCTCCACCTCGAGCACGACGCCCCGGCGCCGTGCTGGTCGGGGCTCGGGACACGTGCCGTCGCGATCCTCGCGGACCTCGGCACGTCGCCGCACGCGATGGACGTGCGCCCTGCGGACGACGGCGCGTTCACGTTCGCAGGTCTCGAGACGCAGTGGAGCGGTGCGCTGAGCGCCGGGTCGTGGGCGATCACCGAGACCTCGCGTCTCGCCGCGGTCGACGACGGCCACACCGTTCTGCTGCGCGATCCGGTGCGGGGCCTCGTGCTCGAACTCGCCGCCCCCGTGCCGGTCCGCGGCCGCGTCGTCGCCGACGGGATGCCGGTCGCGGGCCTCTCGATCCAGATCGACGGCCTCCTCGACCGGCACGCACCGATCTCTGCGACCAAGACGGGCAGCGACGGCACGTTCGTCCTGCTGCTGCGACGAGCGTCGCGATCGAAGTCGGTCGTCGGTGCACTCACGGTCATGGCGCCGGACGCGGGGGGAATGCTGTCGACGCAGCGCGTCACGGTCGCCGCGGACGCCGAACGACTCGACGTCGGCGACGTCGTCGTCGGAGCGCCGTTGTCGGTGCGGGTCGTCGACGCCGCTTCGTCGCCGATCGAGGGGGCGCACGTCGCGGTCGTCGACGGTGCGGGGTTCGCGACCGGTGTGGCGAGCGGCGCAGACGGCGAGGCACGGTTCGCCGCGACGCCGCCCGATGCGGACGAAGTCGTCGTCTCGGCACCGGGTGCCTCGCGTCGAACGGCCCGCATCCCGCCGGATCGTCGGCTCGTCGTGACGCTGGCGCGCGCGAACGGGATCACCGTGCTGGTGCGCGATCGGCAGGGTCAAGCCTTGCGCGGCACCCTGCGAGTGCGTGCCGACCGCCTGCCGTTCGCCGCCGCCGCGGAGGGGACCCGCACCGCGGCCGTGCAGGAGATCGCGAACCAGCCGTTCGATCAGCTGTTCCCGCTGGGGCGCGACGGGGAGGTCTCTCTCGATGCGCTGGTGCCGGGAGTGCTGCTGCACCTTGCCGCGATCGACACCGGCGGGCAGCAGGTCGCCGCGGTCGACGCGATCGCGCCGGCCGGGGAAGGCCGCGCCAGCGTGCGGATCGATGCCGACGTCACGACGCAGGCGCTGCGCTGCGTCGCGCGCGACGAGCGGGGGCGCCCGGTCGCGCGTGCGAGGGTCCACGCCGAGGCGGGGGACTTCGTCGACACCGGCCGGACCGACGCGCGCGGCGAGTTCGTCTTCGCGGCGCTGCAGAACGAAGTGCGCGGCGTGCATCTCGAGGTCGTGCATCCCGCGTTCGTCGCATTCGTCCGCAACGACGCGGTGCTGACACCCGGCGGTGCCCCGATCGAAGTGACGCTCGTCGAAGGGCGTCGGCTGACGGCGCACGTGCGACAGGAGAACGGCCGCCCGGTGAGCGCGTGGTACGTGGTGATCGGGGGCGGCGCCAACGGGCTCGCGACGGAGGTGGGCGAGGGCGAATACGTGTTCGACCGGATCGCCCGGCAGGCGGGGGAGATCACGGTTGCGCTCGTCGGGGGCCGCACGTTCACGCACGCCGTGAACGCGACGGACGAACTCGTCTCCGTGCGTGTGCCCGATCTCGCCGACGTCGGCGTCGTGCTGGGCGAGGCGGTGACGGGCAAGGGCGGGTTGCTGTCGATCGTCGTGACGCCGGTCGAGCCCGCGGGCAAGGCGGAACGGCGACCCGTGCGACCGGACGAACGCTCTCGCGGCGCCGTGGCGCTGCAGCTCGCGCCGGGCCGGTATCGCGTGCAACTCGAACGGCGCGAACCGGGCCGGCGCGGCGCGGAGACGCTCGGGGCTCCGCACGACCTGGATCTCGCGGCGGGTGCCTCCGTCCGCGTCTCGCTGCCGTAGGCGGGTCGGGAAGTTCGCCGCGGACCGCACGGGGTCGCGGCGACGCGGCGTTCCATGCGTCGTGCCACTCTCCCGGTCCGACGACGGTACGGAAGCGGACGACGCGCTGCGTCGCCACCACGACGGGCTCCGTCGCTACCTGCGCTACCTCGGCGCCCGCCCCGACCGGATCGACGACCTCGCGCAGGAGGTGTTCGCGAAGGCGTTCGCGGCTCCGTTCGAATGGCGATCCGAGCGGGAGACGGGGGCGTGGCTGCGCACGATCGCGCGGAACACGTTCGTGTCGTCGGCGCGGCGCCGCGACGTGTTCGTCGCCACGGATCGGCTCGACGAACTCGTGGTCGCCTGGGAGACACACTGCGGCGACGACGACGGCGACGGCCTGTTGATCGCGCTGCGCGAGTGCCTGCAGCAGCTCGGCGAACGGCACCGGCAGGCTCTGGCGTGGCGCTACGGCGAGCAGTGCCCCGTGCCGGTCGTGGCGCAGCGCCTCGGGGTCGGCGCCGCCGGTGCGGAGTCGCTGCTCGTGCGTCTCCGTCGCGCGCTGCGGCGGTGCATCGAAGGGAGGAGGGGCGCATGAGCGACGGCTTCGACCTCGTGCTCGAGTTCGCACTGCGCGAAGTGCTCGCCGAGCCGGCGGCTCGCGCGGCGGTGCCCCCGCGCCCGGCTCCCGTCGTCGCGCGGCGTCGCCCGCTGCGGACATGGGCCCCGCTCGTCGCCGCCGCAGCGGCGATCGCGGTGGTCGTTCTGGTCGACCGCGGCGATGGGGTCGCCACTGCGTCGGGCGAATTGCTCGTCGCATCCGCGGATGGCGCGCTGCGTCGCTCGACCACGGTTCGCTCCGGCGACACCGCGCTGTGTCCGGACGGTCCGCCGGTGCAGGTCGACCTGCCCGGCGGCGGGCGTCTGCGCACGGTCGCCGGCACGGCGTTCGTGCTGCGCGACGACGACGTCGAACTGCTCGCCGGCGAAGTCCTCGCCGACACCGGGCGCCGCGAGCAGCGTGTCCGCACTTCGCTCGGCGACGTGGCCGCCGCTGCCTTCGGCCGCATCTCCGTGCGTCGCTCTCCGTTCGTTCTCCCCGTTTCCGAGGAATCCCCGATGCGACTCACCGACGTTCTCTCCCGACTCGAACACGTTCCCTCCGTTCTCTGCGTGACCGTGCTGCTCGGTGCGGCCGAACTGGCCGTCGGCCAGGAGCGAACCGGACTGAAAGCCGGCCAGACGAGGGTCGTGCAGGACCGCGAGTCCGCGCGCCGCGACGCGGCGCTCGCTTCGACCCTGTTCGTCACGTGCAACCAAGAACTGCCCCAGCCGACGGACGAGGCATCCATGGCGCAGTGGAAGATCACCGACGAAGCCGTCGGCGAACTGGCCCGCTTGCTGCTGCGTTCGCCCGTCGCGGTCACGGCGATCCGGCAGGACCTGGCCGCGGCGCTCGCGCGGACCGGAACGTCCGACGACCTGCTCGGCCGCATGGTTCGGCTGGCCAACTTGACCGAGGTCGCGGAGCTGCACCGCGGGGTCGCCGCCGTCGCCGAGCGCCAGGGCAGTGCGCTCGTCCTCGACGACTGGGTCGCGATGGCCGAACGCGGCGAAGGCAAAGCGATCGCGGAGCTGCGGCAGAGGCTCCGCACCGACGAGGCCCTGCCCAAGGACACGATCGCCGCGGCGCTCGTCATCGCGGGCGAAGAAGACGAGAAGGCGGGCCTCCGCGCACCGCTCGGCGTTCCGATCGCCGACTGCCTCGCGGACACCTTCAAGTTCGATGCGCGTTGCGTGGCCGCGTTTGCGCTGTCCCGCCGCGGCATCGAGGCCCCGCGCCGTGTCCTCCTCGCCGACCTCGCTGCGGCGATCGAGACGCGCCTCGACACTCCGACGGATCTCGCCGAGAGCGCCGAGTTCGTTCGGCGCGCGTGGTACTTCTTCGGCGACGGCACGACGCGGATCGGCCACCTGAACCAGCGGCTCGACGCCTGCCGCGTGCCCGGGTGGGGCGACTCGGTCGACGCGGCGCGAGTGCGCGCGACGATGACGAGCCTGCAGGAGCAGGATCGGAATCAGGCGGCCGGACCGCGCCGCGGATAGCCGAAGGCCGCGCGCGTTCACGGTCGCCGTGGCGTAGGCTCTCCGCGGCGTGAACGAACCCGGCAAGATCCTGTTGTCCGCCGTCGCGGGTGGCGCGGTCGTCGTCGCGGCGGTGTGGTGGTTCGGTGGCTCACCGCCGTCGCCGCTCGTGCCGCCCGAGTCCGCGGCGTCGCCGGAACCGGCTTCGAACGTCGCGTCACCGCCGACGGACATCGCTCCGGTGCTCGCACGCCTCGACGCGATGGACCGCCGACTCGGCCGCATCGAGGACCGCCTCGACGGGTTTGCGGCGGCGCCGGCACGCATCGCGGCCACGGGCGCTTCGCCGAGCGGGCCGGTTGCGGTCGACGTCGATGCGCTGCAGCGCGCCCTCGAGGGCGTCGAACAGAAGAAGCGCGACGCGAAGTCGGACGACGAACTGCTGCGCGGTGCGCGCGTCGCCGCGAAGACCGGCGATGTCGCGGACGGCATCACCCAGTTGCAGGCTCTGCTGCAGCGGCCGCTGTCGCCCGAACGTCGCGCCGAGGCGCTGCTCGAACTCGGCATGCTGCAGCGTCAGCTCGGCACGCGGGAGTCGCTGGTCGAGTCCGCGCGCACGCTGCAACAACTGGTCGATGCGAACGGGATGGACAGCAAGGTCGGCCGCGGTGCCGCGTACCAGCTGGTGTGGACCTGCGCGGACATGAAGGACGCCGCGCGGGGCATCGCGCTGGCGCAGGCCTATTCGCAGTCCCCGGGCGCGACGCCGTACCAGCGTGTCGAAGGGCGCTGGGCGACGGCGATCCTGATGCAGGGCTCCGGCGACGCGGCGCGTGCGCGGCAGGAGTTCGAAGCGCTGCTGCGGGACGTGGGCGATCAGGCCGAGTTCGCCAAGCTCGCGACCGACATCCGCCAGCGTCTCGGGAAGCCCTGAGGACGGATGCAACTCGCCGACGTCGTTCCGTTCGTCTGGTGCGCAGCCGCCATCGTCGCCGCTCTCCGCGCGCGACGCGGCGGCCGGCTCTGGTGGGTGACCTGCACGTTCGCCGCGATGCTCACGACCCTGCACCGATGGGGATGGAACAAGCCGTTCTACCAGGCCGGCCGCGCGGCACTGATCGACCTGGGTGTGTACGACGATCGTCTCGTCTTCAAGGCCGCGCTCGGCGTCGTGTTCACGGCGATCGTCGCGTGGATCGCGTGGCGCCTGCGTCGCCTGCCGCGACGCCTCCTGCCGCTGCACCGGATCGGATGGCTCGCGATGCTCGTCGATGCGCTCTACGTCACGGTGCGCACACTGTCGATCGACGGCTGGATGCCGATCGCGATCGGCGTCGAACCGGGCAAGAGTGTGCTCGGCCTCGCGCTCGCGATCGCGGCACTGCTCGCGGTCGCGTTCGCGCGCGGACCGGCGCCGGAGCTCGACGACGATGCGCTTTGACCTCGAAGAAGGCGGCGACGGCTTCGACGCTCCGCTCGTCGAAGGTGCGTTGTGGGGGATCCTGCTGCTCCTCGCGATCGTGCTGGTCAGCCGTGCACCGGCGGGGCGCCGCGCGACGTGGGGGCTGATCCTCGCCGGCCTCTGCCTGATCGTCGCCGACAAGGCGTTCGACGTGCACGCGGTCGCCCACGACATCGGGCAGTGGATCGCGATCGCGATCGATCCGGAGTTCCAGCTGCGAGGCCCGCACGCGATCTGGCGGAACATCACGCTCGGCGTGCTGTTCGTCGGCTCGCTCTGGTTCGTCACGTGGCTCGTGCGTCACGACGAGGCGATCGGGCGCGCCAAGCTTCTCTGTCTCGCCGGTCTCGCGCTCGTCGGCGCGCTCCTCGCCGCGCGTCTCGCGCCCGGCGTCGAGCAGTACCTCGCGGACTGGCTCACGAAGTCCGTCGAACTCGCTGCGTGGATGTCGGTGCTCGCGGGGCAGCTGATCGGCCTGCGGCGCAAGAAGGAGCCTCGCATCGTCGACGGATTCCTGTGAGCGCCGTTCTCGACCTCGATCCGTTCTTCGCTGCGCGGCTCGGCTTCGTCGTGACTCCGGCCCGGCGCCGGGGCGGTCTTCGTTGCGCCCCCGCTTGCCAGTCGTCACACTGGTCGGCCGCATGACCGAGCCGAAGCCCGCGACGAAGAGGCACTACCCCGAGGTCTCCGCCCAAGCGAACTTCCCCGCGATCGAGAAGGAAGTGCTCGCACGGTGGGAGGGCGAGGGCACGTTCCAGAAGTCCGTCGAGCAGCGCGCGGCCGGCGACAACGAGTACGTGTTCTTCGACGGGCCGCCGTTCGCCAACGGGCTGCCGCACTACGGACACCTGCTCACCGGTTTCGTGAAGGACGTCGTGCCGCGCTACTTCACGATGCGCGGCCGCCGTGTCGAACGGCGTTTCGGCTGGGACTGCCACGGTCTGCCCGCGGAGATGGAGGCCGAGAAGGAACTCGGCAAGAGCGGTGCGGAGGCGGTGCAGTCGATCGGTCTCGAGAAGTACAACGACGCGTGCCGGAAGAGCGTCCAGAAGTACACGAAGGAGTGGCGCAGCTACGTCACGCGCCAGGCGCGCTGGGTCGACTTCGACCGCGACTACAAGACGATGGACCTCTCCTACATGGAGAGCGTGCTGTGGGCGTTCCGGCAGCTCCACGAGAAGGGGCTCGTCTACGAGGGGCAGCGCGTGATGGCCTACTCGTGGAAGCTGCGCACGCCGGTCAGCAACTTCGAGACGCGCATCGACGACAGCACGCGCCCGCGGCAGGACCCGGCGATCACGATCGCGTTCGCACTGCAGCCGAAGGCCGGCGACGCGGGTCCGATGGCGATGCTCGTGTGGACGACGACGCCGTGGACGCTGCCGAGCAACCTGGCGCTCGCGGTCGGTCCGGAGATCGACTACGCGATCGTCCGGAAGGACGGCTTGCGCTACGTGATGGGGGCCGCGACGTTCGCGAGCTACCAGAAGGAACTCGCCGGCTTCGAGATCGAGAAGACGCTGAAGGGCAGGGACCTCGTCGGCCGCACGTACGAGCCGATGTTCCCGTTCTTCGCCGGCCGCAAGAACTGCTTCCGCGTGCTCGCCGGCGACTTCGTCGACACTGCGGAGGGCACCGGCGTCGTGCACATGGCGCCGGGCTTCGGCGAGGACGACCAGAAGGTCTGCGAAGCGAACGGCATCGAGCTCGTCTGCCCGGTCGACGACGACGGGCGCTTCACCGCGGAAGTCCCCGACTGGCGCGGCGTGCAGGTGTTCGACGCCAACAAGGACATCATCAAGGTGCTGAAGGAGCGCGGCGTGCTGCTCCGCCACGTCACCTACGAGCACAACTACCCGCACTGCTGGCGCACGCGCGAGCCGCTGATCTACAAGGCGATCCCCGGTGCGTGGTTCGTCAAGGTCACCGCGATCAAGGATCGCATGATCGTGCACAACAAGACGATCCGCTGGATCCCGGAGCACATCCGCGACGGGCAGTTCGGCAAGTGGCTCGAGAACGCACGCGACTGGTCGATCTCGCGCAACCGCTACTGGGGCGCGCCGATCCCCGTGTGGAAGAGCGACGACCCGAAGTACCCGCGCGTCGACGTCTACGGCTCGATCGCCGAGATGGAGCGCGACTTCGGTGTGAAGGTCACCGATCTGCACCGGCCGTTCGTCGACCGGCTCACGCGCAAGAACCCGGACGACCCGACCGGCAAGTCGACGATGCGGCGAGTGCCCGAGGTGCTCGACTGCTGGTTCGAGTCGGGCTCGATGCCGTTCGCGCAGGTGCACTACCCGTTCGAGAACAAGGATTGGTTCGAGAACCACTTCCCCGCCGACTTCATCGTCGAGTACGTCGCGCAGACGCGCGGCTGGTTCTACACGATGGTCGTGCTGGCGACGGCGCTGTTCGACAAGCCGCCGTTCGAGAACTGCATCTGCCACGGCGTGGTGCTCGACGAGAACGGGCAGAAGCTGTCGAAGTCGCTGCGCAACTACCCGGACCCGGTCGAGCTGTTCGAGAAGACCGGCGCCGACGCGCTGCGCTGGTTCCTCGTGAGTTCGCCGATCCTGCGCGGCGGCGACCTGCAGATCAGCAAGGACGGCAAGCAGATCAGCGAGGTCGTGCGCCTCGTGCTGAACCCGATCTGGAACGCGTACTACTTCTTCACCCTGTACGCGAACACCGACGGCGTCGTCGCGAAGGAACGCGGCGACCAGACCGCGGTACTCGACCGCTACGTGCTGGCGAAGACGCGGGCGATGGTGGAGGGCGTGCAGCGCTGCATGGACGCCTACGACCTCGCGTCGGCGTGCGCCGTCGCGAAGGACTACCTCGACGCGCTCAACAACTGGTACATCCGCCGCAGTCGCCCGCGCTTCTGGGGAGAGACGGGGTCCGCGGATCGGCAGGACGCGTACGACACGCTGTACACCTGCCTCGGCACGCTTTGCCGCACGCTGGCGCCGCTCCTGCCGATGCTCACCGAGAAGGTGTTCACGGGGCTCACCGGCGCAGCGTCCGTTCACCTCGCGGACTGGCCGGACGTTGGCCGCTTGCCGAACGACGCCGCGTTGGTCGCGCAGATGGACCGTGTCCGCGACGCGTGCTCGGTTGGCCTGTCGCTCCGCGAGGCGAAGAAGCTGCGCGTCCGGCTGCCGCTGCCGCAGGTCACGCTCGCCGGGCTCGACGCCGACGCGATGCAGCCGTTCGCCGAACTTCTCGCCGACGAACTGAACTGCAAGCAGGTGCGGTTCGCGCGCGACATCGGCGCGTTCGGTTCGTTCCGACTGCAGATCGACGCGAAGGCGCTCGGGCCGAAACTCGGTCCGAAGATGAAGGACGTGCTCGCGGCGACGAAGAGCGGCGCATGGACGCTCGCCGGAGATCGCGCCGAGATCGGCGGCGCTGTGCTCGAGAAGGGCGAGTACGTGCTGCAGCTCGTGCCCAAGGAAGGCATCACCGCCGCGGCCCTGTCGAGCAACGACGTCGTGCTCGTGCTCGACACGAACGTCACGCCCGAACTCGAGCGCGAGGGCGTCGCGCGCGACTTCGTCCGCCTCGTGCAGCAGGCGCGCAAGGACGCGGGCCTGCACGTCAGCGACCGCATCGCACTGTCGGTCGAAGCCGACGCCGTGACGCGCGAGGCGCTGCGGATCCACGACGCGTACGTGCGCGAGCAGGTGCTCGCGACCGCGCTCACGCACGGCGAGCCGGCGGCCGGGAGCTTCGTCGCGGAAGGTCGCGTCGGTTCGGGAGCGGGGGCCGGCGTGCGGATCGGCGTCGTGCGCGCGACGTGACGATGTTCTGCAGCACCGAGCTGGCGGCGCGCATCGAACGTGCCGAGCGAGACCTGCTCGCGTCGGCTTGCGCGAACGTCCGCCGCCGCCTGCCGGAAGTGTTCACGGCCGCGATCGGCGGCGGACTCGCCGCGATCACGGAGCCGGGTTCGCCGCTCAACAAGGTTGCTGGCCTCGGTTTCGCGTCCTTCGACGAAGGCGCGTGGCCGGCGATCGAGGCCGAGCACGTGCGGCGCGGTGTCCCGATCCAGGTCGAACTCGCGACCCTGGCCGATCCGGCGCTTGCGTCGTTCTTCTCCACGCGCGGGCACCGGGTCGTGGGCGTCGAGAACGTGTCGGGCCTCGCACTCGCCGGCGTGCCGGAACCTCGGCGCGGCGACGTCGCGATCGACACGGCGTCGGTCGACGAGTGGATCGACACGATGGTCACCGGGTTCGCGACGCCGGACACCCAGGGAGTCGCGTCGCACGAATCGTTCGACCGCGAGCCGCTGGATCGCGTGATGCGGGACTTCGCGGCGGCCGCGGGCGTACGGCTGTTCGTCGCTCGGCATCGCGGCGAACTCGCCGGCGCCGGCGCCATGCGGATCGACGACGGGATTGCCCAGCTGTGCGGCGCGTCGACGCTGCCCGCCAGCAGGCGACGCGGCGTGCAGACGGCGTTGCTCGCGCATCGATTGCGCCACGCACGCGACGAGGGCTGCGACCTCGCCGTCGTCACGACGCAGCCCGGTTCGAAGTCGCAGCAGAACGTGCAGCGGCGCGGCTTCGCGCTGCTCTACTCGCGCATCGTGCTCGTTCGCGCCCCGGAGTGAGGCGCGGTCACGCGGGGATGGTCGTGCTGCGCTCGACGACCCGCGGCGCGGGTTCGCCCGACGCGTCGGTGGGCGCGAGCATCGGGGCGCTCGGTCGTGTCTCGGCGACGCGGAACGTTCGCCGCACGCGCGGATGGAACCAGAGGTACGCGGTGAGCGGCAGGACGAGCAGCACGATGGCCGCGGCGAGGAAGAACCCGTCGCCGGTCGGATCCTCCTGCAGCAGCGCGCCGAAGGTCTCGGCGAACAGGAACGCGCAGAGCCACACGATCGCGGCGAGCGGAAAGGATGGGTGACGACTCAACTGGAGGCGCACGAGGGCGACGCCGGCAAGTCCCCAGACGAGCGCGAGCGGCGAGTGCCACGACGCCAGGCCGCCCAGCAGTCCGAGTGCGAAGAGCACCGGCATCGCCGCCAGGAGACCGCCGCACGCCCATCGCGGCAGACCGTCCTCGTCGACGCGTTCGCGCGAGCGACGGCCTTGCACGCGGGTGAGGCGCTGCTGTGCGGACCACAGGTGGATGCCGCCGGCGGTGGCGCCCGTGGTGAGGGCGATATGCACGGCGATGTCGATCGCGCGCGTGTGGTGGGCGATCGCCCAGGCGGCCGAGATGCCGACGCAGACGGCGAGCAGGATCAGCGACCACGTCGACCGACGCACGGCGCGGTAGTGCGTGAGTTCGTGGTAGCGGCACGCGAGCAGCAGCATCGGCGCGAACAGAAGGAACGTCGGCCAGGTCGGTGCGAAGAGTGCGACTCCGCTCGCTACGAGGGCCGCCGATGTCGGCCCGACGAATTGGCTTCGCTCGCGCGGGGCCTGCGTGGCAGGAAACGTGCGGCGAACGAAGCGTCGTGCGCGGTCGAGGTAGCGGATCGCACCCACGGTGGAGAGGCCTTCCGACCGCGTGCGGAGACTGCGCGCTGGTCGCGTCAGTGTAGCGCGTGCGCGAGTCCGGCTGCGTGGGCGCGCACGCATGCGTCGCTGTCATCGCGGAAACGCGGCGCTCACTTTCTCGTGCGTCGCGATGCGACTCGTGCATCGGCGTCGTCGCCGAGCGGTGGGCCGCATGACCCCGAACGAAACAGGTTCGTACCAGGGTTTCACGGCCGCGTCACGTCGCTAGGGTGGCGCGCCTTGTCGATGCCGCGCTTCGTTCGAAGAGCCCCCCGGGCATCGATGTGTTCCGTTCCGAAACCAAGAGCATGACTCGTTCCCTTGCCTTTCTTTCCATCGCCGCGTTGCTCGCTGCCGCGGCGCAGGCGCAGTGCCTGACGGCCGCGACCGGTTCTTCGGTCAGTGGCAGCATCGTCCCCTGGGACAACCTCGACTCGTTTGCGTCGACCTACGACGCCGACGACGAAGGCATCACGAGCCCGGCGATCGCCTTCACGGCGTTCCCGAACTTCCCGATGGCGGGAGTCGCCGCGAACCTCGACCGAATGTTCATCGGCTCGAACGGGGAGATCTACCTGTTCGACGCGACGAGCGCTGCGACGGAGCCCGCGGGTGGCGCCGAGTTCGGCACCGACTCCCTGGACGAACTGCGCGGCGGCGTCGGCGGCATGCCGCGCGTCGTCGTCTACGGCAACGACCTCGAAATGTCGGCTGTCGCCGGGGCGGTGTGGAGCGTCAGCGTCGACCAGACCGTGCCCGGTGAGTGTCGCGTCACGTGGACCGACGTACGTCGTTATGCGACGACGGGTGATCGCTTCTCGTTCGACTGCACGCTGTTCGCCTCCGGCGCGGTGCGCTACTCGTACGGCTCGACCATCCCCGCCGACTTCCCGCTGGTCGGAATCTCGATCGGCAACGATGTCGGCTCTCCGGCCTCGCCGTCGCGCGACCTGACCAACTTCGCCGACTCGGGCACGGAAGGAATGCTGTACGAGACCTTCGACACCTTGTCGTGGGACCTCAGTGGCAAGCAGATCATGCTGATCCCGAACGGGCTCGGCGGCTACTTCTCGACGGTGACGTGCACGCCGGCGTTCCACCAGGCCTACGGCCAGGGCTGCTACAGCGGCCTGACCGACAGCGTGCACCAGTTCCTCCCGCTGCCCAACGTCGCCTCACCGGCGCTGCAGGGCAACGCGATGATGCTGGTCCCGACGGGGAACGGCTACGCGATGAACTGGGTCCCCGGCGGCGCCGCGCTCTACGTCGCCCCGACCGGCGGTGCGGTGAACGTGTTCGCCGTGACCTCGGACGACGACAGCATCGCGGTGACCCCGTCGGTCGCGCTGACGATTCCCGGCGGCACCACTCCGTCGATCAACGTCATGTCGAACGGCGTGATCTCGCTGAGTGCGACCGCCGCGAACGGCACGGACTTCTCGCCGTCCACGGCAGACTTCGCCACCGCCACGGTGCCTGCGGTCTACACCTGGCACGACTGGAACGAAGCCGAAGCGGGCAGCGGCCGCATCAAGCGTGAAGAAGTCGGCGGCATCCTCTACGTCACGTTCGACAACGTCGAGAGCTACGCGGATCCGGACACCACGCTGAACCCGGGCACCATGCAGTTCCAGTTCGACCTCGCTTCGGGCGTCATCACCGTGGTCTGGTTGGCGATCTCGCCGGACAGCACGGAGACGACCTGGGTCACGGGCGCCCCGTACCTCGTCGGCCTCGGCGGCGTGAGCACGAGCGCGAATCCGCCGATCAACCTCGCGACGGCTCTGCCGATCACGACGCAACCCAACACCTCGCTGTTGCCGCTGACTCTGTCGGCCTCGCCGGCGCCGGTCTACACGATCGGCGGCTCCTCGGTGCCGATCA
>CAZIFB010000046.1:0-40498 GCA_964538915.1 uncultured candidatus Brocadiaceae bacterium | reverse complement strand
GCCGGGGCCGCCACCCGGGCCGGCGCCAGGTCTGCCACCGGGGCGGCCGCGTTGGCCGAGCAGCACTTCGTTGTTGTCGCGCGGGATCGGGTGGAAGCGGCCGTGCGGGTCGCGGTAGAGCAGGTAGTCGCTGGCGCGGGACTCGTAGCCGTCGTCGTCGGCCATGGCGTTGTCCATCGCGAGGAACCACAGCGACGCGTCGACATCGAGGTGCTGGGGGAGGATGCGCTCGAGGTCCTCGGCCGGCGTGCGTTCGAGGACGGAGCACAGGTCGACGAGACCCGCCCACGCCTTGTCCGCTTTCTCGCCGCTGGCGGACTTGAGCTGGTAGCTGCGTTCGTACGCTTTCGGGTCCTCGCCGAGCCAGCGGAGGCCGCCGCCGCCGGAGAAGTCCGGCGGCACCTTGAAGCGATCGCCCTTCGCCGTGCCGAAGTGGTCGCGCAGGAAGTCCCTGTCGAACTGCTGCACCGCCGCGTAGACGCCGAAGTCCTCGCCGTTCACGACGAGGCGCACGAGCGCCACTCGCGGGGCGGGGAAGAAGCGGTTCGCGATCTCGCCGTGGATCGCTTCGCGGAGGAAGGACGGGTCCTCGTGACTGTTCAGGAGGTCGAGGTTGCGGAACCCGAGGAGGTTCTGGTCCGCGTGCGCATGGTCGAAGGCGAGGTCGAAGGACTTCTTCTTGCCGCGCGCCATCTGGTACGAGGTGTTGCCACGGAAGCTGATGCCGACGTCTTCGTACACCTTGCCGTCGACGGTCACTCGCGCCGGGACGGCGACGTCGGTGCGATAGAACGCGTTCAGCTCGTCGAACCAGTCGGCGTCGGGGAAGTCGACGAAGAACGTGCGCACGCAATCCGGGTCGAACAGGGGTCGGTCCGTGAACTTCGGCACGTCGCCGGGAGTGACGCGCCGGCCGTTCTTCGGCAAGGCGTCGTCGAGAGCCGCGTCGTCGAATCCGGGCGGAGGGCCGCCGGGCCCGCCACCGGGACCGAAGCCGCCCGGACCGCCGCCGGGCCCGCGCCGTTGGGGCCGGTTCTCCGCCACCCAGGCGCGTGCGACCTTCCGTTCGGCGGCGTCGAGCCGATGGTTGCCGTCGCGGTCGAAGCGCTCGACGACTTCGAGGTTCCGACCCATCGGGCCGCCGGGGCCGCCCGGCCCCATGTCGGGGCCAGGGCCCCGGCCGCCGCGCTCGGGCGGGTCCTGCGCGGCGGGGAACGACGCCAGGACGGAGCATATGGCGAGCGACAGCAGCCGGCAGGTTCCGTTCATGAGGGCGCGGGTTACGCGGACCTCGTCGGCATTCCAACGCTCCCGCGGAGAATCCGCCGGCGCGGATGCGGAGAACGCGGCCGCAGGGGATCAGTGCTTTCGCGGCAGGCGCATCTCGATTCCGGCGAGGCCGTTTGCCGGCGGCAGCTGCCACAGACTCCCGCCGTGAGCCTGCGCGATCGCGTCGGCGGTCGGCAGTCCGAGGTGGGCGCCGACCGTCTGGCCGTCGCGAACGTCTTCGGACATCACTTCGAGGGAGACCTTCGTCGGTGCGGTGACGGTCGTCTGGCCGGCGTGCAGGAAGCGGATGCACACGAAGGCCGCGGCACCGTCCGGGTCGAGTTCGACGGTCGGGGCGCCCTCGGCCTGTTGGCTCGCGTGGTTCAGCAGTTCTTCGATCGCGAGCGTGACGAGCGTCGGATCGCCGTGGATCGGAGCCGCTGGTGACGACAGCACGTGCACGCCGACGAAGTTCTGCGCCGCGGCGCGCAGCAGGTCGGCGACGTCCACGTCGCGTCGCCGCAGCTGCAGGCCTCCGGCGCGGGCGCGCTGCAGTACGGACGCTCGCTCCGTGAGGCGAACGAGCCGGCGCGCGCCGTCGCCGATCGCACGCAGGAGCAGCTTTCGTTCGTCGTCGGACAGGTCGTAGTCCGCCGACAACATCTCGGTGGCTGGAAGGATGGCACTGAGCGGAGTGCGGATCTCGTGTGCCATCAAGTCGAGGAGGCCGCTCTTCATCTGCTCCATCTGTTCCGCGCCCTTCAGGCGCAAGAAGACGCGGACCTTCGCGAGCAGCTCCGCCGCGTCGAACGGCTTCGTCAAGTGGTCGTCGGCGCCGGCGTCGTAGCCGCGGACACGGTCCCGGGTCTCGCCGTGGCCGGAGACGAGGATGATCTTCGCATGGGCCAGCGCAGGCGCCGCCCGCATGCGGCGGCACGTCTCGTAGCCGTCGATGCCGGGCATCGAGATGTCGAGCAGCACCACGTCCGGACGCTCCCGCAACGCGGTGGCGAGCCCTTCGGCGCCGTCGCTCGCGACGAGGACCTGGTGATCCTGAGACAGCACTTCCGTGGTCACCGCGTTCGCAACCGGGTCGTCGTCGATCACGAGGATGCGGGGGCGCGCGGTCAGCACGGCACGCTCCCTTCCGTCCGCTGGATGGCCTCGAGCTCCGCCGTCACCCGACCCAGCTCGGTGAGCAGTCGATCGATCGCCGGCTCGAGGGCGTCGACGCGCCCGTCGCGCCCGAGGCTCTCGACGTCGATCGCGAGCGTCCTGGCGCGTGCGGCGCCGACGTAGGCGCATGCGGACTTCAGCGAGTGGGCCGCGAGCCGTGCTTCCTGCGGACTCTTCAGGCGAGCGGCTTCGCGCAGGCGGGTCGCGAGTTGTGCGCTGCTGCCCAGGAAGGCGCGCACCACCCGCATCGCACTGGCCGGATCGTCGGGGCGGAGCCGGCGCAGCGCTGCGATCGCGTCGGGATCGATGGCGGGGCTCGTCGCCGCGCGTCGCTGTGCCGCGGCTTCCCGCCAGCGGGCGAGACGCGTCCACAGATCCCGCAGTTCGAACGGCTTCGCGAGGTAGTCGTCCATGCCGGCGTCGAGGCAGCGGCGTTCGTCGTCGGGCATGGCGTTCGCGGTGAGTGCGACGATCGGGATCCGCGGCGCACCGGTGCGCGCCTCGTTCGTGCGGATCTCGCGGGTCGCCGCGAAGCCGTCGAGTTCGGGCATCTGGCAGTCCATCAGGACGAGGTCCCACGTGCCGGTGCGCAACGCCTCGAGCACACGGATGCCGTCGGGAGCGACGTGCGCGGAACAGCCGCACAGCGCGAGCATGTCGACGCAGACCTCCTGGTTCACCGCGTTGTCCTCGGCGACGAGTACCGTGAGGCCGAGCGGGGCCAGGGTCGCCCGTTTCGCGGGGTCCGCGACGTCGCGCGGGCCGAGATCCCTCGGCGTCGCCGTGTCGGCGGTGCGCGGTGGCGCTGGAGCAGCTCCGTCCGGCGCGGCCGCGAGCGGCACCTCGAACCAGAACAGCGAGCCGATCGCGGGGCGGCTCTCGGCGCCGATGCGTCCGTTCATCGCGCCGACCAGCTGCCGGGAGATCGCGAGACCGAGCCCTGTGCCGCCGTACCGTCGAGACATCGAGCCGTCCGCTTGCGAGAACGACTGGAAGAGGCGCGGCATCGCATCGGGGGCGATTCCGATCCCCGTGTCCTGGACCTCGAACCGCAGCACGTCCGCGTCGTCGTCGCGGCGGCGCACCCGCAACGCGACCGACCCGCGCTCGGTGAACTTCACGGCGTTGCCGACGAGGTTGACGAGGACCTGGCGCAGCCTCGACGGATCGCCGTACGCGGCCTGCGGGATCGAGGGATCGACCGAACCGGTCAGCGCGATGCCCTTCGTCTCGGCACGGCCGCTCATCAGTTCGACTGCCTGATCGACGACGTTGCGCAGGTCGAAGGCGATCTCCTCGAGTTCGAGCCGACCCGCTTCAATCTTCGCGAAGTCGAGGAGGTCGTCGAGGATTCCCATCAGCGACTGCGCCGAGTGCTGGATGGTGCGCACGTAGCGGACCTGGCGCGGCGTCAGGTCCGTGCGCGCGAGCAGGTCCGCCATGCCGAGAACCCCGTTCATCGGCGTGCGCAGTTCGTGACTCATGTTCGCGAGGAACTGGGACTTCGCCCGGTTCGCCTGGTCGGCCAGTTCCTTGGCGCTCTGGAGGGCCGTGTGCGAGGCGGCGAGTTCTGCGAGTGCCTTCTCGAGTGCGCTCGTCCGTTCGCGCACCATCGTTTCGAGGCCGGTCGCGGCCTGGAACAACGAGAACGCGTTGTCCTGCAGGTCCATCGACCTCTCCACGCGCTGCATCAGGGCGTGGTTGATCTTCCGCTGGCGCGAGAGTTCGCGCTCCAGCTCCGCGATCCGGTCGTCCGGGCCGTTGTTCACGACGCTCCGCGGGCTCCGATCGCGACCCCGGTGAACGTCTGGTTCACGTGCATCGCGTTGAACTGTTCGCCGTAGGTGCTGAACCCGATGACGTTGTTGGCGGCGAGGATCGCGCCGACGCGGCCCTTGATGTCGTTGCGCGTCATCTCCAGGTTGCGCAGCACACAATCGCACCCGAGCACGAGGCGCGGCGGTCCGAGCCGCGTCGCGAGCCTGCCGAACGTCGCCTCCAGGTCCTGCACGAGGTCGACGCCCTGCGCGACGGTGAGCACGAGGCCTTCTTCGATCGCGCAGAAGAAGGTGAGGCTCTCGTCCTCGTTGACCTTCTGGATCGAACGCACGTAGTACTGGCCGCCGATGCGCACGACGACGGGGTGCGTCGCGAAGATCAGCGGTGTGAGCTTGTCGACGGCGAGGCCGACCATCTGCGCGTACTCGCGCCCGGCCGGTTCGCCATTGACCTCCGTGACCACACGCCGCGACACGTCGGCCTTCGTCACGACCATCTTCTTGTCGGACGGCACGAAGTGCTGCGTGCGGAAGACCTCGAAGGGCGCGCCGGGCTGCACGAGGGCGAACACCGCGGCGTCGTTGTGGAACCGGCCGTCGTGGTAGACCCGGGTGCGCTGGAACGCGAGTCCGTCGCCGGCGGACCCGCCGAAGAGAGGGATCGAACCGAGCTTCTGGAACAGTGCGCTGACCACCGCCTCTTCGCGCATCGAGAGACCGTCGACGAGCAGGAGGCCGAACGTGTCCGATCCGTCGGCGGGCTCGCCGCCCTCGCCGAGTTCGCGCCGCAGCGTCGCGACCAGTTCGTGACCGCGGTGGAACTCGAAGTTCGCGAGGTCGTCGACGCGCCCGGCCGCGACGCGGAAGTCCGGCCCTTCGAGGCTGACCCCGGCCAGGGTTCCATCGAGGTAGCCGAGTGGCGAGATCTCGCCCGCCGTGGTGCATCCGATCGTCGTGGTTCCGGCGAAGTGCCGCGCCAGCGCCGCGCCGAGGCGGTCCAGGTCGTACGAAGCAGCGCAGAAGAAGACGACGATCCCGCCGGCGGGGGCACCGATCGCCTCGAACAGTTCGCGCGCCGCGGTGTCCGGGTCGGGCGAAGTGGACACTCCCTTCCGGATCGTCAGGTCGGTGATCGTCGGCATGGCGGGTTCTCGTGTTCTTCGGACTCGAGCGGCAGCGCGCGACCGGGAAGCCCCGGTGTCATCGGCACCTCGCCCGGGGGGCTTGAGGCGTCCCGCGAGGCCCGCCGTGTCCACGGCCCCCGCTCAGGGAGTCGCCGGCCGGTGTGCCGGTTCACACCCCGAAGGACCTCCGATGCCCGACTACAAGAAGCTCTTCACTCCGCACGATTCCGCGCTCGTCCTGATCGACTTCCAGCCGCAGATGCTGTTCGGCGTCGCCAACATCGATCGGGCGACGCTCGTCAACAACGTCGTGATGCTCGCGAAGGTCGCGAAGGAGTTCGGCGTGCCGACCGTGCTCACCTCCGTGGAGACCGAGGGCTTCAGCGGCTACATGCTGCCGCAGATCCTCGACGTGTTCCCCGGTCAGGAAGTGGTGGAGCGCACGTCGATGAACTCGTGGGACGACGCGGGCTTCCGCAAGGCGGTCGAGGCCACCGGCAAGAAGAAGATCCTGCTGGCGGGTCTCTGGACCGAGGTCTGCATCACCTGGCCGACGCTCAGCATGCTCGACGCCGGCTACCAGATCTACACGGTCGACGACTCCTGCGGCGCCACGTCGGTCGCGGCTCACGAAGCGGCGTTGTCGCGCATGGTGCAGGCCGGTGCGACGCGCCTGACGACGATCGCAGGGCTGCTCGAGTGGCAGCGCGACTGGGCGAACAAGGAGCACTACGACGCCCTGATGTCCCTCATGAAGCAGCACGCCGGTGCGTACGGCGCGGGCATCGAGTACGCCTACACGATGGTGCACAAGGCGCCGCAGTCGGCGAGGAAGCCACAGGTCGTGAAGGGCAGGAAGCACTGATCCTGCCATGGCAACCACCGCCGACGGCGTCCTCCACGCGGACCTGATCCTGCACGGCGCGCGCATCGCCACGATGGATCCGGCGCGACCGACCGCGAGTGCCGTCGCAGTGCGCGACGGCCGCTTCGTCGCGGTGGGCAGCGTCGACGACGTGATGCGGCTGCGCGGCCCGCTGACCCGCGTGATCGACGCGGGCGGGCGAACGGTGATCCCCGGCCTGAACGACTCGCACATCCACGTCGTGCGCGGCGGGCTCAACTACAACCTCGAGCTGCGTTGGGACGGCGTTCCGTCGCTCGCGGATGCGCTCCGCATGCTGAGGGACCAGGCGGCGCGCACTCCGGCGCCGCAATGGGTGCGCGTCGTCGGCGGCTGGAGCGAGTTCCAGTTCGCCGAACGCCGAATGCCGACGCTCGCGGAGATCAACGCCGTGGCGCCGGACACGCCGGTGTTCGTGCTGCACCTCTACGACCGGGCGCTGTTGAACCGTGCGGCGTTGCGCGCCGTCGGCTACGGCAAGGACACGCCGGATCCGCCGGGCGCCGAGATCCAGCGCGATGCGAAGGGCGAGCCGACCGGCATGCTGATCGCGCGGCCCAACGCCGGCATCCTCTATCGCACGCTCGCGATGGGGCCGAAGCTCGAGCCGGAAGATCAGCGCAACTCGACGCGACACTTCCTGCGCGAACTGAATCGCCTCGGCATCACGAGCATCATCGACGCGGGCGGCGGCTTTCAGCGCTACCCAGACGACTACCAGGTCGTCGAAGACCTGCACCGGCGCGGCGAGCTGACGGTGCGCGTCGCCTACAACCTGTTCACGCAGCGCCCGAAGGAGGAACTCGACGACTTCCGCCGCTGGACGGGCAGCACGTCGCCGGGGCGCGGCGACGACTTCTACCGGATGAACGGTGCCGGCGAGATGCTGGTCTACACCGCCGCGGACTTCGAGGACTTCCTCGAACCGCGGCCCGATCTGCCCGGCGCGGTCGAGGGCGAACTCGAAGGCGTCGTGCGTCTGCTCGCCGAGAAGCGCTGGCCGTTCCGGCTGCACGCGACGTACGAGGAGTCGATCCGCCGTTTCCTCGACGTCTTCGAGCGCGTCGACCGCGACGTGCCGCTGCACGGACTGAACTGGTTCTTCGACCACGCGGAGACGATCTCCGAGCGCAGCATCGAACGGGTGCGCGCGCTCGGCGGCGGCATCGCGATCCAGCACCGCATGGCGTTCCAGGGCGAGTACTTCCTCGATCGCTACGGTGCTGCGGCGACCGCGGCGACACCGCCGATCCGTCGGATGCTCGAGATGGGCGTGCCGGTGGGAGCCGGCACCGACGCGACGCGCGTCGCGAGCTACAACCCGTTCGTCGCGCTGCACTGGCTCGTGACGGGGAGGACCGTCGGCGGCACGTCGATGTGGGCGCCGCAGAACCGGCTCGACCGCAGCGAAGCGCTCCGTCTCTACACCGTCGGCTCGGCGTGGTTCTCGGGCGAGGACGGCCGGAAGGGCGCGATCGCGAACGGCCAGCTCGCCGATCTCGCCGTGCTCACGGCCGACTACTTCTCGGTCCCCGACGAGGAGATCAAGGGTCTGCAGTCCGTGCTGACGATCGTCGGCGGGCGCGTGGTGTACGGCACCGGTGACTACGCGTCGCTGGCACCGGCGCTGCCGCCGGTGAGCCCGTCGTGGTCGCCGGTGCGCACGTACGGCGGTTACCACACGGCTCGCACCGCGCCCTCGATCGTGCACCGCTGCGCGTCGACGCTGGCGGGGCTGCTGCCCGGTCGGAGCGGCGCGGATGCGGACGGCTTCTTCGGGCTGCGCGGCTGCGACTGTTTCGCCTTCTGAGCGTGTCGTGCTCTTCGGGGTCCCGATGCTCGCCGTCGTTCTGCATCCGCAGCAGCCGACGGCCGCGATGCCGGTGCTCGAGTTCGGGGGTTCGGTGCGAGAACGCTACGAACGCGTCGACCCCGCCCGCTTCGGCGCGGGTCCGCAGGACGACGACGGGTACTTCCGGCACCGTGCGCTGCTGCACGGTTCGTGGGGCGAAGGTTGCGCCGTGCACGCGTTCGCGGAGCTGCAGGCCGCGTTCGTCTCCGACCGCACGGGCGGGCCGCGTACCACGGACGAGGATCGCTGCGACCTGCACCAGGCGTGGCTCGACGTCCGCGCGATTCCCGGCGGGGACACCACGGTGACGACGCGCATCGGGCGCTCGGAAGTCGCGTACGGCAGTCAGCGGCTCGTGTCCGTTCGCGAGGGACCGAACGTGCGCCTCGCGTTCGACGGCGCCCGCGTGATGCTGCGCGACGGCGACTGGAAGCTCGACGTGTTCGTGCTGCGCCCGGTCGAAGTGGACCCCGGGGAGTTCGACGACGCGGATCTCGAGCAGACGCTGTTCGGTGCGTACGCGACGCTCCCGGTGCTGCCCGAGGGCGGCGTTGACGCCTACTGCCTCGTGCTGGACCGCGCGGAGGCCGTCTTCGAACAGGGCGTCGCGGACGAACGCCGATGGTCGATCGGAGCCCGCGTGTTCGGCAGGCCTCTGCCGTGGGACTACGACTGCGAGGCGGTGTGGCAGGCCGGGCGATGGGGCAACGGCGGCATCGCGGCGTGGACGGTCGCGACCGACGTCGGCGTCACGCTGCCGATGCCGACCGCGCCGCGGCTCGGCCTCAAGGTCGACGTCGCGAGCGGCGATCGCGACGTCGGCACCGATTCGCTGCAGACCTTCCATGCGCTGTTCCCGCGCGGTTCGTACTTCGGCGAGCCGGCGCTGATCGGGCCGGCGAACCTGTTCGACGTGCACCCGTCGCTCGCGTTCGCCGTGGCGGACGGCGTGCGGCTGTCCGTCGACGCCGACTGGTTCTGGCGGCAGAGCAGGGCCGACGGTGTGTACGGCAGCGGCCTCACGCCGCTGCGTCCTGGAGCCGCGTCCGGTCGGCGCTGTGTCGGCAACCAGCTGCAGGTCGGTTGCGAGTGCACGCTGCGGCCCGGCTGGACGGCGACGTTCGTGTGGGCGCGCTTCTTCGCGGGCCCGTGGCTCGACGACACCGGCGCGGGCGACGACGTGGACTACCTCGGCATCTGGACGACGGTGCGCTTCTGAGAGGACGCGATGAACGACGGCAACTCGAATGCGGTGAAGGTGGTGTACGAATGGCGGCTCGTCGCGGGCGGACGCGACGCGTTCGCGAAATGGCTCGAGGTGTTCGCAGCGGACGCTTCGGCGGCGCCGGGCTACGAGGGTTCCAGCGTGTTCTCGGCCGCGGAGGACTGGCTGTTCCTCGTGCGGTTCGCCGATCGCGCGGCGCTCGAGACGTGGCAATCGACGCCCCGGACGATGCACCTGCTCGCCGCGGCGAACGACTTCGCCCGCGGTGGGCCGCGGCCGCAGCAGCGCAGCGGCCTCGAGACCTGGTTTTCGCTGCCGGGTGCCGCACCGCATGCGCCGCCGCCTCGCTGGAAGATGGCGCTCGTCACGTGGTGCGCGCTGCTGCCGCAAGTCCTGCTGATCGGCGAGGTGATGCCGCACGAACTGCCGAAGGTCGTGAAGTCGATGCTGGGCACGGCGATTCCGGTCGTGATGCTGACCTGGGTCCTGATGCCGTGGCTGTCGCGGGTCCTGCACCGCTGGTTGTTCGCGGCGGCGGGCCCGCGCTAGCCGCGGTCGCCGGCGATCGTGTCCATCGCCCAGCGGAGCGCGTGATCGGCGACATCTTCCCATCCGGGAGCGCCGATCAGGAAGTGGTCGCGCCCGGCGAACTCGTGGAAGTCCGTGCGCGACGGCGAGCGGCGGTAGGCGCGCCAGTTCGTGCGGTTCAGCGACGCCGGGATGATGTGGTCCTTCTCTCCCGCGATCAGCAGCAGCGGCGGGCGCCTCTTCGCGAAGTCGACATGCGCTCCGCGGCCAAGTCCCGCGCGGGCGAAGCGCCGCGACTCGGGCACGACCTGCTCTTCCCAGTGCCGCTTCTGCTCGGCGGGCGGCAGCGTGTTGACGAACGCGTAGCGGAAGTGGTCGAGGCTCATCAGGTACGGCCGCTTTGCGGACCGGAACGGCGTGAGCGCCGGCCACGTCGAGCGCAGGAACGACCACTTGAAGCTCAGCACGCCGGGCGGCGGCACCGAGTCGATCGCGACGCCGCACGCACCGAGCCCTCGCTGCAGCAGCAGCTGTGTCAGGAGCCCGCCGAAGGAGTGCCCGATCACGATCGGCGGCGCGTCGCAGGCCCGGATCGCCCGTTCGAAGACGTCGAGCACTGCCGGCAGCGTCATTGCCGCGGTCGCCGGATCGGGATGGTGTGCTCGCAGGACCGCCGGCTCCGCGTCGCGGTGCGGATAGGCCGGTGCGACGCAGCGGTGGCCGAGCGACTCGAAGCGTCGGACCCAGGGGTCCCAGCACTTGCGGGTGACGAAGGCGCCGTGGACGAGAACGATGGGTGGCTTCTGCATCGGGACCTGCTCCGCCCTACTGGGCGAAGCGGGTGGACACCTGCGTCAGTCGGCGCGCACGCTGCGAAGCCACGCGTCGAGGTCGACCCAGTACCCGAGGGTCGCCGGCTGTTCGGCGACCGGCAGTGCGCCCACGAGACGCGCTTCCCGGAGCGGCGCGAACTCGGGCGCGGTCGCCATGCGGTTCGCGTAGTCGCGCAGGAGGCGCCTCGTGGGCTGGTCGGCGTCCTCCCAGCGATCGATTCGGAACGCCAGGTCCTCGCGCAGCCACGCGATGGCGCGGCGACGGAATCCGGCCGCGGCGTCCGGGTCGTTCGCCGCGGCGGCCGCTCGCAGCGCGGTCGCCGCCGCGTGCAGCAGCACGCCGCCGCGCACGTCGCGGCCCAGCATCGGTTCCATCGCGAGCGCCGACACGTACCACCCGACGGCCGTGGCGTGGCGACCGTACGCGTCGTGGTGTCGCGCGATCATCACCCGCTCTTCGGGCCGCGCCTTCGTCGCGGGATCGTCGGCCGACACGGTCGGCGCGGCGAGTGCGGTGAGACGCGCCGCCGACGCACGCATCTGCTTCGCGTGGCGGACCGACGCTTCGTCCTTCGCGAGTTCTTCGAAACGCGCGAGCTCGGGCAAGGCGTCGTCGATGCGGCCGCGCACCAGGAGCGTCTGGGCCAGGGCGCCGCGGCACTTCGCGTTGTCGGGCTCGAGGCGGACCGCCGTCTCGAACTGCTCGATCGCCGCGTCGAGCTGCCAGTCGATCGCGAGCGTCGCACCGAAGTCGTAGTGCTCCTGCCTGCCGTTCGGCGCTCTCTGCACGGCTTCGGTGTGCGCGGCGAGGGATTCGGTCATGCGCGCGTCGCGACGCAGAGCGCCGGCGAGCGTGTTGAACCAGCGGGCGATGCCGGGCTCGATCTCGAGGGCTTTCCGCGCGGCCGCCAGGGATTCGGCGTGGCGCCCGAACGTGGCCAGCACGAGGGAGAGGTTGCTCCAGTTCTCCGGGCTGGTCGGATCCACCGCGAGGGCCTTCTCGAGCAGGGGCAGCGCCTTGCCGTGAGCACCGGACCGGAACGCGAGAAGGCCGCGGTGTGCGTTGGTCTGCGGCGAGTCCGGCCGCAGCGCGTCGGCGGCGTCGAGGAGCGCCAGAGCATCTGCGTGGCGGCCCTGTTCGATCCGCACCGCGGCGAGCGCGATCGTGGCGTCGAAGTCGTTCGGCGACTCCGCCAGCAGCGCTTCGAATTCGCGGCTCGCCTCGTCGTGCTTGTCCAGCATGTAGAGGCAGCGGCCGAGGTTGTTGTGCAGCCAGACGCCGCGTGGATCCACCTCGATCGCCTTCCGAAGGTGCGCCTCGGCGTCGACGAACCGGTCGCATCGGATGAGAGCGAGCCCGAGGAACTCGTGCGGCGCGGGCAGGTCGGGTCGCAGGGCGATGGCGCACTGGAACCAGCGCACGGCGTCCGCCGGCGCCGCCTTGCAGCACAAGAGGCCGATTGCCAGGTTGATCCAGGGATCGCCGGGGTGACGCTCGACCATGCGCTGCAGCAACGGCATCGCGTCGCCGCCCTGGTGCTGCAGGCGCATGGCCAGCATCACCAGGACGGAGACGGGCTGTGTCTGCACGTCCGCGGTCTCGGCGAGTGCGGCGAGGTCGTCCTTCCGGTCCCACACCTCGACGTCCCGGACGCGACTGCGCCAGCCGCTCGGGTCGAGATCCACGAGGCGGCTGATGGCGAGCAGGCGCCGCCGCACGTCCGGTGTCGCGTGCAGCGACCAGTCGTCGATCGCGGCGAGCAGCGCGGGCCGGATGTCGGTGTCGGCCATGTTCGCGGCGGCGCTTGCATCGTCGGGGGAGTCGACGAAGCGGTAATCGGCCAGAAGCGCCGCGTAGCGCGCCGCGACGGCGCCGGGGACACCCTGGTCGAGGCTTCGCCCGGTCAGGCTGAGGCGCGGCGTCGACCGCAGGCGCTCGAGTTCTTCGACGAGAGCGAATTCGCGGACTGCGTTGTCCACGCGCGTGCGCAGTTCCGGTGGAGCATCGGACGGCAGGCGGGCCGCCGCGCGGGCCAGTGCCTCGCGCGCCCGCGGCCAATCGCTCGCGAGGCCGAACTCCCGCACCGTCGTCATCTCGCTTTCGACGGCGCGCACTGCCCGCGTGTGCGTCGCGCGCACGTCGAGCGCTACGAGCACGAGCGCGATCGCGAGCACGGCGCATCCGGCCGCGGTCGCCGCCATCGCGGGGCGTCGGCGGGCCCAGCGCCACGTCCTCTCGTACCAGCGCACGGGGCGCGCGCGGATGACTTCGCCGCGGAGAAACGCTTCGAGGTCCTCGGCCAGCAGCGCGGCGGTGCGGTACCGCCGATGCGGTTCCTTGCGCAGGCACTGCAGGCAGATCGTCTCGAGATCGCGCGGGATCGATGCGACGACGGAGCGCGGCCGTACGGGCTCGTCTTCGAGCAGCCGTCGCGAAGAATCGGTCGTCGAGTTCGAGGGGAACGGCGGCCGTCCGGTCAGCAGTTCGTAGAGGATCGCGCCGATGCCGTGCACGTCGGTTGCCGGTCCGATGTCCGCGGCGCGCCCGGCGAGCTGCTCCGGCGCCATGTAGCTCGGTGTCCCCGCCGTCGATCCCGTCGTGGAAGCCCCTTCGGCGCCGAGTCGCAGTGCGAGCCCGAAATCGGAGACCTTCGGCGTGCCGCCGCCGGTGAGGAGGATGTTCGACGGCTTGAGATCGCGGTGCACGATCCCGTGCCGATGCGCGAAGTCGATCGCGCGCGCGACGGTGGCGACGAGGTGCGCGGCTTCGTGGGCCGGCATGCGTTCGCCGCGCGAGCGTGCGGCCAGGCTCGGCCCGTCGACGATCTCCATCACGTAGAACGGCTGGCCGCCGACGTCGCCGAAATCGAAGACCGCGACGATGTTCGGGTGGCAGAGCTGCGCGACGTACTCCGCTTCGCGCTGGAAGCGGCGCTGCTCGCGGTCGCTCGCGAACGGGCCGGTCAGCAGCATCTTGATCGCGACGGTCCGTTGCAGCCGTTCCTGGCGGGCGCGGTAGACGATGCCCATGCCGCCGCGCCCGATCTCGCTCTCGATGGCGTACCCGGGGATCTGCGGGAACGGCGCCCCGTCGTCGCCGATCGCGGGCACACGATCCGGGAAGAGATCGTCGACCTCGGCCTGGATGCTGCGCACTTCGCGCCAACGCTGGCGCACTTCGTCGATCAGGTCCGGTCGCGCGGCGCACACGTCCTCGACGGAGGCGCCGGACTCGAGGAGGTGTTCGAGAAGGCGCTGGACCGTCTCGGCGTCGTCGGCGCTGCCGGTGGTCATGCTTCGCCGCCCGCTGCGTCGTCGGGCCGGAGGTCGTGCAGTCGCGCGGCGAGGAGCAGGAGGGCCCGGTTGATGCGGCGCTGCACGGTCTTCGTCGAGATGTCGAGCACCTCTGCTGCTTCGCCGTGCGACAGGCCCTGGATCCGCACGAGGCTGAACGCTTCACGTTCGTCTTCCGGCAGCGCGTCGATCGCCTCCAGGATGCGCAGCGACGCGGGGGACAGGCGCGACGCGCTCGGTGGTGCGGAAGCCGGCGGTTCTTCGCCGAGCGTCACGGCCGGCGGCCGGCTGTCGAGGTTGCGGGCGAGTTCGTTCAGCTCCCAGCGCATGTGCTGGTTCGCGAGCCCGAAGAACTGCCGCACGTTCCCGGGTCGCACCGCGCGCATCGCCTTCAGCAGGCGCTCGACGACCGCGGAAAGCAGTTCTTCGGGCCGCAGGTTGACGGGCGGGCGCGCGAGCCGCGGGTAGCTGCGCAGCAGCAGGTTCGTGCACAGCATGTGCAGGCGGCGCACCGCCCGGTCGAGCAGCTCGCGCACCAGCGCGTCGGCTCGCGGCTCGTCCGCGATCGCGTCCAGGTAGCGCTGAACGACGATCGTGGTCCGGTCGGGCGACATGGCCGCGGGATCATAGGCGCGCACCGCCGCGGCGGCTGCGACGTTCGCGCGAGGGGCGGACAGGACGTGGCCGAGTTCGTGCACGGCGTCTCCGGCGGTGCGGCGGCGCCGAGGTCTCGGCGTCGGGGACCGCGGCACTGAGCGGAGGCCGTGGACAGCGATCAGGTCGCGAAGCCGCCGTCGATGGTGAGGCAGGCGCCCGTCATGAACGCCGATTCCGCCCCGGCGAGCCAGGCGACGAGCGACGCGATCTCCTCGGGACGGCCGTAGCGGGGGATCGACAGCATCGCCTTCAACGACTCGGCGAACGGCCCCTCGGGCGGGTTCATGTCCGTGCCGACGGGGCCCGGCTGCACTGCGTTCACGGTGACGCCGCGCGGGCCGAGGTCGCGGGCGAGGCCGCGCGTGAACCCGGCGACCGCCGCCTTGCTCATCGCGTACACCGCACCGCCGACGAACGGCATGCGGTCGGCGTTCACGCTGCCGATGTTCACGATGCGCCCGCCTTCGCGCAGGAGCGGCACCGCGGCCTTGCACGCGACGAACACGGCGCGTGCGTTCACGGCCATGAGATGGTCGTGCTGGTCCAGGGAGAACGACTCGATCGGCGCGATGTGTGCGACGCCGGCGTTGTTGACCAGCACGTCGAGTCCGCCGAGTGCTTTGGCGGCGGCGTCGACCGCGGTCGTGAGCGCGCCGGCGTCGGCCGCGTCCGCGGCGAACGCGAACGCTTTCCCGCCCGCGGCGCGGATGGCGTCGACGACCGCGTCGGCCTTCGGCTTCGAGCTGGCGTACGTGATCGCGACGTGCGCGCCGTCGTCGGCGAGGCGGCGTGCGATCGCGGCGCCGATGCCGCGCGAGCCGCCGGTGACGAGAACCTTCCGTCCGTGCAGTGGTCTGTTCATGCCGCACTGGGCGGGGAGCATGGACGCGGGGCGCGGTCGCACGGTCGGCGGGCGCCGCGGTTGTCCGACGCTTCCGCTCAGGACGGCATGAAGACACGAACGCGCGCGATGGCGGCGTCTGCCCTCCTGGCGATGCTCGGTTGCGGTTGCTCCATGGCGGGACGGCAGGCGACTCCTGGAGCGCCGCGCGAGGATCTGCCGGCCGGGTGCGAGGCGCGTCGTGCGCAGGTCGGCGATGTCGATCTCCGGTATCTCGTGGCGGGGAAGGGGGACGCGGTCGTCCTGATGCACGGCTATGCACAGACGAGCCACATGTGGCTGCCGCTGATCGAGGTGCTGAGCCGCGATCACCTGGTGATCGCGCCCGACCTGCGCGGTGCCGGCGGCTCGTCGAAACCCGACTCGGGCTACGACAAGAAGACGATGGCTGCCGACGTGCACGCCCTCGTGCGCTCTCTCGGCATCGAGCGAGCCGCGATCGTGGGCCACGACATCGGCCTGATGGTCGCGTACGCCTACGCCGCGCAGTTCCCCGCGGCGACCGAACGTGTCGTGCTGATGGACGCGTTCCTGCCCGGCATCGGTGAGTGGAAGGACGTGTGGCTGATGCGCGACCTGTGGCACTTCCACTTCCACGGCGAGGTGCCTCTCGCGCTGGTCGCCGGGCGCGAACGGATCTACCTCGAGCACTTCTGGAACGACTTCGCCGCGGACCGTTCGCGCAGCGTGTCCGAGGAGGACCGCGTCTTCTATGCAGCCGCGTACGCGCAGCCCGGTGCGATGCGAGCGGGGTTCGAGTACTTCCGGGCGTTCGAGCAGGACGCGAAGGACTTCGCGGCCATGGCGCGGCATCCGGTGACGATGCCCGTCCTGGTGCTCACCGGCGAGAAGGCGAGCGGGCCGGTGCTCGTGACGCAGACACGGCTCGTGGCGAACGACGTGCGCGGAGAGGTCGTGCCCGGCGTCGGCCACTGGCTGATGGACGAAGCGCGGGAGAGCATCGTTCCGCGCATCGTCGCGTTCGTCGCGGAGTCCGGCCCGGCTCGGCGGCCGACGGGCGCAGGGGCGCCCGAACGGTCTCCGGTGTCCAGCTCCACCGCTCAGTGACCCGGAGCAACGAGCGATGAACCAGTCCGAATCATGCGGGCCCTCCTGGACCCGCCGCGAAGTGGTGGCCGTGGGACTCGGGTTGGCGGCCGCGTGCGCGACCGGACCCAGCACCCTCTTGCCGGCTCCCCGAAACGAAGGAACGAGAACGATGGGTACGATCACGACCGCCGACGGCACTTCGATCTTCTTCAAGGACTGGGGCGCCGGGCAGCCGGTCGTCTTCAGCCACGGCTGGCCGCTCACTGCCGACGCTTGGGACGAGCAGATGGTGTTCCTCGCGGAGAACGGCTTCCGCTGCATCGCGCACGACCGCCGCAGCCACGGACGCTCCGGTCAGACCTGGCACGGCAACGAGATGGACACGTACGCGGACGACCTCGCGACGCTGTGCGAGAAGCTCGACCTGAAGAACGCGATCCACGTCGGCCACTCGACCGGCGGCGGTGAGGTCGCGCGGTACATCGGTCGCCACGGCACGAAGCGCGTCGCGAAGGCCGTGCTCATCGGCGCGGTGACACCGCAGATGCTGAAGTCGCCGGGCAATCCGGGCGGGCTGCCGATGGCCGCGTTCGACGAGATCCGGCAGAAGACGCGCGCGGACCGTTCCCAGTTCTTCCTCGACCTGCCGACGCCGTTCTTCGGCGCGAATCGCCCCGGCAAGACCCTGTCCGACGGCGTTCGTCACGACTTCTGGCGGCAGGGCATGCAGGGCGGCATCAAGGGCATCCTCGACTGCATCGAGGCCTTCAGCGCGACGGACTTCACGAAGGACCTCGCGCGCTTCGACGTGCCGACGCTGTTGATCCACGGCGACGACGACCAGATCGTGCCGATCGACATCTCCGCGCGCCGCGCCGTGAAGATGGTGAAGGGCGCCGAACTGAAGGTGTACGCCGGCGCCGACCACGGGCTGTGCGTGACACACGCGGCCCGCGTCAACGCCGATCTCCTGGCCTTCTGCCGCGCGTAGTCCGATGGCGCTCCCGAACGAACTCGCACCGACGCGCAACGACCTCCCCGAGCCCGTCCGCGCCGCGGTCGTCGCGCTGTGCAATGCGCGCCTCGCCGACGCGGTGGACCTCTACACGCGGACGAAGCAGGCGCACTGGAACGTGCGCGGGCCGAACTTCATCGCGCTGCACGAACTCTTCGACGAGATCGGTGAGGACGTCGAGGAGTACGTCGACCTGACCGCCGAGCGTGCGGTGCAGCTCGGCGGAGTGGCGCTCGGCACCGCCCGCGTCGCCACCGCGGCCAGCACCCTGCCCGAGTATCCGTCGACGGCCCGCACGGGACGCGAGCACGTCGAGGCGCTGGCCGATTCGCTGGCGGCGTACGGCCGCGCGATCCGGGCCGCCATCGACGCGGCCGACCGCCTCGGAGACAAGGACGCGGCGGACCTGTTCACCGAGATCTCGCGCGGCGTCGATCGCTGGTTGTGGATGGTCGAGGCGCACGTGCGCGCGAACGCATGACCCGGCGTCGCAGCCGCGTCGCGCCGCGATAGGCTCGTCGTCCCATGAGCCGCACCGTCCCCGTCCGGATGCGCTCCGTGCTCTTCGCCGCGTTCGCGGCGATGCTCGGGTGCACGAGCCAGACGACCGCCACGCGCCTGCGCGCGGTGGGCGATCTGCCTTCCGAAGTCGCCGTGCTCCCGATGGTGCGCACGAACCTCGGTCCGGAGATCGCGGATCTGCTGCGCGAACGCATCGGCGGCGCGTTCTCGACGCGCGGCTATCGCCGCATCGACGAGGCGTGGATGGATCAACGCCTGTCGCAGGCGGGCATGCAGCCGCACCGCTCCGAGTGGATCGACTCCGACATGCGACTCGTCGCCATCGCGAGGTCGCTCGGCATCGCCGGACTGGTCGTGCTCGAGGACTTCGAGAGCGGCGCGGTCACCACGGGTGTCTACAACGAACGGTCGCTGCACGGCCGCGTTCGCGTCATCGACGTGCAGCGCGGCGAGACGACTTGGAGCTACTGGCTCGACAGCTCCTCGATGGGCGGCGCGCTGCTGCAGAGCGGGCAGATCCTCGACGCGATCGGCGACACGTTCGGCGGAAGCCTGCGTGCCGAGACCGTGCGCTTTGCCAGCCTCGTTTCGCTGGCCGTGGCCGACGAGATGCCCAGGGCTCGCGACGAACACCGCCCCGGGCGGCGCCCCGTGGTGGACGACGTCGTCGCGACGGCCGCCGGCGCGGCCGCTTCGGCGCCGGCGACGATCGAGGTCGCCGTCCGGGGCACGCCCGACTGTCGCGCGTTCGCGAGCCTGCCGGGCTGCCTCGGCCGGTACCCGTTGAGCGAGGAGTCCGCGGGGCGCTACGTCGGGACGCTGCCGGTGCCGCGCCCGGCGGCGAAGGTGGTCGTGTCGGTGCGCGACCGCTTCGGCGTCACGAGCCGCACGCACTTCGCCGACGTGGGCGCCGTCGTCGGGGGTGGATCGTGAAGGTGTTCGTGCGCCCTTTCCCGTTCCTCGTCGCTGCCGCGTGCTCCGTTCCGTCGACGGTGCGGGTCTCGCGGGAAGAGCACTTCGCGTTGCGAGCCAGCGAACCGCTCCGCATCGCGGTGCTGCCGCTGCGCGACACCGTGCCGGCGCCGAGTCTCTTCTTCTATCTCGGGCGACCGTTCGTCTGGGCGGCGCGCGCGGTGACGCTCGACCTCCGCGGTTCGATGCCGTCCCCCCTGCAAGCGGCGGAGACGATGCGGAGTCTCCTGTCCGCTCGGCTCGTGGGGGAGAGTACGGAGATCGTCGATCCGGTGCAACTCGACTGCGCGCTGCGTTCCCGTGCGTGCGGCGGCACGGCCGCGGACTTCGCCGCGCTCGCGCAGGAACTCGACGTGGATGCGGTGATCGAGGGTGAACTGCACGGTCTCGGCGCGGGTTGGGCGGTCGTGCGCACGAACCGCGAACTCGCGGGCGTCGTCCGTCTGCGCGACGGCAAGACCGGCGCGGTGCTGTTCTCCGCCGACGTCGCGATCGGCAACGGTGCGGGCATCGACCACGGGCCGACCGGCTGGGTGAGTCTCGTCGCGACGCCGCTGGCCGCGCTCGATTCGGGCCCGTACACCGAGATGGCGATCGACTGGGCCGAGGTCGTCGGCCGCGAACTGCTCGGCACGAGCGTTCTCGCCGGCGCGAACGGCGAGCCCGTGGTCGCGAACGTCGTCGTCACCGCGCCCGAACGGAGCATCGGGGCCGGGGACGACATCGTCGTCGCGGCAGACGGTTCGCCCGGCGCATCCGTGCACTTCCACCTCGGGTCGCTGCATCGCCAGATCCCGATGTTCGCGACGGAAACGCTTCCGGACGGCCGCGTGCGCTACCGCGGCGTCTACCGCGTCCGGACCGGCGATCGCGCCGCGGAAGCGCCCGTCACGGTGCACCTCCTGATGCCGGGCGGCGGCGAAGCGGCGCAGGCGGCGGCCCGCCTGGTCGACGTGGCGGCGATGCCATCGCCGCCGCGCTGAGGCGCCCCGCCGGTTCGAGCCGTTTTGGTCGGGCGAGACATCACCCGCCTGGGCGTTCGGCGGCGAGCTCCCTAGGCTCTGCGCTTCAGGCGTCCGCACGCGGGTCGCCTGGTGCTCGTTCCTTCCCTTCTCGAGACACGCAACCCCGATGAAACTCTGCTCTCCCCTTCTATCGATGTTCGCCGCCGCGGCATTCGCCGGTGCGGCGTCCGCGCAAATCGTCGCCACGACCAACGCGACGACCGACACCGTCGTCGGCTTCAGTCCGGTCGACGGCTCGCTCGTCAGCGCCGACGTGATCGCCGTCGCTCCCACCACCAACGTCTCGGCGATCGCGGTCGGTCTCGAGATCTGGGTCAGTGAACAGCTGGGCGATCGTGTGGTCCGCTACGACCACGGCGGCAACGTGCTCGGCGTGATCGGACCGACCTTCCCCGGCGGCGGACTCGACAACATCCGCGGCATCGCGTTCATCAACAACACGGTCTACGTCACGAACTCCGGTACCGCGAACGGCGCCCCGGGCAACGCGGTCGTCTGCTTCGACACGTCGGGCGGCTACCTGTTCCACTTCCTCACGCCGAACGCGCCGTCGCCGTTCTCGGTGATGCCGTGGCAGGGCGACATCCTCGTGACCGGCAGCTCCAACGACGACGTGCACCGCTACACGCTCGCCGGCACCTCGGTCGGCACCTTCCACAACTCGACGCTGTCGTTCACGCACCAACTGGCCCCGGCATCGGACGGCAACGTCTGGTGCGGCGTCTTCACGACGGGCGTCGTCGCGAAGTTCGATGCGAACACCGGACTGCAGCTGTCGTCGTTCCCGGCTTCGGGCGCGCGCGGTGTGTTCGAACTGCAGAACGGCAACATCATGTGGACGAACTCGGCCGGTGTGCACATCTACGACGTGGGCACGTCGACCTCGACGCAGGTGTTCGCCGGCGGCTCCTACCACCTCAACCTCCTCCCGACCGGAGTGTCGTTCCACAAGCCCTACGGCGTCGGTTGCCATGCGTTCGTGCAGGACAACTCGAACTTCCTCCAGCTGTTCGACACCGTCCCGCTCGCGAAGGCCGCTCTCGACGGCAACGCCCTGCGGTTCACTCTCGCGGGCAATGGCTACGTCGCGACCTGGATGCCCGGCGTCGCCGCTTCGATGTACGTCGCCCCGACGATCGCGGCGACGGTCGTCGCGGACGCGTCGGCCACCACGACCACGTTCACTCCGTCGGCGGCGATCCCGGTGCCCGGCGGGACCGCGGCGTCCTGGACGATCTCGTCGGAAGGCGTGCTGACGGCCGGTTCGCCCGGCAACCAGGGCACCGCGTCGACGGTGACGCTCGCGAACACGGCGTCGGCGACCGGGCTCGCCTGGTACAACTGGATCAACCAGAACCCGACGGAAGCCGGCAGCGGGAAGATCAAGACGGAAGAGGTCGCCGGCGTCCTCTACGTGACGTTCGACGGCGTCGAGCTGGCGTCCGGCACGCCGACGGCCGCACCGAGCACCTACCAGTGGCAGATTGACATGGCCACCGGTGACGTGACCATGCTCTGGACGTCTCTCTCGATCAGCAACTCGACCAGCGACATGCTCGTCGGTTGCACGCTGGCCGGCGCCGGCATCACGCCCGTGTCGCAGGTTCTGTCGAGTGCCAACGGACACGTGATCGCACCCGACGGCATCCAGCTGCCGCTGCAGCTCACCGCAGCGCCGCCGCCCGTCATCAATCCGAGCACGGTCTCCACGTTCTCGATCGCGAACCTGCCCGAGATCGCGCCGGGATCCGGGACGTACCTGTGGGCACTGCTTCTGAGCGTGAATCCGTTGCCTGCCGGCTTCGATCTGCAGGGCATCCTCACGACGTTGCCCGGCTGCAGCACGTACCTCAGCACGTGGGACATCATCCTCAGCGGGGTGACCCTCACGCCGACCGCGGGTGTGCCGATCACGTTCTCGACGCCGGTGTTCGCACCGGGCAACGCCATCGGCGCACAGGCTGCCGCGTTGTTCGACGCGAGCTTCCCGTTGTTGAACGGCGAGGCCGGCGGCTTCGTGTTCAGCAACGGCGTGCTGAGCACGACGTTCGTGCAGTGAGCCGTTGCGGCGACGCCGGCGCATTGCGCCGGCGTCGCCGATTCACGCGCCCGCCGCCTTCTCCGCGCCGGCCTTCGGGGGCACAGGGGTGCCGCGAGCCGGCACGCTCGCCCGCGGCCGGCACGCGCCGCGCAGCGCGGTGAGCGCGTCCTTGGCGAGCCGGGGATCGGTCGCGCTCGCGATCGCGAGATCGTTCAGCGACAGGATGCCGACCAGCTTCCCGGCCGCGTCGACGACCGGAAGGCGATGTACCTGGCGCTGCGCCATCTTCGCGGCCGCCGTCGAAGCGTCTTCGTCGGGCGAGCACGTGACGACTTCCCGCGACATCGCATCGGCGACGCGGAGGTCGGCGAGAGCACGCCCGCGCGTCCAGCCGGCCATGCAGATGTCGCGGTCCGTGATGGCTGCGACGACACGACCGTCGGCCTCGACGACTGGCAGCATGCCGCAGTCGTGTTCCCACATGGGGCGAGCAGCGCTCGCGAGCGAGTCCTGCGGGCCACAGCTGTGCACGACGGAACACATGAGTTCGCGGATCTTCATGAGCGCCTCCTCTTCGTTGCGCATCGGGCAGCAGACACCGCCCGCCGCCGCGCCGCCATGGGCAGCCGCCCCGACGAAGTTCGCATGGCGCAACAAGTCTGCTGGGGGCTGAAGCTTCGGTGGGCTCGCACCGTGAGCGGCTCCACGCAGAATCCGCCGTTGCGGACCGGCATGCCCGTGTGGAAGCGAGGCGTCCGCGCTGCGGCTGTTCGGGAGTGCGCCCGGAGCGCCCGCCCGGGGTCGTCGCGTCAGCTCTTCGTGACCGCTTCGAGGATCTTCCCCAGCGGGACGGAGATGCCGACGAACACCGACCACGACTCCGGCCTGCGGCTGCTGCCGAGCGGGTCCCAGTAGCGGACGCCGACGACCACGTCGAGGTCGCCGGTGATCGGGATCGCCGCATCGATGCGCGCCGAGAGAGTGCCGATCGAGTTGTACTGCGGCCGGTTCTCGCGGACGTACTGCACGTCGTCGGTGTCGATCTGCGGGAAGTCGAAGAGGCCGTAGTAGAGGCCGGTGTAGAGGGTCGCGAGCCGGAACTCGTTCGCCGCGACCTCGAGCGGGAAGGACCACACGGTGCCGAGCCCGCCTTCGACGTGGGGGTGCGCGTCGACGGAGTCGGAGTCGGTGACGAACCCGGTGCCGAGCTCGAGATTGATCGTGCCGCGAGGGTGCTTCGCGAGCTTCGGGTCGCGGGCGACGGATTCGGCGCTCTCGAGGCCGATGCCCGCGATGTTCCAGCCGACCAGCGTCTCGACCGTGATGTCGCCGCCGACCGCGGACGATTGCGAGTCGATCTGGTCGTTGTTGGTGAGCCGGATGCGGCCTTCGTAGTCGTCGGGGAGCAGCCAGTCGGGGAGAAAGCGGAGGCCGTAGTCGGGAGTCCGCTCGAGGCTGTTCTCCGGCGCGAGCCACGCCATTCGGCCGAAGAAGTCCATCTCGAGATAGAAGTCGGGGCCACCGTCTGCGCGCGTGAGGCGGAAGCGCTCACCCGCACTGTTCTGGTCCGCCGGCACCGCAGTCACCACGTAGGGTGACAACGTCACCACGCCTGCGTGCGCGCGAAACCATGGCGACGGGAAGACCGTCGGCGTCGCCTGTGCTTTCGCGACAGCCTTCTGGGCGCCCGTGAGTTCCTTCTCCGCGTCGGCGAGCACGACCGGCAGCGGGGTGTCCGTCGGCGCGAGCATCGCCTTCGCCTTCTGCAGGGAGGCCGCCGCACCTTCGAGGATCGGGACCTTCGGCCCGTTCGCGTCCTTCTTCTTCTCCGCTTCGAGCAGCGGCGTGACGCGCGCGATCTCGCCGTCGACCATCGCCTTGAGCTGGCCGTGCTTCCTGGCATTCGCCGTCGGATCCGGCAGCTCGGACCTCTGCAGGACTTCCCGGGCGCCTTCGACCGCCTGGGCGAGCGCGTCGGGCGTCGAGGCTCCCTGGATCGCCGACAGGGCCTCGCAGATCGGGCGCTTCTTCGCGGCGGTGGCTTCGGGCGCGGGGGCCGGAGTGGTGGACTTCGCCGCATCCTCCACTTCGTGAACACGCGCCTCGAGGCGCGCCATCAGGTCCCTGCGCGCGACCACGTTCTCCAGCGTCTTCGCGACCGTGTCGCGCGCCGCGGTCAGTTCTCGCTCGGCTTCCGCGTAGCCGTGGGGACTCTCCAGGTACGAAGACTCGGAGCGGCACGTCGTGGCGATCCGCCGGGCTCTCTGCTCGCCGCGGTCGTATGCGATCCTCAGGAGTGCCGCATCGGCGCCGTCCGTCTGCGCCGCGCGTGCCGCGAACGTCTGCGCGATCCAGTCCGCCTCGTCGGCGAGTCGTACGCGGCGCGCCTTGTAGCGCTGCGGCGTGCAACCCGTGAACACGAGCAGCGCGGTGGCGATGGCGACGGAGAACCTGGTTCCCCACGAATGGACTCTCTTCATGTCGGAATCCGAACTGGAGCGCCGGGACCGGTCAACCGGAGGGTGCGCGTCGCAGGTGCCGGGCAGCTTCCGTCGCTGCCGATGGCCGGGTTCGGGCTGGCACTCGCGCGCAGCGCCCGCGACGGTGTCGGGCATCGTTTGCTGTCGCACCTCGGATGCCGGAGCGGTGACGCGCACGCTCGGCGTCGGGCGATCGGGTGAGCGGTTCACAGGGCCTCCCGCTTGCGCCGCGGGCCCCGACCGTGCGCCGTGCTCGGCGTGATGCTTGGCCGCGGTGTCTCCGGCGGCGACCCTTCGGGCGCAGTGTTGCGCGCTTCGACGTGCGGATCGGTCGGCGATGCGTGACCCGTCTCCGTCGGTTCGTCTCCCGGCCTGGCGGTGGGCGATGTTTCCTTCGGGCGCGATTCCCTGCCGTGGATGAAGCCCCACAGCTTCGCGAAGAACGTCGTGACGACGAACGAGACGCCGAGCCCGACCATCCAGTTGACCTTCACACGCACCCACGCCAGGAGCGGGAAGGCCCAGGACTCGACGAGTGGACGCGCCACGTAGCCGCCGTCGGCCTGCTCGAACGCGCCACCTGCATTGCACTCCAGCCATGGCCACACCAGGGTGTGCAACGTGGCGACGGCGATGCCGAGCCAGTAGGCCGTGGCGTGGACGGCGCTTCGCACGCTCGCTTTCGGAGCACGGACGGTTGCCTGATGGCGAGTGAGGTGGAAGCACTGGACTCCGCCGACGATCGCGAGCAGGACCACGGCCGCGACGACGAGGCAGGAGACCGTGGAGACGATCTGCATGACGCCGGTCGTCCTGGCCGCGATCCAGATGCCATCCATGGCCGACAGTCCCGTGGTCGATCCGTAGGCGACGAGGTCGCGAGTGATGAGGGCCACCAACAGGCAGACGAGGATCGTGGTCGCCTTGCCGTAGGCGTGCCGAACCAGCGTCGCGGTGCGACCGACGGACTCCGTGGCGAGGTCGCCGACCTTGGACAGCGCGCTCATCGGCCGGTCTCCTGTTCCATCTGCTTGCGCAGGTAGTCGACTGCCTCGGTCGTCGTCTTGCGGCAGTTCGCGGAGTCGCAACTCAGCTTCTGCGCGGGGTAGGCTCCGCTGCGCAGCAGGTAGTACGTCGTCATGGTGTCCTTCGGCGCCTTCAGGCCCTCCCGCAGGGACCTTCGGGTGATCACCGTTGGCTGCGTGGAATGCGGCGTGCTCGGTTCTGCGACGGAGTCGCGCAGCGTCTTTGCGGCGGCGAGTCCCGTGCGTTCGTAGCCGAGACGCAGGGAGGATGGGTTCGAATCGCCGTACAGCGCTTTCACCACGCTGTTCCATTGCGCGGGGGTGAAGTCCGTCTCGGCGACCTTGTTCGCCGGCGGTGCGACGGAGGGAGGCACCTTCTCCGAGGCGTCCAGGGGAAACAGCACGTACGTCGGCGCGCCGCCGGAGTCGGGGCCGGCCAGCATCTGCACGCACGAGTCCGTCAGGAGGAGGGACACGGCTGCCCGCGCGCTGCCGAAGACCCGCGTGAGGCGCTGCGGATGCAGGCTGTGGCGGATCCGGCGCGCCATGTCGGGGTACCCGAGGAAGCAGACGACGTTGACGTCCTGGGCGAGGACCTCGTTCGCGATGCGGTCCGGGTCCCACGTGGCAGACGTCACCGCGACCTTCACGAGCAGATTGCCCGCCGCCTGTTCCACCATGTACTTCAGCGGCAGCACGTAGTCGCGGATCGCGGGGTCGTCCTCGTAGACGAGGAGGCAGCGCGAGCAGTTCAGTTGCCGCAGCGCCACTTCGACGGCCGCGGCCTGCAGGGCGTCGCTCGCGATCACACGCGTGATGCCGGCCGAGCGGTCGCCGTCGTCGTTGCGGCTGATCAGCACGCTCGTGGAGACCGGCAGCACGACAGGAATGCCCGCCGCCTGGTACACCGGGTGGGCCGCGGCAGTGCAGGTCGAACTCGTGTGACCGATCACGGCCACGACGGCCGGGTCCGCGGCGAATCGCATTGCAAGATCCAGTGCGCGCTGCGGGTCCTCGTTGTCGTCCCACCACTCGAACTCGAATCCGCGCAATGCGTCGTCGGCCGAGAGAAGGGACGCGAAGCCCGCCGCCATCGCGGGCCCGCTGATCACTTCGCGATTGCGGAAGTCCTGCGCATGCACGGTGCGGCCGGCGCCGGCGACCCCGCGGCCGACGATCACGATCTTGGGCTTCGCGTCCTTGGGCAGCGGTTTGGGTTCGTTCGAGCTGGCGAAGAGCGCGGTGAGGATCGCCGCGAGACCCGCGGCAGAAGTGCGTTCGTTCATGGTCGTTTCACGGCGAGCCGGGGCTCGGCTCGGCAAGGGCACGGGAGACAGGGGACGAACTGCGCGCCGCGGACTCGAGGTGGCGTCGTCGGCAAGTGCTTCCTCGGTCCCGTGAGGCAGGCTTCCCGTCCGCTGGTACCCGGTGGCCTTACCGGCGCGGCGTGGCACACGGGATCCGTCCGGGGGCATCACCTTGTCCCTCAAGGGCTTCGGCGCCGGCGGAATCCGTGTGCCGCGGCGCGCTCGGTCTCCCGTACGCGAACGAGGAAGCACTCGCGGAGCGACGCGCTGGAGAGGGTCGTCCCGCGCATCGTCGCGGTAGCGTTCGGGGAATGCAGGAGCTGTCGGACTTCCTCGTCGCACACGGTTACGTCGTCGTGTTCTCCTGGGTCCTGTTCGCGCAAGCCGGGGTGCCGGTGCCGGAGGTCCCGTTGCTCCTCGTCGGCGGTGCACTGGCGGGGGCGGGCCAACTGCACTTCGCCGTGTTGCTGCTCCTCTCCGTCGCAGCTTCGGTTCTCGGTGACTCGGTCTGGTACGCGCTCGGCCGCCGATACGGTGTGGGCGTGCTGGGCTTCCTGTGTCGGGTGTCGCTCGAACCCGACTCGTGTGTGCGTCGCACTCGCGAGACGTTCGCGCAACGCGGCGGATCGACCCTCGTGTGGGGCAAGTTCGTGCCCGGCATCGCGACGGTGGCGCCGCCGCTGGCCGGGCTGTCGCGCATGCCCTTGCCGAAGTTTCTCGTGTTGACGGTCGTCGGCGCCTCGGCCTGGTGCTCCGTGTGGCTCCTGCTGGGCTATGTCTGCCACGATCGGCTCGAGCGGATGGCCGAAGGCGCGGCGGCGACCGGCGGTTGGTTGCTCGCCGCCTTCGTCGCGGTGACCGCAATGTGGATCGGTGTGCGGTGGGTGCGGCGATGGCTCTTCCTCCGCGATCTCCGCGTGGCCCGCCTGGCCCCGCACGAACTACACCGCCTGCAGACCGAAGGCATGCCGGTGTTCGTCGTCGACCTGCGCCACGCGGAGGACTTCGCGACGGATCCGCACGTGGTCCCGGGCGCACTGCGCATCGACGCCGAGGACTTCGCGTTGCGCCACGTCGAGATCCCGCGCGACCGCGACGTCGTGCTCTATTGCACTTGACCCAACGAGGCGACGAGCGCCCGTGTGGCGCTCCTCCTGCGCGGTCGCGGCATCACGCGTGTTCGTCCGCTGCTCGGCGGTCTCGCCGGGTGGCGGGACGCGGGCTTCCGGGTCGATCGGATCGGCGACTCCCCCGAAGCGTCGTCGCGTTGACGTTCGCCTCGGGGTTGCGCCGTCGTTTCCGTCACTGCGCGGTGAAGCCGCCGTCGACGGTGATGGTCTGCCCGGTGACGAACGAGGCCTGCGGCGAACTCAGCCACACGACCGCGTCCGCGATCTCTTCGGGCTTGCCGACGCGACCGATCGGATGCAGCGAGGCCAGGAGGTCGCGCGGCACGGACTCGGTGAAGCGATCGAACATCGGGGTTTCGATCGCCGCCGGCGCCACCGCGTTCACCCGGATGCCCTGCTTCGCGTACTCGAGCGCGGCGTTCTTGGTGAGGCCGATCACCGCGTGTTTGCTCGCGACGTACGGCCCTGCGCCCGGCATGCCGATCAGGCCGGCCACCGAGCTGGTGTTCACGATCACGCCGCCGCCGCTGCGCAGCATCGCCGGGATCTCGTGCTTCATGCTCAGGTAGACGCCCTTCACGTTGATCGCGAAGACACGGTCGAAGTCGGCGTCGTCCTGTTCCGCGGTCGGCCTGACCACGCTGCTCTCGATGCCGGCGTTGTTGAACGCGATGTCGAGCCGGCCATGGGCGCGCAGCGTCGCCTCGACGAGCTTCTTCACGTCCGCGTCGTTGGCGACGTCCACGCGCACGAACGTGGCGGTTCCCCCGGCCCGTTCGACGAGGGCGACGGTCTCCTTGCCTTCCTTCTCGCGGCGTCCGCTGACGACGACCTTGGCGCCGGCGCGGGCGTAGGCGATGGCGGCCGCGCGGCCGATGCCGCTGGTTCCGCCGGTGACGAGTGCGATCTTGTCCTGCAGGGTCTTCATGGTCTCTGGTGGGTTTCGGTCATTCCAGACCGAGCGGTCTAAAAAGTATCAGGGTAGAGCAGAGCGAAGGAGGTGGGAGGGCGGGCAGGTCAGCGTGAGAGGGCGGCGACGGCCTGGTCGCGCAACGCCTGCAGCTGTCGACGACTCGCGCGTTGTTTGCCTAGCACGTTGATCGCGACGACGATCCCGAGGAGGAAGGTCGCCAGCGCCCGCGAGTCGGCCTTGCGCGGGATCTCACCGAGGGTGCGCGCACGATCCAGCGTCGCCGCGAGGAGCGACTCCATGCGCTCGTGGTGCTGGCGCAGCAGATCCGCGACCGCTGTGTCGTGCGGAGCGAGTTCGATGTTGGCGTTGACGCACAGGCAGCCGCGCCGTCCGTCGCGCGCCGTGTGCGCGAGCACGTCGTCCAGGAACTCGACGACCGCGTGCAGCGGCGACGCAGCTCCGGCGAGGTGCGCGGTCAGTTCTTCGAGGGTCTCTTGCTGGTAGCGGCGGAGCGCCGCGAGGTAGAGAGAGTGTTTGTCGCCGAAGGTCGCGTAGAGACTCGCCTTCTGGATTCCCATGGCGGCGACGAGGTGTTGCAGCGAGGTGGCGTCGTAGCCCCTCTGCCAGAACACCTCGAGGGCACTCTGCAGCGCGTCGTCTACGTCGAACTCCTTGGGGCGTGCCACGGGGGCGCGGATACTAGAACGATCGGTCTGGAACGCAAGGCGCAGGTTGGCGGCCCGGCATCCGCTGCCCGTGCGGGTGCCCCGGGGCGCGGTCCCCGTCGTTCGTCAGCGGCTCCAGCGGCTCTGGGCCTCCGACGATTGCGGCCGGTAGAACCACATCGTGAACCGCGGGTCGGGGGTCTTCGTGCGCAGCTTCGTCAGCGGGAGCACCCGGGTTCCGTCGCCGGCGACGAGAACGGGCAACATGCTGTAGTGCTGCCGCGCGTGGCCGGCGCCGAGCAGCACGCTGAGCGCCGAGCCGTCGCGCACCTGTTCGACGAATGCCAGCGCGTGCTCGGTGCCGGGGACCCAGACCACACCGTGTGCGCGGCCCGCGAGCGCCGCTTCGCCGGTGCCGCGCACGAACTTGTTCGCGACGTCGATCCACACGATGCCGCCGCCCGCGGCCGCGATCGCCTTCGTCCCGTCCGGCGACCACTGGGGCGCGGTGAAGATGGTCGCGTCGCGCGGCACGTCGCCGAGGCGTTCGGGCTCGGCGACGTCGCGCTTCAGAACGAACACTCCACGCGCCGACACGGCCAGCGCCGAGTTGCCGTCGGGCGCGACCGCCGCCGCGCTGCCCCAGCCGCGTTCGTACGGGATGTCGGCTCGCCAGACCTGTTCGTTCGGTCCCTTCAGGACTCGAAGCTGCTCACCGTCGCCGACGGCGAGCCACCGTCCGTCCGCGGTCCAGCTCAGCGCCGCCGGGTACACGTCTTCCAGCCACGTCGTCGCCGCGGAGGTCTTCGTGTCGACCACGACGACGTTGGTCGGACTCAGTCCTTCGATTCTCGATGGGATCGCGATCGCGATCCGCGACGCATCGTGGTTCCACACCGGGCCCACGAAGCCCACCTCGTAGCACACGTTCGCGCCGAGGTCGACGACGTGGACGGTCCCGCCGCTGCGATCGGCCCAGGCCAGTTCGTACCGTCCCGACCGCACGGCCTCGGCGTCCTCCCGCGCGCGCGACACGAACCAGGCGATCTCCTCGCGCCCGGGGGCGTGGCGGAACGCGAACGCGTTCTCGCGCTTCGCGAGCCAGGGATCGGCCGCGGGCAGCCGGATCTTCTCGAGGGTCTCTTGCGCAGTGCCCTGTGGCGACGCGAGTGCAGCCAGCAGGACAGCAGCCGAGAAGCGGGCCGCGCTGCTTCGTGCGAGCGGACCGCGGGAGACCGCATCCTTCCGAGTCATTCCGCGATGCTCGCACTCCTTCGGCCGACGGGCAATCGGCGGCGTCGCGACCGCCCTTCCACCGTACCCGGCCACCGCTCGATTCCTGGAACACGCTGCGAAGCCCGGACATCTCGTAGAGTCGAACTCCGCCACCATGAATCGCTTCACGCGCGCGTGCGCCGCCATCGCGGTGCTCTCCGGTTCTTTCGCGATCGCTCAGGGACCCATCGTTCCGCCGCTGCTCCTCGAACGCATCGAGCGGCCGTGGCCAGCGACCATGCCGGGAGTGGACACGAGTCTGGCGTGCGGCCGATTCGTCGCGGATCACCCGGGGCGCGGAGTCGTCGTCGTTCGCGACGGGCGTCTGCACTTCTGGTTCGCACCGGCGAACCTCGACCTGTGCGTCGCGACCGACTTCACGGGTGCGCAGGCGATCTGCACGGTGCCGTCCATGGACGCCTCGCCCGATCTGCTCGCGGTGTCGACCGCGGCGGGCCTGCGCATGCTGCGGTGGAACGGCGACACGTTCGTGGATGCGTTCCAGGGGCAGGGCGCGATCGCCGACTGGATCGATGCGCGCGACTTCGCGACCTTCGTGGCGCCGACGTTGTCGTCGCGTCTCCTGCTGGCGCGTGCGCCGGGCTGGGTGCGCTGCACGATCGTCGATCCGGGTGGCTTCGTTCAGCCGGGAATCGTGTTCCCCGCGCCGATCACCCAGGCGGTGCTCGACGCCGAGTACGTGAACTGGGTCCCCGGCGGCTTGCCCGAGGTGGCGGTGCTGACCACGGCGGGGACCTTCGTCCTCGACGCCTCGGGGAACGTGCTCGCCGCGTACGCGCAAACGGCGGCGGGAGGCGTGCTGAAGGCCGTGAACCGCAACGATCCGCCCGTGCTCGTCCAGATCCGCCAGCTCGGCGTCGACTGGCGGGTCGAGACCTTCTTCCCCACCGGACCGTTCACGCCGGTCGACGGCGGCCTGCTGCCGGTCTCCCGGCCCGTCATCGGCGTCGGTGTGTGCGACATCAACGGCGACGCATGGGCGGATCTCGTCGTTTCCACCGGCGAGTCGTTGCGCCGCATCCTGCTCGGGCGCAGCGAAGGCTTCTCCGCGACGACGGCGTACCGGATCGATTTCTTCGACGTCGAGGAGCAGGCGCCGGGACCCCAGGCTCCGAACCTGTCGCCGCTCGTCGTCGACGACATCGACCGCGACGGCAACCAGGACTTCGTGGTCGCGCACCGGAATTCGAACCAGCTCGTCGTCACGTACCGCGTGCGGCCGCAGGTCCAGCTCGCCGTCTTCCAGATCCAGGACGAAGGAGGCACCGTGCCGTCGCTGACGTTCGCGAAGACCCTCGGTGGGACGCGCGATGTGCCGCTGCCGATCCCGAACTGGAGCGAGCAGTACGTGCACTTCCCGCAGGTCCAGCTGCCGACGCAGCTGCCGGCGAACGCGGCCGTGGATGCGATCGTCTATCGCCGGCCCGTCGGCCCGGATGAAACGCCGACGCCTGACGACGAGGCTCATCTCGGCGCCATTGCCCACTTCCGCTACCCGGTCGCGAGTACCGTCGGCGGGCAGTTGTTCGATCTGATGCTCCCGATCCACGAGGCGCAGGTGTTCGCCGCCGACATGGGGCCGGCGGCGCGATTCGTCGTCGAGCTCTGCGTGATCGAGGACGTCCCGGGCAAGGCACCCGTGAGTACGGCGCCGATATTCCTCGAGTGTGCGGTCAACTACGACCTCTACGTCGGGGGCAGCGAGCTCGAAGCCTATCTCGACGCGTCGCTGCTGCCGCCGCCGTGGTGGGCCCACGATCTGCTCTTCGACGAGAACGGTTGGAACAACGGGGTCCAGTCCGCGAACTCGGTCACCGAGACGCCGACCGACGCGCGCTACTTCGGCGTCGTGGTGGCTCTCAAGGAGCCGAAGGCGGGCGGCAAGCCTTCGGCACCTCCGCCGTCCACCGGCAACGGGGTCGTGCACCACTGACATCGCGGTGCCCGAGCGGCGTTCCGTGGGGCCCGGGACTCAGAAGCCGCGGCCGTGCAGTTGCGTCAGCAGCAGCTCGAGCGTGGCCTCGAGATCTCCGGTGGCGGCCGTTTCGCGTCGGGCGACGAGCAGGGCGTCTGCCGGCAGTGCGTTCTCCGCGAGTTCGCGATGGAGGATCGCGGCGGCGGCGAGATGGTGTCCGAGCCGCACGTCGGTCGTCGGAGCGAGCACACAACGCGCCTCCGTTGCGAGCATCGCGCCGGCGACCGAAGTCGCGAGCGGGTCGCCGCCGCGGCGGAGAGGGGCGTTGCCCGCGCGGCACGAACCCAGGATCACGACGGCCCCGCGCAGCGTGGTGCTCGCCACGCGCCTCGCCGTGAGCAGGCCGTCCGGCCCGTCGGCCAGCCGGATCGCATGGGCATCGGAGTCCGGGTCGAGCTCGCCGTGGCCGAAGCAGTGCACGACCGCCGCCCGGGGGAACGCGCCGACGACGGCGTCGACCGTCGCGTCGCCGTCGAGCAGCACGTCCGGTCGCGACGTGTAGGGTTCGCCGAGGCGAACGGTCCCCGGCGGCACGCTCCTCCGCTCGTTGCGCGTGGCTGCGAGGATCGAGCCGGCGATCACCACCTTGTCCTTGGTCGGCTCGAGGCGCGCGGCTGCGGCTGCTGCCGCGACCAGGTTCGCGACGTAGTCGATCGCGAGAGTCTCGCCCAGACGCTTCGTGCCCTCCGATGTGTCGATCGGCAGCAGTTCGAAAGGCAGGTTCTGCAGCATGCTGGCGCCGACGATCGACACGCGGTGCCATGCCGCGATGCGCGCGCGGACGTCGTCGGGCAGCACCGCTTTCGCCGCGTCCGCGGCGGCCGCCTCGAGCCACGCCTCCGCTTCGTCGGGGTCGCTCGCGCGGTCGAGCACGTCACCTGCCGCGCGGCGCAGCGAGTCTGCGTGTCTCCGCAGCGCCTTCGCGGGCGGCAGGGTGTGGGCGCTGACGCGGTCCCGGTCGACGGCGAGCAGCGCGGTGCCGAAGCGTCCTGGTACGAACACCAGGAGCCCGTGCTGCTCGCGCAGCAGGTCCTTTCGGATCGCGTCCGGGTCGCGCATCGGCACTCTCGGTACGCCCGCAGCGTGGGCCTCCACGACGCGGCGGAAGGCGGCTGTCAGCGCGGCGTCGTCGCCAGGGGCGGCCTGCGCCCGGATCACGTTCGCCACGAAGCTCGCCCGGTCGCCGATGTGCAACAGGCCGATGCCGCCAGGGATCTGCGGTGCCCTGCGCCAGAAGTCGAGGGCGCGCTTCCAGGCGGCGTCGACCCTCGTCGCCAGGTCGCCGTCGAACGCGGTGCCGGAGCGCAGCGCGATCTCGAGCGCCAGCGTCGCCGTCCGGCAATCCTGACCACCGCGCTCGACAGGGGACAGCGTCTGCAATGCGGCCATGTCGTCCGCAGCCGCATCGAGGTCGTCGACGGCCAGCGCGTGTTGCACCAGCTTGCCGAGCAGGAGCGCTCTCAGCTCCGGGCTCGTCTTCTCGTCGCGTCCGGTCGCACGCAGTTGCGCCGCGACCGCGGGGTCACCGCGCAGGAGCGCGCAGAGCTGCAGGTAGGTCTTCGTGTCGCCGAGTGCCTGCACGGGCTCGAGCGCCTTCGCCGCGCCGTCCGCGTCGTCGCCGAGCAGGCAGAGGTCGGCGTGCAGCAGTGCGATCGCGCGCTGCAGCGGGCCACCCGTCGACCGGTTCTCGGCCTTCAATCCGGTCCACTCCGTCGCCGCGGCCTGCGCCGCGTCCAGCGCGCGCGCCGCCGCTTCGAGGCGGCCGAGCTGGAGGTCGATGGCTCCCGCCCGCAGGTTGAGGCAGGCGACCTCGAACGGGCCGTCGGGCGGAACCACGTGCAGGCCGCGTTGGAACGCGGTCCAGGCCTGCGCGGGTTCGTTCGAGTACAGGCTGCACTCGCCCCACATGCGGAAGTCGACCTGTCGCCAGCGCGCGCGCGGTCGATGCGCGTCCGCTTCGGCGTAGAGCGATGCGAGCCGGCCCGCGTCGTCGGCGACCCGGCGTCCGGCTTCGCGGCGCGTGACGACGAACTGCGCGAGGTGCTCCATCAGTCGCAGCCCGTGCTCGTCGGCCTTCGACGCGACGAGGCGCTGCGCTTCCGTCAGCAGCGACCGGAATGCCGACGCGGCTTCCGGGTCGTCGAGCGCGAGGACTTCGGCGCGAGCGCAGAGTTGGTCCACGTGGGGCGGGAGGTGTTCCCGAGCGGCCGGATCCTGCGCGGCGAGCGCCGCGACCGGCACTGCGAGCCACGCCCGCCACGCACCGGTCAGCGCACGGAAGCGCGGCGTGTCCATCGTTGCGGCTCTCGGCCAGGAGACATCGCTTCGAGGCGCCACTCGAAAGGCCCCGAGAGCGCGGCGAAATCCTCGGGCGGCGGCGACCAGTGCCGGTCGCGCAGATCCGGCGAGCGCCAGGATCGTCCCGCCGCCGTTCGCAGCTCCACGCGGAAGGTCGCCGTGGTCGGCAGCCCGGTGAGCGCGGTCCAGTCCAGGCCGCGCGACGCGAGTTCTTCCCGCGTGACGTCGCCGACCGGCCAGAGTGGTTCGTCGCCGAGATGCTGGTCGGGATCCGCGACACCCGGTCGATCGCCGCTGCCGCCGAACCACCCGAACGCGAGTGCGACGGCGATCGTCGCAGCCAGCAGCGCCGCACCCGCGAGTGCAGGCGCCAGCCATCGCCGACGTGGCGCAGGCGGTTCGAAGTGGCGCCGCACCGCTGCGGTGACGGCCGCGTCGGCCCCCGACCAGGGCTCGGGCGCGTCGGCACCGGGAAGGTCGGCAGGTGGCTTCGTCGCGTGCAGCTCGTCGTCGAGATGGAGAAGTGCCGTGAGCTCGGCCAGGAGGCGCGGATCGGTGCGCGTCCGCTCCCGGACCTCGGGGGAGTCGAGCCGGAGGTCGCCCTCGGAGATGCGCCGGAACAGGTCCGCGATCGCGTCTTCGTCCTTCCCACCGTGCGGCACTTCGGTCATCGCGATTCCTCCGCGTTTTCGCCGTCGGGATCGATGCGCAGCTGCAGTTTCTTCAAGGCTCGGTAGTGGCGGGTCCGGATCGTCGCCAAGGGGATGCCCAGCCGCGCCGCAATGTCTGTGAAATCCAGGCCTTCGAGGTACCGCATGCGGAGCACCTCGGCCTCGGCGCCGCCGATCGCGTCGAGGTGTCGCCTCAGGGCCTTGGCGTCATCGCGCAGAGCCGCTGCCGTCGCGGGATCGGGACCGTCGTCGGCGACTTCGAATTCGAGCGGCTCCGCGGTCCGCAGACGCCGCCGTCGCGCGAGACCGCGCATCGTGTTGATGCAGATGCGGTGCAACCAGGACACGAACGGCGCGAGACCGTGGTAGCGACGCAGGTTCGTGAGTGCGACGCGCACGGCCTCTCCGGCTGCGTCCTCGATGTCGTGTGCCGAGAAGCCGCCGACCCGTCGAGCCATGTGCGCGACGAACCGCGGCACGAGCCGCAACCGTTCGGCGACCCAGCGCATCCCCTCCGCATCTCCGCGGATCGCCGCGCGCACACGTTCGAGGTCTTCGTTCGGCGCGCTCATCGGCGCGGCGAAGGTAGACGAAGCGCACCGGCATGCAAGCCGGTGCGATGTGCGCACCGCGGCGGGGTTCGCGACCGCCGCGATCCACGTCACCAGCGCAGCGTCACACGATGCGTCCGACCGGTGTTCACCATCCGGAGGTTCACCACGCCGTTCGCGAGCGTGTACGACGTGACCGTCGGGTCGGTGCCGTTCGGCGGCAGCAGGATCCAGTCCGCCTGGATGTAGGTGCCCGTGTCGTTCAGGAACACGCGCGGGTTCCAGTTCACGTTCGGGTTGCCGGGCGTCAGCGCGTAGCGGAGCTCGAGCAGCGTCTCGTCGCCGGCTGCGCGGTCGTCGATGACGATGTCGATGCGGTTGACGTTGATGGTCGGGCTCGAGTGATCCCGCAGCTCGAGCGAATACGTGAAGCTCGGCCCCGGGGCGCCGGCGGGACGCACGACCACCGGCATCTGACGGATCTGCGGGCCGACGCCTTCGACCGACGTGTCGTCCACTTCGGCCGGGAAGCCCGCGTACGCCTTCCGCTCGAAGCGCGTCGACGGCAGCTTCGCCACCGTGAGGAACTCGGCGGACGTCGGGCTGCCCTGGTTGTAGTGGTGCACCTGCAGGTGTCCGAACTGGCGCGGCGTGATCCAGGCTCTGGACCCGTTCGCCAACTGCAGGTCTGCCGGTGTGCCGCCGACCATGTGCACCATCGGGTGCTCGGTGATCAACGAGTGGTTCGGGTACTGGCCCGCGGTGAGGCAGCCGTCGAGGTCGAAGATGACGAGGCCCCAGACCCCCGGGTTGTTGAACGCCGGGTTCACGTTCGGGTACTGCGCGAACTCGATCCGCGGCAGCGCGGTCGGACCGCCGCCGTACGTCAGTCCGGCGACCAGGTTGTTCGGGTGCCGGCGGGCGGCGCCGAAGTTGTCGTAGAAGACCCCGTGGCCCGTCGGTCCGTCGAAGCCCTCGAGGTGGCAGTCGTACATCTGGCTCGGACCGTCGTACATCACCTGCGCGTGGCCGCTGAACGGCGCACCGCTCATGTTCGCGAGGATGCCGTTCCCGGAGTCGTGCACGATCAGCGAGTCGCGCAGCGTGAAGCCGCACGCGAACTGGAACGCGCTGCCGTTGTCCGCGAGCACGCAGTCCGTGAACGTCACGGCGTCGTGGTACTTGTTGTTCGAACCGAGGCCCGCGTAGAGCCCGGTCGGGCAGCCCCACACCGTCATCCGTTCGAGCGTCTCGGGCTGAGGCGGGTCCCAGGAGCGGTTCGTCCAGATGAAGTCGTCGAGGGCGCAGTCGTCCGTGAGGATCGGGTCGAGGCTCGTGAACGTCGTGTCGTCACGCAGCGTGTCGTTCACGTCGAACGCGCTCTTGCAGCCGTGGGCGACGTTGTCGCTGAACGTGCCGAGCGGCGCGATCTGCGCGTTCACGCCGCCGAACACGCTGGCCCACTCCGGCTTCGCCGACGTTCCGGTCGGTTGGGTGTGCAGCGCGAACCAATAGCCCGTGCCGACCGTCTCTGCGGCGACGTTGCCGGTGAAGTGGTTGTTCGGGTGGGTGATCCAGAAGACCGCCGGCGTCCGGTTCTGCACTTCGTCCTTCTCGGCGTCCGTGAGCAGGAGCTGCTCGCCGCAGGCCGGCTTCTGCGTGAAGAGCACGAGGTTGCGGTGCACTTCGTTGTGCTGCTCGACTCCGTCCTCGAAGAACACCGCGTGGCCGACCTGGTCGAAGCACACGTTGTCCTCGACGGTCGCGTAGTTCGTGCCGTGGATCGTGATCGCGCGGTTGAAGCTGTGGTGCACGCTGCTGTTCACGAAGTACTGGCCGAGGCCGTTGTCGACCTGCATGTGCCAGTGCATCGGGTAGCGGCCGAGCTTCTTCTTCTGCCCGAGGTACGACAGCTCGACGTTGGCGAACCGGCCGAAGCCGCCCTTGCTGCACATCGGGCAGTTCATCATCATGACGTGGCCGCCGAAGCCGCCGGCGACGTCCTGAGCGGTGACGCGCACGTTGTGGCTCAGCACGCCGACCTCGGCGCGCTGGTCGAGCGTCCAGGTCTGTTGTCCCTGCTGCGGGTTGACCGGGTACGTCTTGGGTGCCGCCGTGCAGTGATCCGCGGGGGTCAGCTGCTCGTACAGAGTGAGTGCCCCCGTCACCGGGTCGATGTCGCGAATCCTGCAGTGGCGGCTCTTCGCGGTGATCGGCAACATCGGGTTCGCGTCCATCCAGCCCGTGTAGGCGACGACGATGTAGTCCTCCTTCTGCCAGCCGCTGTGGTCCGCGACGGTGATCGTGTCGTTGGGGGCGAGGGTCGTGGAGATCGACAGGAGCTTCGTCCAGCTCTTCTTCTCCAGGCCGTGCATGTCGACGGTGCCTCCGTCCATCGCCATCAGGAACTTCGTGCCGCCGTTCATGATGTTCTCGGTCTGGTCGGTGCCGACGAGCGTGACCTGGAAGTCCTGCTCGAAGGGCGCGCTCTCCGTGCCGACGCGGAACTTGCTGTTCGTGCCGTGGACGAGCACCCAACGCGACGTGAGCGACCCGTTCATCGTGTCGGCCATCAACATGCCGCCGACCTGCACCGTCTTCGCCGTGCAGGTGCCGTTCATGGCGACCGCGGAGTCACCGGGCACGAGTACGTCGTCGTTCGCGCCGGGCACCGAACCGCTGCTCCACGTCGCAGCCGAGTTCCAGGCGAGGACCGGATCGAGCTGCACCTGATCGATCAGCGCGATGTTGCTGCCGGTGCCGGCGAGACCGCGGAACTTCACTTCGAGGACCGCCGACGTAGCGAGCCGGACGGGCTCGGTGAAGTAGTCGACGAACGAAGAGCTGTCGATCTGTTTCTCGAACACCCGCGCGCCGCCGATCGACACCCGCACGATCTGCTGGTCGGGCGTCGTGCCTTGCAGCCGTTGCGCGGCCTTGAAGCGGAGCCGCCACAGTCCGGCCGGACACTGCACGTTGCAGAACGCCTGGCCGTTGCCGTGCAGGAACGCGACGCGTTCTCCCTCCGGCGCCGGCGCACTCTGGGCCACAAGCGTCGAGCCGTTCTTCGCGATGCCCGAGCCGGAGACCAGCGTCGGTCCGCCGCCCTGCGGGATCGCGTAGATGAGCGTCTGGAACGTCCACGGACTCCAGGAGGGTGCGTACTGGTACGTCTGGATCGACTGCTTCTCGAACAGGCTCGTGCTGTTCGGGAAGTCGCTCGGCACCGGCACCGCGTAGACCGGAGTCGCCGGCAGCGGCGTCATCGGCAGCGACGCGGGTGGGCACAGCGGCCCCGGCGGCGTGGGGCATGGGCCTTGGGCGAATGCGGCGCTCACGAGCGTGAGCCCGAGCACGAAGGAGAGCGAACGGCTGCCAGCGGATGCGCAGCGGAACGCACGGGGAATGTCGTGGGTGTTCACAGCTCACGGATGCCCGAGCGGTCTGCGCCCGTCTCAGAAATCGATGGGCTGTGCGCGAGGCTGCGCTGCGGCGAACGTCCCGCGGGCGCAGCCGCCCGCGCCCGCGGCGTCGCTCCGTGTCAGGCGCTGATGGTCTGCATCGAACCCCGGAAGTCGACGAACTCGAACGCCGGCGACCCGCCTCCGATCTCGGCATAGCTGCGCGCATGGGCGCGCAGCAGATCCATGGCCACCGCTTCGCCGAGGAGCAGCGACTCCGTGCCGTCCGAGCGCCAGTGCACTCCGGCGATGTTCCGGCCGATGGCGATGTTCGAGGCCAGCTTGTCGAGTTCGCCCTGCACGGTCAGCGTGCCCGCATGCGGAACGATGCGCTCGTTGCCGGCGGCGTCGACGGCGACGTCCACCGGATTCGGGAACGCGACGCCGACGTTGCCGAACAGCGCCTTCAGGATCGTCACGCAGGCGCCGGCGACGGTCGCGTGTCCGGCTCCGTAGGCAGGGTGCATGGGCGACCCCTCGGGGAACGCCATCGGCAGGAGGGCCGTGCCGTGACGAGCAACCGTGTGCGCCACCGCCTGGCTGCTCATCAGCGACGCGGG
>CAZIFB010000045.1:0-42499 GCA_964538915.1 uncultured candidatus Brocadiaceae bacterium | reverse complement strand
GTCCTGCGGTGCGTCGGCGACAGCAACGAGCCTGTGGCGTTCAACGTGTTCGCGCCCATGGCCGTCGCGATGATCGGGAAACCGCCCGGCACCGTCGAGGATCGATCCATCCGCGTCGCGATGCGGAGGAAGACGCGTGCAGAGCGCACCGAGCGGTTCCCCGCGGGCGTGTCCTTGCGGACCGTCCACATCGATGTCGTGCGACGTTGCCTGCGCTGGGCCAACGACAACGCGGAGGCACTGTCGCGATGCGTGCCGAAGATCCCGGTCGCGCTCGACGATCGAGCGGCGGACAGCTGGTACGCACTGCTCGCGATCGCCGAGGTCGCTGGTGGGCCGTGGCCGGCGCGGGCACGTGACGTCGCCGCGGGCTCGATGGCGGCCCGTGAAAGCGACAGCCAGAGCACCTTGCTGCTCTCCGACATCCGCGACTTGTTCGACCGGCTCCACGGGGAGCGGCTGACCAGCGACCAGCTCTGCTCGGGCCTTGCGAAGCTCGAAGGGCGGCCATGGGCTGACTTCGACGACGGCGACGCGATCACCCCGAACCAACTGGCACGACTACTCAGACCCTTCGAGGTTCGGCCATGCAACCTCCGGCAGGCCAACAACTCGGTACTGAAGGGCTACTTCCGGAGCGCTTTCGAGGAAGCCTGGTCCCGATACCTCCATGACCCCTCCGACGAAGCCGCTACACCGCTACAGGGTCGTGGCGACAACGACTTACGTGCAGACCGAACCGCTACAGACGGCGGGCCTGTAGCGGATGAGAACAGTCGTAAGTCCGCGTCAGACAAGGGGTGTAGCGGTGTAGCGGATGAAACACCCCCTCCTCCTGAAGACGACGAGGAACGCGACGCTAACAACTCGGAGCAAGGAGGTGCGGAATGACCTCTCCCGACCTGCGCATCCGTTCTTGGGTCCGGGGCACGGCGGACGACGAACGGTCGGGGCTCCTCGGCTTCCTGTCGATCTTCTACGGCGACGTCATCATCGACGGAGTCACGGTGCGACGAACCGCGGCAGGCAAACTCGCCCTGTCCTTCCCGGAACGGCGCGACCGCAAGGACCGCGCGCATCCGATCGTGCGGCCCGTTGACGAGGAAGCGCGGCGACGCATCGAAGCTGTCGTCTTCGGCAGAGCCACGCTTGCGCGCGAGGTCGAACAATGAAGTCCATCGACCCTCACGCGATGGCTCCGGCCGAGCGACTCGCCGAACTCGGCGACATCCTCGCCGCCGGCATCCAGCGTCTCCTGGCGCGCGCGAGCAAGGCAATTCGATCTGCCGAGCTTGACGAGGATCAGCTTGATCCGCTCGGGCGAGTCGAGGCTCCATGTGCACCGAACTCCATGGAGGCAACGACGTGACCCTCGCCGATCAAGTCACCGCCCTCGCCGGGATGACGACGGCGGAACTCGCCGCCGAGTACGAACGGCTCGTTGGGCGCCAACCGCGCTACCGAAGTGTGCCATGGCTTCGGAAGCGCATCGCGCATGCGCTGCAGGTCGCGGCGTTCGGCGGCCTGTCTCGCGCAGCACGAGCCAAGATCGACGAACTCGCCGCCGACATCACCTTGCCAGGCGCACGTGCCCAACGCGATCTGCAGCCAGGCACCATCATCGAACGCGAGTACCGCGGCCGACGCATCATCGTCGACGTCACCGACAACGGTTTCGTCTGGAACGACACCCGCTACGGCTCGTTGTCGGCGATCGCGTTCGCGGTCACGGGTTCGAAGTGGAACGGGAGACTGTTCTTCAAACTGACCGGGCGGAAGGCGAAGCCGTGAAGCTCACAACGAAGCCCCCCACATCGTCCCTGCCGCAGACTCGAGTCGCGATCTACTGCCGACAGTCGGTCGCAAGCGAACTGGAGTTCGGCAGCATCCAAGCGCAGCGCGAAGCCGTCGAGGCGTACGTCGCGAGTCAACGCGGTGAAGGCTGGATTGCCCTCCCCGAGCGCTACGACGACCACGGCTTCTCCGGCGGCGACACGGACCGCCCTGCGTTCCAGCGCCTGATGGCCGACATTGAGGCGGGCAGGATCGACGTGCTCGCGTCGTACAAGATCGATCGTGTGAGCCGCTCGCTCACCGACTTCACCGCGTTCATGGCGTTGCTGGAGCGGCACGGCGTCGGGTTCGTGTCGACGACGCAGTCCTTCGACACCCGCTCGTCGATGGGTCGCTTGACCCTGAACATCCTCGCGAGCTTCAGCCAGTTCGAAAGGGAGACGATCGCGGAGCGCACGCGAGACAAGATCCTGGCGACACGGCGCAAAGGCATGTGGACCGGTGGCCGCCCGGTCTTGGGATACGACGTCGTCAACGGCGCTCTTGTCGTGAACCGCGCCGAGGCGGAGACGGTGCGCGCGATCATCGCCCTCTACCTCGAACTTGGCGGACTCGTCGCCACCGTCGCTGAACTGGAACGACGCGGGATCCGCAACAAGTCGTGGACGAACAAGTCGGGCCAGCCTGTTCGAGGGCGCGCATTCGACAAGGAGACGCTGCGCAACTTGCTCGTGAACCCGATCTACACCGGTCGCATCCGGGCGGGCAAGGACCTAGTCGCCGGCAAGCACGAGGCCATCGTCACCGAGGCGGAATTCAGACACGTGGCGCTGGCGCTGCGGACCAACCGCCGGGCACCACGCGCCGCCATCGGCCGCCACGGCGCGTTGCTCGTTGGCATCTCGCGCTGCGGGCGCTGCGGCGCAGCCTTGAACCACAACACGAACGTCCGCGGAACGAAGGTGTATCGGTACTACAACTGCGCAACGGTCGTGAAGAACGGTGCCGCCGCATGCCCCGGCAGCCGCGCACCCGCGGCCGAACTCGAAGCCGCGGTCGTCGCCCGCATCCGGGCGATCGGCACCGACCCCACGGTACTCACCGCCGCGTTCCAAGCCGCGCAACAGGCTCGGGTCGCGCGCCAGCCCGAACTGATCGCCGAGGCGCGCCGACTCGCGCAAGAGCGCGGGGACCTGACGACACAGCGCAGCAACCTGCTCGACGCCCTGCAGCACAGCAGCGTCGGCGCCAACGCCATCGCGGTCAGGCTGGCCGAGGTAGACGAGCAGATCGAGCGCCTACAGCAGCGGCACGACGAAGTCGCAGAGCAACTCCGGGCGATCGCCTCGGCTCCCATCGAGGACGCCGAGGTTCGAAAGGCGCTCGCCGAGTTCGATGCCGTGTGGGGCGAACTGGTGCCACGCGAACGGGTGCGAGTGCTGCGCCTCCTCATCGCTGAAGTGCGCTACGACGCCGCAGCGGGCGAGGTGACGATCGAGTTCCGAGACAACGGCATCCGCGCGCTCGCGCGCGACGGCTGCACCAAGAGGCCGGCATGACCACCGTGACGATGAAGGTGTCGTTCCGCACGGCTCGACGGAGAAAGCCGGTTCCCGCTCCCGCACCGAAGCTCGCGGGGCCGACACCGATCTCCCGGCGCATCGCCCTGGCCCACCACATCGAGGCGCTGATCACCGCCGGCGAGATCGAGGACTACGCCGACGCCGCCGAGCGCCTGGGGCTCTCCCGCGCCCGCATCACGCAGGTCGCCGACCTCGCGTTGCTGGCGCCGGACATCCAAGCAGCCGTATTGCTCGGGCACTGCGAGCCACGCGATCGGCACCTGCGCGAAGTCGGAAGGCATCCGCTCTGGACGGACCAGCGCCGGACCTTCCTTGCCCTGTTCCCCCAAGCCAGACTGGAGAACCTCGATGAGTGAGCCCGCACCGCAGCCTCCTTCCCGCCCCTCGACCGTCTCGTGGGATGCCGCGTTCGCCGAGCTGAAGGCGCGCTTCCCGAAGCTGCGCGAACCGATCGTCGTCGCGCTGCACATCCTGATGCAGAACCCCGACATCGCGCTCGACGACGCGAAGGCCCGCGCCAACCTGCACGGCGTCCGCATCACGGCGGCGTCCATCGCGGCCGCCCAACGCATCCTGACGAAGCAGGAGCCCGTGCCGGCAACCAAGGCGCCCGCCGTCCCACCCGCGCCGAAGGCGGCGCCCCGGCGTGAACGCACCGCGGTCGCCTCTGACCCTGCTGGGATGATCCAGCAGGTGGTGGCCCGCCTTCAGCAGCAGAGCGACGCGGAGGCGGAGCGGTTGCGGGTGGCGATCCGGAAGGCGATCGCCGTGTTGCAGGCAGCGTCCGCGGGCTGAGCGCACGGCGGCGACAGCGGCAACTGGAACGTGCCGTCGACCCGCGGATGGCTAGGCTGGATCGATGCTCTCCGACGCGGTGTTCCTGGTTCTCGGCGCCGCCATCTCCTTCTTCGCCACGATCGTGTTCGAGCGTCGCAAGCGATTCGGAGAACTTCTTCGCGAGATCGCGGCGAGCCGAAGAACCGACGAGTCCCATCCGCTTTCGCTGCTGGACCTGCCGCGGGCGTACCAATGCGCAATCGCCTTCTGGAAGACGACCGAGCGGCAAGCGTGGACACTCGACGCTGACGGACATCACGCAGCTGCCGCTGCTGTCCGTCGCCTATCGTTCTTCGCCTTCCGATCGGGTGAATACATGGAGCACCTCATGGCGTCGGACGCATCGGCCTCCTCCAAGTCGACCCTACTCTCCGCGTTCCAGTCCGAACGTGGCAGGATCAAAGACGCAGACTTCATCAGGTTCGAAGACAACATCCGCCCGAGCACTTGGGATCTCCTACAACCGTGGCCGCATCCGGTCGCAACGCGCAAGACGATCATCCCCACCGTCAACTACTTCGAGGCTCTACCCCGGTAGGCCCGCGCGCTGACGGAGAGGCCCATTCCCTTTGGAATGCGACTCGCGAACCCACGCCGCGATTCGGTTGCGAAGTCGCATCAATGTCCGACCGCCCGCTAGATGGCCGCGCAACGCGGTGCATCTCGTCGACTACCGACCGCCGAGCGCATCCACGGTGATCTGGTCAAACAGCGTCCCTCCGCCGGGCACGGCCCAGACGCCGATGCGCCCCTGCGTCGGCGCTTCCGTGTCTACTCCGGAGAACTGCATCACATCGTCGATCGCGACCTCGAAGCGCCGCCCGACGAGCGTCATTCGCACTGTGTGCCATACGTGGTCGTCGTGGGTTGTGTGGTGTCTCTCGCCGATCAGCACGCGCCTCCCGTTCGTGACGCGATACAGGCGGATGTTGCACTCTTCGAGGTTGATGCGGAGGTAGTAGTGGTCGTCGGCTCCGCGATAGCGGGCTACGAGCCCGGCGAGGTGCATGCCCGGCCCCTCGGTAGCCACCTTGAAGCGAGCGGCGATCGACGCGTCGGTGGACTCCTCCAGATCCGCGAGGAGCACGCATCCGGCGCGCCCACCCCTGCCTTCGACCGGGGTGACGACCCGACGCCCAGCCGCACCGTTCGGTGCCTCTACGATGTGCCACGGCACCGCCGTCGCGTCGGCCTTCGCCGGCGAGAAGCCTCGTGGTGCGCTGCCCAGCGCTTCGGACTCGAAGTCCGACGCAACCCGCTCGCCGGGAGCCGAAACGACGAAGTCGTCGAACGCCGTCACGCTGTCCCCCTTCAACCAGAGCCCCACCTTGCCCGGGCCGGGGAAGGTGTCGTCGTCGGCCTCGAACACGATCGTCCCGTTCAGCCACATGCGGAAGTGACTCCCGTTCGCGTCGAGGCGCATCGACTGCCAGGTGTCCTCCAGGATCGGGATGCGGTTCACGCCGGCGAGTTCGATGCGGCGTCCGTCCACCACCTTGTAGAAGCGGTAGTTGTCCTCGAGCGAGTTCACGCGGCAGCAGTAGTAGTTGTCCGCGTCGATGACGCGAACGCAGAGGCCGGCCGCGCGGTCTGTGTCGCCGGTCATCGTCTTGAATCGCACGTCGACCGAGACGTCACGGGCCGCCACCCCATCGACGATGCAGAGGGGGAAGCGGCTGCCGAGCTCGGGCGTCGCATCGGTCTGCACGAGTACGTTGCCGACCTCGCCCGCTTCCGCCGGCGTGATGGACCAGACGCCGAGCGCGCCAGCGCCGGTCTGCGCCACGCTCATCCCGATAGGAGCGGCGCCGACGGGCATCGCGTCGAAGTCCACCACGACGGTGCGCTCAGGACGTTCGACCGAGGGACCGGCGAAGTGCGGTGCGAGGCGCTGGCGCAACGCCGGGCCGACGCTTTCCGCGAGCGCCGCCGCGGCTCCGAAGTCAGCATCCAACACGCGCACCTGCTGGATGTCCGCGACGTTCGCCGGCCGCGCCACACCGGGACGCAACGGAATCTGCCCGCGATCCAGCTCCGCGAGCAGCCTCTCAGCGTCGGCAGACAACAGGTACTCCACGAGTCGCCGCGCGGCCTGCGGGTTCGCGCTCGTGGACAGCGCGGCTAGCGTGTTCGGGATCACTAGAGCCCCTCGGCCGTCCTGGTCTGGCCAGATGGCGCGAACGGGCATTCCCTTCGCCTGGACCGCACGAAAGTCGTTGGTGTCCGTCATGCCGACTGCGACCTCGCCGCGCCCGATCAGCTCCGCGAGCCGGCTGTCACTCGCCACGACGACGCACTGGTTGGCGAGGAGGCCGTCCAAGTACCGCGCCGCTTCGGCCTCACCGAGCGACTGGCGGAGCACCAGGAAGTGGAACAGCGCGGTGCCGCTCGTCGGCCGCGCGACCGCAACCTTGCCCATCCACTTCGGATCGATCAGGTCCCACATCGAACGCAGCGCGGCGGCTTCCGGCACCTGCTCGGTGTTGACCATCACGATCCGGCCGCGCGCCGCGAAGCCGAACCATGTGCCGTCCGGGTCGTGGAATCGGCTGGCGATCCCGTCCGCGCCGGCTGGCGGCGGCGAAAGGCGCTCGAACGCCCCGGCGCGCTTCAACGAGTCCGTGAGCAGCGCTTCCTGACTCCACCACACGTCCGCATGCGCGCCCCGAAAGGACTCAACGACGGCGGCTGCATCCTGGCCGCCGCGACGCGACGCCCGGATCACCTTCACGCTGTACCCCGACGCTGCCTCGAACGGAGCGAGAACGGGCCGGACGACGGCATCGGCGAGACCGGTGAAGAGCACGACCTCGGCGGTGTTCGCCGAGGCGTCGACGGGCGCCTGGGAAGAGACGAGGCCGTTCGCGAACGAAGCGACGAGACAGGCGACGAGCAAACGACGGAAGGAGCGATGCATGGTGCGATGCCTTGGCCCTCGACTCGCTGAGAACTGTCACGACGGGCCGGGCGCGACACTTCGATGGATGGCTGCCTCGCGATGCGATGTCTCCGGCAGTGGCACGGAGTCGCCTCGCCAGCAGAGCCGTGGGGCTCAGAGGATGGTGGACTCGAACGCGTTCGTCAGGTACGCGGGCGCCGCCGGCGCCAAGATCAGGCTCTGCGTCCACAACGTGACGCCGCGCAGCGAGGTGTCGTCGGGGATCGTGAGGTCGATCTCTCCGGTGCCCTCGAGCGGCACGACGACCGGAAGCGGGAACACGATGGTGCCCGGATCGATCTGCAGGAGCCCCCATGGCGTCACCGTCGGGGGAATCGGCGCCAGCGCGACGAACGTCGCGGCGAAGGAAGCGGGCTCCGCAGCGATGTTGTAGTGGAGCTTTCCGCCGCGGGCGAGGATGCGCCAGTACTCGGGGTAGTTCGCCCATTCCGACGTCTGCCCGCTGCCGCTCCAGACGTGGACATCGGTGCCGTCGTAGACGTACGCACACTCGTCGCGGAGCTGCTTCTGCACCGACGCGACCGGGTGCGACGACCACGCATCGCGGTAGACGCCGAACGTGTGCACGTTGCTGCCGTCATCCGCGAGCACTGCCATGTCGAAGCACGTGACCGCCGCGGGCGCTGCCGTCGTTACCGTCGCCCACTCGCCGGATCGACCGTTGAAGACGTCCAGGCGGTTCCCGGCGCGCGCGCAGAACATCGCCTGACTCTTGAAGTACGCGTCGGCAGCCGGAGTCGCGTCGACGGCCCACGTTGCGCGGTTGACCGAGAAGCCGGCGAGTCCGCCGGCAGTGTCGACGAGAACCGCGGCGTTGAAGGTGAGGAACGACTGGGTGTAGGTGTTCGCTGGGGCCGCGACCCATTCGTTCGTCATGCTCGAGAACGCCCATGTGTCGCCACCGGCCCCTGGGGTTGCGAGGGCGACACCCGTGTCCGACGCCACGAAGAAGGCTCCCGGCAGGTGCGCGAACGCTCCGGCCTGGACCCCGAAGGCGTAGACGTTCAGGCCGTCGCTCGCGGCGACGAGAAACCGCCGGACGTCGAGCTGAACCCAAGCAGTCGGTGTACTGACGACGCCGATCGTCGAGGCGGCACAGGAGTACGCGAACAGGGTGTTGCCATCCTGGATCGCCGCGACGTTCTCCTGGACATTCAGGACCGCGCTAGGCGCGTGGAACAGCAGCACCTGTTCGTTCGTGAGGGCGCTCCAGAAGTTCATGCTGGACGCCTCGCGGACGACGACGTAGCCGGCGCGCGCGGCGGGCTTCGTCAGGGTTGCCGTAGGGCTTGCGGTGATCGCGCGCCAGGTGTTGCGGTAGGCGCTGAACATGTGAAAGTAGTTCGCGCTCCGCGCGACGCCGCAGTAGCCGACGCCGTCGATCGACGTCACCGGCGTGGGGCCAAGGTCGACGGGTGAGTTGAAATGGGCGCTGAGGCCGACGGTCCTCGTGCCGTCGGTGAGCACCGCGAACATGCGACCGACCTTCGCGGTCACTGGTCCGCCGAAGGTCACCGTGGCCCAGGTGCCGAGGAGTCCCGAGAACACGTGCGCCGCGTTGCCGTCGAGTAGCACGGTCATCCACACGGGGCCGCTGTTCGGTGTGGGCGCGGTGGGAGCCGCGGAGAGCGGTTGTGGAACCCACTTGGCCTGACGCGTCGCGTAGCCCCATGCGGTGTTCCCATCCACGACGACGCAGTGGTCGTCGCAGCCGTAGAACGTCGGCGAAGTGACGGAGAGATCCGACCACGTGCGCGTGTAGGACGACCAGAGGTGGTAACCGTCGGCGTCGCGGACCGACACGATGGACGATTCGGCGAAGAGAGTCGGCGTCGACGATGGAGTGAACGTGCCCCATTCCGGCAGTTGCCCGCGAAGGGCGGCGGCGAGACTCGATACGAGGAGGGCAACGAGGGAGAGATGGCGAAGCGAACTCACGGTGGGAACTCCGAAGGTGGTGATGACGGCGATCGATCGCCGGTCGACCTCCGCAGAGGCAACGCGTGTGCCGGTGCGCTGCGCGTTCGTCGTGGCGGACGCGTTCTTCGTTCTCGTTACGAACGCGGGCGCATCACGCGATACATGTCCGATCTGCACGACGCGCACGGCAGTCACTCACGAAGCCGCCGAGGCTTGGTTGGTCATCGTTGCGACAGTGCGTCACGACTCGGAAACGAATCAGTCTGCACGTGCCGCGGATCGGTCGCAGGTGTGCCGGGAGGACGAATGCCGACTCGATCCTGGGGGCCGTGCGAACCGCAGCCTCGCTGCGACGAGCGCGGGGCTGGGCAAGGAAGTCCGACGCCTGACTCGCTGCAGGTTCAGGCCGATCGGTCGGCTCGCAAGAGGCTCAGTCGGCCGCTCACATCCTCCTGGACGGTGAGGGTTGGCACGCTCGCCAGGATTGGGCGGAGGTCCGTCGGTCGGCCGGGCTTCAGGAGGTAGCCGACGGCGCCCAGGTCACGGGCGCGGTTCATGTCGGTATCGCAGGTCGAGCCCGAGTGCATGACGACGGGGATCTCGCGAAGCTGCTCGTCGGCCGCCATGCGCTCGAGCATCGAGAACCCGTCCATACCCGGCATGTTGATGTCGAGGAGAACGAGGTCGATGTCCTTGCCCCGCGCACCTGCGGAACGCAGCGTCGCCAAGCCTTCCTCGCCGTCGTTGGCCTCGACGCAGTCGCATTGGATGCCGCGGCGACCGAGCAGCACCTTGCGAGCCAAGAGCAAGTCAGGGACACGGTCGTCGACTACCAGGACCCTCGCGAGGGAGTTGTCCAGCGAATCCGCGCCGCGCACTCTCTCGCCCGTCTCCCTTGGTGCTGCCGACGAAAGCCCCGGCAAGGTGAAGAAGAACGTCGCGCCCTGCCCGGGTGTCGACTCGCAGCCGAGTCTTCCACCGTGGGTCTCGATGACCTTGCGGCAGATCGCGAGGCCGAGTCCGGAGTGCGAATCATCGCGCCGCAGCCGCTTGAACGGCTCGAAGATCGACTGGAGGTACTCCGCCGGGATGCCACTTCCGTTGTCGCGCACGACGATATGGGTCTCGCCGTCGCGATCACGAAGGCCGACGTGGATGCGGACGGCAGCCGAGTTGTGCGCGATTGCGTTGGCGATCAGGTTCTGGAAGACAGCGACGAGCTGAGTGCGGTTCCCCTCGACGGAGGGCAGGCGGTCGCTGGTGATGACGGCTCGCCGCTCGCGGATCAACTGAGCCAGGTTTCCGAGCGCGTCTTGCAAGACGGCGCCGAGGTCCACTCGCTCCTTCGCGACTTGCCTCGGATCCTCCAGCCGTGTGTAGGCGAAGACATCGTCGATCAGCATTCCCATGCGCGTGCCAGCTTCGCTGATGTGGCGCAGCAGGCTGCCGTCGGCGACGGACGGGTCCGGGTCGGTGAGCAGCATCTCCGAGAACGCCCGGATCGTGCGGACGGGCTCACGCAGGTCGTGGGCCAACGCGCGAGTGAACACGCCGAGTGCGTCGTGCTGCTCCTTGATGCGTTGCCTGCTCGCGGCGAGTGAGGTGACGTTCGTCTGCAGGTCGGCGTAGAGGTGAGCGTTCTGGATCGCGACCGATGTCGTGTCGGCGAGGGCCTGGAGGATGGCCACTTCCTCTTCGGCGGGGCGACGCCGTGTTGCCCAGTAGTTGCCGATTGCGGCAACCGGCTCGCTTCGCCCAACGGGCATCATCACGAGGCTCTTGACGAACGTGGGCCGGTAGGCGTCCGCCGGAATGCGAGGGTCCGAGTAGATGTCTTCGATGATCGCCGGCGTCGAGTTGAGCATCACCCAACCGCTGATGCAGGCGGACATCGGGAAGCGCTTGCCCTTCCAGAGTGGGCTGATCGCGTTCTCCTCGGCGTAGTAGCACTGGTTTCCGTCGCGGAGCACGAACGTGGCTCCGTCGGCGCCGGTGAGGTCCCGTGCGGCATGACGCACTACGTCGACGATGCCGCTGAGTGATCGCACCTGCGCCAGATCCTGGACGACACGGACGAGGCGCTCCATCGCGCGCACGTAGGTGACCGTGACTGCATGGTCTGATGTGCCGAGCATGACGACCTCCAGATCGTTCCCTTGGGCCTGCGGACACACCTCTCATCGGATGTCGTCTCCAGACCATTCGTCAGGGACTTCACCGAGGCACGCCCAGTGAGCCGTTGCAGGCCCTGCCAGCGGCGGAACCGCCTGCGCGGTCTCCTTTCGGGCTTGAGCTCAAGCCGCGTAATGACGTGCCGGGGGAAGCCCTCGTGGACTAATCGGGAAGAAGGAGAAGTCGGCTTTGACGTTCCATGCGGACAACCCCGGCACGGTGTGGGGTTGGGCCACGGCTGCTTGAGCTTGTCGGCCGCGTCCCGTGTGCGATTCGTGACCCTACTGCTGGTCCGGAATTGCCGTCAACCCAGGAATGAGTGTCCCCGCAGATGGCCTCGCGGGCGAAGCTCTGCGCGCCCTCGACGCTCGTTCACCTCGTTGGCTCGTCGAGGCGGCTTGTGCGGGTAGTAGCTTCCATGACAACGGCGGTTCGCTGCCTTGCCTGCGTTTGACGCGAGTGAGGCGTGGGCACGACTGTTCGCCGCAGGGAATCATCTGTTTGGTTGCAGACGGTCGCGCGAGACACACGCGCGACCGTCGCTTATCTGGCACGGCTTCGAACGCGTCGCGACGTCGACCTGAGGATGTCACCGACGCGCTTCGGTTCCGGGCGGTGGGAAGAGGCCCCGACGACGAATGCAACCACCACGCATCGCCGGAGCCCGAGCAGACCCCCAGAGAGTATCCGGAGGTCCGCGTCCCCCGTTCGTACCTGAGCGATGGGCCTTCGACAACCACTCGTGCTCCGGTGACGACTCGGGTCACCCGCTTGGACCGCCATCGATCGGATGGGGACCGTCCGATTCACTACGCTCGGCCTCGGGCCGTGTCCCGTCGCACGTGCTTCGTAGCCGACGGGCCACGAGGGCCAAGTGCGCGCTGAGTCGCGAGACGCGCTGTGGCGGGATGCCACCGACGACGATGTGGAGCTTGCTCGCGTCGCGAACCGCAGTTCGCAGGGCTCTCAACTCGACGGTCTCACCGAAGCGCCTGGCGGTCTCCTCCAGGTGCGGCCAGACGACCTGAAGGGCCTCGGCCAGTCGCCGCCTCCGTTCTCGGATTCCCAGCGGCGGTGCGTCGCCGAGAAGGATGGCGGCAGCCCCTGCGAACGCGGCCTCGGCATTCAAGGTCGGACAGTCCTCCGGCTGCATGTACCCCCGCTGGGGAGCTGTCCTTACTTAGTCGAGGCGGATTTCGGTCCGCGGGGCGCCTCTTCAGTGAACCGGCCGGCGAGGCCCACCTCGATCTGCTCGAACACGAAGTGCTGCCCGCCGTGGAAGCCAGGCTTCGCGCCATCACGGTGTCGCGCGCCGCCGCCGACCGTGTGCTGCTCGGCTCCTCGATCGGCGGCGTGTCCGCGCGGTTCGGCGCGATCACGAGACCCGATGTCTTCGACGGCGCGATCGCGTTGTCGCCGTCGGCGTGGGTTGACGACGGCTTCCTGAGCCGCGCCGCGCAAACCGCTGGACCCCTGCGCGCGCAGATCGGCGCCGACATCGGCGACGGCGAACGCGCTCCGATCCACGCGCACTGCCACTGTCTCTTCGAAGTGTTGACAGCGCGCGGCGAAGGCCGCGTGCTCGCCGACGAAGTGTCTGGAAGCCACAACGAAGACAGCTGGCGGCAGCGGCTACCGCGCCTTCTGCAGCAACTACTCGGCCGCAGTGCGGACGCCTGATCCACCCCGCCGCGTTCTGCCAACCCGCGTCGCCGGTAAACGCCGACATCCCACGAACGGTGTGGGCCATGCCGGGCCTCTGTGCGACCCCTGCGCGTTGCGAACCCATGGCCACGGAGATACTGTCTCCTTGCAACGCCACGGGGGCCCGAAATGGAGAACCTGTCAAGCGCGCTACATCTTGTTGAGGCCGCCGCCAAACGTGGGGCGATGCACCTCACCAGGAACCACCAGATCGTCTCGGACGCCGTGGACGACACGGTGCGTCAATGGGAACAGGCAATCCTGAGCGGCAAGACGATCCAGAGTCTGGCCGCCTGGGCGTTCACCAGACTCAATGTCGCCCTATCTCTGTTCAGTTGCTTCGCGCCACTCGCTGTCTTGCCGTCTTTCGTCGGGGCGCCGGCAGCCACCTTCGTCCCCTGCGCGGCCACGGGTCTCTCCGGCAACTCGGCGTGGATCTCATGCAACGGTACATGCACGCCCACCGGCACCTGCAGAGTCGGCACGGGCACGGATGCCATCGGCACCTACAAGTACTGCGGCTGCGCCGGCGACTCTGGCCCACCGACCGAAGCGTCTTGCTGCCACCTAGTGGCACGGAGTCAGACGCAACTCGGCGTTCGCGGGCCGTGCACGAACAACGACCCTGATTGCGCAAGCGAAGACGGTCTCGTATGCAAGTTGGCGCCGAATCAGCCGGTATGCGCAAACCCGTGGCCGGTTCTGACAACGTGATGGGATGTCTGCAATGACGAGGAAGGTCCACGCGGGGATTCTGGTCATCGGTGCCATCCTCTTCGTGGCGATCATCCTGCTCACCGTCCCTAGCCCGGGCCCGCAACCGCAGATGACGCCACTTCCGACCAGACTCCAGCCGGTCGAGACGGTCCCCACGGCCCCCGTCGCCCCCCGGTCGGAACGCAGTGCGGCTGCATGGGTCGGGCCGCTGCCAGAAGCCCCAAGCGACGCTCCGCGCTGTCGTCTTCGCGTCCAGACCCTCGATCAGATGCCTGTCTCTCGAGCCGAAATCACGATGGTGTGCGGCACGACCTCGGAGGTCGGCGAAACAGATCCTGCTGGCGAGTGGTCTTGGGCTCCTGTCGACCGATTCGCTGCTACGGCGCTCCATGTCAAGGCAGCGAATCATGGGGCCCGCAGCATCGACCTTCCGCTGCCCGTGCCGGACGAATTCGTCATCGCGCTGGGTCAGAACGCAGCGATCGAGGGCGACGTGTTCCGCTACGACGGAGGTGTCGCACCGGAGGGCACCCGAGTCTTTGCTTGGTCGGCCGTTTCCCTGTCTCCGGCACAGTTCGGTCAGCGGCAGCGGCTGGGAGCTGGTCTTCTTGTCGCCACCACGGACTCCCGAGGTCACTTCCGCATCGATGGCCTGACTGCCGACCAGGAGTACTCGCTCGTGGCGGCGACGGCTGGGTGGGTGAGCACAGAGCAGGTGCGGTGCAGCTCGACTGATCATCCCCGCCTTCGCCTCCAGGGAATCTACGGAGCCCTGGTTGAAGCCCACCTCCCGGATGGGTCGAGACCTGTCGCATGCCTCTCCGGAAGCTGCCAGCATTGGGGACCGGATGATCCGACTCGGACTTCACTGCCATACCCGTGCATCGAGCTGATGGCTGCCGACTTGCCCACTGTGCAGGAAGTCGTCCGTGACGGCGCAGCCGACTGGCGAGTGCTTCGCGTCGCCTATGCCGCGGACATTGACGCCGAAGTGATCCACGGTCATGGAGTGACGTACCGAATACCGGGCCTCGAGGGGCTCTCCGTCGAAGTGCCTTTGACTCGACTGAAGTCGGTGTGGCCCCTGGTGGTCGCCACGGTGCGGCCAGTCGCCCTGGCGCTCGGCGAGCTGCGTCTCGAGCTGGAACCTGCGGACATCGACACCCGCCAGCTCGACGGATACTTCGGCCTGCGTCTGGAGCTGACACCCCGATCCGACAGGGCTGCCGCCTTCGCGACGCCATTGTTCTTCACCGGTCGCCACTGTTCCGTGCCGGGACTACCCATCGGGACCTACGAAGCCCGAGTCGTCTCTCCGTTCGGCTGGGTGTATCCGCGGACGAGTCGGCACCAAGTCGAAGTCGGCCCGAACCCAGTGACGTGGCGCGTCCCGGGAGCGGACTTCGGCAGCGTGGCGATCCGTGTGCGAAACCCGGACTGCAATCGACGGTCCGAGGTCCTGGTCGTCGACGTGCGGGGATCGACGGGACGTGGAGAAGATCGTGTCTACTTGCCCTCTCCTCCCTACCTGCTCCACGGAGTCGCGCCGGGAAGCTACCGTCTGACCTTATCGACCAGCGGCGCCGATCCCGTCGACGCGGCATCCGTGAACGGCGTTGTCGTCGAAGCCGGCAAGCTGACCGTAGTCGACGCGATGTTGTCCACCCGCTGAGGCGCGCGGCATGCAACGCAACACCACTCGCCTGTTCCGCTTGCTTCCTGCACTCTCCGCTGCAGCGATCCTAATGATCACGGGTGGCGCCAAGGTCGCATTCGCTCTCGCGCCAGCGCCGGCCAAGTCCGTCCTGCCAACGCCCCTTCTGGTTGGCGTCGGCTCGGCGGAAGTGATTCTGGGTCTCGCGCTCGTGCTGACACAGCGACGAACTCGGCTTGCACTGGTCGGCACCACCGGCGGTGTGATGCTCTCGTCCACGCTCGTCATCATTCATGGCAACGATGTGGCGCGTTGCGCCTGCTTCGGGCACCTCGAGCTGAACGCTCGGACCCATGCATTGATCGCACTGGCCATCGTCGCATTGCCCTGGATTGCGGATCGCCAGAACACTCCGCAACCCGTCAAGCCTCACACCCGATGAAGCTCCGGCGAGTCTCGATGACTGTCCACGGCGGGGAGAGATCGCCATCGAGGAGTGGACGAGAGTGCGCCCGGGCAGAGGCGGTAGACCAGGGCAAAGGGAAGCCTGCGCAGTCGGATCCGCCGCGTCCCAACTGGCCCGGGCGGCCAGCGCAACGGCGCCTCACGCGGACTCGACACAGCACGATCTAGTGCCGCTAAGAATGCTCGCGCCGCGTGGGGGCTGCGTTCCGCGTACCACAGGCGCGCCACGGCGGCCTCGTGGACCGCTTGCGGATGAAAGACCACGTCCACGAAAGTCCCGAGATCCGCTTTCGAGCATCCGACCAGGTCACGGGCTTCGCCGCGCCTTGATCCAGGTCACGGATCCGGCGGCCGATCTCTTCGGACCACGCGGCCTCGGCGTCGGCATCCGTTGCAGAATCGAGGCTCTCCAGCAGCGATCCCGCCAGCGCAGCTCGCGCCTCCGGGGGCAACTCCAGGGCTCGCTGCAACAGATCCTTCACGCCGGTCATGGGGCCAGCATACCGGCTCGCGGAGTTCGCACTCACAGCCCCTGTGCGGAGCCATCCTCCGGCGATGAGCCGGATGCAACCGCCCCGCGATGCAGAGTCGCAGGGCGGTTGTGTTTCCGGGGCGCGTGCAGGTGGCGCGACTACGCGGGTAGCGCACGCGCTGCGGCGGAGTCGTGTCCGTTCGAGACCAAGGGCTCGAGCCCCCTCCCCGAGTCCCTGAGTAGCATGCCCGCGAATGTTCCTGACCAAGCTCGTCGAGGACCCGCACTTCTTCACGTACGTCGTGGTCACGATGGTGGTGAGCGTGGTGCTCCACGAACTGGCACACGGTTGGGCAGCGATCTGGCAGGGAGATCGGACACCGATCGAGCTTGGCCACATGACCGTCGACCCCCGCGTCCACATGGGGTGGCTCTCGTTGGCGATGCTCTGCTTCGTCGGGACGTGCTTCGGATCGATGCCGGTCGACCCCAGTCGCTTCCGGCACCGTCGCAGCTACGTCATCGTCGCGGCTGCCGGGCCGTTGATGAACCTTGGTCTCGCGCTCCTGTCGCTCACGGGCCTGGCCATCTGGTTGATGGCCGCAGCAGAAGGGCCGCCCGCCTCTCCCACCGGCGAGAACATGAAGAACTTCGTGTGGACCTTCGGCTACAGCAACGTCGCACTGTTCCTGTTCAACCTGATCCCAGTGCCACCGCTGGACGGGTCGACGGTCCTCGCTGGACTCCATCGCGGCTACGCAAGGATGATCGAGTCCGTTCGCAACCCCGCGACGTTCCTGATCGCCTTCATGCTCGTGTTCACCCTTCTCGCCTCGAGCCCGTATGGACTCTTCGCAGTCTCGGTTCGTGGGTCGCAGGCATACTTGGACGCCGTGTACGCCATCGCTGGCAGGTAGACGCACGTCGGGGCCTGCTACCCAGCCAACTGCCGCTCGTGGAGGGCGCAGGACTCGAGGGTGAGGTGCTGCCCGAACGTCCCCGCCCCGTGATTCGCATTCGCAGGGCGGCGTCGCTTCGGAGTTGCTCTCAGAACACCCGTTCGAACCCCCGACCGCTCCAACGGAAGACGCCGTGTCCCGCGAGCCACAGGTCGCCTCGGCGATCCGTGTAGATGCAGAAGACGTCCTTGGTCTCGAGCCCGTCGGCCGCAGCGAAGTTGCGCATGGCCTTGCCGTCGTAGCGCCACGCACCGCTTTCGACCGTGCCGAACCAGAGATGGCCGTCCAGATCCTCGCCGATCGAGAACACACGATGCATCGACGGGCCATCGCCGACGACGTCGCCGGGCAACCGCGCACTGCGGCCGGCATGCTGACCCGGACTGCCGAGGCCGTGTTGCTGCGTGAAGTCGACGACGCTCTGTCCGTCGTAGCGGAGCACGCCGATGCCGTTGTTGCCGATCCAGAGGTTGCCCGCACGATCCTCGAACACACAGCGGACATGCAGGAGCCCCGAGGCTTCGTTCCGCTGCAGGCGATCGTCGTCGAGCACCGTGAAGACATGGCCGTCGTAGCCGAAGACCGCGCAGTAGGTCGCGAACCAGACGCGCCCGTCCCTGCCGCGCGCGAATCCGGTCGTCGCATAGGCGTTGAGCGGAACGTCGGCGGGCAACGGATAGAGGTGGTAGTGCAGCGTCGTGCCGTCGTAGCGGTACACGCCGGGTCGACCTTCCGGCGCGGTGGCGCCGCTTTCCCCGTCACCCTTGAACCACAGATCGCCGTCACCGAGGGTCCAGCCGTCCTCGTGCGCGTAGTCGCGTTCGCCCGAGGCGATGACCTTCTCTCCGTCGAAGCCGCTGATACCGACGCCGCCTTCGAACCACACGACACCATGGCGGTCCTCGTGGATCGACCGGACCTGGTCGCTGCCGAGGCCGTCCTTCGTCGTGAAGTAGGTGAGACGCGTGCCGTCGAAGCGACAGACGCCCTGGTTCCAGCTGCCGAACCAGTAGTTGCCCTTGCTGTCGTGCAGGATGGAACGAACGGTGTCGAAGCGCAGGCTAGTCGACGAACCCGGGACGACGATGGACGGCTCCGATTCCGCGACGTCGCCCGGCGCCGCGCACGACACCACGAGCGCCAGTGTGATGCAGGCGGCCGGCCCTGGAACCAGGCGACGGCAGTCGATCGTTCGCATGGGATTCGTCAGCGCGGCGGGACGACGACCGCCGCCACACGGTTCATGGCACCGCCGGAACCCACCGGCATCCTATTTTGCACGCACCTGGGTGAGATCGAAGGCCACGAGCGACTTGTCGCCCGCAGCGATCAGCCGAGCCCCGTCGTCCACGAACGCCAGCCCAGCCAGGCCCCGACGGTCGCCGGCCGCGCGTGCGTCCTTGGATGGACTCGACGACTCGGCCCCTGCCTTCGGCGTCGACATCGCCGCCAACTCCGTGCCTTTGTCCAATCGGAACAAGCGGACGTTGCCGGAGGCGTCGCCGGTCGCAAGCCACCCACGCTTTCCATGCACGGCGATGCACTGAACCGCGGCCTGGTGCGCCTGGAAGGCGGCTCGTTCCTTTCCGGTTTCGGCGCGCACGAGAACGCGCCCGGTCTCGTCCGCCGAGACGAGGCAGCCGGTCTTCTCGTCCTGGAGAACCGCCGTGACTGCGCCAGCGTGTCCTTGCCACGGTTTGCCTTCGACCTTGCAGGTGTTCCAGTCGAGGAACCGCAGTGAGCCGTCCGCACCGCCCACGACGCAGTTGTTGCTCTTCGGCGCCAGCGTGAGGGAGCGCACCCCGCCGTTGCCGAGCCCAATGGTCGTGTAGTCCCTCGGACTGCCGCGAAGCAGGCGCCCGACCATGCCCTCGTCCGTGCCCATCCACACATAGGGGTCTCGTTCATCGACGACCACGATGGTGGCCTTGCCTGAAAGGGCCGCCCCTTGCGGCATTCGTACCTTGTCGCCCTTCACGACGTCGTAGCACTGCCACAGCAGACCGACCTGGTACCGCTCCGCGACCACGACAACCTTCTTCCCGGCCCCCATGCATTCCGGCTCACCCTGCGGCACCGTCGTCCATGCCGTCTTGCCGGCCTTCAGGTCGACGGCGAGCAGCGCAGACTGCTGTCCCGGCCCCTGCGTGAGGACGAACGCGCTCTTGCCGTCGTCATGGACCGCGAAACTGCGCACCCATCCTTCGCACGCGAGGACCTCTCGCGCCGCAGGGGGTGGTGGAACGGGATCCTGCGCCAGAACTGCGGCCAACACCGAGAACGCATGCCACATGGACTCGTTCTCAGCTACGCCGACGCCTGCGTCAACACCGGCACGCCCGACGGGTCGCGTTCGAAGTGGCGGCCGTCCGTGAAGGTCGCGACGCGACGCTCCGCATCACGGCTGGACTCGGGGCGACCGACCCGGCGGCACCACGCCGGAGTGATCGGCGAGCGCCTTGAAGACGAGGCGGGCGTACGCCGCCGTCCCTTCGGTGTCGGGGTGGATGTTCTCGAGAGTCGGGACGCCGTTCAGATCCACCGACGTGGCGTTCGCTAGCGTCGCGATCACGTCGGTGATCGCCTGGCGCGCGGCCAACACGCGGGGCGTCGCGGGCGAAATGGTCGCGGCGGGCAGGGCAAACACGAATCGGCACTCCTCCGACGAAAGGCCCTGCTCGGCGAGCAGGATGCGCAGGCGCTCCGGGATCTGCCGCAGGCAGGACCTCAGCTCCGCGAAGTCGACCTTGCCGTTCAGCACGTCGTTCGTGCCGAGGCAGACGCTCACGAGTCGCAGGCGCGGCTTCTTCCCCGCCGAGCGCATCTGGTCGAGCATGTTCCTCAGCCACGGGACGACCATGGCGTGCCAGAAGAAGCGATCGGTGTTGGGGTGCCAGAGTTCCGACGTGCTGCCGGGAGCCGCGGTCTTCAACAACCACACGGACGGGAACGAGGATCGCAGCAGGTCACCGAGCCGGATCTCGATGCCGTGGAGACCGCCGGCGGAGTCCAGCGTGGTCTGGTTGTTCACGCCCGCCTGCAGGGTCTGGATGCTGCCGACCTTGTCGTTCCAGATGTTCACGCCGGTGAGCGCGTTCCGCAGCGGCTCCGGCAGTTGTGCGTTGAACCCCGTTCCCTCGCAGATCGAGTCCCCCATGAGGATCGCCAGATCGGCCTCGGTGGTCCCGCTCCACGACGGCGGAGTCTCGAAGACCGTCGGTCCGAACGCATCCCCGATCGCGACCATCGCGGAGGAGTCGAACGTCCGGTTGTCCTTTGCCGCGCCGAACGACGCACTGCGAAGGATGCGCACGTCCTGGAACAGGTCCTGGCTCAGGCGAGTCAGGGCGCCGCGACCCAGAGTCAACTTCCACCGGACGTCCTGGGGAAGCCGCGTCTTGTAGGCGGGCTCCACGACGATCGCCGGAATGACCGAGAAGGACGGGTTCAGCGATCCGAGCGCGCAGTGCGGGATCGTCGGAACGACACGGCGCAGCGCCGAGATCAGGATCTCGAAGTTCGCACCGTAGGCGAGGTACGCGTCCGGCAACTGGAAGTCGTCGGTGAACAACGAGACGAAGAACGCCTCGATCCGGAGCGAGTCGCCGGTCGCGGCCGCAGCGGCCGCCGCGTTCGTGATCGTGGTGACGAGTTCCGCGAAGCAGCTTCCGGCGACGTGAGGACTCCACGAGGGCTTCGACCCGGTGTGGGCCAGCGTCGAGTCCTTCGCGTGCTTGACGACGAACAGCCGCCCGCCGGGAACCTGTGCGCGGATCGACTCGCGAAGGCGGACCTCCGGCCCCCATCGATCGGATGGCGCCGCGGACGATGGATCCGTGTTCACACCCGGTCGCAGGTTCTGCCACGCGGACGCGTTCGGGTTCCAGATGAGGCAGTCGTCCTGCTCCGCGGCGAGGTCGGGCTCGATCGCCGTCAGTTCCGCGAGAGGCCGCGTGCCCGCTGCGGATTCGTCACCGAGCACAAGGACCGTTCGACGCTGAGCCACGACTAAGTACCCGTGGTGCGGCGGATGCAGCGGATCGATCCCTCGACGAAGGCGAGCCGCTTCGAGAATGGCGATCGCAGGATCGCCTTCGACAGGAACATCGTCATGGGATCACGCCGCGGGTCCAGACGGTGACCGCGGGGCGCGCAATCATCCGCATCCGGCCGGAGCGACGCCACCACCGCGTCGCGCCGCGCCACCGACGCGCCGACCGCGATCTCAGCCGCGACGGCGGCAGTAGCACGAAGTCGTGATCTCGATCGTGGCACTCGCCCACGCCTTGCCGAGCCGCGCTTCTACGGCGGCCGCATCGCCGGTCCGGCTGCGAGCACGCAGGCACTCGGCGAGACCGTGCAGCGACCAGCCGTTCTCCGGGTTGTGTTGCAGGTCCTCGCGGTACACGGCCTCGGCATCGTCGTGGCGACCCGCTTCGAGGAGCAGCGCGCCGAGCGCGTGGCGCGGCGGCATCATCCACCCCCACGGCTCGTCGTACAGCAGGTCGTCGTTGAGCTGCACCGCCTTGCGCAGCGACACGAAGGCCGCCTCGTGACGGCCCGCACGGAACTCGACCTCGCCGTCGAGGAACGCGTCGCCCACCGCGAGCACGGCGCGAGTCGGGTTGTTGCCGTACGTCCAGTCTTCCGGCACTTCCGCGACCGCCGCGCGGTACAGGTCGCGTTCACGCTTCGCGGCCGCGACGTCGTTCTTCGCGGCGTACGCGACGCCCCGCCCGCAGTGCCACAACGCACGGGCGCTCTTCTGCCAAGCGGGCGGCTCCGGCTCGGCGAGCATCTCGTCCCAACGGCCGAAACGGACGAACACTTCGTACGGGACACCCATGAACCCTTCGAGCATCGACGCCATCTCCTGCACGACGGCCGCCGGCAGCTCGCGGACGAGTTCGCGCGACGCCGCGATCGCTTCGTCGGCGCGTCCGGCGAACATCGCCGAGTACGCGAGGAAGTGGTAGTTGTGCGCGCGGTAGATCTCGTAGAAGCCGCTGCGCCCGGTGCGGGCGACGATGCGCAGATCGTTCGCGATGCCGCGCCGGTTCGCTTCCGCGGCCTCCTCGTAGCGCCCGACGCGCACGTAGACGTGCGCCGGCATGTGTACGAGATGGCCGGCCGCGGGCGCCAACGCTCGCAGGCGATCCGCCGCACCAACGGCGCGCTCGGGCCGCTGCGACGCCTCGACGGCGTGGATGTAGAGATGGCAGAGCTGCGGATGATCCGGGTGCGCGGCGAGTCCCTTCTCGAGCACGGCGAGTACTTCCGGCGTTTCGGGCTGCGGTGTTCCGTCCTTCTGCCACAGGTCCCACGGGCGCAGGTCCATCAGCGCCTCCGCGAACAGCGCCGCCAAGTGCGGGTCGTCGCCGTGGTCGCGGTAGACGTCGCGCATCGCGTTCGCGTACGCGGCGTCGAGCGCTTTGCGGTCGTCGGGCGCCGGCCACGCATAGCGCGCACCGATCGCCGCGACGAGCGCTCGCTCGCGGGGCGAAGCAGCCGCCGCCAGCGCCGCCGCACGCTCGGCCGACTCGTGCGCCAGTTGCGCCGCCTCAGCCGTCATCGCCATGTTGTTGATGTGCGGGCCGGCCGCGTACGCGAGACCCCAGTGGGCCATCGCACACTGCGGATCGGCAGCCGACGCCTCGCGGAAGCAGCGCTGCGCTTCGTCGTGGTGGAAGCCGTAGCACCACGCGAGACCCTGGTCGAAGAACTCCTGCGCCGCCGCCGACTTCGTCGTGATCGCGAAGCGCACACCACCGAGGGCGGCGGCACGCGGCGTGGGATCCGGGCCGGCGGAGCACGCGGCAGCGAGGAACAGGGCGAAAGTCGCGAAGGTCTTCATGGTCCGCAACAGGACGCAACCGGGCGCCGACGACCGCCACGATTCCCGGAATCCTCCCGCACGATCGGCGCGCACCCCCCGGTCCCGGTCCCATCGCCGAGGCAAGCCGCGGATCGCCGGTGCGAGGGCGCCTTGGCGCAGTCGCGCGAGGCGTCCGCGAGAGCGCCGAGGTCGGTCGGGCGAAAAGCGGCGCGGCAATGCGGAAAAAAGCTGTGCGGAACCAGGGGCGACCTGCCTCGGCGGCTCCTGCCCGTTGAGTACCATGCGTGGCCCGCCAGCCCCCTGGTGGACCCGAACCCCGGCGCCAGATGCGCCGGACCCTGCTAATCGCGTTCGGCGAACTGCGTCCGCAGTTCGGCGATGTCAGTCAGCGCCTTCGCCAAACGCTCTTCGACTTGTTCGCTCGCTGTCACCGCGCACCTCAACGTATGCGCGATGCAGCGGCGGGTTTTCTCTTTCACGAAGTTCGCGAATACCAACGACGGCGGCGTGCGGTGCCGAGATCGAGTCCGCCGAGAAGCGCTGCGAGGTCGCTCGACGACAGCTCGACCTGCGCTGTCACACTCTCCGCCGGCACTGGCCAGGCGAACGTGCCGCGCTCGAGCCGCTTGTGCAGCAGCCAGAAGCCGGAGCGCTCCCAGTACAGAATCTTGATCCGGTCGCGACGCCCGTTGCAGAACACGAACAGATGGCCGCTCAACGGATCGCTGCCGAGAACCTCCTTGGTGACCGCCGCAAGACCGTCGATCGACTTGCGCATGTCGGTGGCGCCGCGCGCCAAGTAGACGCGCACCGATGTCGGCAAGCTCAGCATCGCAGAGCCTGCAGCACCCGTCGCAGGTCGGACTCCGCGAAGCCTGCTGGGATGCGCAAGAGCACCTCGCCCAGCTCCAGCTCGAACGCCCCGCTCGCCGTGTCTGGGGTCTCCGTGCGATTCGCGCGATCGATCACCGTGACGGGCACCAGCGCCGCATCTCGCTGTCGCAGCCGGCTACGCCACCAGTAGAGCGTCGCCGCGTTGATGCCTCGCTCCGTGGCGAACTCGCGCACGCTCTGCCCGCTCTTCTCCTGCGCCCCGATCAACGTCCGCCACCTCGCCGCCGCCATGCTCTTCATCACGCGGATCGTGGCAGCGGCGGCACCGGCGACCAGATGGGTCTACCGAGGCGCTTACCGAGGAAGAGCGGCGATCAGGTTGCTGCTGGTGAAGTGCGAGCGGCGAGCCAAGGCCGCGGGGCTCAATCCCGTCGGACGCTTACGACTCACCCGCGCCGCGCTGGAGGGCAACATCCCGGCGGCGCGCATCGTCCTGGAACGTTCCTGCGGCAAGCGCCGGCATCGGTCGCTCCTTCCCTGGCAGGGCCAGGGGGTGGAAGGCTGACGGGTTTCACCAGGTGTTTATCACCATCCGGACGCGATCAATTCGGGAAGGTGGACAATGCTCGCATCGCCGACTCGGCGACTGGCGCGGCGAGATGCTCGCGCGCGTTCGAGCCGTGATCCACGCTGCCGACCCGGCCGTGCAGGAGACCTGGAAGTGGCGGGGCACCCCCGTGTGGGAACACGACGGCACCCTCTGCACCGGCGAGACCTACGAGGACGTCGTGAAGCTGACGTTCCCGAAGGGCGCATCGCTCCCCGACCCGAAGCGCCTCTTCAACGCGAGCCTCGGCGGCGGCACGCGCCGCGCGATCGACATCCGCCGCGGCGATCGTGTCGACGCCGCCGCGCTTCGTTCGCTCGTTCGCGCCGCGGTGGCGGCGAACACGAACAACCCCCGCGCCCGCCGGCGGTGACCGCACCCGCATGCTGCGCCACCTCGCGTACTGGCTGCACCGCCTGGCCAACCCGCCGCTGCTCGCGATCCGCATCCGCGACCGCGTCGCGACGTCGAGCCGCGGCAGAGCACCGCCGGGACTGCTGGAGGCCTGCTCCGACGTCGCGGCGGACTTCGCGATCGACGCCGGCCACCTCCACGTCGCACCGGGCTTCCCGGGCGCACGAATCCGCTTCTCCCCGCACATTCCCGACGAGAGCCACCAGCGCTTCCGGAACGTGATCGGCGCCCACTCCGTCCGCTCGTGACCCCCGGCGCGGACCGAACGCTCCGGCTACCATCCGAGCGGTGACCACGTCCCCGTCGAGTCGTGAGTGCGGTACCTGCCAGGCGTGCTGCACCGCCGAGGGTGTCCACGAACTGCGCAAGCCGCCGGGCGAGCCGTGCCAGTTCCTGTGCGAGAAGGGATGCGCCGCGTACGAGACCCGGCCCGAGAGCTGCCGCCGGTTCCGCTGCCTGTGGTTGCAAGGAGTGTTCGAGGACGGCGCGCGGCCCGACGGGCTCGGCGTGGTGTTCAGCATGACTCCCGCACCGATCACCGTGCACCCGTGGCGCCGCTACATCCTCGCGATGGAAGTGGTGACCGGTGCCGCCTCGCGAGCGGCCTGTGCCGACCTGATCCGCTGGCTCACCGAGAAGGGCGAGATCGTCTGGGTCTACGGCCCCGAAACGTCGGCGACCGGCGCCGGGGCACGCATCCACTACCCCGACGGCACGTCGAACGCGATCGACCCCGGCCTCACGTTCGACCTGCAGATGGCGCAGATCGAGATGGTGCAGCAAGGCGCGACGCAGCGCGACGCGCTCGCGCGCTTCCCGGCGATCCCGTCGCCGCCGCCGCGGGCCGCGAAGGATTGGATGCGCGACCGCGCGGCGCGGCGCGTGATCGAGCGCGGCAAGCCCGTCGCGGCGGTGCAGCGCGTGTTCGAGATCGCGTGCCGCGAGAACCCATGACGACCTCGTCGACATCGACCTTCGACCTCCATCTCGGGCCGGCCGTGCTGCGCCGCACTCCCGCGATGCTCGACGCGTGGCTCCGCGCGATGCCGGCCGCCTTGCTGGAGTGCAACGAGGGCCCGGGAACGTGGAGTCCGCTCGTCGTGCTGGGTCACCTCGTCGAGGGCGAGCGCCACGACTGGATCCCGCGCGTTCGCCACTTGCTCGAACACGGCGAGGCCGTTCCGTTCCCGCCGTTCGACCGGTTCTCGCAGCTGCAGCAACCGGCGCGGAGCGTCGCACAGCTGCTCGACGAGTTCGCAGCGTGCCGCGCGGCGAGTCTCGATGCGCTGGCGGGGCTGCGCCTGTCCGCCGCCGACCTCGAGCGGCGCGGACGCCACCCCGAGTTCGGCGCAGTGACGCTCGGCCAGCACCTCGCAACCTGGGTCGCCCACGACCTCGACCACGTGACGCAGATCGCACGCACGATGGCGAACCCTCTCCGCACCGCCGTCGGTCCGTGGCGCGCCTACCTTCGTGTGATCCGCGATGCCGCCGCGGTCGCCGATCAGCGCGGCGTGAACAGCACGGCGCACACGTCGACGCCGAGCACCCAGCGGTAGAAGAGCGCGCCGAGTACGCCGTGGGCGATGCCGAGCGGCCAGAGGTTGCGGTGCCGGAAGAACAGCACGGCGCACCACGGGCCGAGAACCGCGGTCGCTGCAACGAGCGACCAGTTCGGCACGTGCACCGCCGCGAATCCGACGCCCGCGACGGCGAGCACGATTGCGCGCGACAGACCGATCCGATCGAGACCGTGCGCGAACAATCCGAGCACGAGGAACTGCTGCGCGATCCCCCACGCGGGATACAGCACGACCGTGAGCAGCAGCGATGCATCGACGACGAGAAAGCCGCGAACGGCGCCGATCACAGCGCACGTTCCGACCCCGGCGGCGAACAGCGGCACGGAGTCGAGCAGGCACGCGACGAATCCTTCACGGCGTGTGCCCCAACCGGCCCGCGCCGCCGGATCGCGACCGACGACGAGCGCGTAGACGAGCACGCCGAGGGTGATCGGGACGATGTCGAGTCCGCGGATGCCGACACCTCGCGTCAGCACGAAGTGCAGCACGATCGCCGCGACGACGAGACCGATCTCGATGCCGGCGCGGTTCACGTTCGCCCCTCCGCGACGCATGGCCTCGCCTGGACGGCGAGGCTGCCGCATCCTCTACTCCGTCGATGAACGACCCCGCCGCCGACTTCGCCGCACCGAAGGGGATCGGCATCCGCCGCGTCGAGAACGTCGACGCGCGCACCCTCGAAGGTCTCGTGGACGTGCTCGTGGACTGCGTCGAGGGCGGCGCGTCCATCGGCTTCGTGCTCCCGCTGACCCGCGAACGGGCGCGGTCGTTCTGGCAGCGCGTCGCCGCCGACGTCGCGGCGGGCGAACGAGCGCTCCTCGTCGCCGAAGACGCGAAGGGCGTGTGCGGAACCGTGCACCTCGTCGTCGCGATGCCCGACAACCAGCCGCACCGCGCGGATCTCGTGAAGATGCAGGTGCACCGGCGCGCACGGCGCTCCGGCCTCGGCGCCGCACTCGTACGAGCCGCGGAGAACAGGGCTCGCGAACTCGGCAAGACGGTGCTCGTGCTCGACGCGGTAACCGGCGGCGACGCAGCGCGGCTCTACGAACGGCTCGGATGGATCCGCGTCGGCGACATCCCGGACTACGCGGTGTTCCCGGACGGCCGCCTGTGCGGCACGACCTACTACTACCGCGATCTGCGCGGCTGAGCGCCGTCCGGTTCGTGCTGCACACACGGCCCGTGGCTCACGGCACGCGGAAGAGCAGCCCGTTGGACCACGACAGCTCGCCGGGAACCGCTTCGAAGGTCACGTGCTGGCCGTAGAATTCGAGGCCCGACACGGCGGACCCGAGCGTCAACGAGATCACGAGTTGGCTCGGATCGACGCCGCCGCCAATGCCGCCGATCAGGACGTCGTCGCTGACGTTCAGCCAGCAACCCGACGTGCCGAACAGGGGATCCAGCAGGATCGGCAGCGCGGCACCGGACCAGTGCAACGACCGCGACAGGCCCAGCAAGAGTACGCCGAACGAGCTGGGCGCGTGGTTCGTCGAGGTGGTCACCATCGTCGAACCGACGAGGAAGGGTCCGGTCGCGGTCAACGCCACGGGCCCGCCGACGCCGTTGCACGTGGGACCGAAGGGCACACCGAGTCCACCGCCCCCGGCGACGGCGAGTCCGTTCAAAGGGCCCGTGTAGTTGCCGAGCAGGACGGGCGTGCCGCCGGCGCGCGGCACACGATGCACCTGCCCGGTGCCGCCGCCGACCACGAAGTCCCCGCTCGGCAGGACGTCGAGCGCGTTCGGGCCGGGCAGAGTCCCTTGCGGCACGATGTCGGACACGCTGCCGTCGGCGGCCACGCGAACGAAACGATTGATCGTGAGCACGGTGGCGACGAGTTCGCCCGTCGCGGGATCGAACGCGATCCCCGACACGATGCCGCCGAGCCCGGAAGCGACGGGGGTCACCGCGAGAGACTGCAGCGAAACACGATGGATGGTGCCCGCACCGCCGACGAAGTAGTCCCCGCTCACGGGATCGAGCGCGCCGGAGCTGGCGTCCGCCCCCCACGGTTGGGTGCCCGTCGTGACGTCGAGCACCGCCCCCCCGGACACGTCGAGGATGCGGACCTGGCTCGGCCCCGAGTCGACGAAGATCACGAGTCCGCCGCCGAACCAGCTCATCTGGGACACGATGCCGACGTTGTTGGTGATCAGGGAGTAGGCGACCGATCCCGATCCGAGCACCGTCGCGCGACCGACGAAGCCGAAGCCGCCGATGAGGAAGTCGTTCGGGTTGGCGCGGTCCCACAGGGCTGTCTGCGACCACCCGAGGCCGCTGCCCAGGAAGCCGCTCGTCGGCTGCGGGGTCACCGATCCGAAGCTCAGGACGCCGAAGGTGGTCGACGAGAAGCCGGTGATCGCGATGTCGCCGGTGAGCACCTGGGCAGGAACGGCACCGAGCAGCGTGATCAGGGCGAGCGGAGCGAGGGATTTCATGGCAGGGATGCGGACCGCGGCGGGCGCCGACGGGCAGAGGGGAGGGTCGCGTGCGGGGCCCACGACGCCGGGCGGACCGCGCCGGGGATCTTCGCACGCCGCGAGCCCACGGCAAGGCGCACCCGGTGGCCCGGCAGAACCGTCAGAACCGGCACGTTCGCCCGGGGCTTCTCTACTTTGCAATGCCAAGTTAACGTCGGGCGGCCATGGTCGACGACTCCACCCAACCCGCGGCGCCAGCTCCCGAAGCCGGAGCAGCAGGGGCCGCGCCCCTCTCGGCCGCCGAACTGCTCGACGTCGCGCGACGGCCGGACCGCGTGTTCGAATTCCTCCTCACCGACCGCCGACGCCTCGCCGGAACCATCGCCACGGGCTCCGCACCAGCCGTCGTGATCGCGCTGCTCTTCGGTTGCACCGTGTTGGCATCGCTGCCGATCGGCTGCATCCGCGGCCCGGCGCACTGGTGGAAGGCCGGAGTCCTGTTCGCCGGCACGAGCCTTCTCTGTGCGCCCACGCTCCACGTGTTCGCCGCCTACCTCGGCAGCCGACTGGCACCGCTCCGCACCGTCGCACTGTCGCTGGCGATCGCCGCCGTCGCCGGCCTGTTCGCGCTCGGCTTCACACCGATCCTCTGGTTCCTCGCCGCCACGATGCAGAACGGCGACCTCGTGAACGACCGCACTGCTTGGATCGCGATCCTCTTCGTCGCGCTCCTCGCCGGCCTCGTCCAAGTCCAGACCCTCGTGCGGCTCGAGCCGTCGCTGCGGTCCTCGGGCGCGCCGGGCCTGCTGCTGCCGTGGCAGGTGCTCGTCGCCTTCGTCGCACTGAGGATGGGCCGCGCCCTCGATCTCTTCTCGTGAGCCACGCACCGCCCATGCTGACGGCCAGGACCCTGCTCATCGCCGGTGCGTGTGCCGCGGCGTACGGGTTCGCGATCGGCTCGGGCAAGAACCTCACCTACGCGTGGCGCAGTGCCGTCAAGTTCCCGCTGCTCCTCTCGGGCACGGCCGCGCTGTGCGCGCCCGCCTGGTTCGTGCTGGCGCGATTCTGCGGCGCGCGCCTGCGGTTCGCCGACGTGGCGACCGCCGCAGCGGACCTCTTCACTTCGCTCGCCGGTCTGCTCGCGAGCCTCGCGCCGGTGGTCGTGTTCCTCGCACGAACGATGGATGCACCCGACGACCGCGACCTCGCCGGGTATCCGGCGTTCGTCGCGACGAACGCGGCTTTCGTGGCGACCGCCGGAGCCATCGCCGTCGTGCATCAGTCGCGGCGCCTGCTGCACGTTCACGCCGTCGGCGAGCGCCGCGCCGTGGGCGTCACGGCCGCGTGGATCGGCGTGGCACTCGCGGTCGGCGGGCAGTTCGCGTTCTGGCTGCGACCCTTCTTCGGCGTCGCGACACGCGCCGGCGACCCGCCGTTCGTGCTCGGCGACGAGCCGACTTCGACGGGCGCCCGCAACTTCTACGAGGCGATGTGGCAGTTCGCGACCGCGCGCGACCTGCGGGACGGCCCCCGCTGATGCTCCGCAGGCTCCCAACCACCGACGGTACGCGCTACATCTTCCTCGAACAGAGCCCCATGCCGCCCCGCTCCCTCCTCGTCGTCCTGCTCGTCGTCGGCGCCGTCGTACTGCTCGGCCAGATCTGGCCCGAAGGCGCTCCGCCGTTCGCTCGCATCGTGAACATCGCGTTCGTCGCGACCACCCTCGCCGTCTTCGCCGCGTTGCTCCGCCGCAAGTGAACGGCGCCCGTCCCATGCATCCGAGGACCGAAGAACTGCTGCGTCATCTCGATTCGCGGCGCGAAGACCTGCGCCGCGCGATCGACGGGGCGCCAGAAGGACTGCGCGCGAAGCGGCCGGGCGAAGGACGGTGGTCCGTCGCCGAAGTCGTCGAGCACCTCGCGATCGTGGAGCGGCAGATCGTGGCGCTCCTGCGTCGCGGCCTGCGCAGCGCGGAGGCGAACGGCCCACTACCGCCCGAACACGACTCGTCGCCCGTCCTGCCGACGATCGACGAGAAGGCGCTGCTCGATCGGGAACGCCGCTACCAGGCCGGCCCTGCGGTGCGGCCGACGGGTGCGTCCCTCGACGCATCGTGGGCGTCGCTGCAGCAGTCGCGCGCGGACCTGCGCGCAGCGCTGCTCGCGGTCGACGGTCGCGCAACCGACACGATCCGCGCGCCGCACCCGTTCTTCGGCGAACTCACGTTCGCGCAGTGGCACGCGTTCGTCGGCTACCACGAAGCGCGCCACACGGCGCAGATCCGGGCGACGACCGCCGAACTCACGCGCTGACCGACCGCGCGCGCCGCATGGTCCACACCGTGCCCACGGCGATCGTGCCCGCGCGACCGGCGTTCGCCCAGACGCCGCCGGCAGCGTCGTCCGCCGCACCGGTCACCGTCCACGCGGCGTTCATCGCGGCGTGCAGCACGATGGTCGTCCACAGGTTCCACCCCCACGACCGCACGATCCACGCGTACCACGTTCCGCCGGCGAACGTCGCGGCGAACACGCCCAGATGACCTGGCTGCAGGCTGTCGTCCCACGGCACGTGCATCGCGCCGAACAGCAGCGCGGCCACGAGAGCCACGGGCCAGAAGCGCAGCCCGCCGCAGCGAACGGGCAGGCCGACGAGCACCCCTCGGAAGAACAGCTCCTCGACGAACGGCGCCACGACCACGCCGATCCACGTCCGCAACTCGGTCGAGAAGCCGGTAGCGACCGCGATGCCCTGCGCGAGCATCGGCACTGCCGCGACGACGCCGAAGACGGCGCCCGTCCCGATCGACGCACCGATCCCGAGCGCCGCGAGCGTTCGAGCGCGCCCGGCCGCGAGCCGCGCCGCGGCGAACGACGCGAACACGAGGAGCAGCGACGAGTCGAGGTTGCGCACGGCCGCAGGCACTCCTGCCGAAGCGGCGGAGCGGTGCAGTTCGACCCAGAGCGGGATCGATCCGCGCACGCGCGTGAACACGAACACCAGGAGTGCGACGGCGACAGCGACGCACCATCGACGTCCGCACGCGAACTCTTCGTCGTCCGACCGCACGCGGCGTATGGTCCCGAACGTGCACCCGATCCGCCATTCCCGTTCGACGAACTCCCGGAGCGCCGCACTCACGGGCGTTCTGCTCGCGTTCGCGGCCTGCTCGAGCGCCCCGACCCCGCCGTTCGCCGGCCGCCGCCCATCGCGACAGGAGGCCGCGGATTGGTTCGCGTCCCGCGGCGCCCAACCCGGCGACCGGCTGCCGGCGCTCTCGCTGACGAACCTCGACGGCGAGCCCGTCGACGTCACTGCGCTGTCGGCCGGGCGACCGCTGGTGATCGCGACCTGTTCGCTCACGTGCAACATCGCGCGCCAACAGCAGGCGGCCATCGCGGCGATGCGGCAGCGCTTCGGCGATCGGGTCGCCTTCGCGCTCGTCTACACCATCGAAGCCCACCCGAGCGGCGATCCGTGTCCGTACACCGGCGACGAGTGGGTTCCGCCGGCGAACGCGACCGACGGAGTCCTCGTGCGGCAGCCGGGCACGTTCGCCGATCGGCGCGCCCTCGCGCGGCGTTTCGCGACGGAGTGGGCCGGAGGGACACCGGTGCTCGTCGACACGATGGACGACGCGGCATGGCGCGCACTCGGCGAGGCACCGCACGTCGGCCTGTGCGTCGCCGGCGACGGGATCGTCAGCGTTCGCACGCCGTGGTTCGACGCAGCGAAGATCGAAGCCGCGGCCGAAGACGCGCTCCGCGCCCCGTGACCGCGATTCGCCGCCGAAGCTCGGGACCCGCGTGGCGTTCCCGAACGCAGTCGCGCAGACTCCTGGAGAATGGCCGAACTCTACGATGCGATCGGTCGCGGCTACGTGCAGCACCGCCGGCCCGAACCCCGGATCGCCGCGGCCCTGCGGGCAGCGCTCGGTGACGTTCGCGACGTCGTGAACGTCGGTGCGGGCACCGGCTCCTACGAGCCCGACGACCTGCCCGTGGTCGCGGTGGAGCCCTCGCGAACGATGGTCGGACAGCGTCGCTCGTCGGTGCACCCGATCGTCCAGGCGCGCGCCGAGGAACTGCCGTTCCGCGACCGCACGTTCGACGCCGCGACGGCGATCCTCACGGTGCACCACTGGGGCGACAGGGCCACCGGCCTCGCCGAGTGCGCCCGCACGACCAGGAAGTGCTGCATCGCACTCACTTGGGATCCCGCCGCTGCGGGATTCTGGCTCGTCGACGACTACGTCCCCGAACTGCTCGCGTACGACCGCACGATCTTCCCGCCGCTCGACGTGTTCGAACGGGCGTGGGGCCGCATCGACGTGGTGCCGGTCCCGGTTCCGGCGGACTGTCGAGACGGCTTTCTCGGCGCCTACTGGCGGCGACCCGAGGCGTACCTGGATCCTTCGGTGCGCGCCGCGATCTCGTCGTTCACACGCATAGGCGACCTCGACGGCCGGATGAAACGACTGCACGACGATCTCGCATCGGGCGCCTGGGACCGACGACACGGCAGCCTGCGCAGCGCGGCCGAACTGGATCTCGGGTACCGGCTCGTCGTCGCGAGACGGTGATCAGGCGCGCGCCGGCACCGCGGAATGCAGGGGCAGGCGGACGCGGAACAGCGCACCACCGAGCGGCGAATCCGCGACTTCGATCGTTCCGCCGAGCAGGTCGACACACGTTCGCACCGAGAACAGACCGAGGCCGATGCCGTCCGGCTTCGTGGATCCGAATCCTGCGAACAGCGTCGGCCGGCGCGCCGGCGGCACGCCCGGACCGTCGTCGTGCACTTCGAGCATTGCCGTCCCCGCGTCTTCCACCACGTGCAGCTCGATCCGACCGGAACCGCCCGTCGCCTCGCCGGCGTTGAGTACGAGGTTGCCGACGATCTGGTGCAGCAGCACGGGATGCGCCTTCGCGGTGATCGGGGCGATGCTGCAGACGATCTGGCACCCGGCGATCGAACCGTGGGCGCGGATCGCGCCGATCGTACCGCGCACGACGCGCTCGATGCCTTCCGAGGCCTGATCCAGGGGAAAGCCGAGCAGGCGGCGATTCAGCGCGACCAGCTTGTCGACGCCCGAACGCAGTTGCTCGACGGTCGACTCGAGCGCCGGCGCACGACCACCCGCGGCCAGCGCATCGATTCCGGCCAGCAGGGAGACGAGCACGTTGTTCGCATCGTGGGCAACCGATGCGGCCATGACGCCCGCGAGTTCCTGGTTGCGCACCGACACGAGGCGCAGCTCGCGCTCGACCCGTTCGGCCTGGTCGCTGACGGCGCGCCGCGCCGCGAACCGCACACCGAAGTAGACGCCCACCGTCGTCACCGCGACGAACGCCAGGCCCTTCCACGTCTCCAGGCGCTGCAATTCGCCGACATCCTCGGCGCGACCGGCGGCGAACGCGCTCGACCACAGGATGTAGAGCCCGGCGGCGGCGGCGTAGGCGCCCGCGATGAGGAACGGCATCCTCAGTGAGGAAGGAGAACGCTTGCCTGCGCCTGCCGGGCCCCCGGCCTGACTGGCCCGGGCAGCGTTCCTGGTGCTGTCGTTCATCCGCGGTGCGTCGGAGAGACCGCCGCGGGGAGATCCGAGCGAGTCCCTCCCGACGGTGTGCCAAGCCCGCGCGACGCCTCAGCCCTTGCACCCGGGACACTTTCGCGACAATTGCGCAAGTCCGCTACGACTGGACTCTTCCCGACGTGCGACCCACCACGGAAGGACGGCGACGACCACGAGCGCCAGGACGAACCCCGTGCCAACCCACGGGTCGGCGCCGAGGAGGAGGTCGAACGGCCGGTCGCCCCGCGTCGCAAAGCCGATCCCGCGCTCGAGGACCAGCAGGAACGCCATCGCGAACACCCCGACGCGCACCCGCGCCCGCGGCGACAAGTACGGCGCGCGCCGGTGCAACCACCGGGCGAGCACGAAGGCGATCCCGACCATGACGGGCATTTCGGCGAGTTGGGCGGTGCGGGCCCCCGCCCACGGTTCGACGAAGAGCACGCGCAACGTGCCGAGCACGAAGCCCGCGCCGAAAACGACCCCGAACCACACCGCGGTCGCGACGCTCTCGCGCATGGCGACCATCGTTCGAGCCGCGGCGCCGACACGCAACCGCGGCGACGCCACCACCCCGCGAAAGCGGAGGAGAAAACGTACCCCCGCGACCCTCGTTCCTGGTCGCGGGGGTACCCATGACTCGCTCCTTGCGGGAGCTGACGAAACTAGATTCGCGAAGACGCCCGACAACAGCTCCGGGCAAGGAGCATCGCGCCGGGACACCGTCGCCCGGGCGAGCCGCCATGCACGACCCCGGAGCTGCAGTGCTACCGTCGTCTCGCCGCCGACCGCGCATGCACCCTGCCACTCCGTTCCAGATCCGCAGCGCATCCGCCGACGACGTCGGTGCGTTCGTCGAGCAGCGCATCGAGGTCTTCCGCGAGGTGCACGGTCTCGAAGCCGGTCCGCACGAAGACGCCCTGCGGGCCGCGAACCGCGCGACCTTCGCCGAGTTGCTGCCGCGTGCCACGATCCTTCTCGCATGCGCCGGCGAGCGCCCGATCGGATCGGCGTCGATGCACGATTTCGAGCGCTTCCCGTCGCTCGAGAATCCGTGCGCGCGCGAAGGCTACGTGTCGCACGTGTTCGTCGATCGTGCGTGGCGTCGACGCGGCGTTGGCAAGGCGCTCGTCGAAGCGCTGGTGGCCGATGCGCGGCGGCGCGGATTGCGGCGCGTCCGGCTGCACGCGACCGAGAGCGGACGCCTGCTCTACGAACACGTCGGCTTCCGCATCCGGACGAACGACATGGACATCCGGCTCTGAACCGTCGCGGGTTGACCACCTCCCTCGCACGGCCATGATGCCGCCGCCTTGTCCTCCTCGTCCTCCTTGCCCTCGCCGCGCGGCCCGTCCGCCGCGCTCTACTGCGGCCTCGCCCTCGTCACGTGCAGCATGCTGCTCGTGCAGCAATTCCTGACCCGGATCTTCTCGATCCAGTTCAACGCAGGACTCGCGTTCCTCGCGATCTCCACCACGTTCCTTGGCCTCGGCGCCGCCGGCGTCGCGGTCTACGTGCTGCCGCGCCTGTTCGCTGCAGAACGGCTGCCGCGCCTCCTGTCGTGGCTCGCCGTCGCCTACGCGGCCCTGCTCGTCGGCGGGTTCATGGCCGAGGTCGCAGCGGACCGGGCGGCCCAGGAGCTGGCACTCGCGGCCGGAGGCGAATCGCTGTCGCGCCAGTGCACCCGGGTCGTGGCGGCGAGCCTCTTCCTGCTGCCCGCGATGCTGGCCGTCGGGCTCGTCATCTCGCTCGTTCTGCGCCGCAACAGCGAACGTGTGGGCCGCCTCTACGGCGCCGACCTGGCCGGAGGCGGAATCGGCTGCCTGCTCGTGCTGCCGCTCATGGAGTGGATCGGTGGCGACGTCGGCATCTTCGCGATCGGCGTCCTGGCGGCGACCGGCGCCGTACTGCTCGCGCACGCGCATGGGTGCCGCGGCGCGCGAACGGCAGCCGCGGCGCTGGCGGCCGGGTTCGCGCTGACCGCCGTCGTCCCGTCGTCGCCGATCGTCGAGGTCAAGTCCCACCGCACGGTGATGAGCGGCGCCGGCACCTTCGTCCGCGAGGACCGCGAGATCGCGCACAGATGGAACGCACTGTCGCGCCTCGGCTTCTTCGAGACGATCGACAACGGCTCGATCTACGTGCGCATCGACTCGAGCTGCCAGACCGCGCTGCCGGCACAGGCGAAGGAGCACCGCGACGCGATCGTCGCGGTGACGAACTTCGAACGCATGCCGTTCGTGCTCGACCGCCACGAGCGCTGCCTCGAGATCGGCGCGGGCGGCGGCAAGGGCATCGTGCTCGCGAAGGCGATGGGCGCGAAGGCGATCACCGGAGTCGAGATCAACCACGGCATCGTCGACGCGTCGCTGCACGGGTTCCCCGGCTTCGGTGTTTCCGATCTCGTCGCGGACCCCGCCGTGAGGCTGCTCGTCGGCGAGGGCCGCAGCTACGCGACCGGGACCGACGAACGCTTCGACAGCATCACGATCACCTTCATCCAGACGAACGTCGCCAACGGCTCCGCCGCGTTCGCCCTGTCCGAAGCGAACCTCTTCACCGTCGAGGCCTTCACTGCCTTCCTCGAACGACTCACTCCGAACGGCCTGTTCCACGTGTACCGCCACGGCGGCGTCGAGTGCCTGCGGCTCGTGTCGATGCTGCGCGAAGCGTACGCACGCCTCGGCGTCGCCGACATCGGGGATCGTGTGTACATCGCGCGAAACGACGGCAACGCCTGCATCGTGCTCGCCGCGCGCTCGCCGCTGCGCCCGGAGGAGACCACCCGCCTCGACGCCGCCGCCGGCGAACTGGGCCTCCACGTGATGTACTCGCCGACGATCGCCCCGGGCACACGGCCGCCGAATCCGCTGCCGCAGCGCCTCGCCGAACTCCGCGCTCGCGGCGAGGTCACGATGCGCGACGTGGCGAACGTGTTCCGCGCGACGGCGCACGACCCGGCGTTCGAGCCGATCGAAGAAACCTACATGCGGGCCGCCGACCCGGCCGCGTTCCGGAGCTCGCTGATGGTCGACGTGAGCGCGCCGACCGACGACCGTCCGTACTACTTCTTCACCGGTCTGCAGGACTGGCGCGACTTCCATCTGTACCTCGACCCCGAGGGCACCGCCATTCTCGGCGGCACCGTCGTGATGCTGTTCTGGATGAGCCTCGCGTTCAGCGCGCTCGTCGCCGCCCTGATCGTCGTGCCGTTGCTGCTGCGAAGGCCGGAGCGCCGCGGGGCCTTCGGCGCCGGCATGTGGGTGATCGCGTACTTCGCTGGGATCGGCATCGGCTACATCGCCGTGCAGATCTCCTTCATCCAGCGCTTCGTGCTGTTCCTGGGCCATCCCGTTCACGCGATCTCGGTCGTGCTGCTCGCGTTCCTCCTCAGCAGCGGCGCCGGCTCGATGTGCAGCGAGCGGCTGTTCGCGATCCGCGGCATCACGGTGCCACGCGTCGCCATCGCTCTCGCCGCGCTCCTGCTCGGCTACGACTTCGTCCTCCCCGCGCTCTTCCATTCGTCGGCGCTCGCATGGCCGGTCCCCGCGAAGATCGCGCTGTCGATCGTGCTGATCTTCGGCCTGGCGTTCCCGATGGGCCTCTTCTTCCCGCGCGGCATCCGCCTCGTCGAACGCACGGCGCCGGAGTTCGTGCCGTGGGCCTGGGGCGCCAACAGCGCCGCGTCGGTGATCGGCTCGATCGTGTCGCTCGTACTCGCGATCCACTTCGGCTTCGCCGTCGTCGCCGCCGTCGCCGCGACGATCTACGTCGTCACGACCGTGCCGGCGTTCCTCGCGCTGCAACGCCGCACGGCGGGCTGAGCCCGGGGACGACGCGCCGCGCCGTCAGAACGAACCGGCGACGAGTTGCAGCGCGTTCGTCGCGGTGACGACCGCGGGCTGCGCGACGCCGTCGAAGACGATCATCTGCTGCCAGAACGCGAGCCCCGCGATCGGCGGCGAATCGGGCAGGAACAGCGCAGCCTCCGCGTTGCCGGCGGTCGCGACCACGGCACCGAGGATGTCCGGCGCGACGTGAAGATCGCAGCCGGGCAGGGCGTCGGCGAGTACGAACGAGAGCGGGAAACCGGGCGCCACCGGCGCGAGACCGGTGACCACCAGGACCAGCGCCACCGGGGGCAGCCCCGACGCATGCGTACGGAACTGCGCGTCGGCCCACGGCAGCGAGGCGGCGGCCAGACTGTTGCCGGCGCAGCCGGACGCCGCCGCGTTCGCGGTCGCGGGACACTCGGGTTCGAGTCGTGAGAGTCGCGCGGAGATCGCGCCGTTCGCGCGCGTGAAGCTGCCGCCGACGAGCAGCGAGTCGTCGATGAACGAGCCGAGTGCGGCCACCGCGCCGTCGACGCCGGTGCCGATCGCCGACCACGCCCCACCGTTCCAACGCGCAACATTGGTCGCCGGCACGCCGCCGGCCGTCTGGAAGAGGCCGCCCACCACGACGTCGCCGTCGGGCAGGCAGTGGAACGCACTCACCGCGAAGAAGGGGAACGTGCCCGACACTCCGCCGCCGAGCGGCGACCAGGCCGTACCGTCCCACCGCGCGACGTGGTTGCATGCCACGCTGCCCGCCGCCGTGAAGTCACCGCCGACGATCACGTCGCCGTTCCGAGCGACGACGAGTGCACCGACCGGGCCGTTCGTCCCGCCGCCGAGCGGCGACCACGACGCACCGTCCCAGCGGGCGAGATGGTTCGCCGCGGCGCCGGTGGCGTTCGTGAACAAGCCGCCGGCCACGATGTCGCCGTTCGGCAGGACACCGAGTTCGAAGACGCCGCCGAACGGCACCACCCCGGGCAGACCCGCACCGAGCGCGTGCCAGGCACCACCGTCCCACCGTGCGACGTTCACGGCTCTTGCGCCACCGACGCTCGCGAACGTGCCGCCGACGACGATGTCGCCGCTGGGCAACGGTGCGAGGGCGAGCGGAACACCGTCGATTCCGCCGCCGAGCGGCGACCAGGAGGCCCCGTCCCAGCGCGCGATGTTCGCGGCGGACACGCCGCCTGCAGTCGTGAACGAGCCGGCCGCGACGACGTCGCCGTTCGCGGCGATCGCGACTGCCGTCACCGCCGCGCCGAACGCCGCATCGAGCCCGGACCCGAGCGAGGACCACGATGTCCCGTTCCACCGCGCCACGTTCGCCGCCGGCACGCCACCCAACGACCGGAACGATCCGCCGACGACGAGCGAGCCGTCCGCTCCGCGCGCGATCGCTGCGATCGTCCCCCCGTTGCCGCCGCCGAACGCGGACCACGCCGCGCCGTCCCACGCGGCGATGCGGCTGCCAGGCGCACTCGCGAACTGTCCCGCTGCCACGAGCTGCCCGGCCGTCCACGGCACGAACGCGAGCACGGCGCCGTTCGCTCCGCCGCCGACCGGCAGCCACGCGCTGCCGTCCCACCGCGCGATGCACGGTGCGACGACGGCGCCCGCGCTCGTGAAGTTGCCGCCGACGTAGACGTCGCCGTTCGCGGCCGGGTGGATCGCGGTCACCGCGTCGTTGGTGCCGGCACCGAGTGCCGACCACGCGTTGCCGTCCCACCGCGCGACGCGCGAACATGCTGCACCGCCGGCGACCGTGAAGTCACCGCCGGCGACCACGCGCCCGACGCCGTCGATCGCGACGGCGTTCACGGCGCCGTTCGTGCCGGTGCCGAGCGGCGACCACGAGGAGCCGTTCCACGACCCGATGCGGCTGCACGCGACCCCGCCGGCGATCGTGAAGCTCCCACCCGCGACGAGCGAACCGTTCGGTGCGAGCGTCAAGGCGGACACGACGTTGTTCGCGCCGGCGCCGAGCGCCGACCATGCGGCCCCGTCCCATCGCGCGACGCGACTGCATGCGATGGCCCCCGCCGCCGTGAACGCACCGCCGACGAGGAGGTCGCCGTTCGCAGCGACCGTGAGCGAGCGCACCGAACCGCCGAGCCCGGTACCGAGCGGTGCCCATGTCGCGCCGTCCCATCGTGCGATTCGCGACGCGGCCGCGCCGCCGGCCGTCGTGAAGTCGCCCGCCGCGACGAGGTGGCCGTTCGGCAGCACCGCGAGGGAGCGGACCGCGCCGTTCGTGCCCGAACCGAGCGGCCCCCAGGTCGAGGTCGCCGGATCGAAGGCAGCGACGTTCGCGGCTGCCGCTTCGCCCGCGACCGCGAACTCCCCGGCGACGACGAGGCGCTGTGGCATCGGCCCCGCGCCGTCGGGGTCCCACACCACGGCCGCGCGCACCGTACCGTCCGTGCCGGGGATGCCTCCCAGCGACACCCAGCGGGTCCCGCACTGCGCGACGCCGGCCGGCGCGAGAGCGGAGATCAGCGCGAGGTACGTAGCGTGCTGCGCCAGTCGGCGGATCGAGGGCATCGGGTCGGACGAGGCTTCGGGCGGGGCTTTCTGCCGGGCGGGCGGCGCAGCAGTCTACCCCGTCGCCGGCCGCGCGGGACGGCGGCATCTCGGCGACGCCATGGCCAGATCCAGGCGCGGCGCTAGGCTCCCGCCCCCGGAGGTCCCGCTCATGCCCGTCGCCAAGTTGCTGCTCGCGTCCGTTCCGTTCCTCTTGCCCCTCGCGCTGCCCGCCCAGAAGGCGGAGACCGCGTTCGAGTGGGCCAAGCGCAACGTCAAGATCTGCTACGAGTCGCTGCCCGTCGGCACCCACTCGGTGGCCGAGCTGCAGATCGGCGCACCGTGGCGTCTTGGCGCCACCCACGATGCGAGCACGTGGCAACCCACGATGCCGATCCTGGTCGGTGACACGTGGCTCGCACCTGGTCACTACCGCGTCAACCTGCAGCGCGAAGACGAATCGAAGGTCGTGCTCGTCGCCGACGGCAGCGGTGACGCGGTCGGGGGCGGAACGGGCGTGCGGATGCCCGGCAAGCTCGGCAAGACGCAGAAGCCCGCGAAGAAGCTCGCGATCGAGTTCGCGAAGGCAGGCGCACCGGTCGGCGGCAACCAGCCCGCACAGGTCGTGCTGCAGTTCGGCGCCGACGAGTGGCGCGGCGATCTCCTGGTGCTCGGCGGCAAGACCGTGTCGCTGCCGGGCGGCAAGTTGTCCGTGTTCAGTGTCCCCGCCGCGAACCTGGAGAAGGGCGCCGTGCCGATCGCGACGTGGGCGACGGGCAAGGACGCCGAAGGCTCGTGGAACATCGTGCTCGACGGCGAGAAGGTCCGGTTCGTGCCGTGGATGCGCGCGCCGAAGACCATCGAGGACAAGGTCGAGGGCCCCGACAGTGCGAGGATCGTCGAAGGCAAGGTCGCGCGCCTCGACACGAAGATCGAGAAGCCCTTCGAGTCGCTCGAACTACAGGAGGCCACGATGGCGAAGGGCGAGATGCGGCTCGTCATCGCGTTCGCGTCGTCGTCGATCGAGTGCCGTCTGCCGGACCCGAAAGCGAAGAAGTGACGCGCCGCGCGCGGCGGCCGAGCCGGTGTGCAAGCACCGCCGCGACGACGATCCCGAACCAGTGCGGCACTCCGACGGCGATCGCCGATTCGCTGCCGGCGACGATCGGCGGCGTCTCTCCGTCGCCCGGCCGATGCAGCACGCAGCGGAACCCGAGCCGCTCGGCGAGACCTTCGGCGCGAACCGTCGGAGCATCGCACAGGAAACGTGCACCGAGATCCCACGGCACGACGGGACCGCTCGCCTCCGGCCGGTGCGTCGTCTCGACGCACGCGACGACCGAACCATCGCCCGGCCAGCGCAGGCGCACGAAGTCGCAGCGAACACCGCGCTCGTCCTTCCGTTCGAGGTCGAGCCCGAAGGACGTGTAGCGGCCGGCCCACGGCCAGAACGCCGCAATGAGGACCGCGGACAGACACGCCCGGGCTGGTGCCGCCCCCGCGCGCCGAGATCCGCGCGTCAACTGGGGCGGTCGCGGCAAGCGACATTGCAAGGGATCAGCCGGCATAGGTCACTAGAAGCAGTTTCATAAAGCCCGCATGCTGACGAGGGCGCAGGCGACATGGACG
>CAZIFB010000044.1:0-43391 GCA_964538915.1 uncultured candidatus Brocadiaceae bacterium | reverse complement strand
CTTGGTCAGCTTCATGCGCTTGACCACCGCCTTCTTGGTCTTCTGCTTCGTCATGATCGTTCGTTGGAAGGGCGAGGACGCTACCGACCGCCCCGGGGACCATCAAGTGCGGCGGGGGAAAAGTCTGGCACCCGCGCGGCGTTCCCTTGAAAAGGCTCGGCCCCGCACGCGTTGCCGGGACCGCGCCACGCCATGGACCACCTGATCGCGTTCCTCCAGCTCGCCGCGTTCGTCGCCCTCGGTCTCGGCCTGGCACTGCCTCGCGCCCGCCGGATCGCGGTCGGAACGCTCGCGATCGCGGCGCTCGCCGGCCTCGGCGCCGGCTTCACCGGGCCCGAACGCCGAACGCTCGAGACCGTGCACACGTTCGCCGCGTTCGACGGCGTCGACCAGGAAGTCAGCATGGTGGCGTTCCCGACGGGCACCGTCGAGGCTGCCGGCTTCGCCTGGCCGCTGCCGTTCGCCGCATTCGCGCTGGCCTGGTGCGTGGTGCTCCTGCGCCTCGGCGGCCGGCCACTGCGCAGCGCGCTCGTGCTGCCGCTGCTCGCCGCCTGGTCGGCGATGGCCGCGTGGATCGGCATGCAACTGCTCGCCGCACCGTCGCCGGTCGTGCAGCCGCTCGGCCTCGACCGGTTCCTGTATCCGGCGGGGCTCGCGACGGCGCTCGTCGCCGCCCGCACGATCCCGAAGTTCGTGCCCATGCTCCTCACGATCAGCGTCGCGACCATGGCGGCGAGGCTGCCGGCGGCGCTCTTCAGCAAGTACGCGAGCGATCAGCGCCTCGGCACGAGCCTCGATGTCACACGGGTGATCGACATCGTGAACCCCATGACGCAGATGCAGTTCGATCCGCGCCTCACGCCCGGCTCGGGCGAGCAGCAGTTCTGGCTGATCTGGCTCGAGCACGTGATCATGTTCCCCGCCTTCTACCTGCTGAGCCTCGTCGGCGTGGCGTTCGGCGTGTTCATGTTCCACCACCACGGCGGCACGGCCGCCGAACGCCGCTGAGGGCTGGCGAGCGCGCCGAACTACTTGGTGGCGTTCGCCGGCATGGCCGAGGACTTCCGCTCCAGCTCGTCGGCGAGCTTGCCCGCGCCGTACACCTTGCGCAGCGCTTCGACGATGATCGCCGGGTGCACGGACACCGTGCGCGAGATCTCGTCGTCGAACACGTAGTTGTTGCCGAGCATCTCGATGTTGCCGTCGAAGATGAGGCCGACCACGTTCAGGTCCTTGTCGATCATCGGCGAACCCGAGTTGCCGCCGATGATGTCGCAAGTCGCGACGAAGTTGAACGGCGTCTTCAGGTCGAACTCCTTCTCCTTGTCGAGCCACTGCTTCGGCAGATCGAACGGGTGCACGCCGGCGAACTCGTGGTGCCGCGCGAACTGCCCGTAGAGCGTGGTGAACCACGGCGCGAGAGTGCCATTCATCGGGTAGCCCTTCACGAGCCCGTCACTGATGCGCAGCGACATGGTCGCGTCGGGCGGGATCGACGTGCCGTAGACCGCGAAGCAGGCCTCCCCGATGCGCTTGTTCTCCGCGCGCTCCTCGTCACCGAGCGCCTTCGTCCGGTCCGCGTCGCCGAGTGCGGCGACTTTCGCCTTCTGCAGCGTGGCAACCCTCTCCCACGCGTCGCCGTACTTCTTCTGCAGGTCGGCGTTCTTCCCAACGGCCGCGCGCAGATCGGACTCGGCCTTCGTCTTGATCGCCATGATGCGAGGGTTCTGCAGGCCGTCCAGGTAGCCCTGGATCGCCTTCCTCGTGTTCTCGAGGCGCAGGATCGTCGCCCGCTGCTTCTTCTCGAACTCTGCGTCGTCCTTCGCCTTTGCGTACAGCTCGTCGAGCTGCGCCTTCGTGCGCGCGATGATCGTGGGCAACCGGTGATCGCGCTCGAACTCGCATTGCGCGAGCGTCATCAGGCGGCCGGTCCGGCCGGGATTGCCCGTGACGAACACGAGGTCGCCCTCCTTCGCACCGCCCGTCTTCCACGAGAAGAACCACTTCGACGAGTCGACCGGTTTGCCGTCCTCCCACGCACGCACGAAGGTGAAGTCGAGACCCCAGCGCGGGTAGCAGAAGTTGTCCGGGTCGCCGCCGAAGTGCGCGACTTGGCCGTGCGGTGCGCAGGCGAGGCGCAGGTCGTCGAAGACCTTGAAGCTGTAGAGCTGGTAGTTGCCGCCCTGGTAGAGCGCGATGACCTGGTGCAGGTGCCCCGGATCCTGCTCCTTCGCCATCGCCTTCACGGCGTCGACGCCTCGGGCATTGACGGCGTCGGTCACGTCCTGCTGCCGCACCATCTGGGTCATCACGAATCCGGGCAGCTTCACTTCGCCGTCGAACGAGCCCGCGTAGAAGCCGTCCTTCAGCCAGTCGGCCTCGCCTTGCACCGACACGATCGAGTCGCGCGCGCAGTGGTGGTTCGTCATCACGAGGCCGAACGGCGTCACGAACGACGCCGAGCAGAAGAAGTCGTAGCCGTCGGGGTTCTTGTCGTTCTTCTTCCCGAAGCGCAGCGACGCCATGCGTGCATGCTCGAGCCACTCGTTGGTCGGCTTCCAGTCGTAGGCCTCCTGGAACCAGCCGAGCGGCGCGGCCTCGAAGGTCCACATGCGCCCGAGCTCCTTGCGCGTCTGCGCCGGGGCCGTCGCCGCCAGCGCACACGCAGCGAACAGGAACGAGGTTCGGAGGAGGAGCGAACGGGGCGGCCGGGCCGCGGCTTCGATGGTCATGCGAGGGTTGGGGTTTCGGGGCGGCGCAGTCTACCGGGAAGGCCGCCACGATCCTGGCGGCTGATGGCCACGTTCCGCGGGTTTCCTGCCTGCCGACGGCCCACTACGGAGCGCGCCCGCCGGCGGCGAAACCGGTCACGCTTTTCGGCGGCCGGCGCGCAGCGCGAGCAGCTGCACGACGGGAGTCAGCAGGAGCGTCAAGACCAGGCTCAGCATCTGTCCGCCGATGACGACCACGGCGATCGCCTTGCGCTCCTCGGCGCCCGGTCCGGTCCCCACCGCCAGCGGCAGCATGCCGGCCACGAACGCCAGCGTCGTCATCAGGATGGGGCGCAGCCGATCGCGGCTGCCCTGCATCACCGCGTCGTACGGAGCGAGCCCTTCGTGAAGCAGATGGTTCGTGTGGTCGACCTGCAGGATCGCGTTCTTCTTCACCATCCCGAAGAGCACCAGCACGCCGAGCGCCGAGTACAGGTTGACCGTCTGCCCCGTCGCCCACAACGACAGCAGTGCGAACGGGGTCGCCAGCGGGATCGCGAGCAGGATGATGAGCGGCTGGCCGAAGCTCTCGAACTGCGCTGCGAGGATCATGTACATGAACACCAGCGCCAGCAGCAGTGCGAACAGGAACTCCCCGCCCACCTGTTCCAGTTCGCGCGCGGTGCCGGCAACGGCCGTCGTGTAGCCGTCGGGCAGGTTCAGCTGCGCCGCGAGGCCGCGCAGCTGCGCGACGCAGTCCGCGAGGGCGGCACCCGGCGCCGCGTTCCCGCGCAGGCTGGCCTGCCGCTGGCGGTCCATGCGGTCGATGCGCGACGACGTGTTCGCGGTCTCGATCTGCACGAGGTTGTCGACGCGGATCGTGCCGCCGTCCGCGCGGCCGACGAGCAGTTCGCCGATCCGCTCCGCGCGATCGCGATCCTGCGGGCGGAGGCGCAGCCGGACGTCGTACTCCTCGTCGAGCAAGGGATCGCGGAACCGCGACACCTCGGTCATGCCGCCCACCTGCAGCCGCAGCGCCGTCGCGATGTCCTGCGTCGAGACGCCGAGCTCGGCGGCGCGCGGCCGATCGATCTGCACCCGCAGCTCGGGCCGCCGCAGGCGCAGGGTGGTCGTGAGACCGTCCATCGAGCCGAGATCGAGCGCCTTGGTCCGGAGTTCCTCGACCTTGTTCGCGAGAGTCGGGAGATCCGGCCCGCGCAGCGCGAAGTCGATCTGGAACGGGCCGCCGCCGAGATTCAGGCTGCGCTGGTTGCGCACCGAGATCCGCACGTCCAGGAGCTTGCGCAGCCGCCGGTTGATCTCGTTCATCACCTCGCGCTGCGTGTAGTTGCCGCGGAACGCGGCCGCCGGATCGCCGGCGAGCAGCGACGACCACAGGCGCGTCAGCGAGAAGCGGCGTTCGTCGTGCGGCGCGATGCGCACGTAGACCGAACCGTTCGACAGCCCGCTCAGGAACCCGCCGCCGACCTGCGTCAGCGCGGTGCGGATCGCGGGCATCTGCGCGAGTTCGGCCTCGATGGCCCGCATCACGCCGTCCATCGTCGGCAGGCTCGCGTCGTCCGGACCGTCGACGCTGATCTCGAACTCGCCCTCGTCCACGTCGCTCGGGACGAGGTCCTGGCGCACCATGTGCAGCAAGGGCCACGTGCCGGCGACCACGACGAGCGACGCGAGCACCACGGCCCACGGTCGCTTCAGGCTGGCCCGCAGCGCCTTCGCATAGCCGCGTTCGGTCCACCCGTTCCGGCCGTGCGCCGCGCCCGCCGACGGGCGCACGAGCCGCGCGCACATCGCCGGCGTCAGCGTGAACGACACGACGAGACTCAGCAGCACCGCGACCGCGGCCGTGATGCCGAACTGGTAGAGGAAGCGTCCGGTGATGCTCGAGAGAAACGAGACCGGGACGAAGATGACGACCAGGCTCAGCGTCGTGGCGAGGACCGCGAGCGCGATCTCGCGCACGGCGCCGCGGGCGGCCTCGAACGGCGTCACCCCCTTCTCGTCGGCCCAGCGCTGAACGTTCTCGAGCACGACGATCGCGTCGTCGATCACGACGCCCACCATCAGCACGAGCGCCAGCATCGTGACGCCGTTCAGCGTGAACCCGAGCACCCACATGACGCCGAAGGTCGCGACGACCGACGTCGGGATCGCGAGGCCGGCGATCAGCGTCGCGCGCCAGCTGCGCAGGAACCACAACACGACGAGCGCCGCGAGGAACGAGCCGACGACGAGGTGGAACTCGATCTCGTGCAGCGCCGCGCGGATGTAGCGCGACTGGTCGCGGACGACCTCGACGCGCAGGTCGGGCGGCAACGAGTCCCGCAGCCGGTCGAGCGACTCGAGCACGCCATCGATCACCGCGACGGTGTTGGCACCGGACTGGCGACGCACCTCGAGCACGACCGTGGGCGTGCCGTCGAGGCGTGCGAGCGAACGCGGCTCGGCGGTGCCGTCCTCGGTCGTCGCGACGTCACGCAGCTCGACCGGGACGCCGTTCCGCCTCTCGATCATCAACGTCTCGAACGACGCCGGGTCGACGACGCGGCCGAGCGTTCGCAGGGTCCGTTCGCGCTGGTCGTCGGTGACGTTGCCGCCGGGAACGTCGGCGTTCTGGCGGGCGATCGCCCCGGACACCACGTCGACCGGAAGGTCGTACGCCGCGAGCCGGTCCGCGTCGACCCACACGTTGATCGTGCGTTCGAGACCGCCGACGAGCCGCACCTCGCCGACGCCGCGCGAACGTTCGAGCACGCGCTTCAGCCGCTTGTCGGCGATCTCGGTCAGTTCCCGCAGAGGCCGGTTCCCGGCCAGTGCCAGGGTCAGCGCAGGCTGGCTGTCGCTGTCGAACTTGCCGACCACCGGCGGTTCGACGCCTTCGGGCAGGCGACGCAGCACCTGCGCCACGCGGTCGCGCACGTCCTGGGCCGCTGCCTCGATCTCGCGATTCAGTTCGAAGGTGATGAGCACCAGCGACGTGCCCGCGCCGGAGATCGACCGCAGCTCGCGGATGCCTTCGACGGTGTTGACGATCTCCTCGATGGGGTAGGTGACCGACGCCTCGACCTCCTCCGGCGCGCCGCCCGGCAGCTCCGTGCGGACGGTCACCGTCGGGAGGTCGTAAGCCGGGTAGCGGTCGACGGCGAGGAAGTGGAAGCCGACCGCGCCCGCGACGACCATGGCCGCTATGAGCATGGTCGCGAAGACCGGGCGATGGATGCAGATCTCGGCGAGGCGCTGCACCGGTCACTCCGCGACGACGACGGGCGACTCTGGCGACAACCCCGTGGCGTCGGCGACGATCCTCGCGCCCGCGTCGATCCCGCGCTTCACCTCGACGAGCGAACCCGAAACGCGGGCGAGCTGAACGATCCGGCCCTTCGCGCGCAGCACGCCTTCCGTGTCCTTCTCGACCGTGAAGACACGGTCCACGCCGGCGAACGTGACGATCGCGGTGCGTGGCACGGCGACGACCGCTTCCGCTGCGACCACGACGATCTCGCACCGGCAGAAGGCGGCGGGAAGCAGCGCGCCGTCTCCGTTCCCGACCTCCGCCTCGACGAGCAGCGTGCGGTTTGCACGGTCGATCGCGGCTCCCAGGCGCGCAACCCGACCGGTGCGCTTCTCGCCGTCGCGGCCATCGACGGTGAAGTTCACCGTCTGCCCGATCGCGACCTGCGACGCCTGCCGCTCGGGCACCTGCAGACGGAGGCGCATCGGGTCGATCCGAACCAGTGTCACGATCGGCTCACCCGCGGCGAGCACCTGACCGGCGGTCGCATGCCGCGCGACGACGCGGCCCCGCCACGGCGCCGCGAGGCGCGCGTCCTGGAGCCGCTTCGCCGCCTGCTGCATTTCGACGCGGCGCTGCTGGGCTTCGGCGATCCACGTGCGCACCTCGTCGCGCGCAGCCTGCAACCGGCTCTGCGCAACGGCGAGTGTGGCGTCGGCCGTCTGCAGCTCGGCGGTCGCCCGCAGCTGCTCCTGGACCATCGTCACGACGCGTTCGCGCTGCACGGTGGCTTCGCGAACGGTCGCCGCGGCTTCGAGAACGGGAGCGGTGGTCTCCACGTCGATGTCGGCCACGGCCTGGTTCTCGGCGAGCCCGAGACGGGCGTGCGCGGCAACCAGCGCGGCCGCGGCTCGGTCGCGTTCGAGTTCGAAGTCGTGCGGATCCATCGCGGCGACGACCGCGCTGGCTTCGACCGCGTCACCCACGTCCACGGCGAGCGTCTGGAGCCGCCCGCCCACCTGCATGCCGAGGACCAGTTCGTCCTGCGCCGCCAGCACTCCGGTCACGGCGATCGTGCGCGCCATGGCCACGGTGCCGACGTCGACCAGCCGGACCGTGCGAGGCGATCGTGTGGGCGCAGCGCCCTGCCCGCCTCCGCCGCCGCATGCAGCGAGCGCGGCGAGGACCGCCGAGAAGAGACCGGCCGTGCGACTGCTCATCCAGCCACGACGACGAGATCGTTCACGAAGTGCTCCGACATCTCGAGGGTCGTGTGCAGTTCCGGGTGGCGGACGACGATCCAGCCGTCGCCGACGACGACCTTGCGCCAGTCGCGCCGGGGCTCGCCGATCGGCGTCAACTCGATCGTCGCGACATGACGACCGTACTTGTGGAGCAGCTGCTGCAGACCCCGGTGCTCGCGTACGACGCCGTCACCCTGCGCCCGCTTGAAGATCATCGCGGCGTTGTACTTCTTGGTCGTGTCCTGGGAGAGCCTGCCGTAGCAGACGGCCTCCGCCCAGCCGCGGAACAGGTCGATGTCGCACGAGTAGTTCATCGCGTGCACGAGCCGTGCACCGGGCGGTCGACCGCCGATCTCACCGAACACGGCCTCACCGCTCGGCGTCCGGAACCACTCCATGTGCGTGAAGCCCGCTTCGAAGCCGAGGGCCTTGATGACCGCGCGGCCGAGCGCGACTCCCGGTCGTGGCAGTTCGAGCGTGAGGTCGCGGAGCACGATGTTCTGCATCGAGATCCACGGGTTCTGCGCAAGGATCATCGGCTTCGGCCGGTACCAGGCGACGTTCTCGAACAGGATGCGCCCGGCGGCGCACACCGTGTCGTAGGTGAGTTCTTCGCCCTCGATGAACTCCTCGACCGACAGCTCGGGGACGTGCAGGGTGCGCTGCAGCGCCTCCTCGAACTCCTTCTTGTCGTTGCAACGGAACGTGTCCTTGCTGCCGGCGCCGTCGATCGGCTTCACGATCGCCGGATAACCGACCCGCTCGACGGCGGCCCACGCTTCCGCCTTGGTCTTCGCGCGGGCGTGGCGCGGAACACGCAAACCCGCTTTCTCGACCTCCTGCTTCATCCGCTCCTTGTCGCGGAAGACGAGCGTCTGTTCGCGCGACATTCCCGGCACGTGGAACGCTTCGCGCAACCGCGCGGCCAGGTACATCAGGCGTTCCCAGAGGCACTCGACGCGGTCGACGTGACGGCCGCGCAGCCACGTCCGGACCTTCTCGACGACCTGATTCTCGTCGTCGAACGACGACACCTGCAAGTAGTCGGAGAGTGCTTCGCGAACCTCGGGCGGCAGAGCACTGCGCGGCTGGTCCCCGACTCCGAGAACGCTGGCGCCGACCTGCGCGAGGCCACGGACGAACAGGGGCATTTCGGCCGGGAAGCCGGGACTCAGATAGACGACGTGCATTGGATTCGTTCGGAACGGAGTGGGCTCAACCGACCTCGACGCGCAGCGTGCGCACCACCTTCTGCAGGGCCTGGGTCACGACCTCGGTGTCGCGGTGACGCACGACGACGAAGCCGTCGCCTTCGTAGCTCGAGGTCGGCGCCGCGCCGATCGCGGGGAGGCGCGTCTCGACGATCAGGTCGCCCAGGCTCTTCTGCAGTTCCTCGAGGCCGTGCACGGCCCGGATGCGGGAGTCGGTGCGCCCCGCGGGCATCTGGGCTCGCAGATAGGCGGCGCCGGCGGACCACCGCCGCGCCGGGGGCGTGAACGTCTCGAAGACCATCAACTGCGCGAAGGCCCGGTACATGTCGACGTCGCAGACCCAGCTCATCAGTGTCATGAACTGCGCGCCAGGCGGACGCGCAGCGACCTCGCCGATCGCGATCGAACCGTCGGCGCGGCGGAACCATTCCAGGTGCGACATCCCGGTCCACATGCCGAGCGCGCTGAGGGCTCGCGGTCCGATGCGGTGGATCGCCGCGAACTCGCGGTGATCCAGTTCGCGCGGGAGCACCACGCACCACTGGATCCACGGGTTCTCCATCACTTCCAGCGGCGTCGGCTGGTAGCTGCTGATGTTGTGGAAGACGTGCTGCCCGTGCAGCGTGACCGAGTCGAAGGAGTATTCGCGACCCTGCACGAACTCCTCGAGGAGGACCTCGCGCCCCCGAGCCGGCCGAGTCGACGCGAGGAAGCGGGTGAGTTCGCCTTCGTCGGCGATTCGCGCGGTCGCCTTGGCGCCGGCTCCGGCGGGCGGCTTGCCGACCAGGGGGAACCCGACTTCGGCGGCGAAGGACAGCGCCTCGGCGTGGCTCGCACAGAGGCGATGGCGCGCGCAGGGAATGTCGTGCGACGCGAACAGGTCCTTCATCCGCGCCTTGTCGCGGAAGTTGCGTGCCGTCGCCGCATCCATCCCGCGGATGCGCAGTCGTTCGCGCACCGAGGCGAGGGGCTCCTGCAGCTGCTCGAGAATGCCGAGCAGCCGCTCGACGGGTCCGACCCGGTCCCCGAGTTTCGTCACGCCCTCGGCGAGGTCTGCGCCGTCCATCGCGTCGCGCACCTGCTGGAAGTCCACGAGCAGTGCGCGGAAGTCCGCGGGAAACTTCTCCGGAGCGTCCTGCGACACGACGGAGAGGCTGACGCCGGGCAACTCGGCAGCCGCCCTCGCGAAGCGAAGGGTGTTCTCCATCGCGAACGGAATGGCGAAGACGACGTGCACCATCGACTGCGTGGAGCCTAACGGTGCCGCGAAGGGCACGCCACGGCCGCGACCGCCGTTCGGAGCATCCCGCGCGACGACGCGGCGGCGACCGGATCTCATCGAGTCGCGTCGGACATCGCCCCGCGTTGCGGCGGCTCCCGTGAGATCCCGAGGCGCGCCGCCCGCAGGGCGGGACGGCAATCGGAGACGACGCAGCGGGGCTGAATGGGCGACTTCGCCTCGAACGTTGCCCCGCGTTGCGGCGGCTCCCGTGAGATCCTGAGGCGCGCCGCCCGCAGGGCGGGACGGCAATCGGAGACGACGCAGCGGGGCTGGATGCGAAGTTCGCCCCGAACGTTGCCCCGCGTTGCGGCGGCTCCCGTGAGATCCCGAGGCGCCCCGCCCGCAGGGCGGGACGGCAATCGGAGACGACGCAGCGGGGCTGAATGGGCGACTTCGCCTCGAACGTTGCCCCGCGTTGCGGCGGCTCCCGTGAGATCCTGAGGCGCGCCGCCCGCAGGGCGGGGCGGCAATCGGAGACGACGCAGCGGGGCTGGATGCGAAGTTCGCGCCGCACGTTGCCCCGCGTTGCGGCGGCTCCCGTGAGATCCTGAGGCGCGCCGCCCGCAGGGCGGGGCGACTCAGAACACCATCAGCTGGATGCCGTTCGACGTCGCACCGTTCGCCAGCTCGATCGACATCGTGGCGGCCTGCACGTAGAGGTGGAGTCCCGGCGGGGTCCACATGGGAAGCTGCACCGCGAACGTCGCGTCTCCGCCTCGGGAGGACGGCAGCTGCAGGAAGTAGACGTCGCAGCTCGGGTGGATGGGGCAGCCGTTCCAGACCACCGGCTGGCCCGATTCGCTCGCGCCGAGGATGAGCGCGGCCGCATCCGTGCGCGCCGGGATGTCCGACACTCGCACCATCAGGGAGTTGCCCGGACTCGGCGCCGCACCGCTGATGAGGGCCAGCCGCGGGGCCGGGTCGCGCTCGCGCGCGTCCGAGCATCCGGGCGCCAGCGTGGCGACGCACGGAACACCCCCCGGCACCCAGTTGTTCGCGGTCAACGCGGCGAACCAGCGATCGGCGATCATCTGCTCGCCGAGGTCGTTCGGATGCACCACGTCCCGGAAGTGCGCCGGGTGCACGAAACCGTTGTGCTGGTCCACCAGTTGGATCGGCGAGGCCGGGGTGCCGAGCGCGAGCAGATTCGGCAGATGCAACTCGTTCCAGTCGTCGACGTACCTCGAAGCGTTCGGCAGGAAGGGCGCCGAGCCGATTGGCAGGATCTTGGCGAGCAGGATGCGCACACTCGGGTTCTGGCCCCGGAGCGCCGCGATGATCTCCTGCACTCCCACCTCCGCCGACGCGAGGTCCGGCACCTGGTCGAGCAGGATCGGCAACACGATGTCGTTGGTGCCGACGTGCACCAGGGCGACATCCACGGCTGGAAGCGCGATCGCGCCGAGCGAGGCGAGAGCGCCGATCCAGGCGGCCGGGTAGCCGCTGAAACCGGCATGCTGCTGATCGAAGTCGGCGAACGCCGGTTGCCCACCCGATACTCCGGAGCGCGGCCCCACGAAGTCGGCGCACTGATCCGCGGCGTCGATCCGCTTCCACAGGTGGTAGCGATAGCTCGCCTGCCCGGCGGCCGACTCGGTGATCGAATCACCGATCGCGACGATGCGCGCCTGCGCGTGTCCGGAGGACGAGAGCAGCGCGAGCGCGATCACGGGGGCTGTGATCCACGACTTGGGCATCCGGGCGAGCATATCGCGGGTGCTCTGCCGATGCACACTCGCGATTCCGCCGGTGGCAACGCCGCGTGGGAATCCGCTCGCCCGGCGCGCAGGACCGTGCCAACATGGCCGCCCCATGCGTCCCCTGCGCATCTGCCTCGCCGCATCCGAGCTGGCTCCATTCGCCAAGACCGGCGGCCTCGCCGACGTGCTGGCCGGCCTCGGCCGATGGCTCGGCAGGAAGCCGCCCGAGGGCCCCGGCCACGACGTGCGCATCTTCGTGCCGTTCTACAAACGGATCGCGGAGAGCAAGGTGAAGACGGAGCCGCTGAAGGGGGCGCAGGCCGTCGATGTGCGCTTCCCGCAGCGCACGATCCGCTTCGGCATCCGGACGGGCAAGTTGCCGCAGAGCGAGGTGCTGGTGCACTTCGTCGACTGCCCCGAGCTCTACAACCGGGCGAGCCTTTACACCGAGGACGGCGACGAGTCGCTGCGCTTCGCGATGCTCTGCCGCGCCGTGCTCGAGACGTGCCAGCGTCTCCAGTGGGCGCCGGACATCGTGAACTGCAACGACTGGCACACGGCGCTCCTGCCGCTCTACCTGCGCACCACGTACGCGTGGGACCGCTTGTTCGCGAGCACGAAGACCGTGCTGACGATCCACAACATCGGCTACCAGGGTTCCTTCCCCGACAGCCACCTCGACACGATCGGCCTCGGTGACCAGCGTGCGCACCTCCACCACGGCGAACTTCGCGAGGGCCGATTCTCGTTCCTGAAGACCGGCGTCCTGCACAGCAACCGTCTGTCGACGGTGTCGAAGACCTACGCGAAGGAGATCCAGACCGCCGAGTTCGGCATGGGAATGGACGAACTCCTGCGCACGCGCAGCCAGGATCTCGTGGGCATCGTGAACGGTGTCGACTACGGCGACTGGAACCCGGCGAACGACCCTCTCATCCCGCACCACTTCACGGCGGACGATCCCTCCGGGAAGCAGAAGATGAAGGCGGCGCTGCTGCAGCGCATGCAGCTCCCCTACGACCCGCGGGCGCCGGTCTTCGGCGTCGTGTCGCGACTGACCGCGCAGAAGGGCTTCGAACTGTTCGCCGACTCGATCCCCGTGTTCCTCCAGCGCGAGGACATGCGCCTCTGCGTGCTCGGCTCCGGCGAGGAGAAGCACGAACAGTACTTCCAGTGGCTGCGCGACACCTGGCCGAAGAAGGTCGCGATCTACCGCGGCTTCCAGGAGGAACTCGCTCACTGGATCGAGGCCGGGAGCGACGTCTTCCTGATGCCGAGCCGCTTCGAGCCGTGCGGCCTCAACCAGATGTACAGCCTGCGCTACGGCACACCGCCCGTCGTGCGTCGCACCGGAGGACTCGCGGACACCGTCGAACCGTGGGATCCCGCGACGCGCACCGGCACGGGCTTCCTGTTCGACCAGTTCAGCAGCCACGCACTCGCCGGCACGCTCGACTGGGTCTTCCGGAACTGGCGCGACCAGCAGGGCTGGAAGCAGCTCGTGAAGAACGGCATGAGCCGCGACTTCTCCTGGGATCGGCAAGGGCCCGAGTACGAGGCCCTCTACCGCTCCCTCATCCGCTGACAATCCCATGCACGTCGTCTTCGTCGAACCGGCCTTCCCCAAGAACCAGCGCGAGTTCCTCCGCGGCCTCCTCAGCACCGGGGCGCGTGTCTCGGCGATCAGTGAACGCCCGATCGAGGCGCTGCCGAACGAACTGCGCGAGGGGCTCTTCCAGTTCGAACGCGTGCGCTCCGTCGTCGACGAGCACGCACTTGCCGAAGCGGTGAAACGCCTGTCGCAACGCGCGCAGGTCGATCGCCTCGAAGCCACGGTCGAAGCGCACGTGATGGCGGCTGCCCACGTTCGCGAACAGCTGAAGATCCACGGCACCACGTCGAAGACCGCCTGGCTCTGCCGCGACAAGCCGGCGATGAAGGAGGCCGTTCGCGCGGCCGGCATCGCGTGTGCCGCCAGCGCCCGCGTGACGAGTGTCGCCGAAGCCGAGGCGTTCGCGAAGGCGACGGGCTATCCGCTGATCTGCAAGCCGCTCGACGGCGCCGGGGCGTCGGGCACCGTCAAGGTCACGAGCGATCAGGAACTCCAGAAGGCGCTCGCCGAGCTGAACGTCGGCAAAGGCCGCACGATCGCGATGGAGGAGTTCCTCGAAGGCCACGAAGGGTTCTACGACACCGTCACCGTCGGCGGGAAAGTCGTGATCGACTTCGCGTGCCACTACTTCCCGAACGTGCTCGAGGCGATGCGGACACGCTGGATCTCCCCGCAGATCGTGTGCACGAACCGAATCGATCACGAGAGCTACCGCGACCTGCGCGCGATGGGTCAGAAGGTCATCGGGGCTCTCGGCATCTGGACGTCGCCTTCGCACATGGAGTGGTTCTTCGGGCCGAAGGGCCTCAAGTTCTCCGAGATCGGCTGCCGTCCGCCCGGCGTCGGCGTCTGGGACCTCTACTGCGCGGCCAACGAGTTCGACCTGTACGCCGCCTGGGCGCACGCGATCGTTCACGAGAAGGTGCCCTTCAAGCCGTCGCGCAAGTACTCGGCCGGCATGATCGCGCTGCGCCCCGATCGCGACGGCACGATCTCCGGCTACGAAGGACTCGACGACATCCAGCGCCGCTTCCGCGAGTGGATCATCGACGTGCACACGCCGCAGTCCGGCACAGCGACCCAGGGTGTCGAAGGCGGATACATGGCCAACGCCTACGTCCGCATGCGCCACCCGGACTACGACACGCTGCGCTCGATGATGACCACCGTCGGCGAGACGGTGAAGGTCCGCGCACGCTGACGCGGCACGCGCCGCGGCGCCGTCAGTACGAGCGGACGAACGCGAGCACCTTGCGCAGGAGTCCTTTCGTCACCGGCTGGCTGCTGTGCGTGAGGCCGCTGCCGTAGAAGAGTGCGTTGCCGCGCACCGGCCGCGTCGTCCACTTCGTGCGCGGAACGGATCGGTACCACGTGGACTGCGCGTCGTGGCCCGGCGCATTGACGAGGCGATCGCCGTCCCTCGCCCACAGGCGTCCCGAGCCGCACGTCTCGACGGAGAATTCGCCGCCCTCGAAGTCGTTCGTCAGCGTGACCCCGAAGCCGCAGACCTGGTGGCGATTGACGCCGTCGATGTGCGCGGTGAAGAACTGACCCGGCTGGTACTCCACGTAGGTGAAGCCATACGGCCCGTACGCCGTCGGGAAGGCGCGACGAACGTCCTCGATGCGGCGGAAGAACGCGTTCTCCACGATCTCCACGATGTCGCGCGGGATCTCCTGCCAGTTGATGTCGAGCCGCCCCTTCGGTTCGTACACGGCCACGATCTCGGCGACACTGAGGTTCTCCGAGTTGTGGATCGTGTAGCCGTTCGCCCCCGCCGCGAACTTCTTCGGATCGGCGGACGCCTTGTACCGATCGATCGACGCGATCACCGCATCGACCTCGGCCTCGGTGAGGAAGCCCTCGAGGCTGTAGGGCATCATGTTCTCGCTGACGCTCATGCGAACACCTCGTGCAGCGTTGGCGGCACGTAGATCTCGAACCACGACTCGGCGATGCGGGCCTCCGTCGATCGGAAGCCGCACCGCAACAGGTATCCGTACCGCTCGCCTTCGCGCTCCACGACGGCACGGCCGCGGAACGTGGTCGTGTGTCCCTGCGAGACGCCGCCGTCGACGCGCAGGTCCACGCTCGCGAACTCCTCCCGCAGGAACCCGAGCAACCGCGGGAACTGGCCTGGCCCGTGCAACTCGAACGTGCGCTGGTCCATCGCCGCGGAGGCGTAGAACTGAACGTTGGCGTGGAGCAGCGTCGAGGCGTCCATGGGCGCAGTCAGGACGTCCCGCCTCTCCGCGGTCGCTGCGCGCAGCCACGCCAGACCAGCGGCATTCGTTTCGGGCGCCCGACCACGTGCGGTGGCCGGTTCCGCGCAGATGGTCTCCGTCCGCAGGAGGAAGTCGTAGACGTCGGGGGCGAGCCGTATCTCGGTGACACGATCGCCCGCGCAGCGGAACACACACACACCACGGAGCGCGATCGGTCCGCCTGTAGGCCTCACGTAGCCGATCGCCCGGGTGAGCGTACCGCTCGCCGTCCAGTGCACGGTCGTGACGCCGTTGCCCGCGTCGACTCGGCCCGGAGCGAAGCGGATGTCCGGCATCGCGTTCCTCCACGCGGCGACGAACTCGCCGAGCCGACTCATGTCGCGGCGCGTGAAGGGATCGAGGATCTCCTCGACGACCGTCGCGAAGACCGTGACGCCCGGTGCACAGACGCCGGCGAGTTGCGTCGTGTCGGCGCCGTTCAGCACTTCGAGGAGCCGGTGTGCGAGAAACTGTGGATCCGTGGCACTCATGGTCGCGCGATCGGGCCGTTCCGGCCGGACTCCTGGGGGACAGAGGTCGAGATCAGCGCGTCGTCGAGACGTCGCGCGAGCGTGGTCAAGTGCGGCTCGTGGAAGAGGTCTAGGTGCTTGCACTCGATGTCGACGACGCGGACGTCGTCGCACCACGGCTTCCATCCGCAGGTGCCCGTCGGGTCCTGCACGCGGGCCCAGTCCATCAACTTGCTCGCGCGGAAGACGGTGACTCTCCCCGGGAACGACTGCGCGGCGTAGCTCCGCATCGCGCGCCAGCAACGCACACCCATTTCCTCGATGCGCTGCTCGATCGCCGCGGGAGTCCGCTCTCCGACTCCGGCGATCTCGCGTGTGCGGAACAGGAGGCGACGCACCTTGCCGCGCACCCGCTGGCCGAGGTAGTCGAAGAACTCGCGCAGTCCGCGTACGGCGAACAGGTTCGCGAAGTGCAGACGCACCTTGCCGAGGAGGGGTTCGGGAGCGGTCGTTCCCGGCGCATACGCGTCGAGCAGCCCGACGAGCTCCACCGACTCGCCGGCGCCGACGAGCTGTCGTGCGATCTCGAGCGCCAGCAGGCCGCCGAACGAGTACCCCATCAGCGCGTACGGTCCGCGCGGCCGTTCCTTCCGGATCTCGGTCACCACGGCGGTCGCCGTGTCCTTCATCGACTCGAACGTCGCCGGCGGCACTTCGAGGTCGTACAGCTGCAGCCCCAGTACCGGCCGGCGCGTCTGCATCCGCTCCACGAGCTTCCGGTACTGGAACGCGTGCCCCCCGATGCCGGGCATGCAGAACAACGGCACGCCTTCCTCTCCTTCACGCAGGCGCACGAAGCGCTCCGACCCCGGCCCGACGAGTGGCGCGGCGGGCGCCACCGGCGACGGGGCCGCGGCGACGGGCGGCGGCGTGGGCTTGCGACGCCGGTCGACGTGGGCCGCGAGGGCCTCGATCACCGGGTTCTCGAGGATCGCGCGCACCGGAACCGCACCCAACTCGCGGCTGATCATCGTGACGATGCGGACCGCGGCGAGCGAACTGCCGCCGAGCCGGAACACGTCGGCGTCCCGCGAGTCGACGGGCACACCGAGCACTTCCGAGTAGATCCGCGCGATCACGCGCTCCGTGTCGGTGCGGAGCGGCAGGACGTCCGCGGCGGGCGAGGGCGCGTTCTCCGAGATCTCCGGCAGCACCTTGCGGTCGACCTTGCCGTTCGTGGTGCGCGCGAGCCGCTCCACGATCGCCCAGCGGGTCGGCACCATGCCGCGCGGCACCCGGCTGGCGACGTGGTCGGCGAGGGCGCCGTGCGCGGGCGGACGCGCCGGGTCGCGCGCTTCGACGTAGGCAGCCAGGTACGGCGCAGCCGGCGTACCGCGCAGCGCCACGGCGCACCCGGCGACGTCGGGATGCGACAGCAGCACGGCCTCGATCTCGCCGATCTCGATGCGAACGCCGCGCAGCTTCACCTGCGTGTCTCGTCGCCCGACGAAGTGGATCAGGCCGTCGTCCTCCGCGCGCACGAGGTCGCCGGTGCGGTAGGCCCGCTCGCGGCGGCCGGGCACCATCTCCACCGTCGGGAACGACGAGGCCGTGCGTTCGGGCAGGCCGCGGTACCCGCGGCCGACCTGCGGTCCGCCCAGCCACAACTCGCCGATCGTCCGTGGCGCGCAGAGCCGTCCGCGGTGGTCGACGACCCACGTCGACGCATCGTCGAGCGGCACTCCGATCGCCGGCAGCCCCTTGCCTTCGCTCGCCACGAGGTGGTGCGTCACCCACACCGCGACTTCGGCCGGTCCATAGAGGTTCACGAACCGGAACGGCAGCCCTGCGCGCGGCCGGCTGCGCAGCGCCTCGCCGCCGGTCTGCATCATCCGGAGCGGGATCCGATCGGGCCACGGCAGCGCGAGGAGCGCTTCTGCCAGCACGGTCGGCACGAACGCCGTCGTGACACCCCGCTCGATCATCCAGTCGCGAAGGCGCGGCGGATCGATGCGCACGTCTTCGTCGGGCAGCTCGACGACGCCGCCGGTGCACAGCGTTGCCCAGGTCTCGAGCACCGTCGCGTCGAACCCGATGCCGCTCAGGAGCGGCACGTGGTCCTCCGCGGTCGCGGCGAGCTGCTTCTGGTGCCACGCGACGATGTGTGCGAGTGCCGCGTGGCCGACTTCGACACCCTTCGGGCGTCCGGTCGACCCGGACGTGAACACGACGTACGCGACGTCCTGGTCTTCGAGCGACGGCAGCGACAACGGAGCTGCCGCTTCGGTGCGGTACGGATCCGCGAGGTCGATCACCGGCACTCCGTCGGGGATCCCTTCGCGGAACGCCGCGTCGGCGACGACCGCCACGGGCCGGCAATCCTCGATCATCGCACCGCGGCGCGACGCGGGCTGTTCCGCCTCGACGGGGGCGTAGGCGGCGCCGGCACGCAACACGCCGAGCCACGACGCCACGAGTGCGGCCGAACGTTTGCCGAGAACGGGCACGACGTGCCCTCGGCCGACGCCGAGTTCGCGGAGTCGCCGCGCCAGCGCGTCCGCAGCCGCGAGCAACGCGCCGTACGTCACGGCCCGTCCCGACTCCGCGATCGCGGGAAGGCCCGCGCGGGCGCGAGCGACCACTCCCACCTGCTGCGGCACGAACGGCGCGGGTGCGGCCGGACCCTCGGGGCCGCGCGCGACGGCCAGAGCGAGGCCCCTCTCTTCCGGGGTCAGCAGGTCGAACGCCGCGAGTTTCGAAGCGGGCGCCGTCGCGAACGCCGCGAGCGCGCGAGCCGTTCGTTCCGCGAGGCGCCGTGCCGCCGAGGCACCGAGCGCGCCGTGACGGTGTTCGAGCCGGACCGCGAGCCGGTCGGGTCCGCTGATCAAGTACACCGACGCGTCGAACTTCGCGACGCCGAGGTGTACGGGGAAGGGTTCGCTGCGCACGCCCTGGATCCGCAGGTGCGGCGCCACCTCTTCCTGCCGCGTGTAGAACGCGGCGCCGATCCCGCGTTCACGCGATGCGAGTGAGAGCCCCGCGGCGGCGACGCTGTCGCCGACGGTGATGGCTCGGTTCGCCGCGCTGCGCGCGATCGCCGCGCGAACGGTGGCCAGCACGTCGGCCAGCGTCGGATCGCCCGCGAGCTGCACCCGCACGGGCAGCACGTCGAGCATGTAGCCGACGACGTCGGCGACCGCCGGTCGATCGCGATCGGCGAGCGTGACCAGGACCGTGACGTCCGGGCGGTGCGCTTCGTGTTCGAGGACCGCGGCGAACGCGGCGAGTCCGGCTTCGAACTCGGTCACTCCGAGCGCTCGCAGACCCCTTCGCACGTCGTGCGTCACCGATGGCGGTAGCGGAATCTCCACGACGGACCCCACGTGCTGGTCCGCGCCGGAGTCCGCCTCACAGCCCATCTCGACCTCGAGCGCGGCGCCTTCGAGTTCCTTCGCCCAGTGCGCACGCACCCCCGCGGCGGCAGCACCGTCCGCTGCAGCGCGGCGGGCGCCGTGTGCGAACGGGCCGACGTCGCGCGTGAGTTCCGGCTGTCCGGCGAGGCGGCGCCCCACCTCCTCGAGGACCAGGTGGTACGACCACTCGTCGACCACGGCGTGGTGCGCCGCGAGGAGCAGGGTGCACGACTCGGGGCCGCTGCGCAGGACGATCGCACGCGCGAGGGGCCCGTGCTCGAGGTCGAACGGTGCCCCCGCGAAGGCGACCAGTCGCGCACGCACTGCCTCGTCCGTAGCGCCCGCCATCGTTTCGATCACGACGGGCGGTGCGGTTCCCGATGCGGGCTCCTGGACCCATTGCCCCCCACGTTCGACGAATCGCGAAGCGAACGCCGGGTGCGCCGCGAGGGTCGCCGCGATCGCCGCCCGGAGTCGCTCGTCGTCGACGCGTCCGATCAGTCGCACCGACGCGGTTTCGTTCAGGACCGGCGCGCTGCCGGCCAGCCGCTGCTGCAGCAGCACACCGACCTGCCCCGGCGTCGCGGGTGCGGCACCGGCCGCAGCGGGCGCGACGGACCTGGCCGCCGGCGCCGCGTCCACGAGGGCGGCGAAGGCGGCGAGCGTGCGTGCCGCGAGCACGTCCAGGCCGGTGATCTCCTTGCCGAGTTGCGCCGCGCAGCCGAATGCGACGCGGGTCGCCAGCAGCGAGTGGCCGCCGAGGGACACGAAGTCGTCCTCACGCCGCACGTCCTCGACGCCGAGGGTTTCGCTCCACAACCGCGCGACCGCGGCTTCGGTCGGTGTCCGTGGCGACTCGGAGTCCATCGCGCGCGGCAGGTCGCGGGGTCCCGGTTCCGGCAGCGCGCCGCGATCGACCTTGTCGTTCACGTTGCGCGGCACTCGGTCGATGCGAACGTACGCCGCGGGCACCATGTAGTCGGGCAAGCGCGACGCGACGTGCTGCTGCAACGCGCGCGGATCGATCGCCGCCCCGGTGGCCGGCACGAGCCATGCGACGAGGCGCGCGTCCGAAGCGGGATCGCCGCGCAGCGCGACGACGGCCTCGGCCACGCTTGGCGCCGTACGGAGCGCGGCTTCGATCTCGCCGAGTTCGATCCGGAACCCGCGCAGCTTCACCTGCGCGTCGCCACGGCCGAGGTACTCGAGATCGCCGTCCGGCGTGCGGCGCGCGAGGTCCCCTGAACGGTAGAGCCGGCCGCCGGGCGTCGTCGGATCCGGCAGGAACCGCTCCGCGGTAAGGTCCGGGCGGCGCAGGTAACCGTTCGCGACGCCAGCGCCGCCGACGAAGATCTCGCCGATCTCGCCGTGGTTCACCGGCGCACCGTCGGGCCCGCGGAGTTCGATGCGAAGGTCCGGCAGCGGCGCGCCGATCAGGCTCTTCCCGTCGCCGTGTGCGTCGGAGGTCCGCATCGGCCGGAACGTCGTGTGTACGGTCGTCTCGGTGATCCCGTACATGTTCACGAGGCGTGGCGTCGAGTCGCCGTGCGCCCCGAACCACCCGGCCAGCGTACGCGGGTCGAGCGCTTCGCCGCCGAAGATCACGTGGCGCAGCGCCGTCGGTACGCGGCCGGCCGCGGCGTTGGCCGCGTCGAAGGCGCGGAACGCACTCGGCGTCTGGTTGAGCACCGTGACCCCGCTGCGGACGACGAGTTCGTGGAACGCGTCCGCCGCGCGAGCGGTCGACGCCGGCACGACGACGAGGCGGCCGCCGTACAGCAGCGCACCCCACATCTCCCACACGGAGAAGTCGAACGCGATCGAGTGGAACAGCGTCCACACGTCTTCGGGGCCGAACGCGAAGAGCCGCTCCGTCGTGGCGAACAGGCGCGACACGTTGTGGTGCGTCACCACGACCCCCTTCGGTCGCCCGGTCGACCCCGAGGTGTAGATCACGTACGCGGGATCGGTCGGCCCAGGCAGCACCGGCTGCGCGGCGACGTCGCCACACGGCTCCGGCAGTTCGAGGACGTCGTGACCCGCGAGTCCGTCGACGGAACCGTCGCGCGACACGACGACGCAGCGCGGCTGTGCGTCGGCGAGCATGCCGGCCCGACGCTCGCCCGGGTGCGACAGGTCGAGCGGAACGTAGGCCGCACCCGCGCGGACCACACCGACCACGGCGATCACCTGTTCGACGGAGCGCGGCAGAGCGACCGCGACCAGATCGCCCGGTCCGATGCGCCTCCGCCGAAGTTCCGCGGCCAAGGCGTCGGCACGCGCGAGCATCTCGCGGTACGTCACACGGCGGTGGCCGTCGACCAGCGCCACCGCGCCGGCTCGTTCCATCGCCACACGTTGCAGCCGCGCGGCGAGGCTCGCCGCGGTCCACGCCGCCGGATCCATGATCATCGCGTTCGTCACCTGTCCGCCCCCGCCGGCAGGACGCCGGCCGAACGACGCACCGAATCCCGGTGCCAGAACACACTCACGAGCAGCAGTTCGAGCGCCGCCACGACGGCCGCGCCACGGTGGTAGTCGCATGCGATCCCGGTGCGAGCCTCGACGTGCCAACACACCGTGCTGGCGCCGCCGTGCAGCAACACGAGGGCGAACATCGTCGCGGCCCGCGCGGGTTTCGTGAGCGCCCACAGGCTCGCCACGAGAGGTACGTGGATCGCGAGGTCGTAGCGGTGGATCGGCATGAAGATGCCCGTCACGACGAGAGCAACCTGCATCCACCGCTGCTCGGCGTGGGGCAAGGTCGGCGGCCGGACCCGGGCCCGCACCCCGAGCGCGGCGGCGAGCACGATGCCGAGGACGAGGCCTGCGCGCTGCAGTCCGTGCGACGCGGCGATGCCGGGCAGATGCGCGACGAGGCTGTCGTAGTTGTCGGGCCGGTTGAACTCCTGCGCCGCGTGCTCGGCGAGCGAGCCTCGCAGTTCCTCGAACAGGCGCGCCGGGCCGCTCCAGATCATCACGAGCGCGTGCGACGCCGCGACCAGCACTGCGACTCCCCACGTCCGCGCGCTCCCGTGGAGCACGAGCAGGAACACGATCGGCACCGCCGTCAGCTGCGGCTTGATGCTCGCCAGGTAGAGCCCGGCAACGAGCCAGCTGGTCTTCCCCCGCGACAACCCCCACCACGCACTGCACAGGCCGAACGTCGCGAACAGCGACAGCTGGCCCTGGAACAACGTCAGCGCGACTCCGGGGACGAGCGCCGCGGCGCCGATCCAGACGTCGCGTCCGGGCGGTACCGTTCCCCCGCGGTCGCGCGCCATCCGTCGCATCAGCAGCATCGATCCGACGAGCATCGCGACGTTCGCAGCGCGCATGGTCCAGCGGGCCGCGTCCCACGACATCGCCCCGAGCGCCAACGAAACGGGCAGGACTGCTCCCGGGTAGACGAACGACGCGCGGAAGACCGGCCCGTCACCGAACGCGTTGGTCCACGCTGCGAGAAAGCTCTCCAGGTCGTACGGCGACTCACCGCCGAGCCAGCAGCGGCCGCCGAGAAACCAGAATCGGGTGTCGTAGTCGCAGAGGAAGTCGGCCTGGTGTCGCAGGAGGCCGAACACGACGGCGACGGCGAGCGCGAACCCCCATACGGCGAAAACGCCGATGCGACGGCCCGCGCTGGGCGCGCACTCTGCGGCGCGCTCCGCGGGAACGGGGCTGTTCTGGGGCGACGGCGAACGGGACAACGGGAATCCGGCTCGGACGGGAACGCGGCCGGACGCGGCAGCTGTTCTTCGTGTCGGGCCGGCGAGCATAGCCGGCGAGCCGGCGCGGCGGGATCCTGGTGACGGTCCGCGACGGAACCGCTGATCCCACCGGACTCACTCTGAGCCACCCGCACCCGGGGAGACGGCCCGGACACCTGGGCGGCCGCTATTCGGCCAAGGCGAGGCGGAAGCGGCGCAGCACGACGCCGCGCGCGCGCAGGGCTGCGGCACCGACGAACTCGACCGCCGGTGTCACGTCGAGCATCGTCCAGTTCGCAGGATCTTCGCGCCCGTCCCTGCAGGCGAGGAACTTCGGGTCCTCGCACAGGCTCACGTCGAAGGTGTCCAGCGGCATCGACAGGCCTTCGCCGAGCGCCTTGATGTAGGCCTCCTTGCGGGTCCAGCAGCGGTAGAACGCGAGTTGGCGCGCATCGCCGGGAAGGGCATCGAGCGCCGTGAACTCGCTCTCCGAGAAGTGGCGCCGGGCGATCTCGTTCAAGCTCTCCAGGTGGCGGATCTTCTCGAGGTCGAGGCCGAGTTCCGTGTTCGCCACGCCGACGAGCGCGAGCTTGCCGGAATGCGACACGTTGAAGAACGGCCCTGCCGACCCCGCCGGCGCGTGCGCGAGATAGGGCTTGCCGCGCGGTCCGTGCACGAAAGCGACGGTCTCCGGAGGCTGCCCGAGGTAGCCGCCGAGGATCACGCGCAGTGCGCCGTGGCCGATCTGGAAACGCCGCCGGTGGTCCATGAACCGGAAGCGTTCGAGGCGCTGCAGTTCGGGCGGTGAGAGCAGTTTCGCGAACGGATCCGCGTCCCCGCCGAGGGGAACGGCCCAGACGTGCACTTCGCCGGGCGCGAGACGCACCGCCCCGGGGGGCGCGGGTTCGTACGAAGGATGCAGAGCGGCGTCGTCCATCCGGGGGACAGCCTAACAGAGCGACGCACACCGCACAGCACTTCGGCCGCGTCCGGGCTTCACCGCTCCAGCGAGAGACGCGCGACACGGCCGCCCGCACCGCAGGCGAAGACCGCGCCATCGCGTCCCGTGGCGATCGCGTGGAAGCCGCGATCGCCCACCGCGCGCCACGATCTCCCGGCATCGACGGAGAGATCGGCCCCGGAAGGCCCAACGGCGATCAGCGCACCGCGGCCGATCCACCCGACCGCCGACCGATACCCGCCGGCGCGCGACGGATGCCACGTCGTTCCGCCGTCGTCCGTCCACGCTGCACCATCGACCGCTTCGTCGGGCTGCTCGTAGTCGCCGCCGACGACGACGCCACGCTCCCCGTCGAACGCCACCGCGAAGGCGCCCTCGGCCGACCGCCCCGCGCGAAGCGGCAGCGGAACCGCCGTCCACGCGCTGCCGCGGTCGGCGACGAAACGCGTCGCTGCGCCGCCCGTCACCAGCGCTGCGCGCCGATCCCCGACGAACACGCTACACCGGCCGCTCGCCGCGAACGCGGCTTCGCCCGCGAAGGGTGCCGGCAGACGATCCCCGGCAACGGGCACCCAGCTCCGGCCCGCGTCGTGCGATCGCCACACGCAGAACGCTCCGTCGACGGGATCGCCGACGAGCACACCTTCGGACCCGGCGAAGGCCATGGCGTCGAAGAACGCCGCCGGTCGCGGATCCTCCAATACGACCGTCCACGAGAGCCCGCCATCGAGCGTGCGCAGCAGCTTCGCGGGTTGCCCAGCCACCATCGCGAGCGCCGCGTGGGCGTCGAACGCCTCGACGTCGCGAAAGTCCCAACCCTTCGACCCGGCCGGGGCCGCGTCGATCCACGTCGCGCCGCCGTCGACGGTGCGGAGCAGCGTGCCGTTCTGGCCGCCGAGCCAGACGACCGAGGCATCGACCACCGCCAGACCACGCAGGCTCGCCTGCGTCGGCGCGGTCACGTCGATCCACGCGGGATCGCCGATCCGAAGCGGCGCGGCCGAAGAGGTCCGGCCTGTCCGGCACGACGCGAGAGAGATCAGGGCGCACGACACGACGGCGAGGGAACGCATGGTGGTGGCGGGCACGGCAGGCCCGTCGCGAGTATCGTCCTCCCGCCGCGGCGGCACCACCGTCGGGCGATCGCCATGCCGCAGCCCGACCCCGCATTCGTCGACGAACTGCTCGAGCGTTGCATCCTCGCCCTCGAGCAGCAGGACCAGGCAGCGGTCGACGCGATGCTCGCGGCGAACCCGGACGCCGCCCCGACGCTCCGCGAACGACTCGACCAGCTCGCCGCGCTCGGGATCCTGCAGGCTCCGGCGACCACCGCCGCGATCCCGGAGCATCTCGGTGAGTTCCGTCTGCTGCGCCAGATCGGCCGCGGCGGCATGGGCATCGTCTACCTCGCCGAACAGACGGCGCTGCAACGCAACGTCGCATTGAAGCTGGTCCATCCCGAGCAGCTCTTCTTCGGCGGCGCACGAGAACGCTTCCGCCGCGAGGTGCTCGCCGTCGCCCGCCTGCAGCACAAGGGCATCGTGCCGATCCTCACGTGCGGTGAAGCCGAGGGCATTCCGTTCTACGCGATGGAACTGGTGCAGGGCGCGAGCCTGGGCGAAGTGCTCGGCGAGCTCGCCGGCACGGCACCGAATGCGCTGGACGGCGCACAGCTGCGCGCCGCGCTCCAGCGCGCGATGGCGAAGAAGAAGGAACTCGCTGGTCCGCACGACGGAGCGGTGTTCCGCGGCGCCTGGACGAACGTGTGTGCACGGCTCGTGCTGTCCGCCGCGGACGCGCTGCAGCACGCGCACGACCAGGGGGTCCTGCACCGTGACGTGAAGCCGTCGAACCTCCTCCTCACGACCGACGGCGACCTCCGCATCATCGACTTCGGTCTCGCCTCCGCGCGGGGCGAGGCGCGCCTCACGCGTTCCAGGGCGACGTTGGGCTCGCTGCCCTACATGTCGCCCGAGCAGGTCCGCGGCGAAGTGGCGGCGATCGACGCACGCAGCGACGTGTACGCACTCGGCGTCACGCTGTACGAGCTGCTCACCCTCACCCTCCCACACGGTGACGGCAGCGGCGACACGCGCGAGCACATCCTCGCCGGACACGTCGAACCGCCGGCGCGCCGCAATCCCATCGTGCACCCCGACGCGGAGGCGATCTGCCTCGTCGCGATGGACCCGGATCCGGGCCGTCGGTACCAGTCGGCGGCGGCGTTCGCCGACGACCTCCGCGCCTTCCTCGAACATCGGACCGTGCGCGCCCGGCGCCCTTCGTGGTTCCTGCGCACACGACGCTGGGCGAAACGCAACCCGGTGCACGCCGTGTCCGCGATCGCGCTCTTCGTGGTCTTCGTGCTCGGGCCGCTTGCCTTCGCGATCCAGCAGAACATCGCCGCAGGGCGCATCAAGCGCGCACTCGCCGAGGCAGAGACGCAGCGCCACCTGGCCGAGCAGCACCTGCGCGAGGCCGAAGCGGAGCAGTCGCGCGCCGAGACCAACTTCGACCACGCCCTCCGCGCGGTCGACCTGATGCTCCTCCGCACGTCCGAGGCCAGGCTGGGCAGCGTGCCGCGCACGGCGCCCCTGCGTCGCCAGCTGCTGCAGGACGCAATCGACTTCCACGAGAGCCTGATCGCGAACGAGGGCTCGCGGCCCGGCGACCAGCGCGCGCGCGAAGAGATGGCGAGATCGCAGTCGCGGCTCGGCGGGCTGCAGGCCGAACTCGGTGATCTCGCGAAGGCGGAGCACCTGCTCGCCACCGCAGCCGCAGCCCTCGCCGAGCTGTTGCCGACGTCGCAGCACCGAGGCAAGCCGCAGATGGAGCTCGCGAGCACGTGGGAACGCTTGTCGGTCGTGTACGCCCGACAAGACCGCTGGCAGGAACAGGAGAAGGCGCTGTCGCAGGCGATCGTCCTCTACGACGGCCTCGTCGCCGACACGTCGAACACCCGCGCCCTCGAAGGAGCCGTCAACTGCCGCCTGAACCTGGCCGTGGCGCTGCAGCGTCGCCAGCAGGCCGCCGAGGCATTCCGCATCCTCGACGAGGTCGAAGCTCGTCTGACCGATGAGGAAGGGCCGATGCGCGCGCTGGCGGCGCCCCGTCGCATGCGACTCCTCGCCGAGACCGCCGACAACCGCGGCATCCTGCTGGCGCGCACGGGAGACACCCAGGCCGCCATGGACGCGTTCGCGGAGTCGCTGCGACGTGTCGACTCGATCGAGGGTGAGACGAAGGACCTGCCGGCGGTCCTGGCGCTTCGCGCAGGCACCATCGAGCGGCTCGGCCTGATCGCCCAACAACGCCGGGACTGGAAGATCGCGCAACCGTTCCTCGACCGCGCTTGCGCGGAGTACGAGCGCCTGATCGCCGAGGAGCCGGGCCTCGTCCGGTGGCCGCTCCACTACGCCCGCGTGCTGAGTGCTCGTGCGTCGAACCACACGCTGCTCGTCGGTCCCGACTCCGCACTCAGGGACCACGAGACCGCCGTCGGCATTCTCGAGAAGGCAGCGCGCGCGGCACCCGACGAAGGCGAGCTCCGGCGCGCGCTCGCCATCGCGCTGGCTGAGCGAGGACACTGCTTCCAGCAGCTCGGCAACCACGCAGCGGCCATCGCGGACCTGGCCCGCGCCGCAGAAGGGTTCGAGGAGCGGCTGGGCGTCGCCGACGACGACCTGACCCGCAGCAACCTCGCTGCCGCATTCACCAACCAGTCCAAGTCCCTCCTCGCGACCGGCGACCTCCCGGGGGCGCGGCGGGCGACGACACGGGCCGTCGAGATCCTCCGGTCCTGCGACGGAACGGAGGGCATGCGTTCGTTGATCGAGACCCTCACCGCAGCCGGCGACATGGCGATGCGCGAAGGGGACGCGAAGCAGGGAATCGCGTGCGCGAACGAAGCGGGCGACCTCGCGGCCAAGCTCCTCGCCGAGGCGCCGGGCGACACGTCCCGCTGCATGACCGCCGCGCTTGCATGGCTGAACCAGGGCACGGCGATGCTCAACGCTCGCCGCCCGGCGGACGCGTTGGCGCCCTTCGAGCGCGCGGTCCAGCCCGCTCGCGTGGTGGCCGGTGGCTCGGCCATGGCGAAGGACATTCTCGCGGTCATCCTGCTTCGTCTCGCCGACACGAGTCGACGCCTCGATCGCATCGAGGATGCCAAGCGCTGGTTCCGCACCGCGGTCGAGGAGACCGGCATCGACACCTCGCGCCTGCAGGACTACCCGACCCTGGCGGAGCTGTTCGAGATCTCGACCTTCCGCGAAATGCTGCCGTCCGATCACTTCGACCGCTGACCGTCGACGTCACGGAGAAGCCGATGGTCGCGCCGCGTTGCGACGGCTCCCGCCGAACCTTCGGCATTGGCATCCCGCAGGGGCGCGAAGTGCTCAGAAGAAGTCGAGCAGGAAGTCGTGGAAGAGAAGGCGCATCGGCCCCTCTTCGGGCAGGTTCTTCAACCGCAGTGCATCCTCGATGCGCAGCCACCGGGTCGACAGGAGGTTCAGTGCGAGCACGCGCATCTGCGGCGCTTCGGCCGCGTCGAAGAGCACGCGGCGAGCGCACTCGAGGCAGCGCTCCCGGATCTCCGGCTTGCCTGCGTCGGTAGCGAGCCCCACCACCGTGGTCAGCAGCGGGCCCCGCAACCGCCAATCGTCGCGCGGCAACCGCTCGAACGCCGCGACGACCCGCTCTTCGTGTCCCCGCGCGTTGCACAGCAGGGTCGGCAGGTAACCGCGCGTCGTGAAGACCCGATCGGGAGCGCGTGCGACGATCTGCTCCTGCCCGACGAAGAACGCGAGCAGCGCGTCTACCGCGGCTTCGCTGCCATTCTGCGCGAGGGCCTGGAGGAACGGTCGTTTCTCCTCCGGCGGCGCCTTCTCGCAGCGTTGGACCAGGATCGGCACGGCGCGCCGGTCGCCGCTCTCGGCGAGCTGACGGAGCAGCAGCTGCAGCCGTGTGCCGGTCGCCGTCGGGATGTCTTCGAGCAGCGCACCGACGACCCTCCCGCGCCCCCGGTGGGTCAGTTCGCGGAGTGCCAGGATCTTCACCTCCCACACCTCGTCGGGTGCCGCGAGGACTTCGAACGCATCGGCGACGTCGTCGCCCGGGATCTTGCGCAGGACCTTCGCGGCCTCGAGCCGCACGTCCGGCCGCAGATGCGAGGTGGCGCGAAGCAGTGCGTTGCGCAGCTCACCCGGCTCACCGTACCCGGCGTGCCGGATCGCCAGCATCATGACGCCGAGGTCCTCGCCCGACATCGCCTCGCGCAGCCACGTCGTGCCGCGAGCGTCACCCGCCGCGTGAAGCACGCCCGCGATCAGCGCCTTGGTGTCGCCCTGCGACTTCTCCCAACGGATCCCGAGCACAGCTGCGGCCTTCGCGGGTCCCATCCGGAGAGCCTCCTGCACGACTTCGTCGCGCACCTTCACGCCGTAGTCGGCCGCGTACACGTCGCGAAACAGCGCCACTGCGTCGTCCCCGAGGTGCGTCCGCACGGCGCCGAGCCAGGCCGTCCGCGACCGAGCATCCATGTTCGGGAACCAGCCCGCCATCCGCCGCAGCATCCCGTCGCTACCGCAGGCGGCGAGAGCAGCGAACGCCGCCTGCCTGACGACCGGCGCCTTGTGTTCGACCGCTCGCAGCAGCGCGTTCTCGAACCTGGGGTCGGCCATTCGCGCCATCGCCTCGACGCAGTTCTTCACGGCGTCGTTGAGAGCGGGCGATGGGAACGCCGTGTCCATGGCCGCCATGAGCGGCTCGGCGGCGTCCTCGGGAGCATGGTCGAAGAACTCGGTGGCGAACTGCCACGCTTCGCGGCGCACGTTGCCCTGCAGATTCGCGGCGAGCCGTTCCAGCGCCTGGCGACGGGTCCGATCGTACGTGGCTCCGCGTACCGTCGGGAACCACAGATCCACCGGGAAGTCCTGGTGGAAGGGCTTCAGGCCGTACGGATTCGGCGCCTGGGTCACCGCGGGCACGGTGTCACCGACGATCTGTGGCGCGGCCGAGAGCGTCGCGGCGAAGACGACGACCGCAAGCGCGGTGGCGTGGATTCTGCGGATCATGGTTGTGTCGTAGTGCGCACCGGCGCCGACGTCACGCGGCATGCGCCGCGGCCCACGACGCAGGACGACCGTCAATCCTCCGGGGCGCGCAACAGGCCCTGGGCGTGCAGCAGGCGGCTCTCGGCCACCCGGTAGTCCAACTGGTTGCGCAGGAGGCGACTCTTGGCTTCGTTCAGGTCCTGGTTGCGCCGCTGGACCTCGAACGCGGTCGACGATCCGACCCGCAGCTTGACACGTTCCGTCTCGAGGTTGCTCGTCGCGAGTCGAACCGACTCCGTGCCCGCGACGATGCTCTCGGCGAGGCTCGTAAGGTTGCGCGTGGCCTCGCGGATCTCGGCAGTGACGTCGAGGGTCAGCGAGTGGAGGAGGCGCCGCTGGCGTTCGACTTCGAGCGCGGCCCGCTGCCAGCGGGAGTGCGCCGCCTGGTTGCCGAGCGGGATCGCGAACTCGAGTCGGAGTGCCCAGTCCGGATACTGCTGGTCGGACGCGTCGCGGAAGGAATCGTCGAAGTGGTCGCGCACGCCGTCGGAGGAGTAGGACGCGACGAGATCGAGATTCGGAAGCGTGTCCCGATCCGCCTGCATCAGCACGACCTCCGCGGCGGCCACCGCACTGCGTTGGGCACGCAGGTCGGGGCGATTCTCGGCCGCCACCGCGACCAAGGGCTCGAAGGGGATCTCGCCGGTTCGCAAGGGCACCGCGATCTCGCTCGTCGGTCGCAGGTTGCTCTTCCAGAGTTGCGTGTCGCTTGCGTCGAACAGGAGCCGCCGCAGATCGTCCTCCCGTGCACGGATGGTGTTCTCGGCGCGAATCAGTTCTTCGCGGCGACGGGCCACTTCCGCTTCGTCGGCGATCCGGTCGCGCGGCGCCAGTTCCCGCACGCGAATGCGTTCGTCGGTGATGCGCAGCTGCTCGACCGCGACGGCCAGCGACGATTCACCGACGCGCCAGCTCTCTCGCGCGAACACGAGTTCCCAGTACGCCTGCACGATCTGCAGCAGCGTGTCCTGAACGGCCCGTTCGAAACCCTGCGCGGCCTGGTTCTGCTGGTAGCGGGCCGCGGTGATCGGCGCGAGGGTGTAGTCGGTCCACGCGCTGCGCAGCAGGGGCTGGCGGAACGACGCGACCCATTCGGCCGTGTACTGCTTGTCCGGGAACGCCGTCGAACCCGACGACTGGTAGCGCGCCGGGCGAAACGCGAGGTCGAACAGGCCGCCCGTGATCACCCGCTGGCGCCAGCCGAGTTCCCCGTCCACCGTCGTCGACTCGAGCGAGGGTGAGAACGCGTTCCGCGCCGGGGACTGGCCTTCGGCGTATCCGCCCGCCGCATAGAGTTCGGGGATGAACGCGGCTTCGGCGAACGCCATGTCGAGGCGCGCCTGCATCGGGAGCACTTCGGCGGCCCGCAGCCCCACGTTCGAAGCCCGCCCCACGCGCAGGGCATCCTCGAGAAGCAACGACCGCACGGGCCAGCCTCGCTGGTCGGCTTCCGCGTCGACCGGCACGACAGCCGGAGTTCCCTGCGCGGGTGCGCCGCCTTTCGGGGGCTCGGGCACGTTCCCCGGCTTGCTGCCGGGCTCCTGCCCGACGGCGATGCCGACCGACGCGGCGAGAACCACGGCGCAACGACGAACGATCACCATACGCATCGGCTCACGGGGCGACGTTTGGTACCCGACCGGGCGGGACGCGACCAGAGAAAACAACGCGCGCGACCACGCCCGGAGCGCGCCGCTCCCTGTGGACCCGGATCAATCGCCGAGGTCGCGCACCGACGGCGCACCGCGCCAGCCGGCGCTGTTCGTCGCGAGGCACAGGCAGAACGCCGCGCGCCCGCCGAGATCGCCGGGTTCCGCGAGAACGGCCAGATTGCGCAGTTGTCGCTGGAGGCCCGTGGAGCCGAGCCGCCCTGGCTCGAACCCCCACGCCATCTGCAGCACGGTGACGTAGTCCGGGGCCAACCGCGCCGGGTTCCAACGTCGAAGTTCGCGCTCGACCTCGTCGCGCTCCTCGGGCCGGAGCAGATCGACGCCGCCGAACAGCAGCGCCGCGAGCACCTCGGGCCCGTCCGACGCTCCGCGTTCGCGCCGTTCCCGCAGGTGGCCGACGACGAGCTGGCGCACCAGGTGGCAGCGTTCGGCATCGACGCCGAAAGCCGGCAGGAAGCCGAGCACGCGCGCCGCGTCTGCCAGCACCGCCGCGGGAATGCGCCCCGAGATCAGCACCGGGCGGCGGCGACCCCAGGTCACGTCGTCCACCACGAGAACCCGATCGACGAGGCGCGCTCCTTCGGTCTCCACGACGGAGCCGTGCCGTCCGCTGACCGCGGCCACTTCGACCAGCGCGGCGAGTCCGGCGACGAGATCCTCGTCGGAGCCGGTGGCGATCCTGTCGGCGATCCAGTCGCCGCCCAGCGCCACGGCCGAGGCCCTGCGCGGCGCCACCGCGCCGGCCGCGACGATGGCCCGCACGGCGAGCGACACGTCCGCAAGCGACAGATCCTCGCGGCCCGGCGCCAGCCACGACGCGAGGTCCCGGGCGATGCCATCCGCGAGCACCTGGGCCCGGGCGTCGGCCGCGAGCATGCCGCCGCGCCTGGCGACGACCGCGGTGCGCAGTTCATCCTGACTGCAGACTTCGTGGCCGACGCGAAGCAGCGCGAGGGCATTGCGCGGGTCGAGCCAGCCCTCGAGCGGATCCTGCATCGGGCGGAGACCGTCTTCGAGGGCCTCGCGCAGCCGGTCGGCACTCTCGAGCCCGAGCCGCCGCCGCATCTCCTCCACCGCGGACTCCCACTCCATCTCGCGCCGCGTACGAATCGGGGCAGCCGCGACCTCGCCGGCACCGCCCGTTTCGTGATCCGCCGGCCAGCGCAGCGCGACCGCCGACGCGCACGGCGAGAAACGATGCAGCGGATCGAAGTGGACGAGCACGAACCATGTCGCCGCCGCCGCCACCACCGCCCAGACGAACGGCACGATTCCGCCGCTCGGTCGTGCGGGACCTGCACGTCGCTCCGCGCGCCGCACGACATCGGCCAGCTTCGCCGCGAACATGGGCCCAGGCTCGGCGCGGACCTGCCGGAAGGCCTCGAGGAACGCGGTGGTCTCTGCCATCGCGAGAGCTTCCTGCGGATCGTCGTTGATGCGCCGACGCAGCGATTCCCGTTCGTCGGGCGAACCCTCGCCGAGCAGAAGATCGAGGGGCGAGAGTCCGCCGTCCGCAGCCTGGCCCTCTGGTGCGACGGAGGTCATGCGCCACCGACTCCGCGCTGCGGGTCCTGGCGAGCGCCTTCGGCGCCGTTTCCACCGCCGAGCATGACCTTCAGCGCCGCGACCGCGTTGTGCATGCGCGACTTCACGGTGCCGACCGGGATGCCGAGCAGTTCACTGATCTCCTGGTAGGGCCGTTCCTGGTACACCGCGAGTTCGAACACGATGCGGTGCGGCTCGGTCAGGCGCTCCAACGCCTTGCGCATCGCCTGCTTCTCCTCACCATCGGAGATCTGCTCGACCGGCGGCGCCTCACGACCTGCGTACTCGACGGGTCGCTCCACTTCGCCCGACGGCAGCGTCACCTGGTCGTACGACTGGAACCGCGGGCGCGGCTTCGACTGGCGGTAGTGGTCGATCCACAGGTTCGTCGCCACCCGGTAGACGAACGTCGCCATGCGGCCCTCGGGGCGATACCGGCGCGCCCCGATCATCAGCTTGAGGAACAGGTCCTGCGTGAGGTCCTCGGCGCGGTCCCGGTCCCAGCACAGGCGGAAGAAGAACTGCACCATCCGGTCCCGGAACTGTTCCACCAGCTGGCGGAACGCCTGACCGTCGCCGTCGCGGTAGCGGGCGAGCAGGTCGTCTCCGTCGGGCGAGGTCGGTGGTCTCACGGGAGGGCGGGTTCCGGCCGGATGGGCTCGCAACGGCCGGCTGGGCCGCCGGGTTCAGCCGGACTTCCCCATCTTCGGCAGATCTTCCAACCAAGGAAAGCCGGGACGGCCCGATGCCACGAAGGACACGGTGCGCCCGCGATCCTCTGCCATCGCCAGTTCCACCCACAGCACCCGCGCCGGCATCTCGGCGCGGATGCGGTTCGCCCACTCGACGACGACGACCGCGCCGGGGTCGAACAGGTAGTCGAGCCCGCCGTCGGCAAGGAAACCGGCAAGCTTGGCCGGCAGGTAGGCGTCGGCGTGCACGAGGCGCAGAGGCCCAGCGTGCTCGATCACCAACAGGTAGGTCGGGCTGCTCACGGCGTCGGGGTCGTCGACGGCGAGCCCGCGCCCGATCCCGCGCACGAGCGTGGTCTTGCCGGCACCGAGTTCGCCGACGAGCCCGACCACGTCACCCGGGCGGAGCCGTTCGCCGATCCACTCGCCGAGACGTTCCGTCGCGGCGGGATCGGGCGGCAGATGGAGCACCTGCGAACTCATGCCGGAAGCCTAGGGGCGCGATCGGCTCGCGGCGACCATCGCGCAGGAGCCACAAACCCGGTTCGGCGACCACGCGTCCGAACGGCCGCCGCGCCGCGCGGGCGAGCGGACCGCCGTTCCGCAGGGGACCCGGCGCCTGGCTCCAGAGCAGAACGTGGTCTTCGCCGTCCCCGAGGGCGGCAGCGAGTGCTCGGGTCGCACTTCCCCGCGCACGCTTCTTTGCCGCGTCTGACACGGGAACCGCGTCCGCGAACACTTCGGCACCGAGTCCGCCGCTCGCCTCGAGCATCGTCGCGAGGTCGAGAAGGAGCCCGTCGCTGACGTCCATCGCGGCGTGCACCCGCGGTTCTCGGGCGAGCCAGGCCCCCTCGGCGATCGCGGGGTCGAAGCGCAGGTGTGGGCCGAGGCGAGAACCGCCGAGCGGGCCGGTGACGTGCAGCGTGTCCCCCGCTCGCGCGCCGGAACGCTGCAGGGCGCGCCCGGGGAGGTGGCCGATCGCCGTGACGGTGACGACGAGTGGTCCTTCGTGGGTCGCGACGTCGCCGCCGACGACGTGGCACTTCGCCCGCCGCGCCGCCTCGCGGATGCCGCCGCACAACGCGCGCCGGCGACGGCTCGGGTAGCCGCGAGGCAGAACGAGCGAAACGAGCAACCAGTCGGGGCGCGCCCCCATCGCCGCGAGGTCGGACAGGTTGCGGTTCACTGCCTTCCGCCCGACGAGGCGCGGCGGATCCGCGGCCGTGAAGTGCACCCCCTCCACGACCGGGTCGCAGCAGAGTACGGACTGCGCTCCACGGTTCGCCACCACGGCCGCGTCGTCGCCGATCCCGACCGTCACTCCGGGGGGCGAGCCGAAGAAGCGGGCGAGCGCTCGGGTGAATGCCCGTTCATCGGGCACGGGGCAGCTCCGCCGTCGAGGCGTCTTCCGGTTGCAGCGCGAACAGGACGGCGCCCCGAACGCTGCGGCGCGGCAAGGGCCCGAAGACTCGGCTGTCGGGAAAGGCCGCTGCCTCGTTCGGGTTCCTCACCGTCACCAGGTCGTCGTCCACGGCGACGACGCGGGACAGGAGCGTCACCCCGTCCGGGCTGACCACGAACACGTCGCGGCCCACCGCGACGGAACTCCGTCGGCAGTCGATCAGGCACCAGGAACCCGGCGCGATCCCAGGCACCGTGTCCATGCCGACCGGCACCCACAGCGTGCCGAACGTCGCCGCGGCCCACGCCACGAACAACACCGCGCCGAGCAGGGTCGCACGCCGCACCCAGCGCGCCACGGCGGTCGGGTCGAGCCGCCGCTTCGACGCACGCGCAGGAACGGTGCCGCTGACGGCCATCGCGGAAGCATCGTGAGGCGCCACCGGACATTCCACTGCGGTCCAGCGGGCCGTCACCGTGCAACCACACGATTCCTTCATCCGGCCTTCGAGGAACGTGAACCAACTCTCACCGGGTCTTCGCCATTCCTTGACAGAAGGCACCTAGCGTCCCTGCCCAAACCTGGCGATCCCGCCGGGCTCACAGAACGACCATGATGCACTCCTTCCGCAGTTCCCTGTGCGCCGCCGCGTTGGGCGTCGCAGCCCCCCTCTTCGCGCAGACGCCTCAGGAAGCCTCGGCGCAGAAGCCCACGACCCTCGTCGACGCCGCGATCCCCGCCTACCAGCCCACGACCGGTATCTCGGGCAACCTGAAGAGCGTCGGCTCCGACACCATGAACAACCTCATGGCGTTCTGGGCCGAGGGCTTCGCGAAGCACTACCCGAACGTCAAGGTCGAGATCGAGGGCAAGGGCTCCGCCACGGCGCCGGCGGCTCTCATCGAGGGCACGGCGCAGTTCGGCCCGATGAGCCGCCCGATGAAGGACAAGGAGATCGACGACTTCGAGAAGAAGTTCGGCTACAAGCCGACGGGCGTCGCGACGAGCATCGACATGCTCGCGGTCTACGTGCACAAGGACAACCCGCTGAAGTCGCTCACGCTGCAGCAGGTCGACGCGATCTTCGGCAAGACGCGCAAGGGCGGCGCCGAGAAGGACATCACGACGTGGGGCGACCTCGGCCTCACCGGCGAGTGGGCCGACAAGCCCATCAGCCTCTACGGCCGCAACTCGGCTTCGGGCACCTACGGCTACTTCAAGGAGCACGCGCTCTTCAAGGGTGACTACAAGGACACCGTGAAGGAGCAGCCGGGCAGTTCCGCGGTCGTGCAGGGCGTCGCGACGGACAAGTTCGGCATGGGCTACTCCGGCATCGGGTACAAGACCGCCGACGTTCGCGCGGTTCCCCTGGCGAACGATGCGAAGAGCAAGGTCGTCGAGGCGATCCCGGAGAACGCCTACCGCGGCGAGTACCCGCTCGCGCGCTTCCTGCTGCTCTACGTGAACGTGAAGCCCGGCAGCGAGGTCGACCCGCTGCGTCGCGAGTTCCTGCGCTACATGCTGAGCAAGGATGGCCAGATGGACGTCGTCCGCGACGGGTACTTCCCGCTCACCGACAAGCTGGTGAAGCAGCAGCTCGACAAGCTGGGCCTCGGCGCCAAGTGAGCTGATGGCGGCGATGCAGCCCTCGGAAGGTTCGCGGCCGCAGAGTTTCACCGGGGTCGTGCGCGCGCGCACGACCTCGCGCCGCGTACGCGCGTTCGATCGCCTCGCGCGCTGGACGATCACTGCGGGCGGTGCACTGACGATCGTCGCCGTCGCGACCGTCTGCTTCTTCCTGGTCTGGGTCGCACTGCCTCTCCTGGGCGGCGGCAGCGCGGCACCGGTCGGCGACACGCTCCGTGTGCCGACGAACGGCGCCGTGCGGCTCGTGGAAGACGCTTACCGCCGCCTCGCCTGGTTGCTCCGCGCCGACGGCGACGTGGTTGCGTTCGCGACGGCAGACGGCCGCGAAGTGACCCGCTCACGGCTCTTCGATCCTGCGCGCATCCGGAGCTTCGCGACGAACGGCAATCGGGTCCTTCTCGGCGGCAACGACGGCCAGGTGCAGTTCGTCACCGTGGAGTTCGCGACGGAGCTCGTCGACCACACGCCTTCGTCGGTCGCACAAGCGTTGGGCGTCGGCGAGGCCGCCGTGGACGGCACCGTCCTGTTCGAACGCACTCCCGAAGGGCAACTGCGTCGTCAAGAACTGGTGATCCGTCGCGAAGAGCCGACGGCCCTCGCCGGACATCCGATCGAACACGTCGACTTCACCGACGCCGGCGCCGGCACCACACTGGTTGCGGTGTGCGCCGACGGCACGCTGCACACCAAGCGCCGCACGGTCCGTCACGACCTGCTCGAGGACCGCGACATCGTCGAGTTCACGGGCGCCAGCGTCGCGTTGGCGAGCCTCGCCGACGGCGCGGCCGTCGCATCGCCGGACCAGACATTCGTGCTCGGGCGCGGCGACGTCGTGCTCCTCCTGTGGAACGACGGACGCGTCGTGCGGCTCGACACGCGAGACCTCACCGCCCCGCAGGTCGCCGAGCGGGTCGCGATGCTCCCGACCGGCCGGCACGTCGCGACCACGGCGTTCCTCGCCGGGAAGACGACGATGCTCGTCGGCGACGATCTCGGCGGCGTGCATGCGTGGTTCGGAACGAAGCCCACGAACGCCACGACACCGGACGGGGTCACGTTCGTGAACGCTCGTTCGTTCCCGGGCAACGGCAGCGCCTCCGTCGGCATCGCCCCGTCGGCCCGCAGCCGACTCTTCACCGTCGCGCACGCCGACGGTTCGGTGCGTGTGTGGCACGGCACCAGCGAACGCCTCGTCGCCGCGCTGCGCGCCGACGACGTCCCGCTTCGATCGATCGCCCTGAGCCCGAAGGAGGACGGCCTCCTGGTGGCCGGCGCGACCGCTCTGCACCGTTTCGACCTGCGGCCCGGTCACCCCGAAGCGACGCTCGCGACGGTGTTCCGGCCGGTGTGGTACGAAGGCGCCGCCGAGCCGGCCCACGCTTGGCAGTCGACCGGGGGGTCGGACGACTTCGAGCCGAAACTCGGCCTCGCACCGCTGATCTTCGGCACCCTCAAGGCGACCTTCTACTGCCTGTTGTTCGGCGTTCCCCTGGCACTGCTCGCGGCCATCTACACCAGCGAGTTCCTGCATCCGCGGGTGCGATCGCGGGTGAAGCCCGCGATCGAACTGATGGCGAGCCTGCCGAGCGTTGTGCTCGGCTTCCTCGCGGGCCTCGTGATCGCGCCGTTCGTCTCCGAGCACCTGACCGCCGTGCTGCTGTCGGTGCTGGTCGTTCCCTTCGTCTTCGTGATGGGCGCCCAGGTCTGGCAACAGGCACCACCGTGGCTCCGTCCGACCGCGGATCGTCTCCGCGTGCCGGCAGCACTGCTCACCGTCCCCCTCGGCGTCTGGCTCGCCACGAACGCCGCGCCGCTGGCCGAAGCGGTGCTGTTCGGCGGTGACCTGAAGAACTGGCTCGCCGCGACGGCGCTGCCCGCGACGGATCCACGGCGGGGCTCTGCGTTCGGCGGCTTCCTCCTCGTCGTCGCCCCGATCGCCGCGCTGCTCGGCGCGTTCGCGGTCGGTCACCTGCCCGTGCGTCGACTCGTCGGCGACACCGCGTTCCGCCGCTTCCTCCTCGGCGTCTCCACCACCACGGTCATCGCGTTGCTGCTCGCCGGCGGCCTCACCGCGGCCGGCTGTGACCTCCGCGGGAACCTGTTCGGCGTGTTCGACCCGCGCAACTCGCTCGTCGTCGGCCTCGTGATGGGGTTCGCCGTCGTTCCGATCGTCTACACGATCGCCGAGGACGCCCTCGCCGCCGTGCCGGACCACCTTCGGGCCGCATCGCTCGGCGCGGGCGCGACACCGTGGCAGACCGCGGTCCGCGTCGTCTTCCCGACCGCCATGAGCGGCATCTTCAGCGCGATCATGGTCGGACTCGGCCGCGCGGTCGGCGAGACGATGATCGTCGTGATGGCGGTCGGCGGCACCGCGATCATGGACCCGAGCGTCTTCAACGGCTTCCGCACCCTGTCCGCCAACATCGCGACCGAACTGCCCGAAGCGGTGCGGAACAGCACCCACTACCGCCTGCTCTATCTCGCGGCCCTGTGCCTCTTCGTGATGACGTTCGTGCTCAACACGCTCGCCGAACTCGTGCGTCAGCGCTTCCGCAAGAGGGCGTTCCAGCTGTGAGCGCGCTCCCGGACACGTCCCCCCGAACCTCGCTGCGCTCCGGGATGCGCCGCGTGGCCGACCCGCAGCAGACGATCCGCGCCCGCGGCGAACCCATGCTGTGGCTGTGCGGCGGCGCGCTCGCGACCTGCCTCCTGATGGTCGCGGGCCTGCTGTTGTTCGTCGGCTGGAACGGCGGCGCGACCTTCTGGCCGCGCTCGCTCACGGCAGTGGCGCTGCGGGACGGCTCCACACTGCTCGGCGAAGTCACGCGCGACGACACCTACACGCCATCTGCCGACCGGCTCGCGCAGCTGCCCGCCGAATGGCGCACCGCCGCCGCGGCCTCGGTGCAGTCACGCGGCGGCACGGCCCACCGGCGGCTTCTTCGCACCGGCAACACCGGCGACCACTTCCGCTGGGTCGACGACTTCGCGGTCGAGGCCGAGACGAGCCCCGAACTCGCGATCGTGATCGACCGTCGGGCCACCGTCGAGCGCGAGGCGTGGGGCAAGTGGTACGGCTACCTCGACGCGCTTCTGCTCGACGGGGAGCCCGTCGCCACCACGCCGAAGGACGCGCTGGCACGGATCGCCAAGGAACACCCCGCCGCACTCGCGCGGAACGAGCGGATCGAGTCGCTGCGCGAACATTCGATCGGAGGGCTGGCCGACGCCGAGGAAGAGGCGCGCCTCGACATCCGCCGCGCCGACCTGCGCCACGGAGTCAACTCGTCTCAACACGCCGCGGCGGTGGCCGCGTTCGAAGCGCTGAAGCGCGAGCAGGTGCAGGCACGCACGGCGATCGACACCGAACTCACGACCCTGCGCCGCGAGAACGAACGGTGGCGGTTGCGGCTGCGGAACGCCGACGGACGGACCGAGAACCTCCACCTCGCCGACGTGGTGCGGATCCATGCACCGAACGACCTTTCCCTGCCCGGCAAGCTCGCTGTGTATGCGGATCGCTGGTGGGAGTTCCTCACCGCAGCCCCGCGCGAAACGAACCAGGAGGGCGGCGTCTGGCCGGCGATCTTCTGCACGGTGCTGATGACGCTTCTGATGTCGCTGCTCGTCGTGCCGTTCGGCGTGCTCGCAGCGCTCTACATCCGCGAGTACGCGAAGGCCGGCATCCTCATCAGCGCGGTGCGCGTCGCCGTGAACAACCTCGCCGGCGTGCCGAGCATCGTGTTCGGGGTCTTCGGGCTCGGCTTCTTCTGCTACATCATCGGCGGCTCCATCGACTCGCTCTTCTACCCCGAGCGGCTGCCGAACCCGACCTTCGGGACCGGCGCCCTGCTGTGGGCCTCGTTGACGCTCGCCCTGCTGACCCTTCCCGTCGTCATCGTCTCGACCGAAGAAGCCCTCGCCGCGGTGCCGAGTTCGATGCGCGAGGGCAGCTATGCGTGCGGCGCCAGCAAGTGGCAGACGATCCGTCGCATCGTGCTCCCGCGCGCGATGCCGGGCCTGATGACCGGCGTGATCCTCGCGATGGCCCGCGGTGCAGGCGAAGTGGCGCCGCTGATGCTCGTCGGTGCGGTGAAGCTCGCACCGCGACTGCCGTTCGACGGCGACGCCCCGTTCTTCCATCCGTCGCGCAGCTTCATGCACCTGGGGTTCCACATCTACGACCTCGGGTTCCAGAGCCAGAACAGCGAGGCGAACAAGCCGATGGTCTTCACGACGACGCTGCTCCTGATCGGCGTCGTGCTCTTCCTCAACGTGACCGCCGTCTGGCTGCGCAGCCGTCTGCGCCGCCGATTCGTCGGCGCCCAGTTCTGAAACCCGAGCGAGCGCTGGCCATGGCCGAACCGAAGAGGCAGATTCCGCGCAGGATGGACATGATGCAACCGACCCCGCGCCCGCTTCCCGCGCCGTCCGAAGAGCAGCCGCGCTCCGGCGAGCGGCATTCGAGCGGCGTGCTCGACGCGATCGCCCGCGGCGAACGCGTCGAATCGCGAATCCACGACCAGGTCGCCGCCGAGGACCCGGTTCTCGGCATCGAGAACTTCAGCCTTTTCTACGGCACCTCGAAGGCACTGCACGACGTGAACCTGCGCGTCCCGCGCGGCAAGGTGACGGCGCTCATCGGACCGTCCGGCTGCGGCAAGTCGACGCTCCTGCGCTCGATCAACCGCCTGAACGACCTGATCGACAACGTGCGCATCGCCGGCGACATGAAGCTGAACGGCGACTCGATCTACGGGCCGCGCGTCGACGTGATCGAGCTCAGGAAGCGCATGGGAATGGTGTTCCAGAAGTCGAACCCGTTCCCGATGAGCATCTACGAGAACGTCGTCTACCCGCTGCGCATCGACGGTGTTCGCGATCGCGCGTTGCTCGACGAAGTGTGCGAACGCAGCCTGCGCGGCGCCGCGCTCTGGGACGAGGTGAAGGACCGGCTCCACGCCTCGGCGCTGCGTCTCTCCGGCGGTCAGCAGCAGCGTGTGTGCATCGCTCGCGCGATCGCCGCGGAGCCCGAGGTGCTGCTGATGGACGAGCCGTGCTCCGCGCTCGACCCCATCGCGACGGGCAAGATCGAGGACCTGATCTGGGAGCTGAAGGGCACCTACTCGGTGGTGCTCGTCACGCACAACATGCAGCAGGCCGCGCGCTGCAGCGACTACACGGCGTTCTTCTATCTCGGCCGCCTCATCGAATACGGCCCCACCGAGACGATCTTCACTCGGCCCCTCACGACCGAGACCGAGGACTACGTCTCGGGCCGTTTCGGCTAGACCGCAGCCGGGAACGCGCGGAGCAGCGCTTCTGTGGCGCGCTGTGGATCCTGGACGAGCATCACCGAACCGCGCACCGCGATTCCGACGGGACGCCGCTCCGCCGGCAGCGCCGCGGCGACCGCCGCCTGCTCGGGCCCGATGCCGCCGAGCCAGACGACCGGCAGGCGCGCGGCCGCCGTCAGCAGCCCTGCGCGTCCCTCGCCGAGGTGCGGCAGTCCCGGCTTGCTCTCCGTCGCCCAGACCGGTGACAGCAGCGCGAAGTCGCAGCCGGCATCCGCCGCGGCGTCGAGTTCGCCCTGATCGTGCGCGGAGAAGCCGAGCACGGCACCCTCGCCGAGGAGCTGGCGCGCCGCCTGTGGCGGCAGCGACCTGTGTCCGATCTGCGCACCGTGCGCGACGCCGGCCGCCGCGACGTCGAGCCGGTCGTTCACGAGCAGGATCCCGCCCACCGTGTCCACCATCGGACGCAGCCGCTCACACGCCTGGAACAGCATGCGCGCCGTCCAGCGCGGTTCCCGCAGCTGCACGCATCGCACCCCGCCGACCAGCGCGGCGCGCACGATCGGTTCGAGCCGCACGAGATCGCCGCGCCCGTCGGTGATGAGCACGAGCCGGAGCAGGGACGGATCGAAGCGGCGGGGGGCGGTGCGCATCGAAGGCATGGCGTACCACCGCGCGTCCGCCGCGCAAGACGTCAGCCGCCGTCGCGACGGCTCACAAGCGCTTCTCGTAGATGACGCCCTTCTCGAAGTACTCGTTCTCGGAGCCGATCGGCTCCATGTCGTACTTGCGGCCCTCGAGCACCATGCGGCTCGCGACGATGCCCATCTCGAGGCTGTGGTCCTGGTTCGTGTACTTGAAGCGTCCCGGCCGTCCCACGTAGATCAGGTTCTCGAGCCGGTCGAGCCACTCCTTCACGACACCGAGGCGCTCCGCATAACTCGCATCGTAGACCGGGTAGACGTTCGGGCGCTTCAGCAGGTAGCAGTTGCGGACGTCCTTCCGCGTGAAGAAGCCCCACGACTCGAAGTACGGCAGCACCAGTTCGAGCACCTGTTCCTTCGTCATCGACCAGATCGGGTCGGTCTCGAACGCGAAGAACTCGACGAACAGCGACGTCTTGCCCGGCGGACACATGTCCGTGCTGAAGTTCTTCATCTCGCTCGTGCGGCCGAACGGGATGTCCTTGCTCGGGAA
>CAZIFB010000043.1:0-45400 GCA_964538915.1 uncultured candidatus Brocadiaceae bacterium | reverse complement strand
AGTTCGCAGCGGTTACAGCGATTCCGAAGCAGATCCACTCAAGGCATCAGTTCAGCCGCGGCGGAGGAGATTGCGGCGCGCTTTTGCGCGCTCGGCCGCCTGCTGCGCCGCCGTCGGCTGCGACTTGCCCGCCTGAAGGTGCTTCGCAAGAGCGCGCACCGTAGTGAACCGGAACAGGTCCGTCACCTGCAGGTCGACACCGAGCCGCTGCACGATCTCACGATGCACGCGCACCGCGAGAATGCTGTGACCACCCGAGTCGAAGAAGTTGTTCTCGACCCCGACGTCCTCCGTGCCCAACGCCTGTTTCCAAATGGCGAGGATGGTGTCCTCCGTCGCATCGGCCGCCTGCACGACGGCCTTGGCACCCGACTGCAGAGCCGCCTCCGGCGAGGGCAGGGCCTTGCGATCGACCTTGAGGTTCGGGGTGCGAGGCAATTCGGCCATCGCGACGAAGTGGCTCGGCACCATGAACTCCGGCAGGACGCCGCGCAGATGAACCCGCAGCTCGTCCGCCTTCACGTTGGCGGAACGCGCGACATAGTACGCGACGAGCCGCGCCTCGCCGCCGTCGGACCGCGCCACGACGACGCACTCGCGCACGCCCGCGTGCTGGCCCAGCGCCGCCTCGATCTCACCGAGCTCGACCCGGTAACCGCGCACCTTCACCTGGTGGTCCTTGCGGCCGAGGTATTCGAGCACGCCATCGCCGCGGAAACGGGCCAGGTCGCCGGTCGCGTACATCGACCCGCCGCCCGGCGCGAACGGGTCGGCGACGAACCGCTCGGCAGTCAGCTCCGGGCGCCGGAAGTACCCGGCCGTGACACCTGCCCCACCGATCCAGAGTTCGCCGGCGCCGCCGATCGGGACGGGTTGCCGGTTGGCGTCGAGAACGTAGACGCGCTGGTTCGCCAGCGGTCGACCGATGGGCACCGGTTCCTCTGCACCGACTCGCATCGTCGTCGACCAGACGGTCGTCTCGGTCGGCCCGTAGACGTCGTGCAAGTGCGGCACGAGTGTCCGCAGGTCCCGCGCGAGTGCTGGCGCGAGTGCCTCGCCGCCCACCAGCATGTGGCGGAGCCCGCGGAACGCGTTCGCCGCCGCAGGATCGACCAGCAGCATGCCGGCCATCGACGGTGTGCACTGGAAGTGCGTCACGCGGTGCTCCTGCATCAGCCCGGGGATCGTCGCCGGCTGCTTCGGCGGGGCACAGTCGCCGGAGCACGCGGCAATCGACGCTGCAGTCGCCGCGTCGCACCGGCGCTTCAGATCGACGAGCGCGGGCAAGTGCGCGACCACGACCTCGGTCGGCACACCGAAGTCGACGAGGCACGCGATCTCGTCGACCCGCAGCGCACGCAGACGGTCGACGATCGCGACGCAACTCTCCGGCGTCCCGAACAGACCGCTCTGGCGGTAGTACCGGTCGAACGAGAACTCCAGCAGCGCATCGAGTTCGTCTTCCGAGAGCCCGCCCTTCAGCAGGGCATCGAGTTCGCCCGGCTTGTCGACGCGGTTCTTGAAGGCGGGGAACGACCAGGCCGCCTGCTTCACGAGATCGAGGCTGCTGCGCAGGTAGCCCTTCATCGGCTCCCGCACCGTCGCGCGCACCTTCTCTTCGTCGTCGCCGACGAAGGTGTGCAGCATCAGCGTGACCTTGCCCTCGCCGGCGTGTCCTGCAGCGCGCCACGCCTCACGGTACGCGTCCAGCTTGGTCCCGAGTTCCTCCAGGCTCTGGCCGAGCAGGTGCGTCAGCACGAAAGCCCCGGCCTCGCCGGCCTGGCGGTACGTCTCGGGATTGCCGGCCACCGTGACCCACGTCGGAAGGGTCTTCTGCACCGGGCGCGGCAGCGTGCGGATCGGTATCGGCTTGCCGTCCGGCCCGGGGAACTGCACTTCTTCGCCGCGCCACAGCGCGTGCACCTGCTGGATGCCTGCGAACAGCACGTTCTTGCGGTCCGCGAAGTTCTCCGGCCGCAGCACGAAGTCGCGGCTGTGCCAGCCCGCGGCGAAGGCGATGCCGACGCGACCACGCGACAGGTTGTCGACCAGCGCCCAGTCCTCCGCGACGCGGATCGGATGATGGAGTGGGAGCACGCACGAACCGGCGCGGATGCCGACGTTCCGCGTGATGGACGCGATCGCAGCGCTGGCGACCGCGGGATTCGGATACAGGCCGCCGAACGCGTGGAAGTGCCGCTCCGGCGTCCACACCGCTTCGAAGCCGTTCGCGTCGGCGAACCGCGCGCCCTCCAGGAGCAGCTGGTACTTGTCCTGTGCGCGCTCGCCTTCGTCACTCGCGAAGTAGAAGAGGCTGAACGTGATCGGTCGTGCGGGCGCCGCGGTTCGCGCAGCCGACGAGGACGACGAACCCTCACCATCGTGCACGACGACCGTGAAGCCGCGCGCGAGCGTCCACAGCAGTTCGAGCACGGAGATGTCGAACGACAGGCTCGTGACCGCGAGCCACGTGCCTGGGTCGGTGCCGAGCACACGATCCATGCCGAGGAAGAAGTTCGTCACGTTGCGGTGCCGAACCATGACTCCCTTCGGACGCCCGGTGCTGCCCGACGTGTAGATCAGGTACGCGACGTGCTCGCCGGTGGCCGGGTCGTCCGCGAGTCGCGGGGCGCTCGCGATCGCATCCGCGTCCGCGTCGAGATCGATGCGCGGACACGACGCGGCGGGCGCGCGACCCGCGCTGCCGTGGTCGACGACGAGCGCGGCCAGTTCGGCGTCCCCCGCCATGAACTGCAACCGCTCGCGCGGGTACGACGGATCGAGAGGTACGTAGGCCGCGCCGCACCGATGGGCGGCGAGCACCGCGGTCACCATGCCGACGCCGCGCGTAGTACAGACGCCCACGCGGTCACCGGCCTGCACACCGCGACCGCGCAGCCAGCCGGCGAGACGCTCGACCATCTGCCCAAGCTCGCGGTACGTCACGGCGCGGCCGTCGTGGCGCAGCGCCACGTGGTCAGGTGTTCGCTGCGCCTGGTCGCGGAACTGCCGGTGCACACACGGCTCCGCCGGCGCCGGTGCCTCGGTCGCGTTCCATTCGTGGAGCAGCTTCTGCAACTCGGCCGTGTCGAGGATCGGAACGGCGGCGAGCGCCGTCGAAGGCGCGGTACGGGCCGCACGCGCGAACACCACGAGACGCGCAACCATCGCCCGCGCCGTCGCCTCGGCCAGCGATGCACGGTCGAACCGCACCACGACGCCGCCGTCGGCGGCGAGCGCGAACGTCAGGGTCCCCGGAGCAGCCGGCAGCGGCGCGGCGGCGACGCAGAGTCGCACCGGCGGTTCGAGCACGAGGTTCGCGGGCAGCGCGTCCGCGCGCCGCACCAGCATCTCGCGCAGGAGCGGCCCGCGCCGCAGGCCACGGCCCAACGCCTCGGCGAGCGAAGCGAGCGCCGAGCCGACTCCCGCCTGCGGGTCGACGTCGAGGATCTCCGGCGGGTGCGCGACCACGAGATCGGGGAACGGATCGCCCGCCGCGCGGATCGCGCCGCGCAACCCGACGGTGATCGACGGCGAAGCGGACGAGCGCGCGAGGAACGCGGCGCACAGCGAAGCAGCGGTCAACGCGTCGTTCGCGCCGTCGAGCCGCACGGCGATGTCGCACGGGTCGGCGGCCCCGCCCCCCGGCGTGCCATCCGGCACGGACAGCGGCTCGGCTCGCCGCAGGATGTCGACCCACGCGTCTTCCGCAGGCGCAGCCTCTGCGCCGATCGCCGTCAGGGCTTCACGTTCTGCAGCAGACAGCCGCGGCAGCACCGCACCCGTCTGCACCCCCAACGTCGCGAGCGTCTTCGCATCCAGCGGCGACGTGCGCAGGCAGCGCACTCGCGTGAGTCGCACGTCGCCTTCGCGGCACGCGACCTGGACGAACTCGTCCCCCGCCGCTGTCACCGTGCCAGGCGCGGCGCCACTCGCCGCGAGGACCTCGACGCGACCCGGCACGATCGCGCCACCCGACGCACGCACCTTGGCGATGGCGATCGGGTTGCGGTAGCCGCCGTGGTCGAAGGCACGCACCGCCCGCGCGACGTTGGTCGCCGTCTCGTTCCAGTCGAGCACCGCGAGTGCGGCCGGCCGCGCGTGTCTGCCGAAGTACGTGCGCTGGCCGAGATCCTGCGCCTGCCGCCCCACCGTGCCGGCGGCGAGCGTGTCGAGGAGTTCGCCGAAGGTCTCCTGTCCGACCTGGAAGCAGCGAGCGTTCAGCGTGAACGCCGTGTCGTCACCGGCGATGGGGAACGGCCGCTGCAGCAGGATCGCACCCGTGTCGGCCTTCGGCTCGATCTCGTGCCATGTGATCGCGTGCTGGCTCTCGCCGTTCGCGATCGCCCAGCACGTCGCGTTGAGGCCGGCGTACCGAGGCAGCGGGCCGTCGTGGAAGTTCACCGCCGAACGGCGCGGCAGCGCGAGCACGGCAGCCGGCAGCATGCGCAGCCACGTGACCGCGAAGAGGTGGTCGAACGTGACCCCGGCCAGGACGGCGCCCAGGTCCCCGGCCGCATCGAGGCAGCGCAGTTCGTGTTCGGCGCAGTACCGCCGCACCTTCTCGGCGTCGGTCGCGACGGCGACGACGTGGTGGCCGCGTGCGCGGAACACCTCGATGCACTGCAACAGGAGGGTGTCCGAGCCGATGAATACGGCCGAGATCGGTGGAGGCATTGGCTTCGAATCGGAGGAACGACGAGGCGGCCTTGATACGGCCTCGTCGGCTCCGGAGCCAGTCGCCGCCGGACGTAGCCGCTCGCCTCACTTCACGGTGAACCGCAGCCGTGGCATCGAGGGTTCCTTCTGACCGACCTTCGTCGCCGGGATCTCCCACTGCACGTCCACGGGCCCGGCCGCCATCGGATCGAACGGCACGAACGCGACCACGCCGGCCGCCGAGTCGGCCTCACCCGTCGCCTGGTAGACGACGGTCACTCCTTTCGCCGCGATGTTCGTCGCGAAGACGCGGCATTGCACGGCGGCGAGCACACCCGGCTGCACTTCGCGCGCAAAGTGCGCGGTCAGCGGAACGCCGACCATGTCGTTCGGCTGCTTGCCCGCCGCCGTGAGCGCCGCGACGGCGCGAGGACCGAGGTCACCGACGCGCACACTGCCGACGACGCCCTGCTGGCCATCGCGCGGCCACAACAACGGCTCGCCCGCTCGCGTCGCGACCGCGGGGCCGAGGTCCAGCGCCCAGTTCGAGGCGGCGATCGCGCTGCCGCACAGCGAACGGCCCGGGTGCAGCAGGAGGTCGCGCAACGCCGGCTGCACGATCCAGTCCGCCACGGCTTCGGCGGCGGTCGCGCGTTTCGACGCGAGTGTCGACGTGCCGAGGCACGGCGGCTCAGGCGGACGCGGCACCACTTCCTTCGGCTTCCGCTTCTGCATCGCCTCGGCCTTCTGCACGTCGTCGAGCCAGCGCAGCGAAACCTGCACTTCGTCGCCGTCGGCGACGAAGAAACCGACCGGCCCACACATCGCCGCCGCGCGGGCTTCGTTCACCGCGTCGACCAGGGAGCGCGCACGCAGCCGCGCCTTCGCCTCCGTCGGCTTCTCCGCCGCCGCGGGGTCCTTCGCCATCGCCGCGCGCAGCGCGGACTGACGCGCCCAGTGGTCGCGCCACTCCGCATCGACACGAGTCAGTTCGTACTGGGTGCGCCGCAGGAACTCCTTCTCGACGTCGGGCGGCGTGCGGATCTCAGGCGACTGGCTGCGATCGAGTTCGAGCACGAACTCGGGCCGGCAGCGGAAGAGATAGTCGCAGATCGCCCAGGCCTTCACGCGCTGCTCGTTCGTGAACTTCGCTGCGGACAAGAGGACGAGTTCGCTCGTGCGGGTGTCGCTCTTCGACCATGCCGACTCCTCGGCGATGCGCGCCCACGTCTCGAGATCCGGCAGCAGCGTCTTCGACGTCGAAGACGCCGACGTGCGCTCTTTCTGCTGTTCGAGCAGGAACGTCAACGTGCGGTGGAACATGAAGCCGCACGCCGCGTGGCCGAGTCCCTCCCACAGGCCGTTCGTCAACACGCCGGCGGCGTCCTGCACGACACCGCGCACACAGACGTCGAGAGCGACGTCCTCGCCCTGCACGACGTTGTAGAGACGCCACGAAGCACCGTCCGCGTCGAGGAACGCCTGATCCAGGGTCTTCAGGAACGCGAGGCGGTCGGCGTCGAACTGCGACGCCGCGGAGTCGAGGACCTTCTGGTACTGCTCGGGACCGGCCACGAAGAGGATGCCGCGCGTGCGCGCCGGCGCGAACGCCTCGCCGGTCGACGTGCCGAACAGTGTGTGGCAGAGGAGCAGCGCCCGCTCCGCGTACTCGGCGAGCTTCTGCAACTGCGGCTCGGGCAGCGCACCGAAGATCTGGAAGTGCTCGCTGCGGACGCCGGTGTGCGCGACCCCCGCCGCGGCGAGGACCGGATGCTTCGTGTCCCCGAGCGATGTCACGGGGAACCGCGCACGGTGCAGCCACTCGCACGCGCCGGAGATCGCCCGCGATCGACGCAGCATGTCGACTTCGGCCGGTGTACCGCGATAGCCGTCGAAGACCGACAACGACAACGCGGCCACCGCGGCCTTGTCCGTCGGCACGAACCGCAGCACCCGCGCCCAGTGCTTCCTGGCCCGGTCGGCTTCGCCGGCCGCAGCCCATCCTTCCGCGAGAGCTCGATGCTCGTTCGTGAGATCGCGCGCGAGCGTGTCCATCTGCTGGTCGACCTTGCGCAGCGCCTTGACCTCGCCCTTGCCGTCCTCGTCCAGCACTTCGACGCGCTCGTCGCGCCTCCAGCTGTCGCCGACCCGCAGGAAGCCGCACTGCTGCCGCGCCTTGGCTTCGTTCTCGTCGTACTCGGTCAGGACTTCACGGCGCAGCAACAGCGCGCGGCGGTACTGCTTCTGCGCTGCGAACGCGTCGGCGATCGAGAGCAGCCCCGACACGGCCCGCGTCTTCACGGTGTTCTCGCGAGCGGCGAGCGCCGCCGCGTCCTGGGCGGACAACGGGAGGAGCGCGGAGACAGCGAGCAGCCAGGGTCCGATGCGCATGGGCAGGACTCTATGCGCGAGCCCCGCGGCGGCAACTCACTGTCGTGCGAGCCAGGCCAGCATCACGTAGCCCTCCGCCGTGTGGCGCGGCCCGGGCAGCTTGGCGGTCCGACGGGCAGTGCACTGCACGAGACGCGAACGGAAGAACTCGAACAGGATCGAGCCGGCGTCGCGTCCGATCGTGTCCATCTTGGCGTCGAGCTCGATGCTCGACATGCCTTCGGCCGCCATGCGCTGCGCGAGGCGGTCGAGTTCCTCGGACGAGGTCCCGAACAGGAACTCGCGGAACGCCTGCACCTCGACCTCACCGTAGTCCTGGTCCATCAGGAGGTCGACGAACTCGGCATCGCAACCGCACGAGAAGAGCTGCACGAGTTCGCTCTGGCCGGCGAGCGTGCCACCGACGACGCGGATGCGCTGGCGCGCCTCCCACGTCGCGGCGAGTATCGGGAAGAACCGGTTCACCCGCCAGGTGAGCCGGTTGCCCCAGAGCTGCGCCAGGTTGCGGCCAGCCTGCTCCCGCAGGGGTTTCTCGACGAGCGCGTCGGTGACGATGTCCGCGAGCACTTCTTCGACGAGGCGGCAGTGAACACTCGCTCGGAGCCTTCGTGCGGCGACCTCGCGCAACGTCGCCGCTTCCGCGGGATCGGGCAGGGTGCCCGTCACGTGCCACAGCATGCGCAGGAAGTTGATCTGCGCCATGTTCATCGCACGGCCCACGAGAGCCTGCGTCGGCGCGCGGAACGGGAACGTCGCGGGGTCCGTGGAGACGAGATTGTCGACCAGCGTGTCGAGGCCGCGCCGCATCGGCCCCAGCTGCTGTTCCTCGAGCGGCGAGGGGTAGCGCGCCAGCAACGATCCGAAGAGCCCGAGGCTCTCCACCTGTCGCCCGATGGCCTCGATCGTCGCGGCAGCCGTCGGCAGGGAAGACTGCCGCAGCGCCGCCCGCACCTGCTCGACCAGTTCGAGCTCCTCGGGTTGCAGGGGCTGCTGCGGGCCCGATGCCGCTTCGGATACCGCCATCGACGCATCTTGGCGCCGCCCCCGCACATCGTCCACTGCCGGGCCCGCCCCGGCCTTGCCGCGGGGTTCGTGCGACGCACTACGGGAAAACCCCGAGAAGTGCTCATGCCCGGCGCCTAGACTGCCGAACTCTGCCCGGGAAGAAGATGACGCGCCCCCACGATGCGACCACAGCTTCGCGACGCGAACTGCTCGCTGCGATCGACTCGATCCCACCGCTGCCCGAGGTGACGGGACGGGTGTTGACGCTGCTCGGCCAGCTGGACACCGAGCCGGGTGACATCGAGGCGGCGCTGCGCCACGACCCCGTGCTCACGGGGCGCCTCCTGGCGATGGTCAACTCCCCGTGGTTCGGGCTCCGGCGCGCCATCGCGTCGACGCGCGAAGCCGTGATGGTCGTCGGGTTCCGCGGCATCCGGACGCTCGTCGTCGCGACCAGCGCCGCCAAGCTGCTGCAGCGCGACTACTCGATCTACGGCCACGACGCCCGAGGCATGTGGACCCACGCGATCGCGGTCGCAGCCGGCGGCAAGAGGCTCGCACAGCTTGCCGGGCTCGACGCCGAGGACAGCGAACTCGCCTTCGTCGCCGGGCTCCTGCACGACGTGGGAATGCTGCTGCTCGCGCCCCTGTTGCACGGGCAACCGCCGAACTGGAACCACGGCTCGGCCGTCGCCGAAGTCGAGCGACGCCTGCTCGGCTGCGACCACGCGGATGCCGGCGCGCTCGTCGCGGAGCGGTGGAACCTCGGGCAAGGCGTGCGCGACGCCATCGCGAACCACCACGCCCCCGGCACCGAAGCGACGTTGCCGGTCGCCGCAGTCCGCTTCGCCGACGCCCTCGCGGACGAATGCGCGTTCGGGTTCCGCGCCGGCCATGAACCGGGGACCAAGGTCGACCCCAATCAGCTCGCGACCGTAGGGCTGCGGGCCGCCGACTGGCCGGCGCTGCGCCTGGAGATGCTCGCCGCGATGGCGAGCGCCCGCGAGTCGCTCGCGTCGTTCGGCTGAGCCGCGTCAACCGCGGCGAACGCGCGGGCCGACCTCGGCGAGCGGCAACGAAACCTGTTCCCCGCTCTTCAGGTCCTTCAACGTCACCACGCCGAGCGCCAGTTCCTTCGTGCCGAGGATCGCCGCGAACGGCACGCCGAGCGTGTTCGCGTACTGCAGTTGTTTGCCGAGCTGGGCCGGATCGGCGAAGACCTCGACGCGCAGGCCGCTCGCGCGCAGCGCCGTCGCGGCGCGGATCGCTTCGACTTCTTGCACTTCGTTCATGCGGCACAGCAGGACCTCGGGCCCGACACCGAGGGCCGGGAACATGCCGCGTTCCTCCATCACGAGCAGCACGCGTTCGAGGCCGAGCGAGAACCCCACCGCGGGGATCTGCTGCTTGCCGAACATGCCGATCAGGTTGTCGTAACGGCCGCCGCCCCCCATCGAACCCGCGAGCCCGGCGACGCTGATCTCGAAGATGGGACCGGTGTAGTAGCTGAGTCCGCGCGCGAGCGTCGGGTCGAACACGAGGTGGTCCGCTGCCGGGCCGCTCCTGGCCGTCGCGAAGAGCGCCTGCAGTTCGCGCGCACCCACACCGGCCGGTCCGTCGCGCTCGGCCAAGGAACGCAGTGCCTCGGGTTCACGGGCACGATCGAGCACTGCCAGCAGCGACTCGGTCCGCGCGACCGCGACACCCTTCTCGGCGAGTTCCTTCTTCACGCCGTCGACCCCGACCTTGTCGAGCTTGTCGAGCACGACCAGGGCCAGACCCTCCTGTTCGGCCGCGATGCCCGCGTCGGCGACGAGGGCGCGCAGGAGTTCGCGGTGATTGACGAGGATCCGGAAGTCCGCGAAGCCGAGTTCGCGCAGCACGGTCGCGACGGCACCGCACACCTCGGCGTCGGCGACGACGTTCTTCGTGCCCGTGATGTCGACGTCGCACTGCCAGAACTCGCGGAAACGTCCCTTCGCCGGCCGATCGGCACGCCAGACGGGCTGGATCTGGTAGCGCTTGTAGTAGTGCGGCAGGTCGCGGTAGTTGGCGACGACGCGCGCGAGCGGGACCGTGAGGTCGTAGCGCAGTCCTTCGTCGGCGAGGTCGAACTCGGTCGCCGTGCCTCCCTCGAGCGCGCGCTGCAGCTTCTCGCGGCGGTGCAGGATCCGGTAGAGCAGCTGGTCGCCCTCCGGTCCGTACTTGCCGAGCAGCGTGGTCAGGTTCTCGATCGTCGGCGTCTCGAGCGGCACGAAGCCGAACGACTCGTAGACGCGCTGCACGACACCCACCACGTGCCGCCGTCGCGCGACGTCGGCGGCGAGGAAGTCGCGCATGCCGCTCGGCGGCTTCGTGGAGATCGTCTGGCTCATCGCGCGGCATGGTGTAGCAGGCCGTTGGCGCGAAGTCAGCAGCGCCGTCGTGCCACGCTCGTGCGGTCGCAGTAGCTTCTTGCGATGCCGCGCCCGACCTCGTTGCTGACGTTCCTGTGCGCCGCCGTCGTCACCGCCGCGCCGCTCGCCGCGACGCCGACACCGCAGTCGACACCTCCCGCGGCGACGCCACAGGAGCCGCGACGACCACCGGAAGCGAGCGCTCCGCAGGACGGCCCGGCCCCGCGCGAACTCGACGCGACCCTCCTCGAAGCACTCGACCGCCTCGCGGCGCAGATGCGCGATCAGCGGAGCGCCCGCGCGCAAGGAGCCGCACAGAACGACCCGGCCGCGGTCGCAGCGGCCGACAAACGCCTGCGTGAACTCGGTTGGCAGTTCGCCGGCCTCGTTTCCCGGCTCGACGTGCAGGGTTTCGAGGCGCCGCAGGCGCACACGTTCGACCTGCGCGCAGAGATCGAAGAACTCGTCCGGCCGCTGCTCGACGCGATCAAGGACGCGACTGCGGAGCCGCGCCAGATCTCCGAACTGAGGGCGCGCATCGCGATGCTGCAGCAGCGCAAGCACACGGCCGAAGACGCCCGCCGCGTCACGGAACGGGTGCTCGCCGCGATGCCTGTCGACCACGCCGCCCGCCCCGAGATCGAACGCGAACTGCGCGAGCGCTGGCGGCCGACGATCGATCAGCTGCAGGGCGAGATCGTCGTGCTGCAGGCGCGGCTCGACGCACGCACCGAGGGGCGTGGCTCGCTCGTCGAAGGGGTCGGCGGCGCGATCCGCGACTTCGTTCAGACCAGCGGAACGAGCCTCCTGCTCGCCATCCTGACCTTCGTCGCCGTCTTCACGTCGCTGCGTTTCCTGCTCGACCGCCTCCTTCGCCGCCGCGTTGCGAACCGCGTGTTCTCGCTCCGCCTGCTCGAGGTCGTGCTGCAGCTGCTGAGTGTCGTGCTCGCGACGGCCGCGACGCTCGTCGTGCCGTACGCGCGCGACGACTGGCTCCTGCTCGCCGTCTGCATCGTGTTCCTGGTCGGCGTCGGCTGGGTGCTCGTCCGCATGCTGCCGCAGTTCTTCGAGCAGGTGCGGCTCGTGCTGAACGTCGGCGGCGTCCGCGAGGGCGAGAGGATCGTCGTCGACGGCTTGCCCTACCGCGTCGACGCGCTGCGCCTCTACACGCGCCTCGAGAACCCCGACCTGCAGGGGGGCGTGCTGCGCGTGCCGATCCAGGCGCTGATCGGGAAACGCTCGCGGCGGTCCGGCGACGGCGAACCGTGGTTCCCGTGCCGCACCGGCGACCACGTGCTGCTCGCCGACGGCACCTGCGGCCCCGTCCGCACACAGACGCCCGAAGTGGTCGTGGTCGAGTCCTACGGAGCGCCGCGTTCGTACGCGACGCCGGCGTTCCTCGAACAGACGCCCCGCAACCTGTCGGCGGGCTTCGTCGTCGCATCGACGATCGGCATCGACTACCGGCACCAGAAGGAAGCCGTGGACGTGGTGCCGGAGCGGCTGCGGGATGCGCTCGGGAAGGACCTCGCCGCGAACACCGCTGCCGGCGAACTCGTCAGCGTGAAAGTCGAACTGCAGGGAGCGGGCTCGAGTTCGATCGACTTCGTCGCGCTGGCACGGTTCTCGGGCAGTGCGGCGGGCCGCTTCTTCGAGCTTCAGCGGCGCATGCAGGCGACCTTGGTCGCGGCGTGCACGCAGCACGGCTTCGTGATCCCGTTCCCGCAGATCACGGTGCACAACGACCGCGCCTGACCTCGGTTGCGCGCCCGCGACGGCGGGCTCCCGGCCGGGCGGGCTTTTTCGCGAACCGCGGTGTGACGTGCCGGGACGGACGGCACTGGGTTCCGTGGGCGCGATCCACGCGCCCCACGAACCCTTCCTTTCCGTTCCGTCCATGAAGCACTGCCATCCATCCCGAAGCGCCGTCGCCACCGAGAGCGGCGCGTCGCCCGCCCTGATCGTCCTCTCCACCCTGCTCGTGCTCGCGATCGTCACCGCGTTGTCCGCGGCGTTCTCGACCCGCGAACCGGCGCGCACCGTGAGCGCCGAGAACGGCCGCTACCTCGTCGAGAAGGTCGGCATGTGCTGGGACTGCCACAGCCCGCGCGACGAGCAGGGCAACATCATCCCCGAGCGCTGGCTGCAGGGCGCGCCGCTGCCGTTCCAACCGACGATCCCGATGCCGTGGGCGCCGGTCAGCAAGCACATTGCGAACCTGCCGACGCTGACCGACGAGCAGGCGCTCGAGTTCTTCACGAAGGGCACGCTGCCCGGCGGTCGCCAGCCGCTGCCGCCGATGCCCGGCTACCGCTTCTCCGAAGCCGACGCGAAGGACCTGATCGCCTACCTGCGCAACCCGATCGCGCCGCCGAAGACCGGCCCCTGACCCGGACGACACGCGCAATCGCCGCCACCGTCGCCGCCGCCGTCGCGATCGAAGCGACGGCGTGCCACACTGCCCCCCGCCATGACGCCACGCGACCTGCCGCCGCTCGAGGACCTGCTCGCCGACGCGCTCGCCGTGTTCGACGACGGCGGGGACGCGGCGCTGCAGCGCTTCCTCGCGGCGAACGAACCCCAGCGCGCCGCTCTCGAACGCGGCCTGCAGCGCTGCCGGGAGATGGGTCTGCTCGGCAAGAGCGACCCGGTGCGCGACTTCCCCGATCGCCTCGGTGAGTTCCACCTGTTGCGCCAGCTAGGCAGCGGCGGCATGGGCGTCGTGTACGAAGCCGAGCAGGAGTCGCTCGGCCGCCGAGTCGCACTCAAGGTCGTGCGGCCGGAGCTGCTGTTCTTCGAAGGCGCGCGCGAACGTTTCCGCCGCGAGATCGAAGCCGTCGCGCGGCTCGCACACCCCGCCATCGTGCCGGTGCTGGCGAGCGGCGAGCAGGACGGGCTGCCGTGGTACGCGATGGAGCTGATGCGCGGGCGGACCGCGCACGAGGTCTGCCAGTTCCTGCACGACCGCGATCCCGCGGACCTGCGCGGCGACGACCTGCGACGCACGCTCGGCGGATCGCCCGAGACCGGCACCGACCCGATGGACGGCACGTGGTGGCAGGTCTGCACGCGCATCGTGCACACCATCGCACTCGGCGTCCGCCACGCGCACCTGCGCGGCATCGTGCATCGCGACATCAAGCCGTCGAACGTCATGCTGCTGCCGGACGGCCGCGCAGTGCTGCTCGACTTCGGCGTCGCGATGGTCGCGGGCTCGCACGAGTTCACGCGCACTGGCAACACGCCGGGCTCCCCCGCCTTCATGTCGCCCGAGCAGCTGCGCGGCGACGCGGTCGACGAACGCACGGACGTCTACTCGCTCGCGGCGACGCTGTGGCAGATGCTCGCCCTGCGGGCGCCGTTCCTCGGGGCCGCGGACCTGCAGCGGATCCGCGACGGCGACGTGCCGAGCGTGCGCAAGTCGAACCGCGACGTGCCGCCGGAACTCGAACTCGTCGTGCGCACCGCGATGGATCGCGACCGGGATCGCCGCTACCCGGACATGGACGCGTTCGCCGCCGACCTCCAGGCCGTGCTCCAGCGGCGGCCGATCGCCGCGCGCCGCTTGTCCTGGTCCCTCCGGGCCTGGCGGTGGTGCCAGCGGCATCGCGTCGCCGCGACGGCGCTGGCCGCGATCGCGGTCGCAGCGGCGTTCCTGCCGCTCGTGTTCATGTGGCGCGAGCGGGCGATCGGACGCGAACTCCAGGCGAACTTCGCGTCGACGCTCGAAGCGATCCAGCGAATGTTGGTCAACGTCGGCAACGACAAGCTCCGCTACGTGCCCGCTGCCGCCGACGCAGCGCGCGAGTCGCTGGCCGACGCGATCACGATGTACCGGGAGCTCCTCGCCCGCCACCCGGACGACACGCGGCTCGTCGGCAACGCGGCGGACGCCTTCGACCGCTACGCGCAGATGCTCGGGCGCGCGGGAGACACCGACGGCGCGAACGCCGTTCTCCGCGAAGAGATCACGCTGCTCGGCGACGACCGCACCGACGTTCCGGCGGGCCGGCTCCTGAAGCGATCCCTCGCCCGCATCCACCTCGGCGACTTCGCCGTGCAGATGGACGCGATGGAGACCGCGGCGAACCACTTCGACGCCGCCGCGCGGGATCTCGCGAGCGCCGAGCGCGACCCCGCGCTCCGCATCGACGTCGCTCGCCACCGCGTCGAACTCGCGATCCAGCGGATCGGGCTGGCCGACCACGTCCGCGACAACGCCGGCATCCTCGCCGTCGTCGATCCGGCGATCTCGGTCGCGCGCGGCCTCGTCGCGGAGAAGGACAACCCGTCCGACACGCGCCAGCTCGTCGCGCTCCTGGTGGCGAAGGGCACCGTCGCGACGCGCGAGAAACGCTTCCCGGACGCCATCACGCTCCTCGACGAAGCGCTCGCGCTGGCGCGTTCGATCCCGTCCGACGCGCCGCTCTGGCCGCCCGCGTCACAAGTCACGGCCGGCGTGCTCCAGCGGCTCGGGAGCGCGTACGTGCAGGCGCGCGACACGCGCGCGGCGCCCACCCTGAAGGAGTGTCTGTCGCTCCGCGAAGCGATCGTGCGCGACCATCCGCAGGACGTGGCGCTCCGCAACGAACTCGGCGCCGCACTGCACGCGCTCGCCGAGATGAACGTGCTGCAGGACCAGGACGAACTGGCGGTCGAGCGGCTCGACCGGGCCGTCGAGCAGCAACGGCAGGCGCTCGCCGCCATGCCGTCGTTCGGCCAGGCGCGGGACTACCTGCGCAACCACCTCACCGTTCGCGGCACGGCCCTCGCGCGCCTCGGTCGGGCGAAGGAACTGCACGCCGGCATCCTGCAGCTCGCGGCGATGAACGATGCGTCGGCCCAGCGAACCGCCGCGCGCCATTGGCTGCGGCTCGCGAAGTTGCAGGGCAGCGCAGCCGACGGCGACCTCCCGACCGCCACCGCGTGCCTCGACGGCGCCGTCGCGTGCCTGCTGGCAGCCGAGCGCCTCGGCTGGGGTTCCAACAACCCGCTCGGCGACGACATCTACGCGCCGCTGCGAGGCCGACCCGAGTTCGACGCGCTGCGGCGACGCCTCGACACGAAGTCGCCGGCCCGCCCGGACGCCGCGAACGGCGCCGACAAGTGACTCACTTCGTGCCGTCGCCCGAGTCGACGAGCAGCGCGAGCCGCGAGATGCCGCGGTAGACGAGGTTGCGCACCGCGCCTTCGCTGCGGTTCATCCGTTCGGCGATCTCCGCGTGCGAGAGCCCGCACAGCTTGTGCAGTGTCACTGCCTCGCGGTAGTCGTCGGGCAACTGGTCGAACGCCGATTCGACGCGCAACATCGCCTCACGGATCTCCATGTCGCGGCTCGGCGTGCACAGCGTCCGGTATGCGGGCAGGAACGTGCTCGCGTCGGGCAGCACGACCTCGGCGCCGACGTCGCGCTTCTCACGATGGTGGTATCGGTGTTTCTCGCGCAGCTTGTTCTCGGCGCAGGTGTAGAGCCATGCGCGGAACGGCGCTTCGCCGCGGAACTCGAAACCGGACAGGTCGCCGAGCACTTCGCGGCACACCGACTGCACGAGGTCGGGCGGCGTGGCCACTGCGCGCAGCCCGGGCCCCATGCGCAGACGCACGAACGCTTCGAGCCCGGGCAGGTGGCGAACGAGCAACTGCTCGATCGCCGGACGCTCCTGCTTCTTCGCGGCGGCGACGAGTTCCGCGGTCGGCGAGTCGGGCAGAGGATCGGACATCGCAGGATGGGGAGCCTAGCGCCCCGTCGTCGTCGCTCCGAGTCCCCGCCCGCTCGACAGGAGGAACGCGAGCAGTTGGCGCAGTTCGGCCGCGGACATGCCGTTCACGAGGCCGGCCGGCATCGGCGACAGCGGGCTCTTCTCGACCTTCGCGACGAGGGCGGCCGGAACCATCACGGGTTCCGCATCGGCGCTCGCCGGGATCACCTCGAAGACCTCGGTGTCGCCGTGGAACGCCTTCGCGACCACGCCGAACAGAGTGCTGCCGTCGCGCTTCGTCAGCACCGAGCCCGCGAACTGGTCGCTCGTCACCCGGCTCGGCTCGACGATCGCCTCGAACACCGCCGCGGCACCGAACCGCGACGCGAGGCTCGTGAGATCCGGGCCGCGGTTGCCGCCGTCGCCGGCGAAGAAGTGGCACGACGCGCAGCCGACCGCGTGGAACAGGTTGCGGCCGGCGTCGACGTCCTCGCCGTCGAGCGGCTGGCGCAGCAACGCGTCCGCGTCGGCGAGCGACCACGCCCGACCCGGGCCCCTCGGCGGCGTGCTGCGGAACCTCGGCCGATCGGCGATCGCGTTCGCGTGCACCGCGGCGAGTTCCGTGCGCTCGTCGGGCGAACACGTCTCCCACGCCGCCTTGGCGATCGAGCGCAGGTACCCGTCGTAGCTCGAGCCGCCCTTCCGCGTCCGGGCATCGGCGACGAAGCCGAAGAACGCGCGGCGCTGGTCGAGCGTCCATCCGTCCTTCACGGTGCGCAGTGCGTTCGCGATCGCGATCTGACCGGTCGGCGGCGGGCTCGCGAGCATCGCCGCGATCACGGAGCCGTACGTCGGGTTGCGCTGTGCGGTCTCCGCCCACGGCGGCTGCGGCGACGGCCGCAGCGGCGACAGCAGCGGCACCGCCTTGTCGAGGAAGCCCTTCGCTTCGACGAACACGAGCAGTTCGGCGAGGTCGGCGTCTTCGCGTTCGTCGCCGGTCGGGAACAGGGGCAGCAGACGGTGCCCGACCGCGGCGCGTTGCGCGGCCGTCGCGGGGCCGAGGCGCAGCATCGCCAGCGCATGCACGCGCAGCCACGCGATGCGGTCGTCGTGCCCGAGGGACGCGAACGTCGCGCGACCGAGTGCGTCGAGCAGCGGTTGCAGGTCGTCGCGACCGCCCTGCCGTGCCAGGGCGAGCAACCCGCACAGCAGACGCTTCGGGTTCGCGGGATCAGCGGCGAGCGCGATCTCGCGCCACTCCGCGACGGGCAGCCGTTCGAGCGCCGCGCGCGCGCGCTGCCATTCGGGGCGCCACCACGGCGAGAGGCTGGACGGCGATCCGCGCTGCGGACGCTCCGCTTCGTCGAGGATGGCCGCCGGCGCGCGGGTCTCCCGGTCGGGCCACGAGCCGCATTCCCCCCACTGCGGATTCGCGAGCAGGGTGCGTGTGAGCCAGTCCTCCTCCTTGGCGACGGCCTCCACCGCGGTCAATGACGAAGGCAGGCCGCGCCCGCCCGTGAGCAGGTACACGATGGTTCGCCCTCCCGACGCGGGCACCCACGCGATGTCGGCGAGTGGCAACGGCGCCCCGATCAGCCACGGCTGTCTGCCGAGGTGGACCGTGCCGAAGGTCCAGTCGAGCGCCGTGAGACCGCTGTCGGGCAGTCCGCGCACGACGGCCATGCCGGTCGGTGAGCCGGGGCCGACGTCGTGCAGCGGCGGCGGCGCGTCCGGCCAGTCCGCACACCACTTCGCGCTGCCGATGCGCCAGCCGTAGTCGATGCCGCTCTCGACCGCGAGCAGGCGCGTCGGGCGGTACCACGGCAGCCCCATGTCCCACTCCATGTCGGCGTCGAACAGGACGACGAGGCCGTTCGGCAGCACGGCCAGGTCGTACGGATTGCGGAAGCCGCAGCAGAGCAGTTCCCACCTCCCGCCGTCGGGATCGACGAGGCACACCCAGCCGCCCGGCGGCGAGATGCCTTCCCAGTAGTCGTTCGGGTCCTCGAGACGCGGCAGCAGGCGGTCCTCCTTCCAGTGCGTCGGTACCCGGCTCGCCGCGAGGTCGGGCAGCTTCGTGTGGTTGCCGCACAGCACGAGCAGGTTCTCACCGTCGGGTGCGACGACGACCGAATGCGGGCCGTGCTCACCTTCGCCGTCGAGCGCCCGCAGCAGTTCCTTGCGATCGAGGATGCCGTCGCCGTCCGTGTCGGTGAGGCGCCAGAGCCCCGACTCGCCGCCGTTCTGCACCGCGTAGAGCGAGTCGCGGAACCACAGGAGGCCGTGGCAGCCGCCGAGATCGACGGGCACGCGCTCGATCACCGTCGGCTCGCCGAGCGCCCGCGCGGGCGTCACGCGGAACAGCCCGCCGCGCTCCGCACTCGCGTAGAGCCGGCCCGCCGGATCGGCGCACAGCGACACCCACGAGCCGAACGAACGCGGCACGTCGCACAGATGCAGCGCGTCGACCGCCGAACCGTCCGCCGCCGTGACGACCGTGTCCGGCACCGCGACCTGCGGTTCGCCGTCGTGCCCGGAAGCGAACGCGTCGCCGCGCAGACCACCGGCCCACGGCGGTCCGTCGATGGCCGCGTGCACCGTCGCCGCCCGCCACTTCGCCGCATCGAAGGCGACCGTGTTCCAGCCGTCGGGGTCGTCGTCGCTGCAGAGCCAGGTCGCGTCGCTGACGAGTTCCCGCAGCGCGTCCCCCTCGCGCCAGGTGAGCCGCGCCGCGAGCGCAGCGGCCCCGCGGTCGTTGCTGCCGTGCACCGCGACGACATTGTCGCCGGCGCGGAGCGAAGTCGTGACGTCGACGGTGATCGGCTCCTCCCACTCGTCGCTCGCCCCCACCCGATCGCCGTTCACGAACACCCGGCAGTGGTTGTCGCACGTCACCGCGAGCCGTGCCCCGCTCGGCGCCGCGCCGACGGCGAACGTCCGGCGGAAGAACACCTCCTCACCGTCCTCCGCGCGTTCGTCCCAGATCCACGACGGCGAGGGCACACCGCCGTTGCTGCGGCGCAGCTCGTCGCGCCGCAGCAGTGCCACCATCGAAGCGGGCACGGGCACGGCGCGGCGTTCGACGACGGCGAGGTCGCGGAAGAACACGGACATCGCCGGTCCGGCATGCAGCTGCAGCGCGATCGCGCCGGAGCGCGGCCCCGCGCCGCGTTCGTCCTTCACGCACGTCACGACGCGCCCGTCGACCTCGTGCCACACGAACTCCCCCGCCGCGACGATGCGCAGCCGATGCCAGCCCGGCACGCCGCCGCGCCACGGCGACACGAGGCCGCCGATTGCACGACGGCCTTCGTCGCGCCAGATCACCGCTTCCCCGCGCTGCGCGACGATGCCGGCGCCCTGCTCGTCGTAGAGCATCGCGAACCACTCCGGACGAGGATGCACGTCGCACTGCGGGCCCGCGACGCGGAACCCTTCTCCCGGCAGCACGCGGCTCCTGTACTGCACGCCGCTGTTGTTGTCGCCCTCGAGGCGCACTTCGCACGTGAACTCGAAGTCCGCGAACTCGCCGCGGTCCAAGACGAGGAACGTGTTCGCAGCGAGAGAGCCGTCGTGGGAGCCGACGATGCACCCGTCGCGCACGCTCCAGTGCAGGCCGTCGCCGCGCCACCCCGCGAGCGAGCGGCCGTCGAAGATCGAGCCGCGGGCGGCCGGGTCCTGCGGCGTCAGCGACGACACGAACGAAACGGCCAGCAGCAGCGCGGACGGCATCGCGGCACTCTCACCGCGACGGGCGGCGCGGTCCACTCCGTGCCATCGCGAGATCGGACAGGGTCCGGGAGAGCCGAGGCCCGCGGCCCAGCACCCGACGTGCCATGTGGTACCCTGATGCCATGCGCATCCTTCCGTTCGTCCTGGGCATGTTGCTGCTCCAGGTCCCTGCCAAGGCGGACAAGTTCTGGCTGTCCGATCCCGAGAATCAGAAGCAGTCGGCCGAGGGCTCGTCGCCTGCCGTCGTCGTCGGTGTCCTGATCGCCGAGAGCGACGAGGGCTACCACGTGCGGATCGTCGGCGGCGAGGTGATCCTGCCGAAGGCGTCGGTCTTCAAGATCGAGAAGGACGACCTGTCCGTCGACGCGATCGTCAAGGCGGAGACCGACCAGGCGAAGCAGCGCGAAGCCGCGGAGAAGGAACGCGCCATGGGGCAGGCCGCCGAGAAGCGCGCCCGCGACGTGAAGGCTGCCGAGGCGTCGGCGAAGAAGACCGAAGCCGCGCCGGCCCCGGCCGCGCAGCCCGCGGTCCCGAGCGCCGCGGAGGCCGCCGCACGAGCCGCCGATGCGGGCTTCGACCCGGTTCTCGGCGTCGACCGTTCGCCCGCCTCGATGAACCAGAACGAACTGCAGCGCGAAGTGCAGCTCGCATGGACGCTGACGAAGGATCGGCGCTACCTGAAGCTCCTGCGCCAACTGCGCCGTTATCGCTGACCGGCCATCGCCGCGGATCGCGCCGAGCGTGAAGCGGCGCGGTCCGTCGTGTGGCGAGGCGGCGTGCGCGGATAGAGTGAGCGGCCCTGCCGGCGGCCATCGCCGGTATCCGTCATCACCCCGGAGGATCCGATGCGCCGCCTGTCCTGGCTCTTGCTGCCCCTCGTCGCCGCCTGCACGTCCGACCACCCTGCAAAGGCGGGCACGACCGACATCCAGACCCCGCCGCGCGGGCTTGAGGCCGCGACACTCGTCGCGGCCGCCGACAACCCGCTGACCGCCGCGAAGGCCGAACTCGGCAAGCAGCTGTTCTTCGACCCGCGCCTCTCGGGCAGCGGATCGATGTCGTGCAGCACGTGCCACCTGCCGGAGAAGGCGTTCACCGACGGCAACGCCGTGTCGAAGAAGGACGACGGCAAGGACAACACGCGCAACTCGCCGACGATGTTCAACGTCGGCTACCTCGAACGTCTCTACTGGGACGGCCGCGCGAAGGGCCTCGAGGCGAACGTCGGCGCGGCGTGGAAGGCGCAGATCGGCGGCAAGCCGGAGGAGGCCGCGAAGAAGCTGGCCGCCGTGCCCGCGTACGCGAAGGCGTTCCAGACCGCGTTCGGCGAGCCCCCGAGCGAGAAGACCGTCGTGCACGCACTCGCGTCGTTCCTCCGCGCGCTGCGCAGCGGCGACTCCGCGTACGACCGCTGGCAGGCAGACAAGAAGAACGCGCTGCCCGAGGCCGCGCAGAAGGGGCACGACCTGTTCATGGGCAAGGCGGGCTGCGTCGTCTGCCACACGCCACCGCTCTTCACGGACCGCGTGTTCCACAACGTCGGCATCGGCATGCAGGCGGAGAAGCCGGACGTCGGCGCAGCCAGCGACAAGGCGCTGAACGACCCGGCCAAGACCGGCGCGTTCAAGACGCCGACGCTGCGCGAGAGTGCGAAGACCGCGCCCTACTTCCACGACGGCAGCGCGAAGACACTGACCGAGGCGGTGAAGTTCATGGCGAGCGGCGGCCACAAGAACGCGCACCTCGACCCGCTGATGATGGACCGCGGCCTCACCGACGACGAAGTCGCGCAGATCGTCGCCTTCCTCGAGACGCTGAACGGCAACCACGAGTGGACGCCGCCCGCCGTGCCGAAGTGATCGCGGCGGTCAGCCCTTCTTCGTGACCACGAAGCGGCGGACGCGCCCGGTGCCGTCGAAGTCGACCAGTAGCCCGTCGTAGCGCCACGTCCGAGCGTCCGGGCTCGTGCCGGCGGGCGGCGGCGCCGCCGCGCGCACCTGCTCGCGCGTCATGCCGTGACGCAGCCCTTCGTCCGTGCGACCGGCGAACCCGGGCCGCGTCATCAGCGTGTTGAGCACGCCCGCGGCGTCGACGTTCACGCTGAGCGAGCGAGCGAACGCGAGCACCCGGGCCCCGGTGCCGGTCGGGGCGTCGTCGATCGGCGCCCCGAGCACCTTGCCCACGTCCTCGGCCGTGGACGTGCCGGGCAGCAGGCCCTCGGTGCCGGCACCGCGGCGCAACACGACGTCGCGCGACGAGTCGTCCGACCGAGGTTCCGCCGACGAGGGGGTCGGCCAGGCCTTCGGAGCATCGATGCCGAGCTCCGGGCTCCGCACGCTCCACGCTCCGTCCGCTGCCAACGACACGGCGAGCGACCACGTTCGCGACGCGCTGAACACGACCTCGTCGAAGCGTGCCTTGTCCTCCTGGTACGGCTGCAGCAGTTCGAACAGACGCTCGTTCGCGAACGGCCAGACGTCGCCCTCGGCGACGCCCGGCAGGGTGCCGAACCCGATCTCGTAGTCCTTCACGATCTCGCGGCGAACGGCGTCGCGCAGCGGAAAGGAACCGTGGTGCTGGTCGGCCTTCTTCAGGGCGCCGTTCATCAGCTTGAACGCCTCGACCTGGTAGGTGACCTTCTCGACCGGCTCGTTCGCGCCCGGTCCCCAGGTGCGCTCGACCTTCCGGATGCGCTGCACGAGCCACGGCCGCGGACCGAACGTGTTCTCCGTCGTCTTGAAGAACACGTAGAAGAGCCGGCGGTCGGCGAACTTCGCGGCGAGGACGGGATTGTCGGGCCGGCGGAGGTCGAGGCCCGCTTGCGCGGCGAGTTTGCCGAGTTCCGTGTCGGGGAAGCGGGCCGGATCCTGCTTCGGCGCGAGATCGAGGATGCCGTCCGCGAGCAGCACGGGTCGCAGGAGGACGACGGGCTCGGCGCGGGTCTGCGCCGCGAGGGAGGCCGCGAACGTGGCGAGAGCGGGTACGAAGCCGGGAATGCGCATGATCGGGAGCGGTGCAACGAGCGCCGGCGCGGCATCTTCCTCCGCGCGCTCCGTCCGCGCGAGCCGAACTCACCGCAGGGTCGTCACTCCGTCGGGAGTCGGCGACACCGGGAACGAACGCACTCGAACACCGCCGCGCCAGAGCACGCACGTGGCGACACTCTCGCCGACGACGATGGGCACACTGCGCCCGTCGCGCAGCGGGAGTCGCGGCTCGCTGCCGCGCGCGTTGCGGAGCGCCGGGGCCATCAGGTGCATGGTCTCACCGTCGCGATCCGCGAACGACACGGCATCCGCCTCTCCAGGGTCCGCGAGCGCGACCACGAAGCGGCACCGTCGCTCGAGCGTGAACGTCGACTGCACACCCAGCCGGATCTCGCCGCCGTCGACGTCCCCCGGCCGGACGTGCTGGCCGTCGAAGGCGAGGAACCAGGGCAGCGCGGTCGCCACCGGCAACGTGAACGTGCCGTCCGCGGCGGTCGTCGTCGCACGGCCGTCGCGAAGGAAGCCGAGCTGCAGCGCCCCCGCCGGCACGGCGGTGCGGCGCACGAACACCGCGATCTCCTGCCGGACCCTCACCCCCGGAAGGGGATCGCCGTTCGGTGCGAGCACGCGGCCGACCACGACGTTCGCGGCGTCGACGAGGCGGAGTTCCGGCGCACTGTCCGCGACCACGTCACCCACCCGCGCCGTCCGTCCCGTCGCTGGGTCGAAGGCGCGCAGGGCCGAAGGACGATCGAGCAGCCCGGGCAGCGTGAACCGGCCGTCGCCGTCGGTCGTGACGAAGAACCACGAGGCGGTCGGTTCGTCCTCGTGCGCGAACTGCGTCGGCACGGTCCGGTCGTCGATGGCCGGATCGGCCGCGACCGTGGGGTCGAGCAGCGGGATCGGCCGGCCGCGGCAGCGCAACGCACCGCCCGCGACGACGTACTCGATCTGAACGGGCTGCCCGCGCACCGCCCCCAGCCGCGTCGGATCGTCGATCCAGACCTCGGCGCCCGCGACGGGACCCTGTTCGTCGACGACGCGCCCGGTCACACGACCCGACGGCGGTCCGAGGCGCAGTTCGATCGGCCTCGGCCAGTCCTCGACGAGGTCGCCGCCCTCCGCCGGAGCTGCCAGTCGCGCCGGCGCGAAGCCCGGCAGCGCCGCGACGAGATCCGACGGCCGCCCCGCGCGGCGAAGGCTCAGCACGAAGTGCCCGCGCCTGTCCGTCGTCACCGACGTCACGCCGAGCGCGACGAGCGCGCCGTGCGCGGGCGAACCGTCGACGTGCAGCACGTCGCCCTGCAGGTCGCCGGGTCCGGGGACCGTCGTCGCGAGGACGATGCGCAGGTCCGCCGTCGGCGACCGCGGCAACGGCACGACCGCCGCATCGCAACCGTCGCCGGTCACGACGAGGTCCGCGCCTTCGATCCAGGGGAGACCGGTGATCGCGAACGAACCGTCGGCGCCGACGCGGGTCTCGTACGCGGTCTGCGAGGACGCATCGAGGCTTCCCTCGAAGCCGGCGAGCACACCCGGCGGCAGACGCAGGGCAACCTCGCCGTGCCCGACGGGATGCCCTTCCGAATCGACGACGGTGCCGGCCACCGTGGTGCCCGGCGACACGACGACGAGCGGCTCGACGTCGGCCGTCGCCGACCACGTGCCGGCGAAGAGCGTCTGCACTTCGGGCTGCCGAACGATCAGCAACGCATGGGTCGCGTCGAGTCGCCCGGCGAACGATCCGTCGGCACCGGTCGTGGCGAAATCGGCGAGAAACGTGCCCGCGGCGTTGTCCCTCGACCAGTAGTCGCCCGATCGGGCGCCCACCCGCACACCGGCGAGCCCGCGCCCGAACACGTCGACGACGCGGCCGCGCACAACAGCTCCCTCGGTGCGTTGCGGTCGCGGCGAAGGCGCGGGCGGCGACGGTTCGGCCACCGCCACACGCTCGCTGGTGGTCGCGGCGACCGCGTTCGTACGGGGCCCGGGCGCCGCCGGCGCTGCGCCCGCACCGGCGCCGGCAGTCCATGCCCACACGACGAACGAAGTGACGACCAGCGCGACGGCGCCGACCACGAGCTGCCGCAGCCGCAGTGCCGCGGCCACACGACCGGCAGACGGCGGCCACCCGATCGGGACGACGAGCGCGAGCCAGTTCGAGCGGCTGCCCGACTCGCGGTCGAGGCGCCGCCGCAGCATCTGCATCGCGCGCTGCAGCCGGCTGTGCACCGTCGCGACCGGCACACCCTGCATCGCCGCGATCCGCCGCGGCGGCAGTGCATCGAAGAAGCGAAGCAGAACCGTCGACCGGTAGGGCTCTTCGAGCGTCAGGACTTGCGCGGCGATCGTGTGCTGCATCTCGGCGCGCTGCACCACGTCGTCCTCGGGTCGGGTCCCCGCCGCGGCGTCGATCTCGGCGCCGCGCCGGTCGAGAGCCTGCTGCCGCCGTCGTTCGTGCACGAGGTTCTTCACGACACCGGTGAGCCATGCACGCCACTGCCGCGGCGGCGAGGGCCGTTCGAGCGCGATCGTGCACGCCTCCTGCACCACGTCGTCCGCGGCATCGGCGTCGCGCGCGAGGCGGCGGGCCAACGCGCGCAACCAGCCGAGGTCGGCGAGCAGCGTCCGGATCTCGGCGTCGTGCATCACGCGGGCATCGCGACCGTCACGGCTCGATCCGGAGTGCGAGCCCGCCCGTCGCCGCGAACGGGTACGGAGTGTAGGAGGGATCGAACACGTAGCCCTGGCCCACCCACTCGACGCCCGCGAGCCCCGGCGTCGACGGGATCGGCAGCATACGGGTCGCCACGCCGGTCGAGTCCGAGACGAGCAGGAGCGGCACGATCGGGTCGACGAACAGGAAGCAGCCCGGCGCGCCGAGCGCGGTCAGGTCCATCGGCAGCGCCTGAGCGTGCACGGTCGAGAAGCGGCGGCTGTCGCCGAGGAACAGGACGCCCAGCGTGTCGGCCGGGACGCCGCCGAGCGCCATCGCGAACGAGCCGTTCCCGAGCGTCGGCAGACCCGACACGGACCACATGGTGGCGCCGCCGTTGCCGCAGCCGACTTCGTACGGGATCGCCGACGCCGACGTCGCGCGCGCGACGTCGAGGTCGAGCAGATCGGCGAGTGCGTGCACACGGATCGGCGCCGGCAGGCCCGCGCGGAACACCGCGTAGCCGAGCCCCGCGGACTCGCCCCACACGATCGCGCCGTCGTTCGTCCAGGTCGCCGCGACCACCGGACCCACCGTCGCCGCGTGCGTGGCGACGACGTTCCCGTTCGCGACGGCGACTTGGAGCACCGCCGTGGTGGTGCCGATTGCGAGCCCGACGCCCGCGGAGTCCACCGCGATCCGCCGCACGTCGGCGTACGAACCCACCGTGCGCTGGGCCATCGTCACGAGGTCGATCTCGATCAGGGCCACGGGTGTCGATGGCGACACGGCACTCCGCCGTCCGACGAACAGCTTGTTCGCGGCCACGGCGATGTCGACCGCGTCGTTGAACACGGTGAACACCGTCGGGCTCCCGCCGGCGAGCGGCGTCGATTCGATCGAGCCGCCCGACAGGGTCCAGACGGTCCCGCCCGCGACGCGGATGCGGTCGCCGCCGGGATGCGTCCACGCCGAGCTGTCCGGAGCGCCGGGCACCGCGAGCATTCCGACCGGGACACGGCTGATGCCGGCGTTCGGGCCGTTCAGAAGCCCGAGCAGGAAGAAGTCGGAGGGGTTGGCCGCATCGGCAGCGATGCCGTCGAGCTGCGGCGAGCCGAACGGCGTCGCACCGACCACGTCGGTCGAGCCGCCGCCGGCGGAGTCGAGGAAGACGATCTGGTTCACGCCGAACGGTCCGGCGGAGAACCAGTCCAGGAGGACGATGCTGTCGGTGGGAACCTGCGCAGCGAGGGAAGCAGTGAAGAGCAGACAGGCGGAGGAGCGGATGGGGTCGAACATGCGTGTGGTTCGGTCGGAGACTCGGCACCGGCGGGCGACACACCGGGAGCCGAGAGCGACGATCCGTCGCCGATAGCTCGTCTCCCGGGCCACGCGATCCGATGCGGGAATGACGCCCGGGCGCTCCCGCTCCCCGTCAGCGGCGCGACGACTCGGCGATCGCTTCCAGTTCTTCCCATCGCGCGTAGAGCGCGGCGATGCGCGGCGCGAGGGCGGTCCGTTGCTTCGTCAACTGCTCGAACCGATCGCGGCCCGCGGCGGTGTAGACCGCCGGATCGAGCAGCCCCGCATCCACGGCGGCGAGGTCCCGTTCGGCAGCTTCGATCTGCGCCGGCAATCCGACGAGTTCCTGCTGCTCGCGCGTGCTGAGGCGCCGCAGCTTCTCCGCCGGCTTCGCGGCCGCGGCTGCCTTGGCCTTCTTCGCCGCCTCGGCGCGCGCCGCCGCCGCGTCGGCCTCGGCCGCTTCGGCCGCAAGGTGCTCGAGCAGCAGCGACAGGTCGCCTTCGTGCACACGCGCATGGCCTTCCCCGTCGAGGTAGACGACGCGGGTCGCGATGCGGTCGAGGAACCAGCGATCGTGGCTCACGACGATCGCCGCACCTGGGAACGCGAGCAGCGCGTCCTCGAGCGCACGCAGCGAGGCGAGGTCGAGATCGTTCGTCGGCTCGTCGAGCACGAGCACGTTGCCGCCTTCGCACAGGAGCCGCGCCAGCAGCACGCGGTTGCGCTCACCGCCGGACAACGAGGACACCAGCGCGTGCTTCATCGCGCCGGGGAACAGGAACTGCTCGAGGAAGGTCTCGACGCGCATGCCGCGCCCCGCGACGACGACGTAGTCGTTGCCGTTCGAAACCTCCTGCAGCACGGTCTTCTCCGGCGACAGTGCCGAGCGGACCTGGTCGATCGAGGCGTACTTCACCGTCGGCCCGATCGCGACCGTGCCGGTGTCGGGCGCGAGCTGTCCGAGACACATCTTGAGCAGGGTCGTCTTGCCCGCGCCGTTGCGACCGACGATGCCGAGCCGCTGGCCCGGGCCGAGTTCGAAGTCGAGCGACTCGAGCACCGTGCGATCGCCGTAGCTCTTGCCCACGCCCTTCAGACGCAGCACGAAGTCGCCGAGCCGCGGCCCCTCCGGGATCGAGAACTCGAGCTCCGCGGCGGTCGGCGGCGGCGCCTTGGCGAGCAGAGACTCCCAGCGACCGATGCGCGCCTTCGCCTTCGTCGTGCGCGCCGGCGGCCCGCGCTTCACCCACTCCGTCTCGCGGCGCAGCGTGTTGAGGCGCGCACTCTCCGCCTTCGCCTCGCGTTCGAGCCGCTCCGCGCGCTGCACGAGGTAGCTGCGATAGCCGCCCTCGTACTCGTGCAGCATGCCGCCGTCGAACTCGACGATGCGGTTGCAGAGCCGGTCGAGGAAGTAGCGGTCGTGCGTCACCATCACGAGCGGCGTGCCCTGATCGAGCAGGAACGTCTCGAGCCAGTCGGTGACCGCGGCATCGAGGTGGTTCGTCGGCTCGTCGAGCAACAGCAGCTCCGGGCCGCCGACGAGCAACCTCGCGAGCGCCGTGCGCCGCCGTTCGCCGCCCGACATGTCGCCGCAGCGGGCGTCTTCGCGGGGCACACCGAGGGAGTGCAGCACCGCGCGCGCCCGGTGCTCGACGTCGTGGCCGCCGAGGTGCTCGAGCCGTTCGTCGAGGCGCTGCTGTTCCTTCAGCAGCCGTTCGAGTTTCTCCGGCGCGACGTCCGTCGCGAGGTCGGCGTGCACCCGCTCGAGTGCCCGGAGGACCTCGTCGCGGCCCGCGATGCCGCGCACGACGACGTCGAACGCCGACGCGTCGGCGGGCAGCAACGGTTCCTGCGGCAGGAAGCCGAGGCGCAGTTCGCGGCGCAGCGTGCGCTCCCCGGCGTCGGGAACGAGGTCGCCGGCCATGATGCGCAGCAGGGTCGACTTGCCGCAGCCGTTCGGCCCCACGAAGCCGATGCGGTCCTCCTCGCCGACGACGGGTGACACACCGCGGAGGAGGTGCCGGTCGCCCACCGTGACGTGGATGTCCTTCAGCGTGAGCAGGGCCATCGGCGGATGCTCTTCGTTCGCGACGCGGCGCGCAACGCGCTACTTCGCCGCACCGCCGCGCACCGCCGGTGCGCCCTTGCCGAGTTCACGCAGCAGTTCCTTCTGCCGATCGTCGAGCGTCTCCGGCAGGCCGAGCCGCACGACGAGGTACAGGTCGCCGCGCTGACCGTCCGCGCGCGGCAGCCCCTGATTGCGGAGACGCAGGCGCTGGCCGGGTCGGGTGCCGGCCGGAATGCGCGCGGTCGCGGTGCCGCCGGGAACGGCGACGTCGACCTTGGTGCCGTCGAGCAGGTCCCACGGCGCCACCACGACATCGGCCTCGACGTCGTCGTCGCGCATACGGTAGACGTCGTCGGGCACGAGGCGCAGCGTGAGCAGAAGGTCGCCGGGCCCGGCTTCGCCGGCCTCGCCGAGGCCGCGCAGCCGCAGGACCTGACCGTCGCGCGCATCCTTCGGGATCGTGAGTTCGACGGTCCTCTCGCGCTGCGTGCTGCCGAGCCCGCCGCACGCGGGGCACGTGCGGTTCCCGATGCGCCCTTCGCCGTCGCACTGCTCGCACGGTACTCCGATGCGAAGCTGGAACGACCGTTTGCCGCCGAGCAACGCTTCGCCGACCTTCACCTCGATCTCGGCCTCCGCGTCGGGCCCGGTCGCGGCGCGCCGCCGCCGCGCCTGACCGTCGCGCCCACCACCGCCGCCACCGGCGAACATGTCGCCGAACATCTGCGCGAAGAAGTCCGAGAAGCCACCGCCTCCACCCCCGCCGCCCATGCGGCCGCCGAACATGCGCGCGAACTCCTCGGGATCGACCTGCCGGTACCCGCCGCCGCCGGGCGGAGGCTGGAAGTCCTGGCCGTGGCGCCAGTGTTCGCCGAGCGCGTCGTAGCGCTTGCGCTTCTCCGGGTCGCTGAGCACCTCGTGCGCCTCGGCGATCGCCTTGAACTTGTCCTCGACGTCCTTCCGCTTGTGCGGCGGGTGGCGGTCGGGGTGCCACTCCTTCGCCAACTTGCGATACGCGCGTTTGATCTCGTCGGCGGTCGCCGTGCGGGACACACCGAGCGTGGTGTAGTAGTCCTGGAATTGCATCGTTCGTGCAGCGGTGCCGCGCACCGTGCGGGGGCGGGTCTAGCGCATCGACGCGCGCTCGGCAACGGCACCTTGGGCCGACGAGCCGGCGGAGTTCGTGTGGCGCAACGGACGCAACCGTTCGCCGCCCCGCTGAACGGAGCTGCTACGCTCCGCGATCGAGGCTTTCGCGCACGAGCAGCGCCATGACCCGGTCGCGGATCTCGTCCCGGATCTGCCGCACGCGCTCGACCGGCTGCCCCTTCGGGTCGGGCAGCGGCCAGTCCTCGCGACGCATGCCGGGCACGGCCGGGCACTCGTCGCCGCAGCCCATCGTGACGAGAAGGCGCGCGCCGCTCGCCAGTTCGGCGGTGAGCTTCGTCGGCTGCGCGGCGGTGAGGTCGATGCCCACTTCGCGCATCGCGTCGACGACCTCTGGATGCACGCGGCTGCCCGGAGCGGTTCCGGCGGAGATGGCGCGACCGCGCCCCTCGGCCACGAGCCGCGAGAAGAACGCGGCCGCCATCTGCGAGCGGCCGGCGTTGTGAACGCAGGCGAACACCACCACGAACGGCGACTCCGTCATGCCTTCTCCACCACCAGGAAGCGGAGGGTGAGCAGCGCCGCGACCGCGCCGATCGCCTGCCCCGCGAAGAACGACGGCAGGTCCGCGAGGCGGATCCCCGTGAACGTGTCGGTGAACGCGCGGGCCAGCGTCACCGCGGGGTTGGCGAAACACGTGGACGACGTGAACCAGTAACCCGCGAACACCGTCGCCGCGACCGCGGCCGGCACGGCGGCAGGTCGGGCGGCCTGAACCGCGAACACCACGAACACGAGGAAGAACGTGGCGACCGCTTCGGCGACCGCGAGGTCGAAGCCCGCCCGCACGTTCATCGCTGCGCCGAGCGGCGGCAGCCCGAACATGATGTGCGCGACGACGACGCCGAGCACGGCGCCGGTCAACTGCACGACCACACGCGCCGGCACGGCGGGCCACGGCAGCTGCCCCAGGGCGGCGGCGACGAGCGTCACGGCCGGGTTCATGTGCGCGCCCGAGATCGGCCCGAACGCCGTCACCAGCACGACGAGTCCGGCGGCCGTCGCCAGCGCGTTCGCGAGCAGCGCCACGGCGACGTTGCCGGCGGCGAGGCGCTCCCCCATCACGCCGGACCCGACGACGACGGCGAGCAGCAACGCCGTGGCCAGACCTTCCGCGACGACGGCGCGCATGCTCAGCAGTCGCGGCACCCGCCGCCGGGCCGCCGCTGCCAGTCCACCAGGTGTCCGCGGCGATCGAACTCGAACGTGCAGCAGGCGAGCAACGCCGCCTCGAGGCGTTGACGCCCGCGCTGCACGCGCGACTTCACCGTGGAGGGCGGCACTCCGAGTTCGCGCGCGAGGTCGGCCTGGCTCAACCCGTCGTACTCCGTGCGCAGCACCGCTTCCCGCTGTTCGGGCGGCAGCGCCTGGACGAACGCGCGGAACGACGCGAGCAGCCCCGCTCGCTCCGCGGCGGAGTCGACCGGCGGCGCCTGCACCTCTGCGTCCACGCTCGCCGACTGCCTGCCGCGGCGACGATAGTGGTCGACCACGGCGTTGTGCGCGACGCGCAGCAGCCACGCGTGCAGCGGCCCGTCGATGCGGCCCTCGCGGAGACCGGCGATTCCCTTGGCGAGCACGTCCTGAACGATGTCGTCGACGACATCCGGGTCGCCGACGCGCCGCCGGACGAAGCGGGCGATCTGGTCGGCGACTTCACGCCAGGGGACTTCGGTGTCGGCGGTCATGCGCGCGGGGCGGGCTTCTTCGCGGCGATCGTCGCGGACGCGACGAGCCCCGTCACGCCCCGATCCGGGAACCAGCCGTCCACCGCCGCCTGCAGTTCCTCCTTCGGCCGGATCTCGACCGCTTCGAAGCCGGCGGCAGTGAGCATGGCGCGCAGGTCGTCGATCGTCGCCGCGCCGGCGACGCAGCCGGTGTGCAGTTCGAGGTCCGCGCGGACCGCCGCCGACAGCGGTCGAAGCGCGACGACGTCGCTGATCGCCAGCCGGCCGCCCGGACGCAGCACGCGGAACGCTTCGCGGAACACCTGCTGCTTCTCCGGCGACAGGTTGATCACGCAGTTGGAGAGGACCACGTCGATGCTCGCATCGGCAACCGGCAGGTGCTCGATCTCGCCCAGCCGGAACGCGACGTTCGTGAAGCCACCCTTGTCGCGGTTCTCCCGCGCCACCCGCAGCATCTCCGGCGTCATGTCGACGCCGATGACGCGGCCGGCCGGCCCGACCGCGCGCGCCGCGAGGAACGCGTCGAAGCCCGCGCCGCTGCCGAGGTCGAGCACGGTCTCGCCGGGAGCGAGACTCCGGATGGCGAGCGGGTTGCCGCAGCCGAGCCCCAGGTTGGCCCCGGCCGGCACGGCGGCGGTGTCGGCCGCCGAGTAGCCGAGGGCCTGGGCGGTGGCATCGGGCGTCGGCGTGCCACAGCACCCGGTCGACGCCGGACCGCAGCAGCCGCTGGCCGTTCGTGCGTAGCGGGCGCGGGTCTCGGTGCGGATGGCGTCCGGGGACGCGGAGGAGGGTTCGGTGCTCATGCTCTCGAAGACGCCGCGCTGGTGGAACGGACGCAGGGAATGCCGCGGATTCCGCCCAGCCGGGCTCACCCGCCGGTGATCGGCGGCAACGCGGCCTTCTTCAGGAACAGGATCGCGAAGCACGTCGCGTCGAGCATGAGGCCCCGCTCGCGCTCGGACCGGAACGAGCCGCTCTTGTTCTGCTGGTCGAGGAGCTGCAGCGCGCCCTCGTAGTACCAGTCGCGACCGCCGATGCGCGCGATGCCGGCGAGCTCGCACGTGCGCTCGAGGCCGTAGAGGTAGTAGTACCAGCTGTCGTCGGCGCGCTCGACGAAGCCCGGGTTGCTGCGCACGTGGAACTCCGCCGCGAGCCACGCGAAACCGCTCGCGACCGCCGCATCGATCTTCGGCAGGATCTCGGCCTTCGGCTGGCCCGACCGCACGAGCCCCCCACGGGCGATCACGAGGCTGCCGATGCCCGCCGCGGTCATCGATCCGTACGGCGGCCGATCGGGCTGGTGGTACGCGAACCCGCGCGCCGGCACGGCGGCCGCCGAACGCGCCTTCTTCGCCGGAGCGTCGCCGCGCTCGCTGGCGGCGAGATCGCGGTACGACGTCACGTCGGGTGCGATCTGGCGGCCGTTGTCGTTGCACTGCACACCGAGCTGGTGCGAAGCCGTCGCCTGCCACGTCGCGGCGGGCACATCGAGCTGGCACAACGACGCGGCGTAGAGACCGAGCACGCCGTACTGGTGCACGGAGTTGTCGAAGCGCGGAGCGGCGGTGTAGTTGAACGCGAGCTTGCTGCCCGGATCGAGGCGCGTGTCGACGTTCTTCAGGAGCCGCGCGAGCCAGTCCGCGGCGAGCGCCTTGTCGGCATCGGACAGCGTGCGGGGCCGCGGCGCCGCGAGCGCCCCGCTGCGCAGCTGTTCCGCTTCACCAGGCGGCGCGTAGCGCTCCGCGAGAGCCAGCAGCGAAACGCCGAGAGAGTAGGTGTCGACCAGTTCGCGCCGCCGCAGTTCGTCGAACGCCGAGGCGATCAGCGGATCGTCGCCGGGGACCTCCGCGTGCAACATCGTGAGGACCGCGAGCGCGATGCGGCCCGCACCGTACGTGTTCTCGCCGTCGTCGGGATCCTTGAAGTGCCGCCGCGACAGGTCCCCGATCTCGCGCTTCAGCCACTTCGTCCCCTCGACTATCGCCGTCGCCACGGCGCCGCGGAACGCCGCGTCCTGGTTGTCGTGCAGTGCGACGAGTTCCTGCGAGTCCGTGACCTCGAGCTTGCGGAACCTGCCCTTGTCCTCGGCGAAGACGAGTTCGAGCCGCGCGTCGAACGCGCTCACCGCCCCGCGCTCGCGGTCGAACGTGCGCTCGACGCGCAGCGTGCCCTGCGCCTGGTACTTGCACAGTGGCCGGACGTACTTCTGCAGCGCCGCGCGCGCCTCGCCGGGGCGCACCTCGGGCTCCTCGTTCGTGACGGCCAGCGTGAACGTCTGTTTGCCCGCTGCATCGCGGGGCTCGGCCTTGCCCGTCAGCACGAGGTCGCCGAACGGCACCTGGCGGCGGTAGCGGATCTTCACCGTGCCGTCGATGCGAAGGTCGAACGCCGCGGCACGCAGCACGTCGCGCAGATCGCGCGGCTCGTCACCGACGGCGCGCAGGTCCTTCGTGAGTTCGCCCTGGCACAACCACGGCGCCGGCACGAGGTGCGGCAGAAGCCACTCGGGCACCTTGTCCTTCGGCGCGAGCTTCTGTGCGTCGGCGAGCGACGGCGCCGTACCGGTCGTCGCGTCGTACTTGCGTGAGTACTCCGCCGCGCCGCTCGTCGGCAGCTTCCAGGTGTCCTGTGCGCAGGCCCGACGCGGCATCGCCACCAAGAGCGACAACGACGCCGTGGCGAGCAGAACAAGACGAGGGATCGGGAACGAACGCATGCGGCGACACCGAGCGTAGCCGCCGCGGCTCGGCGCGCATCAACTCCCGAGCACGACGCGCACACCGTTCGAGAACACGCGGTCCGCGGGATTGACGCCAGCCGCGAGCCCCCACGCCTGGAGGAAGAACGTGAGCCCGACGGTCCCGCCGGGGACCGGCAATGCGGCGGTCCCCGCGGTCCCCTGGAGCAGCAAGGGCATCACGAGCGAGATCGCGGCGTCCTGCAGCAGCACGCACCCGGTCACGCCGTACGGGTCGAGGGAGAGCGGCAGGGGCATGCCGTTCACGGACTGGTCGGACAAGCCGATCATGTACCCGGTGAGCACGGTGTTGGCGGGCAGGTTGCCCACGAACAGCGACAGCGGCTGGCTCGCGGCAGGCGTGCCGAACACCGACAGCGACGGTCCGCACGAGGCGCCATACGCCATCGCACTGCCCACGGTCGCCGACGAGAACACCGCGATCTTCAAGTTGTCGATCGCCCACGACTCGTCGGACAGCGGCTGGATGCCGGGGCCTTCGATCACCATCGTGATCGTCAGCGTCGACGCCGTGTGGCCGATGGCCTGGAAGCCCGGGTCGCCGCCGAGCCAGTAGGCACTGTCCGTGTAGAAGCCGCCCGGGCCGGAGAAGCCGAGGTCCTGGAATCGAGCCAGCTCGACACCCGGTGGCGACACGTAGCTCTGGACCTGCGACGCCGTGGCGTTGGCGAACGACTCGCGGAAGAACGTGTTGCCGTCGATCGTGATCGCGAAGAAGTCGCCCGAAGGGAACGCACCCGTGCCGTCCAGCGAGTCGATCGCCGCGAACAGGAAGTCGAGCGAGATCGCGTCGTGCGGCGGCAGGTTCGTCAGTGAGATCGTGACCGGATTGCCCGTCGCACTGCGCAGGAACGAGCCGCCAAACTGGTTGCCCGAGGGCCCCAGCCCCGCGAAGCCCTGCACCCCTTCGGTCGCGGCGGTACCGGGGGACACCTCGGCGGGAACGGAGCCGAAGTCGGTCGCCAGCACGACGGTCTGCCCGGCGACAGTCGCGGCGAGGCCCAGGAACGGAACGAGGCAGACGGCGGAGCACGTGCGCATGTCCCTTCCAGCGGCGTCCCGCAGAAAACCACACGGCAACGACCTTCTCCGTGCGCAGCTGCGCGGTTCTGATCCCGGGATGCGCCGATGCCACGCCCTCTTCCTGTTCGCAGCGGCCGCCTGCTCCGGTGGTCCCGCCCCGGTCGACGAGGACCAGCTGCGCTACGCGCTCACCCACCAGGAACTGGTGCCACTCGCGGAGCAGAACGCAGCGTACCGGTGGCTGAACGTGACGCAGGAGGTCGCGGCGCGCGAAGTCGACCGCATCGGCGCGCGGCCGACGATCCTGTCGCGGCAGATGATGATCTGGGCGGTCGCGATGTTCGACGCATGGGCCGCCTACGACGCGAAGGCGGTCGGCACGCGTCTCGGCGGTACGCTCCGCCGCCCGGAAGCCGAGCGCACACTCGCCAACAAGGAGAAGGCGATCGCGTACGCCTCCTACCGCGCCCTGCTCGGCGTCTTCGCCGGCGACGCCGCGTACCTCCGCGAGCAGATGGTGGCGCTCGGCTTCGATCCCGACGACGCGTCGCGCGACACGACCACGCCGCAGGGGATCGGGAACACGGTCGCCGCAGCCGTCCTGCAGCATCGGCTCCACGACGGCAGCAACCAGCTCGGCGACGAACCCGGCAGCGACGGCACGCCCTACTCGGACTACACCGGCTACCAGCCCGTCAACCCGCCCGATCGCATCGTCGACCCGGACCGCTGGCAGCCGATCCCGTTCACCCGCGCCGACGGCACGAAGTTCACCCCGGGCTTCCTCACGCCACACTGGTTCCGCGTGAAGCCGCTCGTCCTCGAGTCGTCCGCGCAGTTCCGCGCCGAACCGCCTCCGACGACGAAGACCGACGACGCACGCCTGAAGCAGCAGACCGACGAGGTGCTCTCTTACAACCAGCTTCTCACGCCGATGCAGAAGGCGATCGTCGAGTTCATGCGGGATGGGCCGCGCTCGACGGGCCAGAGCGGGCACTGGCTTCGGTTTGCACAGGACGTGTCGCGGCGCGACCGCCACGGGCTCGACGACGACGTGAAGCTGTACTTCTCCGTCGCGATCGCCGCGTTCGACGCGTTCGTCGCGTGCTGGGAGACGAAGCGCTTCTACGACTCCTCGCGGCCCTGGACCCTCGTCCGTCACTACTACCGCGGCACGCGCGTACGAGGCTGGGCCGGACCGAAGGGCGGCGTCGTCGACATGCCCGCCGACGAGTGGCACCCGTACTCGCCGTACGTGTTCGTCACGCCGCCGTTCCCCGGCTACACGAGCGGCCACGCAACGGTGAGCGGCGCCTGCAGCAAGGTCCTCGAGCTCTTCACGGGAAGCGATGCGTACGGCGCGACCGAGCGTCGCCGCTGCTGCGTGCTGACCGAAGTGCACACCGGCGACGAAGTGGCACTCGACCTGCCGACCTTCTCGGGCACCGCTGAGATGGCGGCCCTCTCGCGCGCCATGGGCGGCTACCACATCCCGGTCGACAACGACGTCGGACTGCGCATCGGCCGCGAGATCGCGGTGTGGTCCTGGCCGAAGTACCGCGCGTACTGGGAAGGCACGGCCACCGTCCGCCCCTGACCGCCGAACCCGACCGGTTCCCTGGCCGGAGTTTCTCCGGCACTCTCTTGCGACTGAATCTCAATAGCGATAAGGGGAGGGCATGCGATCGCACCGCCTCCTCGCGCTCCTCCCGCTCGTACCCGTGTGCGCGGCCCCGCTGACGGCGCAGGCCGCGGTGGACGCCGCGGCCGCGGGCGAGTTCGCACCGATCGCGACGGTGCACTGCCCGGTGCTGCCAGAAGCCATCACCAGCTTCGGCGCCTGCGACTCCGCCGGCTGGGCCTGGGTCTACGGCGGGCACACGGGCCGAGCGCACGAGCACAGTCGCGACAACGTGACGGGCGCGTTCCATCGTCTCAACCTCGCCGACGGCACGAGCTGGCAGAGCCTGCCGGCCGGCCCGGCGCTGCAGGGCACGGCGCTCGTCGCAGCATCCGACGGCGGACTCTGGCGCATCGGCGGCATGACGGCCCACAACGCCCGCGGCGAGCGCGACGACCTCCACTCCACCGCCTCCGTCGCGCGATTCGACCCCGTCCGCGGCACTTGGGCGGAAGCGACGCCGCTGCCCGAAGCGCGTTCCTCGCACGATGCCGCGGTCGTCGGCGACGTCGTTTACGTCTTCGGCGGCTGGACGCTCGCCGGCGGCGACGAAGGCACATGGCTCGGGACGGCCTGGAGCGCCGACCTCCGCGCCGACCCCGTCGTCTGGCAGCCCGTTCCGGCGCCGGTGCACACGCGCCGCGCCGCGGCCACGGCGACGCTCGACGGGCGGCTAGTGCTCCTCGGCGGCATCGGGCCCGACGGGTTCGTGACGGCGAACGAGGTCTACGACCCACGCACGCGCACCTGGTCCTCCGCGCCTGCCCTGCCCGGCAACACGTTCGGCGCGGCGGCCCGCGAACTGCGCGGCCGCCTCGTCGCGTCGGTCGACGACGGCGGCCTCTTCACGTGGGACGGCCATGGCGAGTGGCGACGGATCGGCCAGCTCGAGACGCCGCGCTTCTTCCACCGCTTCGTCGCCGCGGGCGACGACAGGTTGCTCGCCCTCGGCGGCGCCAGCCGCGGCGGCCACACTCACGCGTGCGAACCGGTCTCGCTCGAGCCGGACGCCCGTTTCGAACTGCGCGAGTACGCGATCCCGGCGCCCGGGCGCGTCGCGACCCGCCAGGGGCTCCTGCTCGCGGGGAACGTGCTGTGGGCGTTCGGCGGCAACCGTCGGCTGCCCGGGGATCGCTTCGCAGCAGGGCAGTTCGCCGACGACGTCTGGCGCATCGACCTGCTCTCGCGCACCGCCGCTCGCTCGGGCGCACTGCCGGTCGGCACGCAGTCCCTCGCTGCGACCGGGATCGGAGACCGCAGCGACGGCCTACTCGTCGGCGGGTTGACGACACGCGAAGGCGCCGCGGAGTCGTCGGCCATCGCGTACCGGTGGAACGGACGCCGCGGCGGGCTCGAAACCCTGGCCGAACTGCCCGAGCGCCGCACCCAGTGCGAGGTCGTCGCGATCGGCAACAGGGTGCTCGTGCTCGGCGGAGTCGACTTCACGCCCGACGACGGCGGCGGGCGCTCCGACGGGAATCCGTGCGACGTCTTCGAGTGCGACCTCGTCGCGAAGCCGGCTTCGTTCGCGCGCTCCTCGATCCGGCTGCCGCGCCCGCGCCGTTCCTTCGGCGCCGCGGTGCTGGACGGGCAGTTGATGCTCGTCGGCGGCCTCGGACACGACTTCGAACACGCCGGCCCGGTCGACGTGCTCGACGTCGAGCGTGGTACATGGTCCGAACTGACCGCACCGGTGGCGTGGGTGTCGCCGCAGGTCGCGACCATCGGTGATCGGCTGTACGTCGCGTGCGGAGGGACGATGCGCGGCCAGCGATTCACCGAAGACCGCACCCTCTGGTCCTGGAGCCGCCGCGAAGGCTGGCGCGTCGTCGTGCCATCGCTGCCGTTCGCGGTGCGCGACGTGCAGATGCTCGCGCTGCGCAACCGCCTGCTCTTCTACACCGCCGCGGAGGCCCCGGCCGGTCGCATCGTCCTCCGCACGCTGCTCCCCGACGCGGCGTGCAGCGTTCCCGAGTCCGCGATGGCACACTGACCGGGACGTTCGGTGCCGATCACGGCTTCCGGTAGATGCCGAGCAGGCAGTGCTCTGGGTACGGAAGACGGAGGGCGCGACACACGCGCATCGTGCGCAGTTCGAGTTCGTGCAGGCTGCGGAAGCGCGCGAAGGTCCGGCAGTCGTCGAGCCGCAGGAACCGGTCCTCGACCATGCCGATGCCGGCGAACAGCCGCTGCAGTGCACCGCGTGTGTTCATCCGGAAGCACGTCGGGAACGTGTCCTTCGGCTGGGTGCCCCACAGCCACGACTTCACGGCGTGGCGCAGCCCCATCGGCGCGAGGCGCGTCAGCAGCGGAATCGGCGAGCCGGCGAACACCGTGTAGACGACGGCGACGCCGCCCGGCCGCAGCGCTCGGTGGACCGCCCGTACGCACGCGCCTGGATCGGCGATGTGTTCGGCGACCATGCGCAGCGTGACGAGATCGAACGCGCCGCTGCCGTCGTACGCGTCGATGCCGATGCGCACCTTCTCGTGCACCCACGGGTTCTCGTCGAGGGTCGGGTCCGGGTCGACGCCGACGAGCCGACCGGCGCGCTGCGACAGCGCCCGCGCGAGTTCGCGGTTGTTGGGGAACAGGTCGCGCCCGCAGCCGACGTCGAGCCACGCCATCCCCGGCGCGACGAGGCCGGCGACCAGCGCCTCGTAGACGTCGTCCGGCGTGAAGTGCGCGTACTCGGCGCGGAGGCGCGGCCCCCAACCGAGGCGCGCCTGTGGCCCGTAGCGCAGGTGGAACATCTGTCGCAACGCCGCGGCGTCCGGCAGGCGAACGAGGACGGGTGCGTTCACGCGGGGAAGATCCGGTCGAGTTCGGCCAGCAACCCCGCGTCGACGACGACGTCCACGGCGGCGAGATTGTGAGCGAGCTGCCACGAGTCGCGGGCACCGACGAGCACCGACGACACGCGCAGGTCGCGGAGACAGAACGCGAGCGCGAGACGGCCCGCGTTCGTGTCGTGCCGCTGCGCCAACGCCACGAGGTCGCGCGCCTGCGCGAGGTGCCGTTCGGACATGTAGCGACCGACGAACTGGTTGCTCCGCGGATCGGCAGCGCGCGACTCCGCGGGCGGCGGAACGCCGGGTCCGTACTTCCCGGTCAGCACACCCTGCGCGAGGGGTGAGTAGACGAGCTGCCCGATCCCGAGCCGCGCGCTGGTCGGCAGCACCGCTTTCTCGATGCCGCGGTCGAACAGGTTGTAGAGCGGCTGGTTCGAGATCGGCGCGTGCAGTCCCTCGGCGGCGCACGTCGCCACGACCTCCTGGAGCAGTTCGGCGGGCCACTGGCTCGTCCCCCAGTAGAGCACGAGGCCCTGGCGGATCAGGTCGTCCATCGCGCGCGCGGTCTCGAGCAGGGGCACGTCGGGGTCGTACCGGTGGCACTGGTAGAGGTCGACGTAGTCCATGCCGAGGCGGCGCAACGAGCCCCGGATCGACTCGTGAATGTGCTTCCGCGACAGACCGCGATCGTTCGGGTCGTCGCTCATCGGGAAGAAGCACTTCGTGGCGACCACGAGCCGGTGGCGCGGCAGGCCGGCAAGAGCCTGGCCGAGCGCCTTCTCACCCTCACCCTGTGCGTACACGTCGGCGGTGTCGAAGAGGTTGACCCCGCGCTCGAACGCATCCGCGACGAGCCGTGCGGTCGCCGATGCGTCGATCGCGTTGCCGATGGTGAGCCACGAGCCCAGGCCGACCGCCGACACCTTGAGCCCGCTCCGACCGACGTTTCGATACAGCACGGGGCGCGTTGTAGCAGGAACCCGGCCGCGAGGCGACGCTGGCCCGCGCGCGACCTTCTTGCGATGCTGGAGCCTCGTGGCAACCAAGAAGCGCATCGCCCTGATCTCGACCGGCGGCACGATCGAGAAGACCTACGACGAACTGCAAGGTGTGCTCGACAACCGCGCGAGCATGCTCGACGTGATGCTCGCGACGCTGCAGCTGCAAGGCGTCGACATCGTGCGGATCCCGCTGATGAACAAGGACAGCCTCCAGATGACGCCGCAGGACCACGACCTGATCGCCCGGACTGCGGGCTCGATGGCGGAGGCCCACGACGGCATCGTCGTCGTGCACGGAACGGACCGCCTCGCGGTCTCCGGCGACCGCATCCACGCGCTGCTCGGGACGCCGCGTGTGCCGATCGTGCTGACCGGCGCGATGCGGCCGTACGTGATGCGCAACACCGACGCGCTGCAGAACCTCACGGAAGCGCTGCTCGCGGTGCAGATCCTGCCGGCCGGCGTCTTCGTCGCGATGCACAACCAGGTCCTGCAGTTCCCGGGCGTCGTGAAGGACAAGGACCGCGGCACCTTCATCCGCACGCATGGCTGATGCGCCGACTTCGATCCGCCGCCGACGGCTCGGCGCGCGCCACCTGGCCCTGACACTGGTCTGGCTGATCGCCGCCGCGCCGCCCGCGCTCTGGCTCGTGCACGCGGAGGACCCGGAGGCCGCGGTGCGCGTGACGCAGATCGCGGACCTGTGGCTCACCCGCGGCGCACTCGGCGTCGGCGTCGTCGCCGCGATCCTGCTCCTCTTGTTCCCGCCGTTCCCGGCGTGGGTCCGCCTCCTCCTGCACCGGAGCCGGCTCGCATTCGCTTCGGACCGGGGGCCGCTCCTGCGTGCGCTCGGCGAACTGCAGCACTTCGAAACGGCGCAGCGTCATCTCGAGGCGGGGCGGCTCGCCCTGCAGCTCGGCGACCTCGACACGGCGGCTCCGCACCTGGTTCGCGCGCGAGAACTCGAACCCGGTCTCGCCGCCGCGCACCACCAGATCGGGCTGCTCGCGTTCCGGCTCGGCGATCTGAAGACCGCGCTCGACGGATTCACGCGCGCCGAGTCCTTCGACCCCGGGCATGCGTTCGGCGACGCGCTGCTGTTCGGCGGTCGCTGCCTGTACCTGCTCGGCGACGCCAAGAACGCGGCGGCGGTGCTGCGCGAGCACGACCGGCGGCACGGCGGCGGTGCCAAGAGCCAGTTCTGGCTCGGCGAAGCGCTCGTCGCCGCGGACGACCGGGCCGGTGCGGCGGCCGCGTTCGCGAGTGCCGCTGCGCCGCCGAAGCAGAAGCTCACCCCGGAGGAGAACTGGTTCCGCGCGCGGGCCCGCGTTCGCACGTGGCGGCGGAGGGACCAGTGAGAAGCCACGCATCCGGCATCGACGGCATCCCCGTCACGATGCTCGTCGCGAGCGCGTACGTGACGCTCGCCTTCGTGACCGACCCCTTCTCACCGCCACCGCAGAAGCTCGAGACATGGGGCTGGGTCACGCCGATGCTGGTCGCGGACGGCGAACCGTGGAGGCTCTTCACCGCGGCGTTCCTGCACGGCGGCATCGTGCACCTCTTGTTCAACCTCTCGACGCTGCTCGCCATCGGCCCTGCGCTGGAGCGATCGATCGGCAGCCTCCGCTACGCCGCGCTCTACGTCGTCGCGGCGGTCGGCGGGAACGTCGCCGTGTGCTTCGTCAACCAACCTCTCAGCCCCGTCGTGGGCGGGTCGGGCGCACTCTTCGGCATGCTCGGCGCGCTCGTCGCCTTGAACATGCGCAGCGGGCGGCACCTGTTCTCGTTCCTCGACTTCGAAGGGCCCCGCCGCCTGCTGTCGGCGATCGCGGTCAATCTGGGGATCGGCTTCCTGCTGCCGTTCATCAGCAACACCGCGCACATCGGCGGGCTCGTGAGCGGCTTCCTCGTGACGTTCCTGTTCCTGGTGCCGCCGCGGCGCGCGGCGAACTCGCTGCGCCACTGGCGCGTGGCCGTGGCGGCGCTGTTCGCGAGCGGTGTGTTCTGGAGCGTCGTGCCGGCGACCCGCTGGGACCGATGCTGGTACGAAGGCGAAGCGACGACGGACCCGGTGCGGCGCGCAGCGCTCTTGCGCGCCGCCGCGATGGCCGTCTCCGGCGCGGCGGCGGCGGACGACGGCGACGTCGAGGCGCTGCGTCGTGAACTGATCGAACCGATCGAGCGGCGGCTCGAACAGGACGGCCGGCGGGTGCCCGGCCGGCGCTGATCGCCGGCTACCGGCTCATCGAGTCGGCGGCGGCGCGGAGCCGCCGCACGCACGTGTCCTTCCCGAGCAGGAAGACCACGTCGAAGAGGCCCGGCCCCTTGTCGGTCCCGGTCAGCGCTGCGCGGACGGGATGCACGAAGTTGCCGAACTTCACGCCGATGCGCTCGGTGAACGCACGGCACGCCGCCTCGATCTGCGCCGGGGTGTCGCACGGGGCCACCGGCGGCGCGCCGTCCTTCTTCGTCGGCAACACGACGTGCGTGTCGACGGCGCCGCGATCCGCCGGGAAGCTCGCCGGCGCGTTGCTCGCAGCGAGGACATCCGCGTAGCCGCGCAGCCAGTCGCGGGCCGCGGGGTCCTTGGCGAGGTTCTTCTGCGCCGCTTCGTCCATCGCCGGATCGGCGAAGCACCAGGCGATCTTCGCGGCGAACTCGCCGAGCAGCGCGACCCGCTCCTGGTAGCAGGCGAGGACGTTCTGGAGCCACGCCCGGTGCGTGACGAACGCGTTCGCGGGCACCGCCGACTGCAGCCACGGTTTCGCGCGCTCCAGAGACTCCGCCGGCGACCAGCGACGCACGTACTCGCCGCACATCCACCGCAGCTTCTCCTCGTCGAACTTCGCACCGGACTTGCCGATGCCTTCGATGCGGAACGCCTGCACCATCTCGTCGCGAGTGAACAGGTCGCGGTCGGCCGAGAAGCCCCAGCCGAGCAGCGCGATGTAGTTGAACACCGCCTCGGGCGGGAAGCCCTTGTCGCGGTAGTCGAGCATGTTCGTGTCGGCGTCGCGCTTGCTGAGCTTCTTGCCCTCCTTGTTCAGGATGAGCGGGATGTGCGCGAACTGCGGACACTCGTGCCCGAGTGCCTCGAACAGGAGCCGCTGCTTGATCCCGTTCTGGAAGTGCTCGTTGCCACGAACGACGTGCGTGATCTTCATCCCGATGTCGTCGACGACGCACGCGAAGTTGTAGAGCGGCACGCCGTCGGGCCGCAGCATCACCCAGTCGTCGAAGTCCTTCGTGTTGACGTCGACCTCGCCGAGGATCATGTCGTGCACGTGCAGCGCCCGCGCATCGGGCATCCGGAAGCGCACGTTCGGCACCACTCCCTGCCGCTCGAACTCTGCGCGCTGCGCATCGGTCAGTTCCCGGCAGTGGCCGTCGTAGCCGAGAAACGCGCTCTTCGCGGCCTTCTGTGCCTCCCGCACGGCCTCGATGCGTTCGCTGCTGCAGTAGCAGCGGTACGCATGCCCGGACGCGAGGAGCCGATCCGCCGCGGCGCGATAGAGCGGCAGCCTCTGCATCTGGAAGTAGGGCCCGAAGTCGCCGCCCTTCTCGGGGCCCTCGTCCCAGTCGATGCCGAGCCAGCGCAGGCCGGCGAGGATGATCTGCAGCGACGCATCGGTGCTGCGCGCCTGGTCGGTGTCCTCGATGCGCAACAGGAACGCGCCTCCCATCGCGCGCGCAGCGGCCCAGTTGTACATCGCGGTGCGTGCACCGCCGAGGTGCAGCGGGCCGGTCGGCGACGGAGCGAAGCGCAGGCGCGGGGTCGGGTGGATCATCGGGGGCGAGCAGGATCGCGCATCTACACCGCGATGGGAAGCGCGACGTGCCGCCGCAGGGTCACGGCAACGCGCCGATCAGGTCGATCTGCCACCCGGCGGCCTCACGCAGCACGGTGAGGCTGCCGAGTTCGACGCCGAACGGATCCTTCACTCCGACCGGTACACCGAGCAGCGCGCGCAGGGTCTGGCGCACGGTGCCTCGATGCCCGACGACGAGGACGTCGCCGCGCCACGACGCGGCGACCAGATCGTGCATCGCGGCAGCGACGCGCGCCGCGAAGTCGACCCGGCGCTCTCCGCCCGGAAAGCCCTCGGTGCGTCCTTGCTGGTGCGCAGCCCAGAACTCGGGGAACGCCGCGGCGATCTCCTCGACGGTCATGCCTTCGCACGCCCCGAACGAGATCTCGCGCAGACGCTCCTCGGCGCGCAACAGGTCCGCACGCAGCCCGCAGGCTTCGACCAGGATGCGCGCACTCTCCGATGCGCGAGCGAGCGGCGAGTGCACGACGCCCTCGAACGACACGCCGGCGAGCCACGGCGCCAGCGCGCGGATCTGCGCCCGGCCTTCGTCGGACAGCCGCACGTCGTTGCTGCCGTGGAA
>CAZIFB010000042.1:17811-46276 GCA_964538915.1 uncultured candidatus Brocadiaceae bacterium | reverse complement strand
GCGCGAGCTGCCACGTCGACGGCGACATGGACGGCATCGCGTGGGACCTCGGCGACCAGAACGGCACGATGCAGGCGCCGCCGTCGCAGCCGTTCCCGTTCAGCCTGCTCACGTTGTCGCAGTTCCACCCGATGAAGGGTCCGATGACGACGCAGACGCTGCGCGGCCTGCAGGGCACCGGCGTGCTGCACTGGCGCGGGGATCGCACGAACTTCCAGGCGTTCAATCCGGCCTTCGACAAGCTGCTCGGCGGTGCGCAGCTGTCGGTCGCCGACATGAACTCGTACGCCGCGTTCGCGAACACGATGGTGCACCCGCCGAACCCGAACCAGCAGCTGAACCGCACCTACCGGACCGCGCCCGCGGGCAACAACGAGTCCGCGGGATTCACTGCGTTCAACCAGAGCATCGCGACCGTTCCGATTCCCGGTGGGGCGTCGTGCAACACCTGCCACACCCTGCCCACGGGCACCAACGGGATCCTCTTCCCGGGCTCCGTGCTCCAGGAACCGCAGCAGATGAAGGTGCCGCAGATCCGCAACCTCTACCGCAAGGTCGGCTTCAGCCGCACCGCGGGGCCGCAGAAGAGCGGCTTCGGATTCACCCACGACGGCGCGATCGACACGCTGACGACGTTCTTCGCGCAACCGGTGTTCAATCCGTGGCCGTCGGCGACGAAGGACGACATCGTCACGTTCCTCGCGAGCGTCGACTCGGGCACCGCACCCGCGGTCGGCTACCAGTTCCAACTGACGCAGGCGAACGCCGGTGGTCCGACGTACGCGGCGGACATCGCGCTGATCACCGCGCGTGCGGCGGCTGGCGATCTCGAACTCGTGGCGCACGGTCTCCTCGACGGCCGACTCGCTGGCTTGCGCTACGACCCGGCGACGTCGCTCTTCACGACGGATGCGACCGGCCACGGTCCCTTCACCGCGGCGCAGCTGCAGACGAAGGCGCTCGCGGGCGCGGCGAGCCTCGCGTTCACGGCGGTGCCGCCCGGCACGGGTACGCGGATCGCGCTCGACCGCGACCTCGACGGGACGAAGAACGGCGACGAGGACGGCGATTCGTACGGGGTCGCGACGGCGGGGTGTGCGGGTCCGGCGCGTCACTTCGCGAACTCGGAACCGCGGCAGGGCAACGCCGCGTTCGGCATCGTGACGGAGAACGCGCCGCCGAACAGCATCGGGCTGTCGCTGCTGTCGCTCGGCTCGGCATCGTTCCCGGTGCTGGGCGTCACGGTGCTGATCGACCCCACGTCGCTGGTACTGCTGCTTGCGACCAGCGACGCGTTCGGCACGAGCACGCTGGCGTGGTCGGTGACCCCGGCGGAACCGCCCGGGCTGCAGATCTTCTCGCAGACGCTCTGGATCGATCCGTGCGGCATGGAGTCGTGGAGCAGCAGCCCCGGCCTCGCCTTCACGTTCCGCCCCTGACCGAGATGGTTGGCCGGGACTCGTCGTGCCGGCATGATCCCGGCACAACGAGGACCCCATGGCCAGCGGATTCGGAGACATGAGCAGCCTGCTGAAGCAGGCCCAGGAAATGCAACGCCGGATGCACGAGGCGCAGCGTTCGCTCGGCGAGCGCATCCTCGAAGGTTCGTCCGGCGGCGGCGCCGTGAAGGCGTACGTGAACGGCACCGGCGAACTGCAGGCCGTGAAGATCCAGAAGGCGGCCGTCGACCCCAGCGACGTCGAGACCCTCGAGGATCTCGTCACCGCCGCGGTGCGGCAGGCGCTCGTGGCGGCGAAGGAACTGCGCGACCGCGAGATGAACAAGGTCACCGGCGGGATGAACCTGCCGGGGATGGGCTTCTAGTCCGACCGCCGCCGAACGCGGGACCGATGGTGACACGCGACCGCACGATCGAGGCGCTGATCGAACGCCTGAACCGTCTGCCCGGGATCGGGCCCAAGACGGCGGAGCGCCTCGCGTTCCACCTGCTCCGTGTCGAGACCGAAGAAGCGCTGCAGCTCGCCCGCGCGATCGAACAAGTGCGCGCCGCGGTGAAGACCTGCAGTCGGTGCTTCAACCTCGACGCGAGCGACCCGTGCAGCATCTGCGCCGACGGGTCCCGCGACCGCACGATGCTGCTGGTGATCGAGGATCCGCGCGAGGTCGCGCGATTCGAGGACACCGGGTATCGCGGTCTCTACCACGTGCTACAGGGCCGACTGTCGCAGCTCGAGGGCATTCGGCCCGAGGACCTCACGACGAACAGTCTGCTCACGCGCGTTGCGCAGGAACGTCCTGCCGAGGTCTGCCTCGCGACGAACGCCGACCTCGAGGGCGAGGGCACGGCGCGCCTGCTCGCGGAACGGCTCGCGGCGTCGACCGCGGCGCAGGGCATCCGGGTGACCCGCCTCGCGCGCGGCCTGCCCGCCGGGTCGTCGATCGCGCAGGTCAGTACGTCGATCCTCGCCGATGCGATCGAGGGGCGGCGGCCGCTCGCTCCGTGAACGAGCCGTTGCCCATCGACTCGGCACTGCCCGCGGTCCGCGCGGCGTTGCGCGATGCGCCGTCGCTGCTGCTGATGGCGCCGCCGGGTTCGGGCAAGACGACGCGCGTGCCTCCGGCGCTGCTCGAGTCGCTCGACCCTGGCAAGGAGATCGTCGTTCTCGAACCGCGGCGGCTCGCCGCCCGCGCCGCCGCCGCCCGCGTGGCCCGCGAACTCGGTGTCGAACTGGGCGGTCTCGTCGGCTACCAGGTGCGCGGCGACACGCGCACGAGCCGCGACACGCGCATCCGCTTCGTCACCGAGGGTGTGCTCGTCCGCCAGATCGTGCAGGACCCGTTCCTCGAACGGACCGGCGTCGTCTGCCTCGACGAGTTCCACGAACGGCACCTCGAAGGCGACCTCGCGATCGCGATGCTCGCCGAAGCGCGCGCCACCGTTCGTCCCGACCTGAAGCTGTGCGTGATGTCGGCGACGCTCGACCCCGCGCCCCTGCGCGCGTTCCTGCCCGGCTGCGCGATCGTCGAGGCCGATGGCCGCCTGTTCCCCGTCTCCGTCGTCCACGTTGCACGGGCGAACACGGATCCGCTGGAGCTCGCCGTACGCAACGCCATCGAGCGTGCGCTCGACGAGACGAGCGGCGACGTACTGGTGTTCCTGCCCGGCACGGGCGAGATCGCGCGCTGCGAGGACGCGCTGCAGAACCTGGCGCGGCGTCGCGGCGTACTCGTGCTGCCGCTGCACGGTCGCCTCGAACCCGCAGAACAGGATCGTGCGATCCGGCCTCAGTCGCAGCGCAAGGTAGTGCTGTCCACGAACGTCGCCGAGAGCTCTCTCACGATCGCCGGCGTCACCGCCGTCGTCGATTCGGGCCTCGCGCGCGAGCTGCGTTTCGAGGCGGGGCGTGGTGTCGACGTGCTGCAACTCGAACGGATCAGCGTTGCGTCGGCGACGCAGCGGTCCGGCCGCGCCGGCCGCACCGGGCCCGGCATCTGCTATCGCCTGTGGTCGCTGGCGGAGGAGCGCGGCATGCCGCAGCGCACGACGCCCGACGTGCAGCGCGTCGACCTGTCGGGGCCGGCGCTGCTCGTGCGCGCGTTCGCGGGGCGCGATCCGGCGGCGTTCGCGTGGTTCGAGAAGCCACCGGCCGAAGCGCTCGCAGCGGCGGATCGGCTGCTCGCCGACCTCGGCGCCGTCGATCCGGCGCGCGGTGCGCTGACTCCGTTCGGCCAGGCGCTGCTCGACGTGCCTCTGCATCCACGACTCGCTGCGGTCGTCGAACGCGGGCGGCGGCTCGGCTGCGCGGCGGCGGCCGCAACGGCGGCCGTGCTGCTAGGGGAGCAGGACGGTCTCGGGCGCGACGGCGGCGCCGATCTGCACGCGGCGGTGGACGCGTTCCTGCTCGCCGAAGAGCGCGGTTTTCCGGACGCGATGTGCCGCGAGTTCGGCAGCTGGTCGGGCCAGGCGAGATCCCTGTGTGCGTCGCGCGATCGCCTGCTCGGGCGCGGCGGTCGCGACCGAGGGGCGCGCGACACGACGCTGCTGGCCCGCTGTCTGCTCGCCGGGTTCCCCGACCGCGTCGCGCGCCGTGCACCGACCGGCGATCCGCGTGCGGCGACGATGGTTTCGGGGCGGGGCCTGCTGCTGCCGAAGGCGGCGGACGGCGCGGATCTCGTGCTCGCGCTCCGCCTGCACGAAGCGGGGCGGCAGCAGCGCTCGACCGCGGTCGTGACGGCGGCCCTCGACTTCGCCGACCTCGAGGCCGTCTTTCCCCGCGCGTTGGAGAACGTCGTCGCCGCCGAACTCGACGAAGCCGCCGGGCGCGTCGTGGCGGTTCGCGAACTGCGCTACCGCGATCTCGCGTTGCGCTCGGCGCGCGGTGGCGAGCTGCCGTCGGGACGTGCGGCCGAGGCCCTGTTGCCGCTCTTGTCCGTCGATCCGTGGAAGTGGCTCGGGGAGCAGAAGGACCTGCGCCGCGTGATCGCCCGTGCGAAGTGGCTGGCCGAGCGCATGCCCGAGCTCGGACTGCCGGCGTTCGACGATGGCGCCGTCGCGGCGGCGGCGCTCGACCTGCTCGGCGATCGTGCGGACCTGCGCGCGCTGCGGGATGTCGACATCGCCGAGCTGCTCTTGTCACGTTTGCAGGGCAGTCAGCGTCGTGCGTTGCACCAGTTCGCCCCGGACCGGATCGAACTGCCGTCCGGCCGGGCGGCGATCGTCGACTACACCGCGCCCGCCGGGCCGACGATCGCGGCGCGGCTGCAGGAGTTCTTCGGCCTCCGCGCGGTGGGGGCGCTCGCTTCCGGGCGGGTGCCCGTCGTGCTGGAGCTCCTCGCGCCGAACCACCGGCCGGTGCAGGTGACCACCGATCTGCCGAGTTTCTGGGCCAACGTCTACCCCCAGGTCCGGCGCGAGCTGTCGCGGAAGTACCCGCGGCACAGCTGGCCGGAGGATCCGCTGGCGGCGTCCCCCGAGGCGCGCCCGCGCCGCCGTCGACCGTAGGTCAGGGTTCCGTTCGGTCGGGCCGCGCGGTTTCTGCGAATCCACCGGCTTCGGTAGCACGAACGTCGCCTCATCCCGCGCGGTCACACAGCCGCGAGTCGTCACGAACTGCTGCTGTCGGAGTCAGGGCCGACGGTGGCGGTGAGCGGCGCGAGAGAAAGTGCAAGGGAGGGTGGTCGCCGGAACGAAGGCGACCACCCGTTTTTCTTCGCCCTTTTCGGGGCCGGCACTCCATGACCCATGAGCGGCGCGGGGCGTGATCCACTCGTTGCATCAGCTCCGGGTGGTGAGGGGCGGGTGGGGCGGCCGGCGAAAACCCGACCCCGGTTCCGGTTCACGGCACTAGCATCCGCGCGCTCTCGTGGTCAGCGCGATCGTGGTCAACTGGAACGGCCGGCATTACCTGCCGGACTGCCTCGATGCCCTCCTCGCGCAGGAGCCGCCGCCGAGCGAGGTGATCGTCGTCGACAACCACTCTGACGACGGGTCCCGCGAACTGGTCGCCGCGAACTATCCGATGGTGCGCGTCATCGATACGGGCCGCAATGCCGGTCCGTGCCACGCCCGGAACGTCGGAGTCGCCGCGGCGCGCGACGACTCGTGCCTGCTGGTCGACAACGACGTCGTCCTTCAGCCGGGGGCGCTGCGTGCCTTGTGCGACGAACTCGCAGCCGATCCTCGTGCCGCGATGGTGCAAGCCCGCTCGGTCTGCGGCGACGATCCGTCGGTGGTGCACTACGACGGCGGTGACCTGCACTTCCTCGGCACGCTCGTCCTGCGCAACTGGTACCGCCCGCTCGCGGAGGCCACGCCTCCCGCGGGACCGATCGGAGCGGCGATCGCGCTGTGCTTCCTCTGCCGAAAGAGCGTGTACCTCGCCGTCGGCGGCTTCGACGAGCACCTGTTCATCCTCTACGAGGACAACGAGTTCTCGTACAAGCTGCGCATGCGCGGCCACACGATCCGGCTCGCCGCGAACGCGTTGTGCACGCACAAGGCGGGCACCGCCGGCCTGTCGGTCCGCGGCGAGAACGGCACGTACTCCGGTCGCCGCACGTTCCTGCACAGCAAGAATCGCTGGTACGTGCTCATCACGTGCATGCGGTGGCGGACGCTGCTGCTCACGGTTCCGGCCCAGCTCCTGTACGGGGTGGTCTACGCACTGTTCGGCTGGCAGCGCGGCCACGTTCGCGACTGGCTGCGCGGCAAGTGGGAGCTGTTCAAGTTGCTGCCCGTCGCGGTGCGCGCGCGCGGCCCCGCGCAGCGGGGGCGGACCGTTCCGGACCGCGACCTGCTCGTCGCTGCGCCGATGACGCTGAACCCGGGCCTCGCCGAACGCGGCGCGCGGGCTGCGCTACGGCGCGGACTCGACCGCTTCTTCGCCGGCTACTGGCGCGTCGTCCGGAGGCTGTGTGGCTGATCCGGCGCCGCGCACTGCGGTGCTGGTGCTGAACTGGCGCCGCGCCGACCTGACGCTGCAGTGTCTCGCCGACCTGCTCGAGGTCGACGACGTTCCCCTCGACGTGCTCGTCATCGACAACGGGTCGGGCGACGGCGGCGCGGCGGAGCTCGAGCGGCGTGTCGGTTTGTTCGCGCGCGAGCCACATCGAACGGCCTTCGCCGCGCTCCCGCAGAACCTCGGCTTCGCGGGCGGGATGAACTTCGGCCTGCGATGGGCGGCCGAACGCGGCCTGCCGTTCGCGCTCGTGCTCAACAACGACGTGCGTCTGCCGAAGGATTTCCTGTTGCCCCTGGTCCACGTGCTCGCGAACGATCCCGGCGTCGCGGCCGTCGGGCCGACCGTTCTGCGCGGCGACGGCCGGGTCTGGGCCGAGGGCGGTCGCGTCGGGCTCGCGCCGAACGTGCTGCGGCTCGGCGGGCACGGGCGCATGCCGAGGCCGCGGGAGTCGGGGCCGGAGGCGGTGCAGTTCCTGCCTGGTGCGTGCGTGCTGTTCCGCGTTGCCGCGGTGATGGACGTCGGTGCGTTCGATGAGTCGTACTTCATGTACTGGGAGGACGTCGACCTCTGTGATCGCCTCCGCGGACGTGGCGGCCGCATCGTGTGGCTGCCGTGGGTGCGCGTCGTGCACGACAGCGGACGATCGTCCGGCGGCAGCCGCTCCCCGTTGCGCAAGTTCTTCATGGCTTGCAACGCGGTGCGCTACCTGCGCCGGCGGGGCTCGCCGTTGTTGTGGGCGGCGTTCGTGTTGTTCGAACTCGTGCTGTGGCCGCTGACCCTGGTCTCGGGCCCGAGCGCTGCATTGGCGAAGCTGCGCGGCACGTTCGCCGGGCTGCGCGGACATCGCGCGAGCGCCGCCGACGTCGCGCAGTTCCTGGGTCCGCGCGCGTGACGCTCGGCCCGCGATCCGGCGCGCCTACGAACTGTTCCGGCGGCCGATGACGTTCGCGTGACTCGTAGTGTCGGTGCCTTCACCTCGAGGTATCGCCATGCGACCGCACGAACGCCGTTCCTCCGCCGCCCTCGTCATCGCCGCACTTTCGTCGGCCGCGCTCGGAGTCGCGCAGGGGCCGCCGCGCATCCTGGGCTGGAACGACCTCGGCATGCACTGCATGGACAGTGACACCTCGGTGTTCTCGATCCTGCCTCCGTTCAACAATTTCCACGCGCAGGTCGTCGTGGGCGGCCATCTCGTCACGAACGGCAGCTACACGGTCACCTACGAAGCCGTCGCCGACCCGACCGGCTCGATCAACCGCACGTCGATCGGCAAGTCGGACTTCTGGGCGCACGCCGGTGCGTTGTTCGGAGCGTCGTTGCCGCTCGATCAAGGACTCGCGGGATTCCGCATGCCCGGCGCCGCGAACACGCCGCAGGCGATGCCGTTCCACACGGGCATGGCGGACTACAGCGCGGACGGCGTGCCGATCACGCCGTACGACGACGCCGGCGCGATGAACCCGTACCCGCTGATGCGACTCGTCGCGCGCAACACGTCGGGCCAGGTCGTCGCGAGCAGCGACATCGTCGTCCCCGTGTCCGCGGAGATGGCGTGTGTGTCGTGCCACGGCTCGGGCGGCAATCCGGCGGCGCGGCCTCCCAGCGGTTGGGTGCACGGGCCCGCGGCCACCGACGATCGACTCAACATCGTGAAGCTGCACGACGAGCGGCACCTAGGCACCCCGCTGTACACCGCGGCACTCGCGGGTGCGGGCTACTCGGCGGCGGGGTTGTACGCGACTGCCGTCGTGCAGGGCACGCCCGTGCTCTGCGCGCGGTGCCACGGCAGCAATGCTCTCGGCACCGCGGGTCACCCCGGTGTGTCGAAGCTCACGTCGGCGATGCACACGGGCCACGCGGACGCGCCGCTGCCCGACGGCCGTCGACTCGACGACGTGCCGGATCGTTCGTCGTGCTACACGTGCCACCCCGGCGCCGCGACGCGGTGTCTGCGCGGCGCGATGGGCAAGGCGATCGGCGCGGACGGCAACTCGATGATGGCGTGCCAGGACTGCCACGGCGGGATGAGTGCGGTGGGTGATCCGGCGCGCGTCGGCTGGCTGCAGGAACCGAACTGCCAGAACTGCCACACCGGCGACGCGGTGGCGAACGCGGGCGCGATCCGCTTCGCGAACGCGTTCGACGTGCCGGGGCATCTGCGCACGACGACGAACCAGCGCTTCGCGACCGATCCCGACGTGCCGCAGGCGGGCTTCTCGCTCTACCGCTTCTCGAACGGCCATGGTCAGCTCGAGTGCTCGGCGTGCCACGGTTCGCCGCACGCGATCTGGCCGTCCTCGGCCGACAACGACAACCTGCAGAGCATCGCGGTGCAGGGGCACAAGGGAACCGTCGTCGAGTGCTCCACGTGCCACACGAACCTCCAGGACAATCAGCTCGTCGGTCCGCACGGCATGCACCCGACCGGCTCGTTCTGGGTGGACAAGCACCAGGACGTGGCCGAGCAGCAGGGCACGGCGCAGTGCGCGGTCTGTCACGGCACGACGTTCCGCGGCACGGTCCTGTCGCGATCGCAGGGCGACCGCGTGCTGAGCACGCAGTTCGGTACGAAGACGTTCTGGCGCGGCTACGAGGTCGGCTGCTACGACTGCCACAACGGGCCGAACAGCGACAACCCGTCGAGCAACACGCCGCCGACCGTGACGAGTCTCGCGCTGGCGACACCGACGGACACACCGCTCGCGATCCCGCTGACCGCGACCGATCCGAACCCCGGCACGCCGACGTTGCGCATCGTCGAACAGCCGCGCCACGGCGCAGTGGCCTTCGACGGCGCGACAGCGACGTACCGCGCGTGGGACGGGTTCGTCGGGACCGACGCGTTCACCTACGCGGCGGCGGACGGCCGCAGCAACAGCAACCTCGGCACCGTCACGATCGCGGTCGGTGCGCCGGCGTGCGCGGGTCTGGCGACGAGCTACGGCTACGGCTGTGCCCGCGCCGACGGCACGGCACCGTCGCTGCGGCTCGACGGATGCCCGAGCGGCGGCGAGGCGATCGCGTTCGTCGCGGACGGCCTGCCGTCCGGGTTCACGGTCCTCGCGCTGGGCACCGGCCGCGGCGCGTCGGAACTCACGCCGGACGGATGCGCGGTCCGGCTGGGCACGCTCCTGCTCGTGATCGATCTCGTGCAGCAGTCGCCGGAGCACCACGTGCTGCCGGTGACGTTGCCGCCCGGCCTCGTCTGGGACATCACGACGCAGGCGTTCTCGTTCACCGCGAGCGAACCGCGCGGTTTCGTCGCCACGCCGGGCCTCGAGGTCGACATCCGGTAGCCGGCCCGGCTGCCGGCGCGAAGATTCACCAGCGCGCGCTGCGCCGGAGTTCGACGGCTCGCGCGTGGCGCGCTTCTGGCGAAGCGTCCGCCATCGCCGCCAGCTCGGCGCGCACGGCCCGCAGGCCGTCGCGGGCCTGCGGCGACAGGAGCAGGTCCTCATTACGGGTCGCGGTCTGCACGACGTCGAGGATTCCGTTCGCGGTGAAGACGATCTCGCTGTTGCCGCGGTGCAGGAACTCGTCGAGCACTGCCCGGTCCACGCGGTCGTCGCTCAGGGCCGCCGTGGCGATCACGGTGAGGGAGCCGCCTTCCTCGCAGGCGCGGGCCGCGCCGAAGAGCCGTTTGCCGCGCTGCGTCGCCACGGCGTCGAGGCCCGCGCAGAGAAGGCGGCCGGACGGCTCCTGTTCGACGTTGCACGCGCGAGCGAGCGACGTCAGCGAGTCGAGTGCGAGCACGACGTGGCGCCCGGCCTCCACGTCGCGCTGTGCGGTGGCGAGCGCGAGGTCGGCGACCGCGAGATGGCGCGACACGGGTTCGTCGAAGGTCGTCGCGACCACCGTGCATCCGGCGACGGCGCCGCGGCGCCGCGCGGCGGCTGCGTCTTCGGGCCGCTGGTCGAGCAGGCACACCGTGGCGAGCAGTTCCGGCTGGACCGCCCGCAGCGCCGCGGCTGCGGCGACGAGCCACGACGCGCGGTCGAACGACGGCGGCGCCGCGAGCAGCACCCGCTGGCCACGGCCCCACGGTGCGAGCATCTCGAGGAGCGCGAGGTCGTCGGGGCTGTCGTCGCCGCGAAGTCGCAGCCGCTCGTGCGGCAGGATCGGCGTGCGTTCGGCGAACGGAACGCGCGGGTCCAGCGCGTCCGGATCGGCATCGTTCACGCGTTCGACGTGCTGCAGCGCGAAGAACCGCTCGGCGCCGCGCGGCGCCCGCACCGGTCCGGCGACCCGGTGACCGGACCGCAGGTTCAGCTTCTTCACCTGTGCCTGGTTCACAAACGGGTCGCACGGCATCGGCGCCCAGTCGGCTGCGGTCTGGCGGACGAAGCCGAATCCGTCGGGAAGGAGGTCGAGCACGCCTTCGACGTGGCCCGTGCCGTCGTCGCCGAGTTGGTGCGCGAACAGGGCCGCGATGCGTTCGCCGCGACCCGCGCCGGGCGGCACCTCGAGGCCCGCCGAATGCGTTGCTGCGGCGAGCGCGGCCGCGTCGAGTGCGTGCAGGGCGGCGAGGTCGACGTGCATCCGGACGGGATCGGAACCGAGGGTCATGGCGAACCGGCGAGGGCGTCCAGTAGAGCTGCGATATGCGTCCGCGTCGCGTCCAGGTCGCCGCTGTTGTCGATCCGGTGCCCGGCGCGCGCCGCCTTCTCGGCGAGCGGCGCCTGCGCTGCCTCGCGCCGCGCGAGTTCGTCGGCAGCCCATCCGCGTTCGGCCGCCCGACGCGCGCGACTCGCGGCATCCGCGTCCACGAACACGACGTGATCGCACTCGGCGATCAGACCGTTCTCGAGCAGGAGGGGGACGTCGAGGAGTACCGACTCGCCGGCGGCGCGCGCGGTCGCCAGGTCGGCCAGCAACGCGGCGCGGATCCGCGGATGGAGGAGCGCCTCCAGCTCCTTCCGGGCGCGCGGATCGGAGAACACGACCTGCGCCAGGGCCGCACGGTCGAGACGGGGGGCCTCGGTGCCGCCGGTGACGACCCGCGGCCAGCGTGCGGCGAGGTCGGCGAGCACTGCCGGTTCTTCGGTCAGAGCCCTCGCCTTGGCATCGGCGTCGAGGTGCCGCAGTCCGTGGGCCGCGAAGAGGCGCGCGACGGTCGACTTGCCCGACGCGACCCCGCCCAGGATGCCGATGACGACGGGTGTTGCCGGGTGGAACGGGCGCAGTGGCGACGGTTGTCGCACGGGTTCGGCCGGCATGCGCAGCATCCTGAGGTAGACTCCGGGGAGCCGCAAGCTGGTTCGACGCCGCCTTGACCGGCCCGCCCGCCTTCCTAAGATCCCGAACCTCCCGCGTCCCGACGGGTTCTGCCGTGCCCCGGCCGAACCCTGATCTGCCTACGCAAAGCCCCATCGTCCCTCTCGTCGCGTGCCCCGCGCTCGCGCCGAACGCCCAGAACAGACCCTCGGAGTTGCCTCCAATGCACAATCGCCAGAGCGGTGCCGCGCACGTCCCGATCATGTTCTTCCTGCTGCTGCTGATCATGCTGATCGCGGCCGTCGCATTCGCGTGGGTCACGCAGACCCGCAACGGGGAGCTGCTCGCTGGCCTGAGCCAGGCGCGTCAGGAGGCCGATCTCCTGAAGAAGAAGAACTTCCTCATCGAGCACTACATCGCGGACGTCGGTGCCGCGGTCGGCAAGCCGGGCAAGTACGAAGGTCGCGAAGGCCAGTCGAGCCTCTACGGCGGCAGCGTGCTGGACTACCCCGGCCTGATGAACCCGAAGGAGATCAAGGCGGTCATGGACAAGGCGTGCGGTGACGCCGGTGTCTCGATCGCTTCGAGCCTCGAGAACGTGCTGGGTGCCCTCGTCACGCGCATCAACCAGACGAACCAGCGCGTCAAGGACATCGAGAACGAGCGCGACAAGGTGCTCGCCGACAAGACCGAGCTCGAGCGCAAGTTCCAGCAGCAGACCGCGGACAACACGAAGTCCGCGCGCGAGTGGAACCAGAACCTCGAGCAGACGCGCTCCGACTTCACGAACGCGCGCGCCGAGAAGGACAACAACATCAATCGCTTGACGGAGAGCCTGAAGGCGAAGAACGAAGAGCTCGCCACGACGCGCGAGACGGCGACCGCGACCGAGAAGGCGCTGAATGCGCAGATGGACAAGATCCGCGGCCAGAACAGCGCCCTCGTCGCGCGCAACGCGATGATCCAGCCGCCGGACGTTGCCGACGGCAAGGTGATCGCCGCCCAGCAGGGCGTCTCGATCGCGTTCGTCAACCTCGGCAAGAAGGACATGCTGCAGCCGGGCACGGTCTTCCGGATCCGCAACCCGCACAGCGCTTCGGTGAAGGGCTACGCGACGGTCAAGTCGATCGAGGAAGAGCGCGCCGAAGTCGAGCTCAGCGGCCTCGTCGACCCGATCGGTGACTCGGTCCGCGCCGGCGACGAGCTGTTCAACGACCTCTACACGCCGCGCGCCACGCGCACGATCTACCTGCTGGGCCGCTTCCAGGCTCCGTACAACAAGCCCGACCTCGCCAACCTGCTGAAGCGCCTCGGCAACAAGGTCGTCGACAAGATGGGCCCGGGCGTCGACACGGTCATCCTCGGCAACGACCCGATCAACGAGGCCGGTGACGGCCTCACCGCGGTCACCGATTCGAAGGAATACAAGGAGGCGCTCGACCTGCGCGTCGAGTTCGCCCACCTGAAGAACATCCGCGACCTGATCAAGCTCTGAGCATTCGCGTCCCAGCGGGACGCCAATACTCAGGACTCGCCGGGGCCGTCGCCGCTCCAGCCCCGCTGCGACGGCGACGACCGACGGCCAAGACGACAACGAGCCCGGCGGCACGCGAGTGCGCCGGGCTCGCTGCGTTCCAGGCTCGGTGTTCGTGCGACGCAGGGCGCGCGCTACAGTCGCGCGGCTCCGCATGGTTTCGCTCGACGATCCCGCCGTTCGCGCCGCCTACGAGGACGAGCCGTTGCCCCGGATGTCGTTCGGCGACCACCTCGACGAACTGCGCACGCGTCTCGTCCGGTCCCTGATCGCGATCGCCGTCGCAGTCGCCTGCGTGATGCCGTTCAAGGACGGCGTCTACGAGATCATCCTCGAGCCGTACCGTGTGCAGTGGCGGCACGGGTTCGCTGCGCACGTCGAGATGCTCGAGGCGCAGGACGCCAGGCGAGAGTTCGAGACGGACAGTGTCGGCCGGAACTACCTCGAGCAATGCCGCAAGGAGGCGCCCGCGATCCTCGCCGGCCGCTTCAAGTGGACGCCGCAGATCCCGTCGCTGACCGGCTACCAGGTGCCGTACAACCTGTTCGCGATCGGTGGCCTCGACGAGATCATGTCGTGGATGTGGGCGTCGGTGGTGTTCTCGCTCGTGATCGCGTCGCCCGTCGTCGTGTGGCAGATCTGGGCGTTCGTCGCCGCCGGCCTCTACCAGCGGGAGCGCGCGATCTTCTACCGCTACTTCCCGTTCATGGGCGTGCTGCTGACGGCGGGTGTGCTGTTCGGCTACTTCGTGGCGCTCCCGACGAGCCTCGGCTTCCTGCTCGGCATCATGAACCCGATGCAGGTCACACCGATGCTGAGCGTCGGTCAGTTCCTGACCCTGCTCTTCGCGATGACCGGCGCGATGGGCCTCGTGTTCCAGCTGCCGATCGTGATGATCGCACTGCAGCGCGTCGGTCTCGTCACGCACCGCGGCTTCCGCAAGAACTGGCGCATGACGGTCCTGATCCTCTTCGTGGTCGCCGCCGTGCTCACTCCGCCCGACCCCGTGTCGATGATGCTGATGGCCACGCCGATGCTGTTCCTCTACGGGCTCGGCCTGCTGCTGACCTGGTTCAGCCGCACGAACGACGCGCCTCCAGCCCCGGCGGGGCCGGTGTCGGGGGAAGGCGCCACGTGACGGTCCTGGCCGAGATCCTGGCGGTCGGCGACGAGCTCATCCACGGCGCCCTGCTCGACACGAACAGCAAGTGGCTCGCCGGCGAGCTCGAGGCGGCAGGTGCCGTCGTGCAACGCTTCACGGTGACGAGCGACGATCCCGCCGCGATGCGCGAAGCGTTCGCCGGCGCGTGCGCCCGCGCCGACGTCGTCGTCGCGACGGGCGGGCTCGGGCCGACCCTCGACGATCGCACGCGCGACGTGGTCGCCGAACTGCTCGGCGGTCCGCTCGTCTTCGACGAAGCGAGCTGGGCGCAGGTGCGGCACTGGCTCGGCAGCCGCGGTCGGCCGGTGCCGGACAGCAATCGCCGCCAGGCCCTGATGCCGCCCGGCGCGCGACCGTTCGCCAACCCCGTCGGAACGGCACCGGGATTCGGTGTCCGGGTCGACCGCGCGCAGCTCTTCGTGCTGCCGGGCGTGCCGCGCGAGATGCAGGTGATGGCGAAGGACCACGTGCTGCCCGCGGTGCGTTCGATGCCCGGCATCACGCCCCTGGCTCAGGCGTGGCTGCGGGTGCTCGGGCCGTCGGAAGCGGCGCTCGGCGAACGCATCGAGCCGTTCATGGTGCCGGGCCGCAACCCGGCGGTGGGCATCACCGCAAGCGGTGGCCTGCTGACGATCCGCATCGTCGGCACGGCGCCGACTGCCGCCGCGGCGGCCGAAGCGTGCGAGGCGACGGCGCGCGAACTGCGGCCCCTGCTCGGCGCCTGGTTGTTCGCGGAGGGCACGGTCGAACTGCCCGAACTCGTCGTTGCGGCGTTCAAGACGCGCGGGCTGACGCTCGCCGTCGCCGAGTCGTGCACCGGCGGCGCGATCGCCAACCGCATCGTCGACGTGCCCGGTGCGTCGGCCGTGTTCCGCGGCGGCGTCGTCGCCTACGCGAACGAAGCGAAGGAAGCACTGCTCGGCGTGCCGCGCGCGCGCATCGAGGCGCACGGCGCCGTCAGCGAGGAAGTCGCGGCGGCGATGGCGGACGGCGCGCGGACCCGGTTCGGCGCGGACGTGGCCCTCGCGACGACCGGCATCGCGGGGCCCGACGGCGGCACGCCGGAGAAACCCGTCGGCACCGTGTGCTTCGCGGTCGCCGACGCCACGGGCACGAAGGCATGGAGGATGCGCATCCCGGATCTCGGCCGTGCCTTCGTCCGCGATCGTGCGGTGTTCGAAGCGTGGCGGGTCCTGCTGCAGGGGCGGGGCAGCGGCTGATCGCTCGCGCCACTAGGATGCGCGCCGTGACAGCGTTCGTTCCGGACGTCTCCGAAGCGGAGGGCGCAGCATGAAGCTGTGCCTCGCGTGCGAGGGCGTCACGGATGCCGCTGCGCCGCGCTGCGGCCATTGCGGCGCGTGGCTCCTGCCGACCGATGCCGTGCACTATCCGACGCGCCGCGGCGAACGCGACGCCGGCAACCCGCTGCTCGGATCGGTCGTCGACGGGAAGTACCGGCTGCAGGCGGTGCTCGGGCGCGGCGGTCTCGGCACCGTGTTCCAGGCGCAGCACATCGGGACGCTCGTGCAGGTCGCGCTGAAGTTGCTGCATCCGCGGTTCGCCGAACGACCGGAGTACCGGCGTGCGCTTCTGCCCGAGGCGCGCCGCGCCGCGACCGTGACCCACGCCGGCTGCGCGCGGCTGTTGGACGTCGGCGAGGCCGAAGAAGGCGTGGCCTACCTCGCGATGGAACTCGTCGAAGGGGACACGCTCGACGTCCTGATGCGGTCCGGTCGCATGCACCCTCGCCATGCGGTGCTCATCCTCCAGCAGATCGCCGCGGCGCTCGAAGCGATCCACGCGGCGGGGCTCGTGCACTGCGATCTCGCGCCGCGGAACGTGATGGTCGCGGCGCGCGGCGACGAGCTCCGCGTCAAGGTGCTCGACTTCGGCATCGCGCGCACGGCGAAGTTCGCCGGCGCTGCGAACGCCGGGCAAGGCGAGATCACCGGCTTCGTCAACCCCGTGTTCTCCGCGCCCGAACTGCTCGCCGGCGAGGAGGTCGACGTTCGCGCCGACGTCTACTCGTTCGGTTCGCTGGCCTGGCTCCTGCTGACCGGAGCCCCTCCGGTAGACGACTCGGATCCGCGCCGAGCTGCGATGCTCGTCGCTGCCGGCGAACTGCGGCCGTGGCCTCGCGTCGCCGGGGTGCCGCGGCGTCTGTCGCGCCTCGTGCAGCGCTGTGTGGAACACGACCGGGTGCGGCGGCCGGCCGGCGCCGCGGTGCTCCGCCACGAACTCGCGGTCACGGCCGGGGTGCATCGACCGGCCATCGCCCGCTCCGCCGCTGCGGCGCTGCTGATAGGCGTGATGGCGACGCTCGCGAGTTCTTCCGGTCGCGAGCCGGCCTTCCTGCGTCTGCGAGTCGGCAGTGCGCTCACGATCGCGGATCTGGCGTCGCCCGCGGCCACGAGCGTGCAGTACCTGCAGAGTCGGGCGCTGGCGACGCTCGGCATGCACTTCGGCGGTTTCCGCGCCGATGCGCTGCGGGTCGACGTGACTCGCGACGGGGTGCCGTTGCTGCGGGTGCAGCTGCGGCCCGAGGTCGATCGGGCGTCGGGCATGCTGACGCTGTCCACGGCACAGCCGCGGTGGCGGGAATTGCTCGAGGGACTGCAGCAGGGGAGTCGCGACGGCCCCGTCGACGTGTCGTTCATCGTGCCGGGGCAGGCGCCGTTCGGGACCTCGCGGGTGCAGGTCGACGATTCGCCGCCGCGGCTCGAATGCCGGCTGGAACCGCCGGGGGACGTGGTCGTCGGTACGTCGCGGCTCGTCTTCCGCGCCGTCGACGAGAGCGGAGTTGCGTCGATGGGGGGCGAGTTCCTGCTCGAGAGTGGGCGCCGTGTTCCGCTCGCAGTGTCGGAGGTCGAGGGCGAGATCGCCCTCGGCGCCGCCGTCGCCGCCGCGCTGGACGACGTTCGTGCGCTCGGAGCGGGCCGCATCGTTCTCTCCGCCCGCGATCGCGCCGGCAACCTGGCGGAATCGAGCCCGATCGTGTTCCGTGCCGCGGACGTTCTCGCGCCCCACGTCGTCGAGGTGACAGGACCGGCCGGAGAAACGGTGGCGCCGATCGTGGGCCCGGCGGCGCGCCTACGCGTGCGGTTGTCCGCAGCGGAGACCGATTGCGTGCTCCGGCTCGCGGCGATCGATCAGGCCGAGATCTGGCGCACGCCCGTTCCCGCGGGGGTCGTTGCCGCGGTGTTCGACGTTCCGATCGACGGTCCGCGCGGTCGGTTCGCGCCGGGCTCGTACTGGTTCGTCGTGGAGGATCGGGCCGGCAACGCAGACAAGCGCCAGTTCGCCGTCGATCTGCGCGACCGCAGCGTGCACCTGGAGTTCCCGGGCGCCCGTCCCGGTGCGAAGTGGATCGGTCGGGAACTCGTGCTCACGGAGGGTGGCGCCATGGCAGATGTCGCGGTCGACGAAGCCCACCGCCTCGTCGGCGCGGACGTGGAGTTGTCGAGTGCGGCTGGCGCCGGCCAGACGAGCGTGCCGACGACCATCGAAGCGATCGACGCGGTGCGATCGCGTCTCGGGCTGCCGCGGCTGCCCGCGGGGATGCACGTGCTCCGACTCTCGGTCGCGGAACGCGGCGAAGGCGGTTCGCCGCCCTCGCGTCATGTCGTGCCGGTCGTCGTGTTGCCGCCGGCGATCGAACTCCGCCTCCCGGCCGCGAGGACCCGCTTCCTCGCCGGCGTGCTCGACGTCGGCCTGCTGGCCCGCCGCGGCTCCGGGCTCGGCGAGGGACCGGCGTGGCGCATCGACCCGGCGCTCCTGCCGTACGTGCGTGGCACGTTGTGGCTGGGTGCGGAGACGCCGGTGAAGGTCGCCCTGCCCGAACGTGCGACGCCCCTCGATCCGCTCCTGCCCGACATCGCGCTCGTCCCGGGCCACTCCGTGGTCGCGGTCGAACTCAAGGACGTGCTCGATCGGCCGGTGCGGGTGTTCGTCGGCGACGGTCCCGCGCGTCGGATGATGCACGACGAACGACAACTCGACGTCGTCGCGGACTTCTGGTGGCACGACGCGCTGCCGACCATCGTCGGGGAGGAGGTGCCGGTCGAACTCGGCCACGCGGCGACGGTGCGATTGCGTTCGCCGCTGCCGTTCGGCAACGACGAACGCGACGGCATCCTCCTCGGCATCGCGCAGAGCGAGGTGCCGGCGACGCGCGTCGTTCGGGCCGCCGAGGGTTCGCTGCTGGAGTTCGAAGTGCCGTTCGAACAGTGGTCGGTCGCCGCGCGGCTCGCCGGCAAGGGACGCGAGGACTACGCGTCGGGGCTGACCTGTGCATTCGCGGCGACCCTGGCGACTCCGGCCGGCCGTCAGGCGATCGAGTTGCGGGTGCGCACGACGCGTTCGACGCTCGAGCCGCTCCTGCTCTCGCAGATCGCCGACGTGCCCGCCGGCCTCGCCGGCACGCGCTTCCTGCCCGTGCTGGCGCCGATCGGTCCGTTCGCGGAGCCCGTGCCCGCGTTCGCCCCGCCGCGCGCGTCGTTCCGACCGCAGGTCGCGACGGCCGTGCGCGACATGACCGACTTCCTGCTGCAGGAACGCGAGTTCTCGTGCGGCGAGGCGCGCGCCGTCCTGCCCTTCCTCGACCGCGCGCGGCTCGATCACGCGGCGCGCTGCGTGCACCACGACGACCCGCTCGGTCCGGACCGGCTGCGGGCCGACGCGCTCCTGCCGGCGAGCGCGGTGACTGCACCCGCGGACTCGCCGCTCACGGAGGTCGACTTCTACCAGGCGTGGACGTTCTGTCGTCTGCTCGGCGTCGCGACCGCGAACGATCCGGATCTCTACCGCCTGCCGCTCGGCTGCGAACTCGAACTCGCCGCGTACTCGAATGCCGTGCGACCGGCCTGCAGCGGCGTCGTGGCGTCCGGCGGCACCGTCTCCGCGGCGAAGTTCGCGGACGCGGCGCGCGAACTCGCGTCCGGCCGTTGCGCGACCACGAGTGCCGATCGCGACGCCGGCGACGTCGTTCGCGCCGGCCAGGGCGCGTCGTTCACCGGGCTCGACTTCGGAGTGCGCGAATGGGTCGCCGACCTGCCGCACGTTCCCGGCGCGGAGTTGCTGCTCCGCGAGTGGATCGGCGATCACGCGACGCACTCGACGCGGGTGCGAACGTTCGGCGACGGCAGCGACCAGCCGCCGCCGGACCTCGCGGCGCCGCTGCGCACGTTCGGCGCGGTGCGCGGGCTCGCCCTGGGCGAACTCGACGGCGTGGTCGACGGACGCGGTTCGCGCGTCGATCTCGCCACGATCCTGGCGATCCCCGAGACGACTCCCGGCGTCCTCCGCACCGAGCAGCTGCGGCGCGACGGCCGCGACCTGCTCGTCGATCGGCGCGATCCGCGGCTCCGGACCGTCGGGTTCCGCGTGGTCTGCGCTCCCGCTGCGCTCGCACGATTGCGAGGGTTGCGATGAGGAGCCGGCAGCTGCGCATCGGGTTCCTTCTCGCGTTGCTCGGCGCCTGCCAGACGCAGGGCAGCGAACTCGGCGGCATCGCCGAACTGCCGCCGCTCGACTGCTCCGTGCTCGTCACCGGCGGCGCCTACCTGACTCCGGATCCCGGCCGTCGGGGCACGTTCGGGTCGGCGTCGGAAACCGGCGATCCGTACGAGGCCATCGGGGTCGACGCCGTGGTCGACGTGCTGCGGCGGGGATCGGTGTTCCAGCGCGTCGCGGTGGACCAGGACGCCGAGCGACGCCGGCTCGTGCGCGAACAGCTGCGGCTCGGCAGCGTTTCCGCGCCGGTGCTCGCCGTGCTGCAGAAGGCGCGCGACGACGGGTTCGACTACCTGCTCGTCGTCGAGGAACTGCAGGACGGGCCGATCGACGTGCAGGGCACCAACGGTCGCTGGCCACTGACGTTCGCCACGTGGATCCTGCTCGGCATCGGGGCGCTGATCCCCGACCACACGTTCGAGTCGCGGGCGACGTTGCGCGTCACGTTGCGCGAGGTGCAGACCGGCAAGGTGCTCCACGACCCCCTGCTCGTCAGCGGACCCGTCGAACTCTCCCTCGTCGAACGCAGCGACGTCCTCGGGCTCGTCGAGTCCATCGTCGTTCCACCGTTCTTCGTCGGCGACGACTCGACGCGCGTCGCGGCCGCCGTGCGCGGCGTCACCGAACGCCGGCTCCTGCTGTCGCTCGCTCGCGACCTGAAGAGCGAGTCGGTGCGTCAGCGCCTGCGCGAGCGGTCCGCGGCGCGTCTCGTGCTGGTCCGAACCGAGGGCGGCTCGAAGGTCGTGGTGGACTGTGCGGAGAGCCTCAGCTCGGCGCGCCTGCGCGGCGAGTCCGAGATGTCTTCGCAAGTCACGCTGGGGTTCGAACGCGAGCTGCTCGCGTCGCGCACGTGGGACGGCGAGTACTTCCACTACGAGGCGAGCCTGCCCGAGGGCGCCGCGGGCCGTCGGCTCCAGGTCCTGGTCGGGACGATCCGCGGCTCCGTCGCGTCCGCGACGTTCCTTCCCGCGCGATGAACGTCCAGGGCTCCATCAACGTCGGCTGCGCAACCCACACGGGGCATGTCCGTGCGAACAACGAGGACGACTTCCTCGTGGCCGCGCCGCCACCCGACACGGGCCTGCCGTTCGTCGCGGGGATCGCGGACGGCATGGGCGGTGCGGCGGGCGGCGCGGAAGCGAGTCGCCTCGGGCTCCGCACGGTCGGCGTCGTACTCCTCGATGCCGATGCGGCGACGCCGCCGAGGGAGCGCATGGCCGCGGGCTTCGCCGCCGCGGCGGCGCGAGTACACCAGGAGGCCGCGAACGTTCCGGCGCTGCGCGGGATGGGGACCACGTTGTCGGTGCTGTGCGTGGCGCGCGGCGTGGCGCGCATCGGTCACGTCGGCGACACGCGCATCTACCTCGTCCGCGGCGGCGTGTGCGAGCAGCTCACCCGCGACCACGCCGTTCGTCACCCGGACAACCTGCTGACCCGCTGCGTCGGAGGTGGCAGCCCGGCGTGCGAAGTGGATCAGGTCGAGGTCGAGTTGCAGACCGGAGATCGTTTCCTCCTCGTGAGCGACGGCGTCTGGTCCGCCATCCCGCCCGAGACCCTCGCGCGCCTCGTCGGCAAGGGCGAACCGCAGGCTGCCGCCGAGGCTCTGGTCGCGCAGGCTCTCGCTGCCGGCGGCACCGACAACGCGACGGCGGTCGTCGTGGACGTCGTCGACCCCGCGGGAGGGGGCGACGCCCGCCCCGTGGAACTGCCGCGCGACGAGCGGCCCGGCGCCAGGGCGATGTGGCCTCGGCCGATGTCGTTGCGACCGCCCTTCTGGCCTTGGTTCGTGTTCGCGGTGGCGGCCGTCCTCCTCGGGGTCGCGATCGCTCGCTGGTGTGGTGTCGACGTCGGGTCCTGGGTGCGCGGCGAGGGTTCTTGAGCTGGAGCAGGGCCGCCGGTTGCCAGGGCGGCGTCGCCGCGCAACGATGCGGACCCCTCTCGATTCCGATGCCCAAGAAGCTGCAGCGCAAACTCCCTGTCCCGAAGCAGACCGCAGCTCCCGTCTCCGCCGTCGCAGGCGGGGGAGGCAGCGAGGGTTCGACCGCCCTGTTCAGCAGGAAGCGCGTCACGCCGCGCGTGCTCGCCGAGTTCACGAGCCAGCTCGCGGTCCTGCTGAACGCCGGCATCCCGGTGATGAAGAGCCTGCGCATCCTGGAGGGTCAGCTCGCACCCGGTCCGATGAAGCGCATCGCCGCGTCGCTGGTCGAGGACGTCGAAGGCGGCACGTCGCTGTCGGAGGCGATGAGCAAGCACGACATGGTGTTCGACGCGCTCTACACCAACATGGTGCGCGCCGGCGAAGCGGGCGGTGTGCAGGAGGAGATCCTGAACCGGCTGAGCGGCTTCCTCGAACAGAGCGAGACGATCAAGGCCCGCGTGCGCGGCGCGCTCGCGTACCCGGTCGCGATCCTCTGCGTCGCGATCGCGGTGCTGATGCTCGTGTTCGCGTTCGTCATTCCGAAGTTCAAGTCGGTCTTCGAGTCGATGGGCAAGGGGGACCTGCACTGGACGACGAAGGTCGTCATGAACCTCGGCGACCACATGAAGGTGTGGTGGTGGAGCTACATGCTCGGCGTCGTGCTCATCGTGGCGCTGCACCGCCTCCTGATGGTCAGGGCCGCGGGCTACCGGTCCGTCATGCACCGCTTCGCGTTGCGGATGCCGCTGTTCGGCACCCTCGTGCACAAGAGTCTCGTCGCGCGGTTCGCGCGGACGTTCGGCACGCTGATCCAGAGCGGCGTGCCGCACATCGAGGCGCTGGACATCCTGCAGGCCTCGACGAAGAACGTGCACATGCGCGGCGCGGTGAACGAGGTGCAGTCGTCGATCCGTGAAGGCGCCGGCTTCGCCGTCCCGATGGGCGAGAGCGGCATGTTCGACGACATCGTCGTCAACATGGTCGACGTCGGCGAGCAGACCGGCGAGCTCGACCGCATGCTCCAGAAGATCGCGGACCGCTACGAGACCGAGGTCGATCGCACCGTCGAGACGACCTTCAAGGCGATCGAGCCGATCCTGCTGGTCGTGATGGCCGTCGTGGTCGGCTTCATCGTGTTCGCGCTGTTCATGCCGCTCCTGACGATGATGCAGACGATCGGCCGCCGCGGGTGATCCATGTCGCTGGCGTGGCGCATCCTGCTGATCGCGCTCCTGCTCAACGCGCTGACGGTGGGTGGTGTCACGGTCGTCGTGCACCTCTCGCAGCAGGCGTGGTTCAAGAACCAGCGCAACGAACTCCAGGCGTCCGTGCAGGAGTCGTTCGCCGAGATCGAGCGGGTCTACACGCCGAAGGCCCTGCTCGACGCGGCTGCGGACGCGCGGCAGGTGCGCCGGCTGCTGCTCAACGACTCCGTTCGTGAGCTGTACGAGGACGTGATCGTCGCCAACGGCCGCCCGCCGTACGACGGCGTCTACCTGAATCCGCTCGGCGCGGTACATCGCGATCCGGACCACTTCCCGAGTGCGGTGATCCAGGCGGGTCTCGTGCAGGCGCGCGAAGTCGACGGACTGTTGCCGGTCGCCGACGGCTACTGCCGCGCGCTGCGGCAGGCGGGCACCGTGGTCGGATACCTGTGGTTCCGGCCCAAGTCGCAGGCGGCGCTGCCGCGCGCCCTCCCGCTGTGGACTTCGGTCGTCGGCGTCGCGGTCGCCACGGTTCTGTTCGGCATCGTCCTGTTCTGGGTGACCCGCCGCGCGATCGGTCGTCCACTGCAGGTGCTCGGCAACGCGGCGGCGGACGTCGCGCGGGGGCGCTACGACGTCCGCCTGCCCGAGCACGAACGCATCGCCGAACTCGCTCCGGTGGTCGCGACGTTCAACCGGATGGCGGAGCAGGTCGAGGGCCACACCCAGGCGCTCGAACGCGCGGTCCGCGAAGCGGTCGAGCAGGCGAAGCAGAAGGAGCGCGCGCTGGTGCAGAGTTCGCGCCTGGCCAGCATCGGCACGCTCGCGGCCGGTGTGGCCCACGAGATCAACAACCCGATCGGCGGGATGCAGAATGCCGTCAATCGCCTGCTGCAGCAGCCGGGGCTCGCGGACAAGCAGCGCACGTACCTCGAACTCGTGCAGGAGGGCCTGCAGCGGATCGGGAGGATTGCGCGACGCCTGCTCGACTTCTCGCCTCGGCCCGCGGCGGCCGGCGCGTTCGACGTCACGAAAGCCATCGTCGGCGCGCGCGAACTCGTCGAGCACCGCCTGGCGCGCGACGGCGTCGAGCTCGTCATGGAGGTCGCCCCCGGAGTCCCGCCGGTCCGCGGCGACGCGAACGAGATCCAGCAGGTCCTGCTGAACCTGCTGCTGAACTCACTCGACGCCTTCGGCGAGAAGGGCGGCGGCGGCCGGATCGTGGTCCGCGTGCGCGCGGAGGGAGCGGGTGTCCGCATCGACGTCGACGACGACGGGCCGGGCATGGACGCCAAGGACATCGGGCGTGTCTTCGATCCGTTCTTCACGAAGAAGGAACGTCCCGACGCGAGCGGGCTCGGCATGTTCATCAGCTACTCGATCGTGCAGAACCACGGCGGCGAGATGGCCGTGGAATCCGCGAAGGGCCAGGGCTTCCGGGTACGGATCCAGCTGCCGGCCGCCGCGTCGTGACGCCGACGGGTCAGGGCGCCGCGGATCCCGCGGCTGCGTCTTCGCCGCCCGAGTAGAGCCAGACCTGGTTCTTGCCGCGGCGCTTCGCTTCCTGGAGCGCGCGGTTCGCGTTGCGACGCAGCGCGTCGATCGTCGTCGCGGAGCGGCCGTCGTAGCTGTCGATGCCGATCGACACGGTCACCTGACGCTGCCAGTTGCCGCTCTGCACGACGGTGCCGCCGATGCGCTGCCGGATGCGCAGCGCCGTCTGCACCGCCTCGCCCGGACTCGTCTGCGGCAACAGCACGCAGAACTCGTCGCCGCCGAAGCGGGCCGCGAAGTCGGTCTCGCGGACGTTCTGCTTCAGCGCCTCGGCGACGCGTCGCAGCACTTCGTCGCCGAACGCATACTCCGTCGAGTCGTTGACCGACTTGAAGTTGTCCACGTCGATCAGCATCAGCGACAGCGGGTTCTGGTGGCGCTGCGCGCGCTTCCACTCGAGGCCGAGGATGCGCCGCATCGAGAACTCGGACACGAGGCCCGTCTTGAAGTCGACGCTGACCTGGCTCTCGAGCTTCTGCGTGCGCGCCTGCAGGCCGCGGAACGCCGAGCGCGTGCGGAGGGCGAGGTCGACACGTTGTGCGCACTCCGCCGCGGTCAGCGGCTTCAGCACGAAGTCGCGGAAGGGGATGTGCATCTGCTGCGCGTCGGCGAGCGCCTGCAGGTCGTCCACGACGAGCACCACCGGGATCGGGTCGTCGTCGCGCTGCAGGCTCTCCAGCAGCTCGAGCTCGACGCCCCCGGCGCACAGTACGAGGGGGTTCAGGACCACGACGTCCGGGCGTTGGTCGGCAACCGCGCGGTGGCTCTGCGCGAGCGACTCGGAGACGAGTACGCGGTGGCCGTTCCGAGCGAGGGTCGAGCACAAGTCCGCGACGTCGTCGCGGTTGTGGTTCATGAGCAGAACCACCGCGGCAGGCGTGGGGTTCTTCACGGACTCGCTCGGCGGCTGGTCCAAAGGCGGCTCGGTCGTCAAGGATGCGGGTCGGGGTGCGGATCCGCGCGGCGGACGCCGGCGGAACGGCGGGAGAGTCTAGGCTCGCTGCGCGGGGGGTGGTAGGGGGCCGTTCGGGTCCGAGGTCGGGCACGGCGGGCAGCGCGTCGCGCGCGATCCCGTCGGCGCGGGGCGCAACACGCGCTGGCAGGGGTGCCACTTCGACCTTGACCGCGCTCGGCTCCTCCCTAGACTCCCTCGCCCTTCATTCGCCGAACGAACGCAATCCGCACAGGCAAGGAGCCGAGAGCACGTGCCGCTAGTCACCGCGCAGGAGTTGATCGACGCAGGGGTCCACTATGGCCACCAGGCCAGCCGCTGGAACCCGAAGATGAAGCCGTACATCCACGGCAAGCGGCACAAGATCCACGTGATCAATCTCGAAGAGACGATCCGTGGCCTGTACCGGGCGACGCACTTCCTCCGGCACCTCGCCGCGACGGGCGCGCAGATCATGTTCTTGGGTACCAAGAAGCAGATCCGCAACGTCGTCGAGGCGGAGGCGAAGAAGTGCAACATGCCCCCGGTGACGGAGCGCTGGATCGGCGGCACGCTGACCAACTTCGCCACCGTCCGTGAGCGCCTCGCGCGCCTGCTCGAACTCGAGCAACTCGAGGCGACCGGCGGCATCGAGAAGTACAAGAAGGGCGACCAGTCGACGATGCGCCGCGAGATGAAGCGCATCCGCCGCAACCTCGAAGGTGTGCGCGAGCTGCACGGCCTGCCGGGTGCCCTGGTCGTCGTCGACCCGCGCCGCGAGGACAACGCGATGCGCGAAGCGAAGCGGATGAACGTTCCGGTCATCTGCGTGCTCGACACCGACTGCGATCCGACGTTCGCGGACATCGTGATTCCGGCGAACGACGACGCGATGAGCTCCGTCCAGCTCGTGCTCAGCAAGCTCTCCGAGGCGATCCTCGAGGGCCGGAAGCAGTGCGACGAAGGCACGCTGCGCGACGCGCAGCGGTCGGCCTCCGATGACGTGCGCAACCGCCAGGCTCCGGGTCGTCGCTCCGACGGTCGCGAAGGCGGCCCTGGCGGCGGTCGCGGCGGTCGCGATGGCGGTGGCCGTCGCGGTCCGGGTGGTCCCGGCGGTCGCCGCGGACCGGGCGGGCCCGGTGGTGGTGGTCCCCGCTTTGGCGCCGCCAGCGGTGCCGGTGGTCACGCCGACTCGGTGTCGATCGGCTCCGACCGCGCTGGCGAAGGCGAGGCCGCCCCGGCGGCCGCGCCGCAGCCGTAGTTCCGCGCGCGCGGCGTCGCGGCCTCGCCGGCCCTTCGCTGCGCATCGTGCGATGGGCGGCGCGAACTGCGCCGCCTTCCCCTCACGCGATCGCCTCGTGTGCTGCGCTTCCCGCGGCGCCGCGGTCGCTCCGAACCGAGCCAGACCCTAGGATCAGAATCATGACCGAGATCGACGCGAAGATGGTCGCGCGCCTGCGCGAGATGACGGGCGCCCCCATGATGGACTGCAAGTCGGCGCTGAAGGAGACCGCCGGGGACTTCGAGAAGGCGAAGGACGTGCTCCGCAAGAAGGGCAAGCAACTCGCCGACAAGGCCGCTGGCCGCGAAGTCAAGGAAGGCAAGCTGTTCAGCTACGTGCACCACAACGGCAAGCTCGCCGTCATGGTCGAGATCGTGTGCGAGACCGACTTCGTCGCGAAGAACGAGCAGTTCAACGCGTTCGGCAAGGGCGTCTGCTTCACGGTTGCAGCCAGCAACCCGCCCGTGATGTTCCTGAATCGCGACAGCGTCGACCCGGCGGCGGTCGCCAAGGAGCGGGCATTCGTCACCGAGCAGGCGGCCGAGACGATGAAGGGCAAGCCCCAGAACGTCATCGACAAGGCCGTCGAGGGCCGCATGGAGAAGTACTTCGCCGAGCGCTGTCTCATGGAGACGGGCTACGTCGACCCGACCGGCCAGGGCGAGCCCCGCTCGGTCGAGCACATGCGCTCCGAACTCGTCGGCAAGATCGGCGAGAACATCCAGGTCCGCCGGTTCGTGCGCATGGAACTCGGCGGCTGAGGGCCTGAGAACGACCGCTCCTCACGGTCCGAGCAGCCGAGACGAGATCCGCATCCTCGAACGATCCCCACCATGAAGGACGCCGCTGTCGCCACCCCGCCCTCGCACATCAAGCGCATCCTGCTGAAGATCAGCGGAGAGAGTCTCGGCGAGGACGGGGGAGGAGTGGCGCCGGCGGTGGTGGCGGCGGTCGCCGACCAGATCGCGAAGGTGCACGCACTCGGCGTCGAGGTCGCGGTAGTGGTCGGTGGCGGCAACCTGCTCCGCGGCGCCGAGTTCGCCAAGCTCGGCACCAACCGCGCGACGGCGGACCACATGGGCATGCTCGCGACCGCGATCAACGCTCTCGCGATGCAGGACGCCCTCGAACGCAAGGGCGTCCCGACCCGCGCCGCGTGCGCGGTCGAGATGAAGACGATGATGGAGCCCTACATCCGGCGCCGCGTGATCCGGCACCTGGAGAAGGGGCGCGTCGTGATCCTCGCCGGCGGGACCGGCAACCCGTACTTCACGACGGACACTGCCGCGGCGCTGCGTGCGACCGAACTCGGGGTCGACGCGATCTTCAAGGCCACGAAGGTCGACGGGGTCTACACGGCGGATCCCAAGAAGGACCCGAAGGCGACACGTTTCACCCGCATCGGCTTCCAGGAGGCTTTGGCGCGGGACCTTCGCGTGATGGACCGGACCGCGTTCACGCTCTGCATGGAGAACAAGATGCCCATCATGGTCTTCGACATGTTCGTCGAAGGGAACATGGAGCGGGCGGTGCGCGGCGTCGACATCGGCACCTGGGTCGTGTGAGCCGCCCCGCCCTGCGGGCGGCGCGGCTCAGGATCTCACGGGAGCCGTCGCAACGCGGGGAGACGTTCGCGGCGAACTCGCGCATCCAGCCCCGCTGCGACGTCTCCGATTACCGCCCCGCCCTGCGGGCGGCGCGGCTCAGGATCTCACGGGAGCCGTCGCAACGC
>CAZIFB010000042.1:0-17711 GCA_964538915.1 uncultured candidatus Brocadiaceae bacterium | reverse complement strand
GGGGAGACGTTCGCGGCGAACTCGCGCATCCAGCCCCGCTGCGACGTCTCCGATTGCCGTCCCGCCCTGCGGGCGGCGCCCGGCGAACGGGCCGTGTTCGTACGGCGGGTGGGTCGGAGGGCGGACCTTCCTCGTCCTCGGCTCCGGGGGTAGAAGGGCGGCACCCTCAGCGCCTCGGGACTCCCGTCGGCCTGGTCTCCGGCGGGTCGCTCCGCGGTCCTGGGAATCCCTCTTCCCTCACGGAGTGACCATGGCTCGTCCCCAGGATGACATTCGCAACGTGGCCCTCGTCGGCCACGGACACTCGGGCAAAACGGCTCTGCTCGACGCGATCGCGTTCCACACCAAGCTCGTGACGCGTCTCGGCAGCACGGCGGACGGCTCGAGCATCAGCAACACCGAGCCCGAGGAGCGCGACCGCAAGCAGACCCTGTCGGCGCACGCATTCCGGATCCCGGTCGGTTCCGTCCGGCTGAACGCGATCGACACGCCGGGACATCCCGATTTCGTCGCCGAGGCGATCTCCGCGATGGACGTGGTCGAGACGGCGTGCCTCGTCGTGAACGCAACCACGGGACTCACCTTCCACGCGCGGCAGCTCTGGAATCACGCCGCCGCGCGCGGGTGCGGCCGCGCCGTCGTCGTCACGCACCTCGACCACGACAACACGAGCTTCGACAGGATCGTCGCCGAGCTGCGCGCCGCCTTCGGTCACGCGGTGGTGCCCGTGACGTACCCGAACGCGACGGGCGGTCAGTTCAAGTCGGTGCACGCCGTGACCCACAACGAGGGGCCGGACGCGACGAAGTACCACGACATGATCGAAGAGGACGAAGCCGAGGTCGACGACACCTTGATGGAGCACTACCTCGAACAGGGGCACCTCGCGCCCGACGAGTTCGAGCAGAACCTGCGTCGCGCCGTCGCGCGCGGCAAGCTGGTGCCCGTGTTCGCCGTGTGCCCGAACCGCGGTCTCGGCCTCGAGCAGTTCTGCGAGTTCGTGCAGCTGCACTTTCCGTCGCCGTCGTGTTTCGGACCCCGCGGCGCGGGCAAGCCCGGCAGCGACGTGCCGACCGAGATGGTCGAACCGGACGACGGGCCTTTCGCTGCCAAGGTGTGGAAGATCGTGTCGGACCCGTACGTCGGCCGGCTCACGTACCTCCGCTGCTTTCGCGGCGGTCTGAAGAAGGACCAGTCGATCGCCGACGTGCGCAGCGGCAAGGTCGTCAAGGTGGCGCACCTGCTCGAGGTGCACGGCAAGGACACGAAGGAGGTCGCCGCGATCGGCACCGGCGACCTGTTCGCGGTCAGCAAGATCGAGGACCTGGCGCTCGGCGACACGGTGACCGCCGAGAACGGCAAGCTGCAGTTCGATCGCGCGAAGTATCCCGAGCCGACCTACTCCCGTCACATCTGGCCGAAGGCGCGCGGCGACGAACAGAAGATCGGCCACGCGGTCGAGAAGCTCGCGATCGAGGACCCGACTCTGCACCACAGTCGCGACAAGGAGACCGGCGAGTTCCTGCTCACGGGAATGAGCCCCATCCACCTCGAGGTCCAGTTCCACCGCCTGCATCGCCGGCATCAGGTCGATGTCGACCATGGACCGCCGACGATTCCGTACCGCGAGACGATCACGGCGCGTGCCGAGGGCCATCATCGGCACAAGAAGCAGACCGGTGGCCGCGGTCAGTTCGCCGAGGTCTACCTGCGCGTCGCACCGAGGCAGCACGGCGAGGGCTTCGAGTTCAAGGACTCGGTCGTCGGCGGCTCCATTCCGCGCCAGTTCATCCCCGAGGTCGAGAAGGGCGCGCGCAAGTTCATGGCACGAGGCGCCCTCGCCGGTTTCCCGGTCGTCGACGTCCAGGTCGAGGTCCACGACGGGAAGTTCCACGACGTCGACAGCGACCAGCTGAGCTTCCAGATCGCCGGGGAATCCGCGGTCCGCGACGGTTTCGCCAAGGCGCGGCCGATCCTGCTCGAGCCGATCATGGACGTCACGATCCAGGTCCCCGAGCGGTTCACCGGGGACGTCGCGGGCAACCTGTCCTCGAGCCGCGGCCGGATGTCCGGCATGGAAACGCAGGAGGGGCTGCAGACGATCACCGCGCAGTGCCCGCTCGCGTCGATGCTCGACTATTCGACGCAGCTCCGCTCGATCACCGCCGGCGAGGGCACGTTCGCGATGAAGTTCTCGCACTACGAAGCCGTGCCACCGAACTTGCAGGCCGACATCGTCCAGAAGCGCCGCGCCATCGTGGAACAGCACCACGCCGCGCACTAGCGCCCCGGCGCACCATCGCAGGGCAGCCTCCCTGTCGCGTTCTTCGACAGGGCGCGAAAGCACCGTCCCGGACCGAGCGCGGCGGCCCTCGCCTCAATCCAGCCCCCTGTGCCGTCCGATAGACCAGGACACCCGTCGTGGCGACGGGACAGCACAGGAGTGCCTCACGATGGTGTCGATGGAAGAACTGCTGAACCTCATGGTTCAGCGCGGCGGATCCGACTTGCACATCTCCGTGGGCGCGCCGCCCAAGATCCGCATCGACGGGAAGCTGGTCGACACGGAGTACGAGCCTCTGATGCCCGAGGCGACGAAGAAGCTCGTCTACTCGGTCATCGGTGCCGACCAGGTCGCGAAGTTCGAGAAGAACCTCGAGATCGACTTCTCCTTCGGTGTGTCGAACCTGGGGCGCTTCCGAACGAACGCGTTCATCCAACGCGGCTCGGTCGCAGCAGTGCTCCGCGTCATTCCGTTCGAGGTCTACGACTTCCAGACGATCGGTCTGCCGACGAAGGTCTGCGAGTGGATCTGCAACCTGCCGCGCGGCCTCGTGCTGTGCACGGGTTCGACGGGTTCCGGCAAGTCGACCACGCTCGCGTCGATGGTGAACTACATCAACGAGACGCGGCAGAGCCACATCGTCACCATCGAGGACCCGATCGAGTTCCTCCACCGCAACAAGAGCTGCCTCGTCAACCAGCGTGAAGTCGGCGGCGACACGCACGGCTTCTCGAAGGCGTTGAAGTCCGTGCTGCGTCAGGACCCCGACATCGTGCTCGTCGGCGAAATGCGCGACCTCGAGACGATCGAGGCGGCGCTCACGCTCGCCGAGACGGGCCACTTGACGTTCGCCACCCTGCACACGTCCGACGTGCAGCAGACCGTCAACCGCATCGTCGACGTCTTCCCGGCCCACCAGCAGCAGCAGATCCGCACGATGCTGTCGTTCACGCTGCAGGCGGTCCTCTGCCAGCAGCTCGTGCCGCGGATCCACGGCAAGGGTCGCGCCCTTTCCGCCGAGATCATGATCGTCAACCCGGCGATCCGGGCGCTCATCCGCGACAACAAGTCGCACCAGATCATGTCGACGATCCAGACCGGCGGTGCGGTCGGCATGCGCACGATGAACCAGTCGCTGTTCGAGCTCTACCGCGCGGGCACGATCAGCTACGAGGACGCCCTGGAGCACACGTCGGACGAAGCCGACTTCCAACGACTCATGGAGCGCGCCGGCGGCACCGGCATGCGCAAGCCCCTCACGCGCTGAGCCATGACGCAGTTCGCGAAGAAACTCCGCGCCATCCTCGAGAAGGCTGGCAAGCTCGACGCCACGGCGGGCGAGGCCCTGCTGAACGAGTCGCTCCAGGAGAAGCGGCCGTTCACGGAGGTCCTCGTCAAGAAGGGCGTCGCGACCGAGGCGGAGCTCGTCGCGCTGATCGCCAAGGCGGCGAACGTGCCGCCGATCGACCTGTCGAAGCTGACGGTCAACAAGGAAGTGCTCGAGTCCGTGCCCGAGGACGTGGCGCGCGAGTACTGCATCTTCCCGGTCGACCGGATCGGCACGATCATCACGGTCGCCGTCGCGAACCCGTTCGACGTGCTGAAGCTCGACGACATCCGGATCATCACCGGTTGTCAGCTCCGCATCGTCGTGAGCACCGCCGAGGAGATCGAGAAGATCCGCGGCAAGGGCTACCAGAAAGAGACCGAGAGCGTCGACGGGATCCTCGGGTCGTTCGACGACGCCGACGTCGAGCTGAAGGAGGTCGACGACGAAGAGGACAGCACCGACCTCTCCGCGATCAGTGACGAGGACTCACCGATCGTCAAGCTCGTCAACAAGATGATCCTGGACGCGTGCAACACGGGCGCGTCCGACATCCACATCGAGCCGTTCGAGAAGAAGGTGATCGTGCGCTACCGCAAGGACGGCTGCCTCTACGAGGCGATGTCGCTGCCGAAGCGCATGCAGAACAACATCACCTCGCGCATCAAGATCATGTCCAAGCTGGACATCGCCGAGAAGCGCAAGCCGCAGGACGGCAAGTTCCAGATGAAGATCGGCCACAAGGCGGTCGACTTCCGCGTGTCGATCCTGCCGGTCGTCTGGGGCGAGAAGACCGTGTTCCGCATTCTCGACTCGAGCAACCTGGCCCTCGACATCAAGTCGCTGGGCTTCGAGCCGCAGGCGATGGACGACTACCTGTGGGCCTGTGCGCAGCCCTACGGGATGATCCTCGTCACGGGCCCCACGGGTTCTGGAAAGTCGACCACGCTGTACTCCGCGGTGAAGCACATCGCCGCGCCGGACATCAACCTCGTCACGGTCGAGGATCCGGTCGAGTACCAGCTCGAAGGCATCAACCAGGTGCCGGTCAACCCGAAGGCGGGGCTGACGTTCGGCGGGGCGCTGCGCTCGATCCTGCGTCAGGACCCCGACGTCGTCCTGCTCGGCGAAATCCGTGACCACGAGACTCTCGAGATCGCGGTCAAGGCCGCTCTCACCGGCCACCAGGTCCTGAGCACGCTCCATACGAACGACGCGCCGTCCACCATCACACGCATGGTCGACATGGGCATGGATCCGTTCATGGTCGCGAGCTCGACGCTCCTCATCTGCGCCCAGCGCCTCGGCCGCAAGCTCTGCGCGAACTGCAAGAAGCGCGTGGACATCCCGAAGGACGTGCTGATGCGTCTCGGGTGCATCGAGGCCGACTTCGAGAGCCCGATGGAGATCTACGAGCCGGCCGGGTGCCCTCGGTGCAACAACGGCTACAAGGGCCGCTTCGCGCTGCTCGAGACGATGCGCATGTCGGAGGCGATCAAGCGGATGGTCGTCGAACGTGCGCACATCGCCGACATCAAGAAGCAGGCCCTGGCGGAAGGGATGCTCACGTTGCGCCGTACGGGACTGCTGAACGCGCTGCGCGGCAAGACGAGTCTTCAAGAGGTCGAGGCCTCGACGATGGCCGACTGACGGCGCGCGGCCCAGGCCGCGACGCCACCACGGGCACACGGGACGAAGGACACGGGGAACATGGCAACGAAGTTCAAGTACGAGGCGAAGGACATCGGTGGCAAGGTGGTGAAGGGCGCCATCACCGCCGACTCGCAGGCCGACGCGGTCGCCGATCTCCGTCGGCGGAACCTGACTCCGGTCGAGGTCACCAAGGCCGGGGGCTTCGGGTCGTGGTTCGGCGGCGGCGGCGGCGGCAAGAAGAAGAAGCGCGGCGTCGCGAAGAAGTCCTCCGTCCGCAAGGGCGAGCTCGAGGTCTTCACCCGTCAGCTGTCGACGATGCTCGGCGCGGGTATCCCGATGCTCGAAGCGCTCGAGATCCTCGCGGACCAGGCCGAGTCGCCGGGCTTCGCGTTCTGCCTCGACAAGGTCGTCAGCGACATCCGCAGCGGTTCGGACCTCAGCAAGGCGCTCGAGCCGCACAAGAAGGTCTTCTCGCACATCTACGTCAGCATGATCCGCGCCGGCGAAGTGTCCGGTCAGATCGACATCATCCTGACGCGCCTCGCCGAGTACCTCGAAGCGGCGGCGCACCTGCGCAGCGAGATCAAGTCGGCGATGACCTACCCGGTCATCAGCTTGGTGCTCGTCATCGGCATCGCGAGCTTCCTGATGATCGGCATCGTGCCGTCGTTCAAGCCGGTGTTCGAATCGCTCGAGGTCGAACTGCCGGGTCTGACCGTGTTCATCATGGACATCGCGTTCTTCATGCGCGACTACTGGTACCTGATCTTCGGCGGCATGGGCGCGTTCTTCTTCGGCCTGAAGGTCGTCTGCAAGACGCCGAAGGGCGCCTTCGCGAAGGACGCGGTCATGCTGCGCGTGCCCGTGTTCGGCGTGCTGTTCAAGAAGGTCGCGCTGTCCCGCTTCGCGCGCACGTTCTCGACGCTCGTGAAGAGCGGTGTGCCCATCCTCGGCGCGATGGAGATCGTGTCCGACACGTCGGGCAACCTCGTGATCTCGCGCATCGTCGACAGCGCGCGCGACAGCGTGCGCAACGGTGAGAGCCTCTCCGACCCGTTCTCGAAGTCGACGGTCTTCCCGCCGATGGTCACGAAGATGATGGCGATCGGCGAACGGTCCGGTGCGCTCGACGCCCTGCTCGAGAAGATCGCCGAGTTCTACGACCAGCAGGTCGAAGCGGAGGTCAAGGGCCTCACGTCGATGATCGAGCCGATCATGATCGCCGTCATGGGCATCATCGTCGGCGGCATCGTGCTCGCGGTCTTCCTGCCGATCTTCAAGCTGCAGGAGAAGCTCGCCGGTGGCTGATCCCGACACACACGGACACCGCCTGTCCGAGTTCACGCGGCGCGTCCTGCTCTACGGCACCGCCGCCCTGCTGCTCGGCGGCATGGGAGTCGCATGGGCGACGAAACGGAGCGAGGCCGACGTCGTGACGCTGCTCAGCAGCGCCGACGTGCAGCTCCGTCTCGCGCACTCGATCCCGCCGAAGGGAAGGGACGGCGTCGAGCTGTCTTCGCGCGCTGCGATGATCGCCGACGCGGAGAGGAGCCTCGAGATCGTCGAACGCCGCGAACCGGGCAAGGCGGTCACCGCCGAGTTCCAGGGCTTTGCGCGCATGCTGCGCGGCGACTACGAGGGCGCCGCGGCTGCCTATGCACGCGCCCATCAGTGCGCGGATTGCACGGAAGAACAGCGGGACGTGCTGGTGTTCAACCGGGCCCGCATGCTCGCGCAGGCGGGGCGGCGCGCCGAGGCGCTCGAGGTGTTCGCGGCGGCCGCGACGGCCCTCGACGCCCGCTTCGGCCCGCAGCGGTCCCTGGAAGAGGCAACGATCCTCCGCCAGCTCGGCCGCCGCATCGACGCGGAGAAGCGGCTCGACCAGGTCGTGCGCGACACGGCCGTGGCTCCGATGGCATCGCTGCAAGCCGGCATCGAGTACCTCGCGCTCGGACACGACGACAAGGCCGAAGCCGCACTGGTCCGGGCCGCGACCGCGGTTCCGATCGCGGATTACCACCTCGCACGCCTCAAGTTGCGTCGTGGCGAGGTCGATACGAGCCTTCAGTTGCTGGAACGAGTCAGCAAGGTCGTGCCCGCCGAGGTGAGGCGTCTGCTTCGTGACGAAGCGGAGGTCTGGCGGTCGGTGGCCGAGCTGCCGCGCTTCCGGGAACTGTCCGCAGAGCGGGCGGCGACCCCGGGTCGCTGACCGCAGCGCGGAAGGAAGAGAAGGGGAAACACGCGGCGGCCACGTCGGCCGCTGCATCGCAAGGTTGTCCAGGAGAGAACAATGTCCAAGCGGGAACAGGGCTTCACACTCATCGAACTGATGATCGTCGTTGCGATCATCGCCATCATCGCGTCCATCGCGATTCCCAACCTCCTCGCCGCGCGTCTGAACGCGAACGAGTCGGCTGCGATCGCCACGCTGAAGAACATCTCGTCGGGCCAGGCGCAGTGCCAGGCCAGCGGCGTCATCGACGTCAACGGCAACGGCCAGGGCGAGTACGGTTACTTCGGCGAGCTGTCGGGCCGCGTCACGGTCCGCGGCGGCACGCAGACCATCAGCCCGCCGGTCCTGTCGACGGCGTTCGGCAACATCACGGCCTCGCAGGTCACGCGCTCGGGCTACGTCTTCCAGATGTACCTGCCCGACGCCACCGCGGCCGCTGTCGCGGAGGACGCGACCGGCGGTCTCGCCACGGCGACGAGCGTCGACGCCGGCCAGTGCGAAACCCTGTGGTGCTGCTACGCGTGGCCCCAGGTCTACGGCAGCTCGGGCAAGCGCACGTTCTTCGTGAACCAGGCCGGTGACGTCCTGGCGACGAACGCCGCGGTCAACCTGTACTCGCAGTCGGGCGCGACGCCGAACCCGCCCGCGGCCACCGCCGCGTTCGTCGGCGGCACGACGACGATGAACGGCCGCACCGCGACGAACACGGTCTCGAGCGACGGCGACCGTTGGAACGTCGTGAACTGATGTGGAAGGTGGTCGTAGCGCACGGATCACTCCCGTGCGCTCGACTGCACAGGCGCCCGTCTCGTGCTCGGCACGCGGCGGGCGTCGTCGTTTCCCAATAGGTGGGGGGACCATGAGCTTGCCGAGGAGGCACCGATGAGCGCGCGCCAGTCAGGATTCACACTGATCGAGCTGATGATCGTCGTCGCGATCATCGCCATCATCGCGTCGATCGCGATTCCGAATCTCACGAGTTCGCGGCTCAGTGCGAACGAGTCCGCGGCCATCGCGACGCTGAAGAACATCGCGGCGGCGCAGGCGCAGTGCAAAGCGTCGGGCATCATCGACACGAACGACAACGGCGCCGGCGAGTACGGCTTCTTCGGCGAGATCGGCGGCAAGGTCGACGTGCGCGCGGCGAACGTGCGCATCGCGCCGAACATCCTGTCCGCTGCGTTCGGCAACGTGACCGGCTCGCGCGTACTGCGCTCGGGCTACGTCTACCAGATCTTCCTGCCCGACGCGACGTCGCAGGGCCTCGCGGAACTGCCTTCGGGCGGCGACCCGGGCAACACGCTCGGCATCGACGCCGCGCGCGCCGAGGTGCTGTGGTGCTGCTACGCGTGGCCGCAGTCGTACGGCGGCTCGGGCCGCCGCACGTTCTTCGTGAACCACCGCGGCGACCTCTTGTCGACCGCCGGCGAAGTGCGTCGCTACAACCAGGCCACCGGCATCGTGCCGACGTTCGGTGCCGCCATCCTCGGTTCGGGTCCGATCTCCATGGATGGAGTCGTCGCGACGAACTCCGTCGCCTCGGACGGGAATCGCTGGGTCATCGTGAACTGAGGGCTCAGGTCCGCTGGCTGTCGCGCCGATAGCATCGGCGATGTCGGCAGGACTGCAGCAGAAGGATGCGACGACGCGCACGGAGCAGCTCGTCGCGTTGATGGCGACGGGAGAACTCCCGAAGCGCACCCGCGACCCCGTGCCCGCGGCCCCGAAGGCGCCGGCGACGCCGGCGATCGTGGTGCGGCCGGCTCGGCGCGTGCAGCGCCTGTCGATCGTGATGCCCGCGCGCAACGAGGCGGCGAACCTCGATGCGCTGCTCGACGAGGTCGACGAGGTGCTCGGCGCGGCGGCGCTGCCGTTCCACGAGGTGATCCTGGTCGACGACGGGTCCACGGACGACACCGCCACGATCGCGGCGCGCCACGGAGCGCACGTCGTTTCGCACGCCGAGAGCCTCGGCAACGGTGCAGCCGTGAAGCGAGGCATCCGCGAAGCGAAGGGGGACTGGATCCTGCTGCTCGACGGCGACGGCCAGCATCCGCCCGAGGCGCTCGCCGGCCTCCTCGAGATGGCCGAGCGCTACGACATGGTGGTCGGCTCGCGCGGCGGCAAGGGCGGCAGCATGCACCGCAACTTCGCGAACCGTGTCTACAGCACGTTCGCGAGCTACGTGTCGGGGCGCCGCATCCCGGACCTGACGAGCGGCTTCCGCCTCGTGCGCGCCGACGTCGCGAAGGACCTCGTGTGGCTGCTGCCCAACACGTTCAGCTATCCGACGACGATCACGATGTCGATGCTGCGCGGCGGCTGGAGCGTCGGCTTCCTGCCGTTCGCCGTCCGCACGCGCCGCGGCAAGAGCCACATCCGGCTCCTCTCCGACGGCAGCCGGTTCTTCCTCATCATCCTGCGCATCGCGACGATGTTCGCGCCGCTGCGCGTGTTCCTGCCCGCGTCGCTCGTCGTCGCTGCGGTCGGCGTCGCGTGGTACGTCTACACGCTGGTCACCGAAGGGCGGTTCACGAACATGGCCGTGCTGCTGTTCAGCCAGGCCGGCCTGCTGTTCGCGCTCGGCCTGATCGCCGAGCAGATCGCCGCGCTCCGCTTCCAGGGTCTGTCGCGCGACCACGGGCGATGAGCGCCGGTCCGGTTCTGTTCTGCGGGGCCTGGGACGAAGGGCCCGGCTACCCGCGCACGACGTCGCTGCGCCAGGGCCTCGAGGCGAACGGCGTTCCCGTGCGCGACTGTCGGGTGCCCGGTCTCGGCGCGGCGAAGACGGCACTGCTGCGTTCGCCGTGGCGTTGGCCGGCAGCGCTCGTGCGTCATGCCGCGCAGAAGCGGCGTCTCCGGTCCGAACTGCGCGCCGCGGTGCGGGCGCAGGCGCCGCGCTGCATCGTCGTCCCGTACCCCGGCCACGCGGTCGTGGAGACGGTGCGGAGGGCGACGGATCGCCCCGTCGTGCTCGATCTGTTCCTGTCCGCGTACGACACGGTGGTGGAGGACCGCGGCGTCGTCGCGCCCGGTTCGCTGGCTGCGCGCTGGCTTCAGCATCTCGACACGCGCGCGTGCGCAGCGGCGGACCTGGTGTTGCTCGACACGCCGGAGAACGCCGCCTACGTGCAGGCGCTGACCGGTCTGCCGCCGGAGCGCTTCGCGTGGATGCCGATCGGCGATCCCGACGCGCCGGCCCGGCCGGAGCCGTGGCAGCCGCCGACGAACGGGCGGTTGCGCGTGCTCTTCTTCGGCACCGGCGTGCCGCTGCACGGCCTGTCCGTGCTGCTCGCCGCGGTCGCGGCGGCGCCGGAGATCGACCTCGTCGTCGTGGGCGGCACCGACGCGGATCGTGCCGACGCGGCGCGCCTCCTGGGTGACCGTTTGCGCCTCGAGCCGGCATTCGTGGATCGGCCGCGCCTGCAGCATCTGCTCGCCGAGTGCCATCTCACGGCCGGCGTGTTCGGCGCGAGCGGCAAGGCGCAGCGCGTGGTGCCGTTCAAGGTGGTGCACGCACTCGCCGCGGGCCGCCCCGTCGTCACCGCCGACACGCCGGCGCTCTGCGGCTGGCTCGAGGGCAGCGGTGCCTGCTTCACCGTGCCCGCCGGCGATCCCGCCGCGCTGGCCGCCGTACTGCGCGACCTGTCGCGCTCGCCGGATCGGGTCCGCGCCGCCGCCCATGCGGCACGGCCCGCGTACGAACGCCACTTCTCGCCCGCCAGCGCCGCACTGCGCTGGCAGCGGGTCCTGGAGTCGATCGCATGAACTCCGCGCACCGGGCGCTGCGTCGGATGCCGTGGCTGGTCGCGGCGTTCGCGCTCGTCGCGTACGGCGCCGCCGTGGGCGGCGACTACCTCTTCGACGACATGCACAGCGTCGCCGCCAACACCGCGCTGGTCGAACCGGGCGCGACGATGCGGGCGCTCACCGACCCGTCGGCGTTCAGCGCCACGGGGAAGCAGATGTACCGGCCGGTCGTGCTCCTGTCGTTCGTGTGGAACCTCGCCGTCTCGCCGGCGGCGTGGAGTCCGAAGCTCGGCAATGTGCTGCTGCACGCACTGGTCGCGGCCCTGCTGTTCGGCTGGCTGCGGGCGCTGCGGGTGCGGTCGCGGGCGGCGTTCGCGTTGGCGGCGCTGTTCGCCGTGCACCCGCTCGCGTCCGAGGCGGTGAACCTCGTCTCCGCGCGCAGCGAACTGCTGCTCGCCGCGGGGGTTCTCGTCGCGTTGCGCTGCCACCTCGTGTGGCATCGCGATCGCGGCGGATGGGCGGCGATCGTCGGAACGGTGCTCGGCACCGCGATCGCGTGCGGCAGCAAGGAAACGGGCGCCGTCGTGCCCGCGATGCTGGTCGCGCAGGCGTTCTTCACGAGACGGAGCGGGGCCGTGGGCGCAGGCCGGGGCCGGGCGGTCGCCGGCCTGCTGCCCGCGGTCGTCGCAGTCGTCGCGTACCTCGCGCTCCGCAAGGCGCTTCTCGGCCAGGTCGCGGTCGACGTGCTCGGACGTACGGGAGGGGATCCGACGTTCGGGTACGGGCGCACGCTCACGGCGCAGCTTGCGACGATGGGACCGTTGCTCGGGCGAGGCCTGCTGCAGACGGTCGCGCCGTTCGGCTTGTCGCTCGATCCTCCGGTCGTGTACCGCACCAGCCTGCTCGACCCGTGGTCGCTGCTCGCATGGGGCAGTCTCGCCGGGGTCCTCGCGGCGGCGGTCGTGCCCGGACCGACGGCCGGGCGGCGCCGCCTCGGCGTGTGCGTCGCGGCGTTGTTCGCGGCGCCATGGATCATCGTGCCGCTGAACATGCCGCTCGCGGAACACCGCCTCTACGGACCGATGCTCGGCCTCGCGCTCGTGGCGTCGGCGGTGTGGCCGCGGCAGTGGGCGCTCGCCCCGATCCATGCGCGGAGTCTCGGAACACTCGTCGCGCCGGCGCTCCTGATCGTCGGTGTGGGCCTCTCCGTCCGGCGCACTCTCGAGTACCGCGACGATGTCACGATGTGGAACGCGGAGATCGCGGCGCGGTCGACGGCGTTCCACGCATGGTTCGGGCTCGGAACGTCGTACCTCGTTCGCGGGGAGGCAGAGTCCGCGCTCGAGCCGCTCGCCGTCGCGTACCAGCTGCGACCGCAGCAGGCCGAGACGCTCCGCTACTACACGGAGGCCCTCGTGTCGGTACCCGACGAGCGCGTCGACCCGGCCCTGGCGCTCGCGCGCGCGGAGGAACTGGCGAAGCGGGACGCGGACGATCCGTGGGCGCGAACGCTGCTCGCGCACGCGCACCTGCTCGTGGGGCGGCGCTCCGGCGACCCGTCCCACTTCGCGATCGCCGAGGAACGCGCGTTGTCCTGCCTCGAGATCGCGAAGCCGAAGGCATACGTCTTCCTGCTCGCCGCCCAGGCGAGAGAGCGCGCCGGCGACCTCGATGGGGCGCTCGCCCACCTCGACGAGAGTCTGCGTCGCGGCCTCACGACGGTCATGGTGAGACTCGAGCGTGTCCGCCTCCTGCGTGCGCTCGGCCGCGACGGTGACGCCCGGCGCGAACTCGCGCGCGCCCAGGCGATGGCGCCGATGGACCCGGCTGTGATGAGCGCCCTGCGCGAAGCCGCACAGCCGCCGCGCTGATCCGGCTCGAGCTACCCGAACAGCGCGATCGCGTTCGCGAAGGTCAGGTCCGCGGCGGCGACGAGCGACATGCCGCGTGCATCGGCGAGGGCCTGGACCGTCTGCACGACGAACGCCGGCTCGTTGCGTTTGCCGCGCAGCGTCTGCGGAGGCAGGAACGGCGCGTCGGTCTCGACCAGGATGCGATCGGCGGGCGCCCATGCGGCGACCGCGCGGAGCGCGTCGTTCTTCGGGTAGGTGAGCGGGCCGGCGAAGGAGAGGTACAGACCGCGATCGAGCGCCGCGCGGGCGTCGTCGATCCCGCCCGAGAAGCAGTGCATCACGCCGCGGACCGGCGGCTCCTCGCGCAGCACCGCGAAGAGCGGCGCGAACGCGTCGCGGCAGTGGAAGATCACCGGCAAGTCGAGCGAGCGGGCGAGGGCGAGGTGGGCGCGCAGCGAACGCTCCTGCTGCGGCAGCGGCGTGCGGTCGCGGTAGCAGTCGAGGCCCGTCTCGCCGATCGCCGTGCAGTCGGGATCGCGGGCCAGCGCCTCGATCGCCGGCCACTCGGCGTCGAATCGCGAACTGTCGTTCGGATGCAGCCCCGCGCTCCACCGTACTCCCGGCAGCCGCGCCAGTTCACGGGCGGCAGCGCTGCTCGCAGCGTCGATTCCGACCACCAGCAGCGCACTCACCGCGGCGGCCGCGGCGCGCGCGTGTTCGTCCGCCGGATCGGCCTTGCCATCGAGGCCGATGTGGCAGTGCGTGTCGTAGAGCTGCATTGGGGGGCGCATGGTGCCCGGTGGCGGGCGAATAGTCGCGGCGGGGTCCAGTAATGTGCCGCCTCGACCACCATGAGCACCACTCCGACCGTCGCTCTCTCCGTTCTCCTCGCATCCGCGGCGGCAGCCGCGGTCTCTTTCGCCTCACGGCCGGGCACCGCACCGGCCCCCGCCGAGTCGACCGACCTGCAGCAGGAGCTGACCGCCTTGCGCGGTGTCGTCGCCGACCTGAAGGCCCAGCTCGAAGCCGTCCGCACCGCGCCCGCGGTCGCGACGTCTTCCGGCGATCCGCAGCGCTCGGCCGCGATGCCGACCGACGAGCAGCTGCTCGCGGCCGTCGACGCCGCGATGAAGCGGCGCGACGCGGCGAAGGGCAAGGTCGACGCCGTGGCGCCTCCCGCCGGGTTCGACCTCGACCGCGACTTCGGGCCGCTCGTCGGCACGAACTACTGGAACAACATGGATGCGTGGAAGAAGGCGTTCGCAGCGGGGAAGCTGAAGGACGTGCTCGCGCGTTTCGAGGCAGCGGCGAAGGCGGCGCCGAACGACCCGAAGGCCCACATGGACCTCGCGAACGCCTACCTCGCAGCGCTGCAGCTGGACCCCGGCGACTACAGCCGCTCGCGTCTGGCCGACCAGGAACTCGATCGCGTGCTGGGCATCGACTCGACGCACTGGGAAGCCCGCTTCACGAAGGCGGTCAGCTACACCTTCTGGCCCGACTTCCTCGGCAAGAAGAAGGACGCCATCTCGCACTTCGAGACGCTCGTGAAGCAGCAGGACGCGATGCCGGCGGAGGACTACCAGGCGCAGACGTACCTGTACCTCGGCAACCTGCTCGAGCAGAGCGACCCGGCAAAGGCGAAGGAGATGTGGCAGAAGGGCGCGCGCCGGCACCCGAACAACGCCGAGCTGCGCGCGAAGGCCGGCGGCTAGTCCGCCGCATCAGCCGTCGCGGCGCTTCTCGCGGCGTTCGTCGCGCCGTTCGTGGGTCTCGTGCCGCGCGCGGTGCGCTTCGGCCGGGCCGACCTTGCCGTCGTCGTTCTTGTCCGCCTTCTCGACGATCTTGGCGGCCTGTTCGGGGTGGGCCTTCTGGAACTCGGCCCAGTGCTCTCGCCGTTCGGCGCGCACGGCCTCCATCTTCGCGAACGCGATCTTGGCTTCGGCCGGGTCGATCTTGCCGTCGCCGTCCTTGTCGACCTCGGCGCGCAGCTTCTTGGCCGCCTCCGGGTGCTCGGTCGCGAAGTGCGCCCAGTCCTCCTGCAGGTGTTCTCGGCGCCACGCGGTCATGGCTTCGTGCGCGGCCTGCCTCTCGGTCGCCGAGATCGTGCCGTCACCGTCCGTGTCGGCCTTCGCCTTGGCCTTCGCCGCGGCTTCGGGGTGCGCCTTGCCGAACGACTGCCACTCCGCCGTCCAGCCGTCGATCGCACCGGCCGCCGTTGCAGCCGCGCGGCGCTCGGCCGGCCCGACCTTGCCGTCGTCGTTGCGGTCGAGTCGCTCCTTCACGGCCTGCCGCCGTTCGGCCGGAGTGGACTTGCCTTCCTGCGCGGCGAGGAAGGGCGTCGTGACCAGGGTGAAGAGAGAGACGAAGAGAACGTGGTTCATGGTGCGACCTGCGGTCGTCGGGGCTCGTGCCCGACGTGCATCGGCAGGAACGCCGCGAGCTGTAGGCACGCCACCCGCCGCCCCACGACGCGATCCCGTTCCGGGACTGCGGCGACTCTTCGCGGCGTTCGTCGCGCGGTGAGACTCGCTCCACGGGGCCGCGGAGGTGCAACCGGGAGCCTGAGCCTCCCCGTCTCTCAGTGCTTCTTGGTCGAGGCAGCGGTCGCGCGCTTCGTCGCCTTCGCCTTCGTGGCGGCGGGCTTCTTCGCAGCCGGAGCCTTCGTGGGCCGCGCTTTCTTCGCGGGGGCAGGCGGGGTCACGGCGACGGCCGCTTTCGCAGCACGCGGCGCCTTCTTCTTCGGCAACGTGAGCGCGCGACCGTGGCGTGCGGCGAGTTCCTCCACCGCGTCGCGATGCACTTCGGCGGCAGCGGCCAGCAACTGGTCGATGGCCCGCTGCAGTTTCTCGTCCGCGACCGCGAGCAAGGGCTCGGCCAGTTCGACGAAGCGCGGGAACGCGTCGCTGTCGTCCAGCAGCGGCAGCCTCGCCGCGCGAACGGCGGCGACCCGCAGCACGTCCTGGGTCGCGGCGGCGAAGCGGCGCAGGTCCTTCCACAGCTTCTTGTTCTTCGTGACGAGCGTGCCGATCACGTCACCCGCGAGCCGGTTCGCGAGGGCGTCGACTTCGCTCTCGACGAGCAGGTTCTCGAGGAACTGGAGATCCGCCGGTTCGAGCAGCGCGGCGCGTTCGGCCAGGAGAGCGACTCCGACGGCGCGCAGTTCGTGGATGCGGCTCTGCCACAGAGTGCGCACGAAGGCCGTCATCTGGGCGCGGCCCATCTGCGGATGCGCGGCCGCGAGATCGCGGGCCGCGGCGGCGACCGCGTCGTCGGCGGCGCCGAGGAACGTGGTCGCACTGCCGAGATCCTTCTGCTTCTCGGCGGCGAGGGCCGGCGAACCTTGGGCTTGCAGACGCTGACGCAGCAGCGACTGCTCGCGGGCGAAGTTCATGCTCATACCGAGGGCTTCTTCGTCAGGTGTTCGATGAGGTCCAGCTTGGTGACGATCCCGAGCACGGCGCGCGAATCGTCGACGACCAGGGCGACTTCGCCGCGCTCGAAGATGCGGGGCAGTTCGCTGGCGGGGGCGTGGGGAGCGATCGTGGAGACCTTGCGCACCATCACCTCGGCGATCGAGGTCTTCGACGTGGCGGCTCCTTCGACCAGCACGCGCAGCGCATCCGCTTCGGTCAGGATGCCGGCGAGCTTGCTGCGGTCCGTGACCGGAACCTGCGAGAACCCGCGCTCCTTGAACAGCGTCACCGCCTTGCTCAGGGGGTCGCCGACGTCGACCGTCACGACGTCGCGCCGTCCCATCGCGCGCAGCAGCTCGGCGATCGTGCCGATCGCCCAGTCCTCCTCGAGGAACCCGTTCTCGCGCATCCAGCGGTCGTCGACGAACTTCGTGAGGTAGTTGCGGATGCCGTCGGCGAGCACGACGAGGATGCGGGCGCCCTTCGGGAAGTCCTTGGCGACCTGCATCGCGGCCCACGTCGCGGCGCCGCACGAGCCGCCGCACAGGAGGCCCTCCTGGCGGATCAGCTGCCGCGCGACGCGGAAACTGTCCTTGTCGTTCGACTTGACCCAGCGATCGACGAGCTTCAGGTCGAGCACGTCGGGGATGAAGTCGTAGCCGATGCCCTCGACCTTGTAGCTCTTGATCGGTCCTGGCCCCGCGAGGATCGAACCCTCCGGATCGACGCCGACGATCTTGCAGTTCGGGATGCGCTTCTTCACCGCTCGCGCGACGCCGGTGATCGTGCCGCCGGTGCCGGCCGTCATGACGACGGCGTCGAGCTTGTTGTCGGTCTGCTCGCACATCTCGACGCCCGTGCCCTCTTCGTGCGCGAGCGGGTTCGACGGGTTGCCGTACTGGTCGAGGATGTGGGAGTTCGGGATGACCTCGCGCAGCCGTCGTGCGACTCCGATGTGGCTCTCCGGGGCGTCCCACGCGGCTTCGGTCGGCGTGCGGATGATCTCGGCGCCGAGCGCCTCGAGGACGACCTGCTTCTCGCGCGACATCTTCTCGGGCATCGTGATGATCACGCGGTAGCCGCGGACCGCCGCCGCGAGGGCGAGGCCGATGCCCGGGGTGCCCGAAGTCGGCTCGATCAGCGTGTCACCCGGCGTGATGCGCCCCTGCTTCTCCGCGTCGAGCAGCATGCGGAC
>CAZIFB010000041.1:0-47086 GCA_964538915.1 uncultured candidatus Brocadiaceae bacterium | reverse complement strand
GCACCTGTTCTTTGCTGACGCAGCTCGCCGAACGGCGAGCCACCATGCTCAGAGCCGGAACTCGCGGGGGAAGAACCCGCGGCTCGCTGCGGAACGCACGCCGAACACCGCCGCCATGTTCTCGGCCGACAAAGCGGCTTCGGGCGGCGCGTCGACGAACATCTTGCCGCCGTGCAGCAGCACCACACGATCGCAGTGCGGAGCGAGCAGATTGAGATCGTGTGACGCGACGAGAACCCCGCGCCGAGCGGTCGCCAGCTGGCGAAGCAGCGCGACGAGTTGCAGCCCGTGTTCGAGATCGAGGTTGTTCGTCGGCTCGTCGAGCAGCAGAAGCGGCGCTTCCGTCGCGAGCGCCCGAGCCACCGCAATGCGGCGCTGCTCACCGCCCGACAGGGTCGTGACCGGCCGATCGGCGAACGGCATCGCATCGACGGCATGCAACGCCCGCTCGACGGCGGCGAGATCGTCCGGCTGCAGACGCGAGCCGCGCCGGCGATGCGGATGGCGCCCCATGGTGACGAGTTCGCGGCCGGTGAACTCGAACGCGTGCTCCGTGTCCTGCGGCACGAACGCGACTTCGCGCGCGCGCGCGAGCGCCGGCCACGCCGCCAGTTCCCGGTCGTGCAGCGACACCGTGCCCCGTTCGGGCACCACGGCACCCAGCAACACGCGCAGCAGGGTGCTCTTTCCCGCGCCGTTGCGGCCGGCGAGCAGCACGAGTTCTCCTGGACGCAGCTCGAACGACGCCCCGTCGAGCACCGCACGGTTGCCGAGCCGGACGACGAGATCCGTCGCGCGCAGGGCGGTCACAGCGACTCTCCGCGGCGATGGCGCGCCAGCAGGAACAGGAAGTACGGAGCGCCCAGCATCGCGGTCACGACGCCGAGCCGCAGATTCGACTCGGGCGGTGCCACGCGGCACACGACATCGCTCGCGACGAGCAGCGCACCGCCGAGCAGGGCCGCCGTCGGCAGCAGCGCACGGTGCGCGGGCCCGACGACGAGGCGGGCGAGGTGGGGCACGACGAGCCCCACGAACGCGATTCCGCCGGTGTTCGCGACCGTGGTCGCGGTGAGCCCGCACGCGAACCAGAGCAGCACACGGCGCGCTCGCGGCGCGTCGATGCCGAGACTGTGTGCGCTGTCGTCGCGCAGCGTCATGAGGTCGAGGTCGCGCGTCCGCGGCGCGATCAGGCCGGCGAAGATCACGAACCCGACGACCGTGATCCATGCATGCGTCCACGTGCTCCGCTCCAGTCCGCCCATCAGCCAGAAGAGCACTTCCGAACTCGCGGTGTAGTTCGCGAACGAGAACGTCACGACGAACGACGTCAGCGCTCCGACGAGGGTGTTGAGCGCGATGCCGGCGAGCAGGAGGCCGGTCACCGAAACGCGGCCGTAGGCGCCGGCGAGTACGAAGACGAGCCACGTGACCAGCATGGCGCCGGCGAGCGAAGCGAGCGGCGTCGCGACGACGGCGAAGTCGGCGAGGCGCGTGATGATCGCGAGAGCACCGCCCAACGCGGCGCCGGCGGCGGTGCCGACGAGATCCGGCGACGCGAGCGGGTTGCGGAAGGACGCCTGCATCACCACCCCCGCGGTCGCGAGTGCCGCACCGCCGAACAGCGCGACGAGGAAGCGTGGCAGCCGGATCTGGGCGACGACGAAGCGTTCGTCGAGCCGCGTCTCGCCGCCCGTCAGCATGCGTACGAGTTCGGTCGCCCCGGGGCCGTCGCCGATCGTGAGGTAGACGAACGCCATCACCGCAGTCGCCGCGACGATCACGGCGCCGATCCGACCGGGTGACGCCCTCACGAGCGTCCCCAGCGACGCAACTGGTCGTGCACGAGTTCGGCGGCGTCGACGAGTCGATGCGATGTCGTCACGAGCATCGCGCCCGGAACGAACAGGAAGTGATCGCGCCTCGCGCAGTCGAGCAGGTCGAGTCCGGGCACCTGGCCGAGCCACGCGGGCGGACCGCCGTCGGGTCGGCGTTCGCCGGCGACGAGGAGACCGTCGGGCCGCCACGCCAGGATCGTCTCTACGGACAGCTTGCGGTACGGGCCGGCGCCGCGTTCGGCCGCGAGGTTCTTCGCGCCAGCGGCGAGCAGCATCGCGTCGGCGAGCGACCCGCGCCCGTACGTGTGCAGGTCGCCGTCGAGGCTGCACACGTGCCACTCGCCGACGTCGGCGCTCCGCTGCGAGAGCGCAGCCAGCCGCCCGTCCATGCGGGCAACCAGCGCCTCGGCCTCCGCCTCGAGGTGACAGGCCCGGCCGAGCAGCCGGATGTTCGCGGCGATGTCCGCGAAGTCGCGCGGCTCGGCGGGCTGCAGCACCGGCACCCCGGCCCAGTGCAGCAACGCCACCGTCTCGGGCCGCGTGAACGCGTCGACCACGACGAGATCGGGAGTACCGGCGATCAGTTGTTCCGGGTCGGCGCCGACGAGCGCCAGTCCGCGCACCCGCTCGGCGACGAGCGAGTACCGCGGCTCCGCGGCGAGGAAGTGCACCGCGGCGATCCGTTCGCGCGGTGCGATGTCGAGCAGCACCTCCGTCGCGAAGATCGACGCCGCGATGATCCGCTTCGGCGGCGACGACGGGCGCGTCGCGGCCGGATCGATCGCGGGCGGCGAACACGCCGCGGCGACGACGGACAGCAGCAGCGCCGGAAGGCGCGGGACGGGGCGGCGGCTCACGCGGCCATCATCGCCGTCACTTCTTCTCCGGCAACGGGAAGGACGCCGGCAGATCCTCGTCCTTCGCCTGCTTCTGCTCCGCCCAAGGAGCGTCGAGCAGTGTCAGCGGACCGACGTCGGCGGCGTTCTCCTCGTCCTTCTTCCGCACGGACAGGGTGACGATGTCGCCGCCGAGCCGCGAGCCGAGCAGAACCTGGAGGTGCGGGCCGTTGCGCACCGCGACACCGTCGACACCGAGGATCACGTCGCCCTTGCGAAGGCCTGCCTGCGCCGCGACGCCGTCCTTGACCACGCCCGCGAGCTTGGCGCCGGGTCCGAGGAACGCCGGCTCGAAGTGCACGCCGATCCAGCCGCGCTGCAGCGCTTCGCCCGTCTTCATCCGCGCGATCACTTCGGGCACGTTCGCGATCGTCACGGCGAAGCCGATGCCCGAGTCGTACCACTCGACGCCGGCGTTGCGGCCCGCCGGGGAGAGCGGCACCGCGATGCCGAGCACACGCCCTTCGAGATCGACGACCGCGCCGCCGTAGTTGGCAGGTGACGTGTAGGCGTCGATCTGCAGCGCACGCCCGAACTGGCGCTCCTTCGCGCTCACGATGCCGATGTGCACCGTCGGCGTGTCCGCCGCGAAGGTTCGTCCGAGCGCGAACGCCCACTGGCCGACCCGCACCGCGGCCGGGTCGACGAACTCGGCGACGGGCAGATCCTTCGCCCCGATCTTCACCAGGGCGATACCACGGCTCGTGTCCTCCCCTGCGCGCTGCGCGTGGAACGTGCCGCGCCCTGGAACGGTGACGAGGATCGTCGTCGGATCGAAGTTGAGCGCGAAGCGCGACACCAGGATCCAGCCGTCGGACGAGAGCACGACGCCCGTGGTGCGGCCCTGGTTCTGCTGGAAGCCCGGCGCCACCAGCGGGAGTTTCTTCTTCTCGTCGCGCTCGGGCTCCGGCTTCGGCTCGTCGGGCGCCGGTTCGGGTGGTTCTTCCTTCGGCGCCTGCCGAGGACGCGGCGGGCCCTCGCCGTCCGCGGGGCCGTCCTCGCCGAGAGTGCGGCGCGTGCCGCCGAACGTCTCGATCGTCACGACGAAGGGCGCCGCCTTCGCCAGCGCCGCCTGCAGCACCGGCTCGAGGCGCACGAACTCGTCCGGATCGACGCGTTGTTGCGCGCAAAGCGACGACACCGAGGCCAGGACGGCGATGGCTCGCACGATCCTCACTTGGCGGCCTCCGCGGCGAGTGTGAGGTCGCCGTGCAGGATCTCCGAGCCCCGCTTCCACGTGAGCTTCACCGTCTGGCCGGGCACGAACTTGCCGAGGATCTCGCGAAACTCGCGGCACGTGCGGATCGAGTAGTCGTCGATCCGCACGATCATGTCGTCGGGGCGCAGGCCCAGCTTCGCCGCCGGCGAGTTCGCGACAACGCGCTCGACGTATGCCGGCGGCGACGTGCGGCCGGCCTGTTCGAAGAGCACGACACCGGTGACGACCGGCGCTTTCGTGACGACCGGCGCGGAGGTCACCTTGCCCAGCACGTGCTCTTCGAGGTACGGCAGCAGGTCGCGCGTCGGGATCGCGGCGGAGACCATCGTGTTCGTCTCCTTGCTGTCGAGAAGGCGCAGGTTGAGGCCGATCCACCGACCGTCGAGCGTGAACAGACCGCCGCCGTAGTGACCGGGGTTGTTGCACGCGTCCGTGAGGATCAGGTCGCCGTCGTAGCCGACGTCCGCGAGGCGATAGCGCAGCGCCGTGTTCGCGCGGCCGACGACCACACCGAACGTCGCGCTCAGCTTCTCGGAGAACTCCGCGAGGCGGAAGCAGTTGCCTACCGACACGACGAACTGGCCGGTGCGGAACGCGGCGGCGTCCGGTGCCGGCGGCCAGAGCGGCTGCAGTTCGCCGCGCACGAGCGACGGGTCGATCTTCAGCAGGCGCACGCCGAGCTTCGGGTCCTCGGGCAGCAGCGTCGCCTGGTGCACGGAGCCGTCGTAGAGCACGACGCGCGTCCGGTCCTTCTGGATCATGATCTGGTCGATCGTGAGGATGTGACCTTCCTTGCTCACGATCACGCCGGTCGCGAACGCGCTGATCGTCGCGAGGCCCGATGCGCCGTGGATCTTCACGAGGCTCGGCAGCACGCGGTCGATCGCCTGCTCGACCTTCGTCGTCGGTTTGCGCTCCGCGAACGAGTAGGCCTTGCCGAAATCCTCGGTCTGCGCGAGTGCCGCGGTCGCGGCGAACAGCGTGACGGCGAGCGTGCGCATCAGCGCCCCCCCTGCAGCGGGATCTCGAAGTTGCCGCGCCCCGACGGGGTGCTGCCCGACCACCCGGGTTCGAGCTTGCCGTCGACGACCACGCGGAGATCGGCGCCACGAACGTGCAGTTCGACACGCGCGCGGCGCAGCGGGTCGCGGAACGCGCAACCGGCGGGCGAGCCGTCGGCGAACAACCACGCCTCGCATTCGCCATCGCCCGCGAGGCCGAAGCGGTACGCCGGCGCGCCGAACACGTGGACGCCGCCGAGCAGTTCGGCGCCACGGAGGCGCGCCGCGACGGCACACGGCTCCCACAGCATCGGGTTGCACGAGAATTCGCGGCGGATCCGCTCGGCTTCTTCGGCGCTCATCTCGCGCGTCTTGCCGCCGACCGACGCGTGCCCGTTCGTTCCGTCGTGCTCCAACGTGAGGTCGCCGATCACCAGCCGGCGTCGCTCGTGCGGAACGGCAAGCGTGTCTGCGGTTGCCTCCGTTCGCGTGCCATCGGGAGCGATGCGAGCCCACTGCATGGATCCCATCGGCGACATGACCGCACCCCAGTGGCCGCTCACCGACGCCGCGGCGAGGCGACGGTTCAGGCGATTCGCGAAACGCGCCGACGCGCCGACGCCATCGCGGCTCGAACCGGTGTCGAGCGTTGCGAGGCGGAGCACGACCCGCTTCTCGTCGCCGAAGCCGCCTTCGCCCAGCGCCGGTCGGAACCACACCGACACGAACGTGTCCGCGGGGAGCACACCGACCAGCGTCGCGAGCTGGTTCGCGGAGCGCACCTCGACGTCGTTGAAGCGCGTGATCTCGTCGCCGAGCCCGATCCCGGCCGCTGCCGCGACGGAGTCCTTGAACATCTGCTGCACGAACACGCCACGCCGCTTCTCGGCGATCGAGTTCATGAACCAGGCGCTCATGTCCATCGTGCCGTGCTCGGCGTGACGACCGGCCATGAGGTCGGCGAGGAAGTTCGCGATCTGGTTGCTCGCGATCGCGAAGCCGACCCCGACGTTGACGCGGCCGCGGTCGCCGATCGAGATGCGGCCGTTGATGCCGACGACCTCCCCCGCCTCGTTGAACAACGGCCCGCCGGAGTTGCCGGGGTTCACCGGCGCGTCGACCTGGATGCAGTCCGGGTAGACGAGCATGCGCTGGCCCTGCCCCTCCTGGTAACGATGCGTTCCCGACACGACACCGAACGTCACCGTCGGCGTGAAGTCCGTCGCGAGCAGGAACGGATTGCCCATCGCGAACACCGTCTCGCCGACGAGCAGGGCATCGCTGTCGCCGAGCCGGCACGCCGGCCACGTCTGCCCCTCGTGTTTCGGCACGAGCCGCAGCACCGCGAGGTCGCTCCCCGGATCGATGCCGAGCACTTCGGCCTCGTAGAGCTCGCCGTCGGGAAGGCCGACCTTCTTGTTCTGGTACTGCTGCTTGCCGTGCGGCACGTGGTCTTCGGTCCACGCCGCGCGCCACTCGGCGACGAACGCCGCGACCTGTTCGGCGGTCGCGTCGGCGTGGCCGGCACGGAACGCGGCGATCTCGGCGTCGGGCGGTTGCGGCGCTTCGGGCGCTTTCCAGTCCTTGTCGGCGTCGCCGACGACGTGGTAGTTCGTCAGCACGAAGCCCGCCGGATGGAACACGACGCCGCTGCCGCCGCCCGGCTGGTCCATCGCCATCACGGAGCAGACCGCGGCAGCGCACTTCTCCATCACCGCGGCGCGCCGCGCTTCGCTGGCGCGCACTGCGAGCAGGTCGGGGTCCTGCACGACGACGAGCACCGCTGCGAACAGCCCGATCATCGTTGCACGACCCTCGCGTCGGCGAAGGCGCAGAAGTCGCCCAGGTCGTAGTTCTTGCCGAAGTCGACCTCGATCGCGAGGCGCTTGCACTTGTTCAGCTCGATACGGATCGCCTCCGCCGGCATGCCGAGCGTCTTCGGCTGCGACTCCATCACGACCGCGTCGTCGACGAGCACTCGGAAGATCGCGTGGGCCAGCGGACCGCCGCGATCGTCGATGCCGATCGACGCTTCGAACACGTCGAACCGGCCGCCCAGGTCGTACGTGAGCCGGGTGCGCGGCACGAGGCCGATGCCTCGTTCGAACGAACGGCCGCCGATGACGATGCCGGAGCCGACGGGGGACCGGTCGTTCTGCCACGGCCAGACGCGATCGAACGCGGGCGTCTGTTCGACGGTGGGCTGCAGGTCGGACAACCAGACGAGCCGATCGCTGGCGATACGGAGTCGGCGCAGCAGATGCGGCTGCACCTCGACGACGTCGCCCTCGTCGAGCCGGAACCGCATCGTGTCGCCGACCGACAGCAGTCGACCCTCGAGCCGCTCGCCCGTGACGAACTCGACGCTCGTCCGCGGCGCCGGCTGGCGATCGGGCGCAAAGCCGGTGTTCTTGCCGAACACGATTGCGGTCACCCCGGTCAGCGGGAAGTCGTACGGCTTGCCGCGGAGCACGAAGTCGACGCGATCCGCGAGCAGGCCGCCGATCGTCACGATCGAGCGCGTCGCCTTGTCGTCCTTCTGCACGTAGAGCACGTCTTCGTTCGCGGGCGGGTCCTTGCGATCCGCCGCGAAGAGCACCGGTTCGGGCCGTGTGGACCCGCCGTGCCGCAACGCGGCGATGGCGGATACGGGGATCGCTACCTCGAGGCCGCACGGCATGGTGGCGCACAGCGCACTCGGCTTGCCGTCCGCGGCGGCGCGCCCGCGCAGCGCCGAGGCCGGGATCTGATGGCCCGATCGCAGCCAGACGCGGTGTTCGGCAACCACCGGCTTGCCCTTTCCACTGCTGCGCTCGAACGACGCGACGTCCGCGAACGGGAGCGAGCGGCCGCCGATCGACACGGTGCCGCTCTCGTCGACGACGAGGCGACCTTCGATCGTGTCGCCGTGGATCGTGTGCAGGGTTCCGTCGAACGACGCCTCGCTCTGCCCCCGCAGAAACGCGATCGCCATCACGAACGACAGTCCCGCGCGCAGGACGACGCCGGCGATCCGCGTCACTGGTTGCCCGGAGCTCGGCCGAGCTTCTTGTAGTACTCCTCGAGCATCTTCCGGTACTGCGGCGGCAAACCGCGCTGCACGTCGGCTTCGATCTTCTTGCGCTCGACGTCGCGCATGTTGCCCCATCGATCGGCGAGCGACGGCCGGTGTTCGAGCTTGCCGACGCTGCCCTCGCCCTCCGGCAGCGCGCTGTTCGCGGCTGGCGCCTGCGACGGACCATTGCCGCTCGGCGGTCCGGACGACTGCTTCTCCATCTCCTGGTACATCTCGATCAGCTCGTCGAGCTCCTCGAGGTACTTCTCCTGGTCGGTCTGTACGGGCTTGTCGGTCTTCTTGTTCCGCAGGTCGCGCGTCGTCTTCTTCATCCCGTCGGCGAGCTGGTGGAGACGGCTCTCCTTCTGGCGCTCGATCTCGAGGATGCGCTGATGGGCGGCCGAACGGAAGCGTTCGCTCGCTTCGGGGAACCACTGCAGGAACGCGCGGAAACGCGGAAGTGCGAGCTCGGGCGCCGGGATCTCGGCGAGCGCCTGCGGATAGAAGAACGCGGCCTCGGCGTCGAGCGGCGAGACGTTGATGTCCAGGCGGAGGTAGTCGTTCAGCACCTCGATCGCGCGTTCGGGGTCGTCGCTGTCGAGGAACACTCGGGCCAGGTGGTAGCGGACGTGCGCCTGCAAGAGCAGGTCGCCGGTGCCGGCGAGAACCTTGGTCAGCTCGAGCGCCGCCGCCGGATCGCCGTTCTCCGCCATCTTGACGGCGGCATCGAACGCCGGCACGGCCGCACGCACCAGGTTGTCGGCCGCACGCGTGATCCCGAGTTCGACGATCTGCGTCGCGAACGTCTCCCGCTGCGCGGGCGATGCTCCGAGCTTCTCGGCGAGCAGCTCGAACTTCGCCTGATCGAACGGGTGGAAGGGATTCTGCGGCGTGCGCGGTTCCTGCGGTGCGCCCGGGTCCTGCGCGACGACCGCCGCCGCGAGCAAGAGGGTGAGAAACGAAGCGCGGCGCGGCGGGTTCATCGGCCCTCCTCGGCTTCGTTCTCCTTGCCGAGCTTGACCGCGAGCTTGCGCATCAGGTCCTGCACGCGGCCCTGCTTCGTCGAAAGCGTCTTCGCGACCGCCGCGGCTTCGTCGCTCGTCTTCTGGTCGGAGGGACGACCGTCGAACTCCTTCGTCGCCTTGTTCACACGCTCCTGCAGGTAACGCAGCACCTTCAGTTCGGCGGACACGGGGACGAGCGGCGGCTGACCGTTGCAGTTGCACTGCCCACCGCCGTCGCGGCGTTCGATCTCGCGGCGGAGCGCGTTGATGAGCAGCTCGAGGATGTCCTCGACCTCCCGCTGACCGGCCTGCACCGGCGCATCGGTCTCCTTGCCGCGGCAGCGCTTCACGACGCCCTGCAGTTCTTCCTTCAGCGCGTCGACCATCGGCGGGAACACGGCCGTCGTGCCGTCCTCCTCGAGCAGTTTGCGCGCGTCGGACGCCTCGACCTCGAGATCCCCTTCGCCGTCGGCGACCGCCAGGATCCGGTTCCCGAGCGCGGCGGGCAGCGCACCGTCCGCGGTGAGCACGTTCTTGCGGGTGGTGTCGAGCGTCTTCGTCTCCGTGGAGAGTTCGCGCTGCTTCGCGAGCATGGCCGTGAAGCGCTCCTCGAGCGCGCGAAGGACCTCGTCGCTGAGTTGCTGCCGCAGCTGCGCCAGCGCTTCGTCGAGCTCCTTCTTCGCGGCCTCCAGGTCGTCCTTCGCGTCCTGCTGCTTCTGCTTCGCCGGCTTGTACTCCTTCAGCTGACCAGCGGCGGCGCGCTGCTTCGGAACGGCCTGCTGCACGCGCTTCTTGCCCGGGGCGGCCTGGCTCTCGCCGTTCTCGTCGGGCTGCTCCGACTTCTCCATGTCCTTCGACAGCGTGTCGGTGGCGTGCTGAGTCTGCTCCTGCTTCTTCGCCAGCTGCTCGAACGGCAGCTTCAGCATCTCCCGCCGCGCCTCCTCCGCCATCGCTTCGAGCTCCTGCACGGTCTTCTTCAGGTTCTCGATCGCCTGCTCCTGGTCCTTCAGCGACGACTCGGCCTTCTTGTCGCCGAGCTGCTTCTGGGCCTTGCCCATCGCCTGTGCGGCCTGCCCCGCCTTGCCGCTGCACGAACCCTCGGCCTTCGGCGCCTCGTCGTTCGGCTTGTTCTCGGGGTTCTTCGGGTCACCCGCAGCGCCGGCCTTCGCCTCCTTCTTCAGTTCCGCATCCTTCTTCTCGAGGTCGGCGATGTCCTTGCTGAGTTTCTCGGTGTCCTGCTGCAACTCGCCTTCCTTGTCGGCGAGCGGCTTCGTCGCCTCGGCGGCGGCCTGCACGCCGAGCTGGTTCGTCTGGTCCCGCACGTTCTTCTGGGCGGCGAGCAACGCTTCGGCACGCGCCTTCTGCGCCTCGATCTCGGCGACGTGCTTCTGCAGTTCCTCGAGCCGGGCAGAGTCGTTCTTCTCCTGGCCCTGCTCCTTGCTCAATGCGTCGACGCGATCGCGGAACGCCTGCAGCTTCTGGATCTGCTCCATCAGCTTGCGCAGGTCGACGTTCCGGTTCTGCAGGAGGTCGTAGAGAGTCTGCAGGTCCTTGCGCAGCACGGTCATGACCGCGAGCGAGTCGTCCCAGCGCTCCTGCTGCATCAGCGAACTCGCCTGCTCGAGCCGGTCGTGCATCTTCTTCTCCTGCACGAACGTCAGGCCCGCAGCGAGCACCTTGCTGTTCTCCGGCTCGGCGCCCTGTAGCACGACCATCAGCTTCTGCATCCGCTCCGTCAGGTCGCGGAAGCGGGAGCGCGCGAGGTCCTGCTTGTTGGTGACCGCCGTCGGCGACTCCTGTGCGAGCAGTGCCGGTGTCGTCGGCGTCACGGCGGCGAGCACCAGGGCGAACAGAACCGTCCATGCACGTGCGATCATCTGCATCCTCCGGTCACTTCTTCTTCTCGTCCTTGGGATCTCCGAAAACGTCGCTCTCGCGTTCCTTGACGCGCTTTTCGACATCCCGGATCGCCTCGTCCTCGATTCTTATCACGACACGCAGGTCTTCGAGGAGGGCCGCCAGCGTCTCGGTCTCCTCCATCTCCTTCAGGACCGCCGCGATCGTCCGCAGGATCTCGGTGCAGCCGTCCACCGCCGCCCCCCGGGTCGCCTCGTCGCAGGTCCCGGCGAAGGCATCGGCGGAACGACTGGCGGCCGGGAAAGCCTCCTTGCCGAGCCGGGCCAGCGGCGCCGTGATCCGCGACTCGCGTTCGCGCGTCTTGTTCGCGTCGAAGATGCGGTTGTTCTCGTACTCCCACAGGATGCGCTGGTAGGCCTCGCCGACGAACGCCGTGCGCCGGCCGAAGCTCACCAGCTGGCGCGCCAGCGTCTTGAACCGGGCCTCGGCGGCCTTCCGGCGATCGCCGGCCTGCGCCGGATTGGCGGTGTCGCGCAGCTCGAGCTGTGTGGTCTGGATCTCGTCCGCGAGCCGCTTCAGCTCTTCGCGCTGCTCGACCTGGCGGCGACGCAGTTCCTCGACGAGCTTCTCGCGGGTCACGACGCGGAACGTCAAGGTCTCGCCCGATCCTTCGTGGGGATCACCGGGACCGAAGTTGTCCTTCGCGACGAAACGCAGCGAGAACAGCATGCCGGGTCGGATCGGGTTGTCCTTCGCGCTCTCGTCGGGAACGTGGTTCCACTGCGTGAGGTCGACGGTGGCCGTCGTCTCGTAGCGCAGCGCACTCCGTTCGAGCGCGGCGCCGAAGGTCGCCGTCGCCTTCGCGAAGGGCTCCTCGACCGGCTTCGGCGCCGTGGCGTCCGGGCCGACTTCGGCGGTGACTTCGATCACCGTGCGCGTCCATGCCAGCACCTCGCGCAGTCCGAAGTCGTCCTTCACCTTCAGGTCGCCCGGAATGCGTGCGTGCGCCGTGATCGACGAACTGATGCCGCGCAGGCGGAAGTCGATCGTCGGCGGTTTGTCGTCGCCGACACGCAGCATCACCTTCGGCGGCGCTCCCGATCCGAGCCGGTCGCGATCGATCACGTCGACGACGAGCAGGCCGGAACCCGCCGGCGCGAACTCGCCGTGGAATGCATGTCCATCCCCGGCGCGTTCGAGCTGCGTCTTCTCGTCGGTACCGAACAGGAGGAATGCTTCGTCGATCGGCTTGTGGCTGCGCCCGTCGATCGTGAGCCTCGCGCCGCGCGGCAGCCGTACTTCGCCCTCGGTGGCGGGCACGTTGTCCGGATCGCGCTCCATGTAGTCCGGGTAGGCGACGCGGATCGTCAGTCCCTCGATGCGTGGTCGTTCGACCACCGTGATCCCGAGGTCGATCGGCAGCGAGTCGCCGCCCTGCACGTGCAGAGCCAGGTCGCCGAGCACCGTGTCGAGCGTCCACACGAACTCCCGGTCGCCGGTGCGGCTCATCGGCTCCGTGCCGCTCTCACCCCCGCGGAACTCGTAGTCGACGAACACCTGGTCGGGTACCGGTCCGGTCACCGTGACGCGGACCGTGACAGGATCGCCTTGCGGCAGCCGGATCGTCGCATCGGCAACGTCGGCGAACGCGAGGCTCGTGTAGCGCGGCCAGTCGACGTTCGACAACAGCACGTTGCGACGCGCCCAGAGCGAGAGCGTCGACGGCGAAACCGCTCCCCAGGAGCCGAAGAAGGCGATCGCCGCGGCGAACGCCAGCCCGAACCGCCGCACACGCTTCCCGTCGATCGCGCGGCCGAACGGGATGGCGGCCGCGCGCTCCCGCAGCTGTGCCACGACCGCGGCCTTGAGCTCGGCGGAGTCCGGCGACGATCGGCCCGTTGCGAGGTCGCGGTCGAACTGCAGCGAACTGATGAGCGCCTGCTTCACGTCGGGCGAACGCCGTTCGACCGCGAGCGCCATCTCGTCGTCCGTGAGATGCACACCGAGCGGTGAGAAGAGCCGCCGCTGCAGCACACGCGCGACCACCGCGACGAAGGTTCCGAGCAGTACGAAGCGGAACGGCCACTCGAGGCGCAGACTGCGGTCGGTGAGGAAACTCGGCAGCGCGAACGCGATCGCGAGCATCCCGACCAATCCGAGCGCTTCGATGCAGATGCCGCTGCGCGCGCGAGAGCGCAGGCGCGCGAGGCTGTGCGGCGCTTCGCCGAGCGCCGCGGACGGCCCGACACGTTCGATGGCAGTGTCGCTCATAGCAGGTTGAACTGCTTGCGCAGCAGCCACTCGATGGAGAGCACGAGGAGGATGAACGCAACCGTCGGCCAGCCGTCCCACATCGCGTGCGGAGTGCGGAACGTGTCGGTGGCGGAACGCGACGGCACACGATCGACGGCCTCGAGCAGGGCTCCGGGCGTTGCGAAGAACTCGCCGCCGATGGCCTTGGCGATCGCCGTCAGTTCGGCTCGATCCATCGGACCCTGCCGTTCGACGAGCGCCGGCGTGACCTGGAAGGACACCTCGACGTTCTTGCCCATCGGCTGCGCGGGTCGCACTCGGTGGGCACCGAGCCGAGTCGGCCGCAGGCGCACCGAGTAGCTGCCCGGCGCGCCCTCGACGGGAGCCAGCGCGATCGTCTCGCTCCCGTCGTCGCGCTCGATCGCGACGGAGAACGAGTCGGCGATCAACGGCTGCAACGACTCGTCCTTGACCTCTGCGGTGATCTCGATCGCGTCGCCGAGTTCGACCTTCTCGTCGCTCGCCAGCAGGCGAAGGCGGCTGTTGCCGGCCTGTCGCCGCCCCTCGAAGAGGTAGCGCACGCCGTTCACCCAGAAGCGGTTGAACGCGTCTTCGTACAGCGAGCGCCACTGGTACGTCTCGTCGGTGCCGATCCACATCACGCGACCGGCGCCGACGTTCTGCACGGCGATCATCGGCATGCCACGGCCGTTGCGCCGGAACTCGGGGTTCGTGTGCTCGGCGACCACGACCGCCACGGGTTTGGCGCGCAGCGCCGGGAACCAGAAGTGATGGCCGGGGAGGCGGCTCCACAACAGGCGGCTCTCGTCGCGCGTCTCGCCGATGCGCGTCAGCTTCTGACCGAGCCCTTCTTCGCCCTCGGGGGCGAGCGCCCATCGCCAGGCGCGCGGGTACGCGAGACCGAGCCCGAGCACACGCTCCGCCCTGTCCATGTCCGGCACGATCGGCAGAAGATCGACGAGCGGCTTGGTGATCGCCGTCGGCCGCATCGCCTCGAGCGAGTGCTTCTCGCCGGCAACCCACCAGAGCCCGCAGCCGCCGTCGACGACGTGCTGCTGCAACGCTTCACAGAACTGCTTCGACAGCCTCGCCGGGTTGGGGTCGACGAGCACCACGACGTCGTACGGGTCGAGCTGCTTGCGATCCTCGGGCAGCGTCTCGATGCGCGCGCCCTCGTCGCCGTCCTGCGGGAACTTGGCGTCCGCGCTCTGCAGCCAGGACGAGACGTCGATGGTCTTGTCGCGGAGGAACAGGCTGCGCAGCGTCTGGAACTCGTGCGCCGGCCCGCCGGCGACGAGCAGCAGACGCAGGCGTTCGCCCAGCGCTTCGACCGCGGCGGTCTTGGTGTGTCGTTCGGCGGTTGCAGGCTCGCCGTCCGGTGGCTGGATCTCGGCGCGGTAGAGGTAGCGACCTGGAGTGTCGATCGACAGGTCCTTCCACTCGATCAGCGTCTCGTCGCGGTCGCCGCCGATCTCCACCTGCTTCGTCGCGACGACCTGCTGCGCACCCTTCTCGTCGATTCGGAGCAGGCGTGCGGTGACGGTTCGCTGGTCGTAGCCCTGTTGCGCGACGGTCGTCTTCATCGCGAACGGATCGTGCTGGAAGACCTTCTCGGGCACTTCGAAGCGAACCAGCGACACGGACTGCGTCTCCGCCGGATCGCCGACGCCGAGCACGAACGTGTGCGGGATCTTCCGCTGGTTCAGCAGGCGCACGATCTCGGCCGCCTGCGGGCCGGCAGTCCGACGGCCGTCCGTGACGAAGACCACCGCGGCGATCTCGCTGTTGCGACTCCGGTCCAGCGCGGTGCGCAGCGCGCCGCCCAGGTTCGTGGCGCGGCCGTCCGCAACCAGCTTGCCGACGTCGATGCGCGGCGTTCCATCCGTGGCCGGAGCCTCGGCGGGAGGCGCGTCACCGGGCTGCGCGCCGTTGGTGGGAGGCGCCAGCAGCGGCAGTTGCTCGAGCGTGCCCGCGAACCCGTAGACCTGCACCTGGTTCTTCTGCGCGAGCTTTCGCACCAGCTCGCCGTCGCCGCGCGACAGGAGCGCCTTCACGAGATCGAGACGCGTAGCTGCAGCCGGATCGGCGATGCCGATCGCCCGCCATCCCGCGGCGAGATCCTGCACCTCGTCGCGGCGCCAGGCGTCCTGGTGCGTCATCGATTGCGACGTGTCGACGAGCAGGATCGTGTGACCGGGGCGCGTCTCGCGCTTCACGGTGACGATGTTCGGTTCGAGCAGGAGCCCGATCACGGCGAGGATCGCCAGCGCCCGTAGCGCCGCGAGCACCACGCGCTGCGGCGTCGTCAGGTTCTTGCCGTCGCGACGGTAGAGCAGCGCGACGCCGAGGATCGCGAGCGCGCAGCCGAGCAGGACGAGCATGCCGAGGCCGCCGCTCGGGAAATTCGTGAGCTCGAACTGCAGCTCCGCCCCGGGCTCGACCGCGATGCCCTTCCACTCGCACAGCCAACGGAGGATCTCGTCCATGCGTCTCCCGTCGCGTCAGCGGCGACCGAACCTCCATGCGAGCAGGGACTCGAGGACGAGGCCGGCGAGCAGCCCGAACGCGAGGATCTTCCACAGCTCGCCCTCCCCACGTTCCGCGGCGAGAGCTCCGTCGGCGGCGGCGAACGTCACACGCGTGTGCAGTTCGCTCGGATAGAGACGCGCGAACGACGACGGCAGGAAACCGACGAGGCGGCTCTCCGCGGTCGGCGCATTGCGCGCGAACAGGCGCCGATCCGGCGCTCCGTCGTGGCGCGACAGTTCGACCTCGTACGGACCGACGCGCCGCAGTTCGCTCATCGGCACGACGAGGGACAGCGGCTGCGGCGCTGCCGGCGCGGCCTGGCCCGGGGTCCCGGGCAGCTCGGTCGCGGTGAACGTGCGTTCGTCGGCGTCGCCGATCGTGCGCACCGTCACATCGGCGCGGTGAGTGGCCGGATCGATCTGCAAGCGGTAGCTGCCGGCCGGCAGCAGGTTGTCCCCCGAAGGATCGGCGCGCTTCGCCGCGAAGCGATGGAGCTGGTTGCTCAGCACGACGAACAGGTCCGTGCTCGGAAGGTTCGACCAGAACTTGTCGGCGGTCACGGTGAACAGCGCGACTTGCCCGCCCGAGCCGCCGAACGCGCGGGTGACGAGCAGCGGCGGCCCTTCGTTGTCGCGCACACGGATCACGACGGAAGGAGGATGCTTCGGATCCTCGACGACGCCGAGCCAGCGCTTCACGAGCACGACGTTCGCGACCAGGATCTCCATCACCTCCGCGACACCCGAGCACACCGGATGATCCTTGCCGACGAGGGCCGCCGGTTCGGGCTTGTCGGGATCGCCGCCGATCTCGCCGAGCTGTGCAGGGAGCAACCCGTTGCCGTCGCGCCAGAGCAGTTCGTCGTAGCGCCCCGGATCGACCTGGTTCCCGCAGGCGATCACGAGGCCGCCGCCGTTGGCAACCCACGCCTCGATCCGCTGACAAACGGCGGGCGACGGCGCCTGCACGTTGCACAACCACACGAGATCGAACGACGCGAGGTCGGTCTCGGCGAGCGCCGTCTCGGTCACCACGACCGGTTCGATGCCCGACTCCGGGATGTCCATCGCGGCCTGCAGATAGAAGGTCTCGCCGTCCTCTTCGTCGGGCTGGCCGTCGACGAGGAGCACGCGGCTCTTCGCGCGCACGTCGAGCACGAGTGTGCGGCGGTCGTCGAGCGGGTACGTCTCGGTCGGTTCCAGCCGCGCTTCGAAGCGGTGGAAACCGGCCTGATGGAAGGTGTGGCCGATCGGCAGTGCCACGCGTTCGCCCGGCGCGAGCGCCGGCACCGCGAGCGAAACGCGGCTCTGGCCGTCGACCTCGACCGCAACGGAGCCCGCGGGGATCGGGTCGAGCCCGAGGTTCAGCACGTCGACGGCGAGATTCGCCGGCACTCCGGCGATCGTCAGTCGATCGAGCAGCCTGACGTCGACGACGCCGACGTTCGCGTTCTGTCCGCCGACCGCGAGCACGGAGAGGCGGTCGTCGCCGCGCATGGCGGCGAGTGCGGCGAGCATCGTCGCCTTCGGCTTGTCGTCCTCGGAGGCCCAGTCGCTCGAGCGCTGGTCGGTGACCAGCAGATACTCCGTGCGCGCCGCGTCGGTCACTTCGACTGCGCGCTTCACGGCGGCATGCAGCACCTGCCCGAGGTCCGGTGCGCCGTCGCCGACGGTCCACTCCTTCTGGATCGTCGTCACGCGGCGCGCAGTCTCCGGACCGATGCGCTGGGCCCACAGGTCCGGCTGGGTGGGACGGCTCGTGCGCACGACGGACAGGATGTCGCCGCCGCGACGCTGCCCGAGGTCCTCGACGAGTACTCGCAGACGGTCCTGCGCCTTGTCGAACAGCGTCGTGCTGCCGGTGCGCTGCGTCATCGAGGCGCTGTCGTCGAGCAGGACGACGTGGTGCGTGCGTGTGCTGAGCAATCCGCCGCCGCCGCCGAGCTGCGGTCGCGCCACGAGCGCCACGAGGAACAGCACCGCGAGCGTGCGCAGGAGCAGCACGAGCCACTGCTCCATCCGCAATCGCTTGCGATTCCGCTTCATCGCCGCGAGGAGGTACTCCATCGCCGCCCACGGGACGCGCCGATAGCGGCGACGGTTGAGCAGGTGGATGACGATCGGCACGGCGCACAGGGGCAGCGCCGCGAGCAGCACCGGATTCAGGAACGCGATGGCGAACATCAGGGCGCCCGGCTCACCGTTGGTAGATGGGAACGAGCGAGTAGGGGAGCTGCAGGATGATCAGTGCGATCGCGGTTCCGTACACCTGGCCCACGCCGTCGCCTTCCCAGGAGCCGTCCTTGCGCTGCTGCTTCATCAGGTATGCCGCGGCCTTCGCGTAGTAGTCGGTCCAGTCCTGCCCGCCGCGCTGGTAGAGCGCCTGGCTCCAGTAGAGCTGCGTGTAGAAGTGGTGGCCGGTGTTGTCGACGGTGACCTGGATCTCGCGCTTGCAGTAGCGCACCGCCTTGTCGACGAACGGCTGGTCGTCGTAGACGCCGGCGTTGTAGAGGACCGCGACGCCCGCTGCGGTGATCGCCGGACGGCCGTCGCCGCCCGAAGAGAGGCTGTAGCGGATGCTGCCGTCCGCGTTCTGGCAGCGCTTGATGTAATCGATCGCCCTGTCGACGGTCTTCTTGTCGACGACGATACCCGCCATTCGACAGGCGCGCAGGGCCTGCATCTGCGTGACCGTCACGCTGCCCTCGTCGCCGTTGCTGTCCGGTGTGTAGATCCAGCCGCCAGCCGACGACTGCGAGGACGAGATCAGCGTGCACGCCTTGTCGAGCACACGCTTCAGCTTCTCGTGCTTGCGCTGATCCTCCTCCATGCCGAAGACGGACGCGAGGAAGAGCGTCGCGAAGCCGTGCCCGTACATGCTCCGCCCTTCTTCCTGGGGAACGGACACCACGCCCGTGTTCGGATCCGCGTGCTTCAGCAGGAAGTCGGTGGCACGCCTCACTTCGCCGTAGTTGCGGCCGCGCGTCGGAGTCGAGCCTGCAGCGAGCAACGCCATCCCGGCGAGCCCGGTCATCGCCGCGGGATACGTGCCGTATCCGCCTGCGCTTCGCCAGCTGCCGTCGTTCGCCTGGTTGCGCTCGAGCCATGCGATGCCGCGCTGGGTCGCCTCGTGGATCTCCTTGTTGACTCCCGGGGGATAGACGTCCTGCGCCCTGGGTGCGGCGAAGGACACGGCGATGGCTCCGAGAACCGAAGAGAGCGTGCGATTCATCCTCTTCCCTCCATCAGGTCGTACAGACGGATCTGTTCCCGTTCGAGCGCGCTCGGATTGCCCGTCGCCTTGCACAGATCGAGGCGCGCCAGGTGCCAGCGCAACCGCGTCTCCCGACCCGCCATCAGGTCCTGCACCGCATCGAGCACCGCGAGCGCGGTCCGCAGGTCGCCGGCGCGCGCAACGGCGAGCGCACGGTCGCGAACGAGACCGAGCAGTCGTTCGGCCAACACACTGCGCCGGGAGGCGTCGACGCCGCCGCGCAGGGTCGCCGCCAGCAGCGCTTCGGCGGCAGCACCGTCGCGAGCCGCGATGAGCAGATCCGCCTTCGTCAGCGGATCGTGGCACGACTCGGCGACGTCGTTCAACGCTGCGCGCGAACTGAGCAGTTCGACTCCGCCCGGATAACCGATCGCGAGCCAGGGTCCCTGCGACGACAACGTGCACGGTCCGCCGAGGGGATCGCGACTGGCATCGAACGACGGCAGACGAATCCGCCGCATCGGCCGCACACCGGCCGTGTCGAAGACGAGCAATTCGCCTTCGGAGGGAAGGACGACCTCGTCGCCGACGACGACGCCGCGCCCGCGGGTGCCCGTCGTCGCGGTCGCCGGCGGCAGTTCGCGCTGCCACTTCACGAGACCGCCTTCGAGGCCGATGCAAACGAGGTGGCGATCGCCGAGCGCGAACAGGTCGCCGTTCGCGATACCGACCAGCGAGCGCAGCGGCTTGAACGGGACGTGGCGCGTCGAGCCGTCGACGTACCACAGCGGCTGACCGGTCGCGCCGTCCAGGCACATCACCAGGTTCGAGTCGCACGCCGCGAACACGATGGTCCCGTTCACGACGATGAGGTCGCTCGGCAGGAACCCGGGCAGCTCCGCCTGCTGGAACAACGCGGAGAACGCCATCTCCTCTTCGCGCGAGCGGGTCGACGAGCGACGCACGGGGCGCTGCGGATCGGTGCGTTCGTAGCGGCGGATCCACCGAAGGTCGCCCGTGAACGAATCGACCGCCGCGATGCAGCCCGCGTTCGTCGCAACGAAGGCGGTGCCGGCGCTGACGACGACCGGAATCCCCGGCGGCTTGAAGAACTGCGAGCCGCCCGCGTGCAGGCGCACGTTCCAGAGCGGGCGGCCCGTGGAGCGATCGAGGCACTCGAGCGAGAAGCCGCGGCGGCGCATCGCGGGCAGAAGCAGCCGCTCGCCGCTCACGGTCGGCGCTGCGAGGAATGTCACGTCGCGAAGCCCGCCTTCGCCTTCCATCCACTGTGTCGAGGACCACGCGCGGTCCAGCGTGCCCCTTCGATAGGCGACCAGCTCGCTCGCCTTCAGCACGTCGGTGCTCGCGCTGGTCTTGCCGCGATACCCGATGATCGCGTAGCAGCGCTCCTCGTCCTCGACCGGACGCAGGAGGGCGAAGTCGCTCGTCGCGATGCGGATCCTCGGGTGGTTCTCACGCGCGGCCGGCGCGTCGTCCGGCTGGTCCCCCTGCGCCGCCATGAGGCCGCCGAGAACGTCCGCGACGCGAAGGCGGAAGTGTTCGAAGAACAACGCTCGCGGCAGCCCGCCGGGCACAACGTTCTCGAACGAGACCCAGGAGCCGCCGCCGTAGCGGTTCGCGAACGGCATCGACACGGCACGATTCGACTCGTCGAAGAACGCCGTGACGCGGTTGTTCTCGTTCGTCGCCTTGGGGTCGCGGTACGGGTCCGGGTTGCGGAACCGGTACTGCCACAGAGGAACGAGCTCCTCGGTCGTCGGCGACAACCACGACACCGGGTCGGAGGCGGGCCGCGGGGCGGCGGTCACGGCCTCGAGGCCGAGCATCTCGCTCTTCGGAAGGTCGGCGATTGCCTGCAGTTCGCCGAGGATGCGGAGCGTCTCGCCGGGGAACTTCTCGGCGAGCTGGACCGCGGCGGCATGCGCGGCGCCGGGGTCGTTGGCGAGACGCAGGCACAACACCATCTTGAAGCCGCACCAAACGTCGCTGATTCCGAGGCGACGGCGATTCTCAGCCGGATAGACGTCGATCAGGTCGCGCAGCACCTGCACCGCCGCGCGCGGCCGACCCTCGTGCATCAGCCGGTCCGCCAGCAACGCCATCGCGCGTCCCGCCGGCAGCGTCACGAAGTAGCGCGTCACGACGGCTTCGAGGGCACTCGTCGAGCCATCCGCGATCGCGGTTTCGAGCATGTCGTTCGCGGCGCCTTCGAACGACGCCCGGTACAACTCGAGGCCGACCGCGGGAAGCCGGGCGAGCAGTTCGTGGCACAGGCGCCGCACCGGGCGGAACAGGCGCCCGTCGGACGAGAACACCGACTGTCTCGCGTCGGGAGTCGGGTTGGCATCTCGCACCGGGGGTTCTTTCGGAGCAGGCGGAGACGTCGGCGGAACCGGCGCAACCGGGGCTGCTGGCGGCAGATCGCCCACGATCTCCGAGGTCTTCCCTTCGATCACGTCCTGGAGCACGCGGATCGCCTGCGCGAACTCGTTGCGGCCGAGGAAGTCCTGGGCGCGGCGGAGAAAGCGGTCGAGAGTCGGGTTCTCGAACATCTCGACCTGGACCCCGGGGTCGTCCGGATCCTGGCTCGCCGGGGCGCTCGCCGGCGTTGGCGTTGCCGGTGGCAAGAGCCTCACCCGGGCCTGGGCCGGCAGGGCGGCCGCCAGGGTCGCAAGCGACGACCACGCCCACGTACGGTACGGCAAGCGATCGTGCACGGCCTTCGGTCCGTTCGGTTGGCGGGTCCGGCCGCGGCCGGGGGGTCTCGGAAATGGTCGGGTGCCCGTCCCAACGACGGCCAGGCCACGAGGGGTCAGTGGAAATCTACGGGGCGATCCGAGACGCAGCGAGACCCCGGAGCCTTCCGTGAACCAGAAACTCCGGCGGCTGCCACGGTCGACGGCGATCTCGACCATGCGGGAAACGCGCCCGCCAGTGGAGGTGGCGACCGCACCCGCTCGTCCTCCGGCCCGTTCCTCTAGACTGCATGACGATGTCCTCGATGTCCTGGCGGGTCCTGGTTGCTGCTGTCGCAGTTCTCGCTTCGGCGCGGGCGCAGGAATGGTCGGCGGAGAAGCTCGGCACGGAAGCCGCGGGCTTCCAGTCCGGAGTGCTCGAGGACCGGCTCGGTCAGGTCGGCGCCCTGCTGCAGCACAAGGCGGACGTGTTTCCGGCGATGGTTGCCCGCCTGCACGGCGACCACCGTGAGTACCGCCTGAAGATCGATCAGCTGCTCGACCAGCTGGCCGACCCGCGCTGGCAGGTTCGCGAGGACGCCGAGCGCACGCTGATCGACATCGGCGGCCCGGCCCGTGCCGTCATCGAACAGAAGAAGGAGAAGTTCGACGTCCTCGAGCAGAGCATCCGATGTGCACGGATCCTCGATGCGCTCGGGGCCAAGGGAACGGCGGCCGAGGATCGCGAACGCCAGCTCGTGCGCGGACTCGTCACGACGGCGCTCTATTGGGACGCCGACCCGCGGCTGTCGCGCGCGCTGCGCAGCGCCCTCGGCCACACGGACTCGTCGATCGTGGACGGTGCCATTCGTGCGCTCGGCAAGCTCGGCGGCGACGAAGACGCGACGGCGGTCGCGCAGATGGTGGCCTGGAAGGGCGGCGTGCATCGTCTCGCTGCGCTGTCGGCTCTCGGCCGCATGCACTCACCGAAGGCCGCATCGCTGTGCCGTGAGTTGCTCGATCCGAAGCCCGCAGGCGACGACGTCTCCGGCGCGAAGCCGTCGCGAACCGAGATCATGGCGATCGTGCGGGCACTGCACTCGCACGGTTCGGACCCCGACGCCACGGCTCTGCTGCAGGAACTCGCCAAGTCGACGGATCCCGTGGTTGCCGCCGGCGCCACGATCGTCGCGCCCGAGAAGGGCGGCAAGGTGAACGCACGCTTCACGCTGCCGGACCGGACCATCGCGCCGGGCACGTTCGGCGGCTTCTTCGGCGACTCGCAGCTCGCGATCGGCGTCTTCGAACAGCTTCCCGCGGCCGAACTGTCGTTCGCCGACTGCGACACGATCGAGTTCCCCGACCATCCTCCGCAGCCCGCGACGAAGCCGCGCATCTTCCTGAACCAGGGCAGCCTGCTGATGGGCGACCTCGTCGGCGTGGACGCCGAAACCGTGCGCATCGTGTCGCCGTGGTTCGGCACGCTCTCGATCCCGCGCCGCGAAGTGCAGGGGCTCGCCCTCGATCCCGAACTCGATCGCCTCGTCGGTGCCTCGGTGGAACACGATCGTGTGCGGCGGCGCGACGGGACGTTCGTCGACGGTCGGGTGACCGGGGTCGCGGACGGCAAGGCGACGGTCGACGTGCTTTCCGGCGGGCGCACCGAAGTCGCACTGACCGACGTGAGCGGTCTCCTGCTGCAGCGGCCGCGGGTCGTCGAGAGCGACGCGACGACCTACTCGCGCGTCGACCTCGTCGGCGGCGAACGACTGATCGGCTTCGTGGCCGACTCTTCGTCCGACCACCTGGCGGTGGTCCTGCCGATCGCCGGCGCAGCGGTGCTCCCGCTGACCGCGGTGACCCGGATCGAGACGGGCGTCGGCGGCGGCGCGATGTGGGGATTCACGCTGATCGCCGACTACAGCGACAACCGCGTGTTCGAGGTCGACGAACAGGGCCGCGTGGTGTTCGAGATGAACGACGTGTTCGGCGCATGGGACGCCGAGTGCCTCGACAACGGCAACCTGCTGATCACCGAGTTCGCGATCAACCGCGTCCAGGAGGTCGACCGGAAGGGCAAGACGGTCTGGGCGTACGAGGAGCTCAAGAATCCGTACGACGCCGATCGGCTGCCGAACGGCAACACGCTGATCGCCGACACGTTCGGCAGCCGCGTCATCGAGGTCTCGCCCGACAAGAGGGTCGTCTGGAGCTACGCGAAGGACATCCGGCCGTACGACGCGGATCGCTTGCCGAACGGCAACACGCTGATCGCGGACATGCTGAAGGATCGGGTGCTCGAAGTGAGTCCCGCCGGCGAGGTCGTGTGGGAGATGAAGGACGTGCCCAACGTGCACGACGCGGACCGCCTGCCGAACGGCAACACGCTCATCACGCAGCGCAACAAGGGTCTGGTCATCGAAGTCGACCGCGATGGCCGCGTGGTGTGGCAACTCACGGGCCTCAGCTCCCCGAGCGATGCGGATCGTTTGCCGAACGGCAACACGCTCGTCGCCGAGAACCAGTACGTCCGCGAGTTCGACCGCCGCGGCAACGAAGTCTGGCGCAAGGCGACCAGCTGGGCCGTGGAAGTGAACCGCTACTAGTGCCCCGCACCCCGCGGCGCGGGGAAGGATCCCGCTCAATCCGCGAACACGACTTCGAGGCCCGGCGGTGGCCCGAGGCGACGTACGACCTGACGCGCCCTCTCGCGATGCACGTCGTCGGTCGCGCGACAGAACTCGTGCAACGCGCCGCACAGCGCCGACTCGTCGACTTCCCGCGCGAGGGCGAACCAGGGCGCTGCCGCGGCCGGGCCGTTGGCGCGCAACACCTCGACGGCGCGCGGAAAGGCCTTCGCCGCGATCTCGCGACGCGCGGTCTCCCATTCCGTCGCGGCCGGCGCGATCTCCGTCGCCACCTGCAACTCCTCCCGCAAGCGCTGCCAGGTCTCGTGCCAACGCTCGGGCACTTCGTCACCGACGGTGGCGACGTGTTTCTGCGCGCTGCGGAAGTCACCGCTGCGGAAGGCCCAGATGGCGCGTTCGTACGGCCATTCGACGACCCAGGCGGCGCCGGCGCCGAACGCCGTGATGGCCAAGAGCGCCACCGTCAGGCTGCGCAGCGCCACGCCGCGTTCGTCGAAGCGTCGACGGAAAGCCTCGTCCGACTCGTAACGCGCCATGAAGTCCCAGCGGTCAGCCTCCTCCGGGTGAAGGCTGAACACGCGACGGAAGAGTCCGCGTGACACGGGCATCGCGAGACTGCACACGGTCTTCAGTGCGCGCGAGCACGGCCCCGCACCGAGAGCGCGGACCGACGTGGCATCGGCTTCGTGCTCGAACCGATGCGCCACCGTCCTCACGATCGACCAGACGAACACGAGCGCCAGCAGCGCCATGACCGCCTTCGTCAGCGCGTCGAACTCGCCGACTTCCCACAGCCCGAGGATGGGCGGCAACAGCACCGGGATCACGATCGCGAACGTCAAGAGCAGCAGCGGATGGCCGCGCTTCGCGTGCCCGATCTCGTGAGCGACGACGCCGGACAGGGACTCCGCATCGAGTGAGACGAGGATGCCGTCCGTGAGACACAGGAAACGGCCGAACGGCAGCGGCCCGACCATGGCGGCGTTCATCGCACGATTCGCCGTCGGGAGCAGCAGCACGCGCGAACCCGGAAACCCGAGCGCCACCGCGGTCTGTCGCAGTCTGCTGCCGATCGGCTCGGGCAGGCCGTTCACGACTCCGAACGCGACACGGAACCAGAGCGGCAACAGCGAAGCCGCCGCGAAGAAGAAGAGCAGCGCGCCGATGGCACCGCCCGGCGAGGTGGCGAGGAAGAAGCTCTGTGCGCGTCGATCGAGCTGGAGCAGGTCGAGTCCGAGGCCGAACAGCGCACACGGCATCAACAGCAGGATCGGCCAACTGAGCCGCACGCGAACCGACGGGGCGAGTTCTGCCGGCCCCGGCAACGCCGAACGATCCACGATCCGGCCCGGGCCGACTTGTCCGGCCACTTCGACGAGCGTCTCCGCGAGCGTTGCCGTGACGAGTCTCGGTACCTCCGCGACGTACAGCGGCGCCAGCAGGAGCATCATGTCGACGAAGCTGCTCGATCCCGCGAGGCGCGATCCGATGTCGCCCCACCCGCCGGACATGCAGAACGCCCAGCACGCAAGCGGGGTCGCGCACACCGAGAGACGGAGGAGCGCGCGGGGCGGCACGGATGCGCGTCGCCCGGTCGTCAGCTCGCGCACGAGCAGGTTGCGTGCCAGCCGCGCCAGCAGGAACGGCGCCGCGAGCAGGGGCAGGTGGAGCAGGAGGACGGGCCACGAGCCGCTGCCCGGCACGGGTGGATCGACCTCGCGCGCAGCGAAGACGACGACGAGACCGAGGAACAGCGAGACGGAGGGACCCAAGGTCAGCGCCGCGCCTTCTCCGCCGGTTCGGGACTCGGGGCCGCGCCGAACGCTTCGGCGCAGATCTTCGCGTAGCGGGGGTCGCTGCGCAGCACCGCGATCTCGGGGTCCTTCTCCCACAGGGCTCTCGCGAGACGGTGGGATGCGTCGGTGCCGGGATCCGCCTGCGCAGCGGCACAGCGCTGCAGCGCGGCGATGCCCTGTTCGACGTCGCCGCTCAAGGCGTGCGCGCAGGCCGACGCGTAGTGGTGCGCAGGCCTCAGGACCACGGAGGATCCGTGCGCCAACGCGAGCACCGCCCGATGCGTCGCCGCGGCGGATCGATACTCACGAAGGTCGTACCAGAGTTCGGCGAGGTCGAGCATCACGCGAACGCGCTCCTCGACGTCTCCTTCCGCGCTCGCCCGCTTCAGCTCGTCGATCCGCGCCTGCGCCGCCTGCTTGTCCCCCCACTGCCACGAGAGTCCGTCGAGCGCACGCACGAGGTCCTCCGGCTCGATGGAGCTCTTCGCGAGCGTCGCGACCTGCACGAGCCGAGCTTCGCTGGGCGCGCGCGGAAACAGGTCGCGCAGTGCGGGTACGAGGCGTGCCCGATGCGTGTGGGGAAACCACGCGGGCGTCTCGAGCAGGAGCGAGAAGAGCAGTTCCCCCGCGAACGGTTCCAGCTTGGACAGTGCCGCGTATTGCCCCGCGTAGCGAACACCGGCCCGCTGCTGCCGGCGCACGAACTCGACGACCGCGTGCGTGGCCAGCGATTCGATCGTCTTGCGCCGCGCGGAGTCGTCCGGACCGGCCGCGCTCCGTGCGCGGCCGAGCCACTCGAATCCCGTCGCCGCTTCGGCGAGCAGTCGATCGAGCGCGGTGTCGAGCTGCGCGCGCGTCGGCTGTTCCGCCGCGAGCCAGGTCTCACAAACCGCGAACGCGTCGTCCTGGGCCCGGATCCGCTCGCTCGTCGTCGCGACGCAGGCGAGCAGCGCGAGAGCTGCGGCGGCGCGACTCATGGCCGTCAGAACGAGACCTTCACGGCCTTGCGCTCTTCCGGTGCCTCGACCTCGAAGAACTCGGCCTGCTTGAAGCCGCCCATGCCCGCCACGACCGATGCGGGAAACTGTTCGATCGAGTTGTTGAGGCGCATCACGGCGTCGTTGTAGGCCTGGCGTGCGAAGCCGACGCGGTTCTCGGTCGACTTGAGCTCTTCCTGCAGGCTCAGCATGTTCTGGTTCGCCTTCAAGTCCGGATAGCTCTCTGCAACGGCGAACAGTCCGCGCAGCGACTGGGTGAGCGCGCCTTCGGCCTTGACGAGGTCGCCGATGTTGCCCGCGTTCTTCAGGTCGACGCAGGTCTGGCGCGCACGAATGACTGCTTCGAGCGTCTCGCGCTCGTGCTTCATGTAGCCCTTCACCGTCTCGACGAGATTCGGGATCAGGTCGTAGCGGCGCTTCAACTGCACATCGATCTGGCTCCACGCGTTCTTCGTCTCGTTGCGACGGGAGACGAGCCCGTTGTAGATGACGATCCACAGAAAGATGATCAGCGCGACGACACCGATCGGGATCCAGACGAATGGGCCCACGGTCACACCTCGACGAAGGGAAACGAACGGGATGGTGTCACCGGAAAGGCCCAGGTGACTCGATCTCGCCGCGGAAGACGGTAAGAGCTGGGCCTTCGATCGCAAGACCACTCCCCGTGCGCGACACCCTGAGTGTGCCGCCCCGCAGCTGAACGGTGACCACCTGCGCGTCGACGCGTCGATGGCGACGAGCGGCTTCGACGGCGACCGCAGCACCCGACCCACACGCCAGCGTTTCGCCGCTGCCGCGCTCGAACGTGCGCTGCAGCAAACGGTCGCTCGACACGACTTGAACGAACTCGACGTTGACTCCGTCCGGAAACGCCCGATGGCTCTGCAGCGCGGCGCCGACGCGTTCGACGGGAGCACACTCCACGTCGTCGACGAAGACCACCGCGTGCGGGTTGCCGGCGTCGCCCGGCACGAGCCGGACCGTCGAGCCGCCGAGGTCGACGTCGCGAGGGTCGCCGCACCGCACGTCCCCCATCGCCGTCCGCACGTCGCCTGAAGCGAGGATCTCGCAGGATCGCGGACCGGAGTCCGTCTCGACGTCGAACTCGCGCGTCCGGACGTGGCCGTGTTCGAAGCCGAGTCGCGCGAGGCAGCGAAGGCCGTTGCCGCACATCGCTCCGCGCGAACCGTCGGCGTTCCACATGAGCATGCGGAGCGGTGCGCGTTCACCACGAACCATGACGATCAGCCCGTCACCACCGACACCGAAGTGACGGTCGGAGAGGCGGCGCGCGACGCCCGATGCCTGCTCGAGCGGGAACGGCAACGGCGCCTCGATCGCGTCGACGTGGACGTAGTCGTTCCCGGCCCCCTCCATCTTGGTGAAGCGGAGAACGGTCACAGGATCTCGTGGCGCTCGTACTTCGCGGGCACACGCACATCGCGGAACCCGTGCTCGCGGAGGTGCGCCGCGTAGGCCTCCGCAGGCTCGTCCTCGCCATGGACGACGAAGACCTGCTTGCAGCGACCGGCGAGGTGGCGACTCGCATCCATCAGCTCGACATGGTCGGCATGCGCCGAGAGACCTGGGATCGAGCGCACCTTGCACCTCACGTCGTGCGGCTCGCCGAAGATCGTCACCGTCTTCTGTCCATCGAGAAGTCGACGACCGAGGGTTCCCTGCGCCTGGTAGCCCACCATCAGCACGCAGTCTTCGCGGCGACCCAGCGTCTGCGAGAGGTGATGCAGCACGCGCCCTGCCTCGCACATCCCCGATGCCGCCACGACGACGCCCGATCGCTGCTGGTTCAGCGACTTGCTCTCCTCGACGTCCGCGACGTAGGTCACGCCGTCGAAGAAGAACGGATCGTGGCCCGACTTCAGAAGCGCGCGTGTCTCCGCGTCGAACAGGTCGGGGTGCGCGCGCATGATCTTCGTCGCCTGCTTGCTCATCGGCGAATCGACCCAGATGGGCAGTCGCGGGAGGGTCCCGTCGCGCATCAGCTGTCCGAGGAACAGCACCACCGACTGCGTGCGGCCGACGGCGAACGCGGGCACGACGACGCGGCCGCCATCGTGCAGCTCTTCCGCAATCACTCGCGCGAGCTCCGCCATCGTGTCGACGCGCGGAGCGTGCGTTCGATCGCCGTACGTGGACTCCGTGATGAGCACGTCGCATTCGGGCATCACATCGGGATCGCGCAGGATGGGCAGGTCCTTCCGTCCGTGATCGCCGGTGAACACCACGCGGCGTCTCTTGCCGTCGGCGTCGACATCCATCACCACGATCGCAGCGCCGAGGATGTGGCCCGCGTCGAGGAACTCGACGCGAAGCTGCTTCGTGACCTCGAACTGGCGGTGATACGGAACGCGCTTCACGAGCCGCAGCGTGCGTTCGACGTCGTCCGCATCGTAGAGCGGCTCGAAGTCGTGCCCGCGCTTCCGCAGATGGCGCGCGTCCTGCGCCTGGATGTGCGCGGAGTCGAGCAGCATCATCCGCAGCATGTCGGCGGTCGCCTCGGTGCACCAAATCGGCCCGGCGAAGCCGTCCTTCACGAGCCTCGGCAGCGCGCCGCAGTGGTCGATGTGTGCGTGCGACAGCACGACGATGTCGACGTCCCGACCGGCGATCGGGAGCTTGCGGTTCTGTTCGTCCGCGACGCGGCGAGGTCCCTGGACCAGGCCACAGTCGAGGAGCACACGGTCCGTGCCGACGGTGAGAAGGTGCTTCGTCCCCGTCACGTGCCGCGCCGCGCCGAGGAACTGGAGTTCGAGCGCCATGCGGTCAGGTCCGCACGACCACGGTGCGCGACGTCGCCGAGAGGGGCAGCAGGAGCGGTGCGAGCAGGATGTCGACCAGTCCGTACTTCGTTTCGATCGAGTAGCTCGTGAGATTGCCCGCCATGCGCTGGGCATCGACTTCGTTCACCTGGAAGAAGCCGAACAGGAAGTAGTACTGACGCGCGACGATCTCACCACTGCCCGTGGGACCGAGCCCGACGGAGTGCTGGTGCGCGGTGCAGCCGCCGGCGATCGCGGCCGCGAACAATGTGAGCACGATGGCGCGTGAAGTCGGCTTGGGATTCACGCGTCGCCTTTTACCTCGCTCGCGCCGCCGGAGCGACGTTCCTCGCCGGGCTCTTCCGTGTGGGCCGTTTCGGCCGTTCCGCCGAGGGTCTCCGCGCGAACCGCTTCGTCTTCCGCCACCGCGGCTGCTTCGAGGCGTCGCGCCGCCCGACGATCGACGGCGAGGCGACGCATCAATGCCAGCACCAGCACCGGCAGCGCGCCGATCATCAGCAGGCTGAAGAACTGATCGAACGCGACGCGCCAGGGCGCTCCCGAACCGTGCAGCAGATGCTGTTGCCACGCAGTGTTCAGGTCGAGACTCGAGCGCTTCGTGCGCCACGACAGGGCGATCTCGAAAGACGTCGTCGCGTCGACCGAGGCGGCGATGTCGAGCACGGTTGCCATGCCGAACTCACGCACGAGCCACGCGACGAACGAGTAGCTCTGAGCGTACGCGATCTGCAGTGTCGGCTTGTCGGCTGGGAACGACGCCCGCAGCGAATCGAACGATTCGAGTCGGCCGGCCGCCGCGCGCCACACCAGCTCGTCCTCCCTGGCGCCGAGGTAGGTGTCGCCGGCGACCGTCTGCGCGAGGCCTTCGTGGAACCATCGCGGCAACCCCCGGCCGTGCGGTGCGACGAACTGATCGAGCAGCTCGTGCACCATCTCGTGGACGACGACGCCGCGCATGCTGGCTCCCGTTCGCTGCATCTCCCCCCAGACCACGTGGATCTGGCGCGTGCCGAGCATCGCGAACCCCGGCGAGTCTTCGTGCAGATTCGCCGCGAGCGCCGCCGGAAGGTGCGCACGATCGGCGTGCACGTGGAGGAAGTAGCGTTGCCCGGGTCGCCCGCGGAACAGCGCGCGCACGGCCGGTTCCTCTCGTTCGACCACCCGGGTGATCGCCTCGATCGTCGAGGGATCCGGATCCCCCGTTCCGGCCACGACCTCGGCGAGCCGTTCGGCGACCACAGGAACAGGCGCTTCCCGGGGCTGGTCGCAAGACGACGTCGCGACCATGCAGACGGCGAGAAACGATCCCGCGAAGAGACGGAAGATCTGTTGCAGGATCACGGGCGGAGGCCCGTCATAGTGCCGCCTTCGCGGCGTCGAAAGCCGCCCTCCTACTTCGACCCGGAGATCCCCGTGAAAGCCTGGCACCTCGCTCTCCCCCTTCCCGTCGTCGCGGCGCTCGCCATGGTCCCCCAGGGCCAAGGCCCGCTCCCCGACGATCCCGTTGCCATCGTCTCCATGTCGGAACTCCAGTACGTCAACATGCAGGGCGCAACGGTGTCGGTCAGCGCTCGCAACGTCGTCGAGATCCGCCTGCTCGAAGAGTGCCTGGACTCGATCCGGCTCGAGCTGCTCTACGACAACGGCGACTATTCGCTGCTCACGGCGCAGGGCATGCACATCCTCCGGAGCGGCGGCTCGCGCGAAGTGAAGCTCGTGCGCGGCAAGTCCGCCCGGATGCGTTTCCCGCGCCTGCCCTGATCACAAACCTGGCGAAGGCGTCAGCAGGTTCGCGAGGAGACGGACTGCACCGGGATGCAGCTTCTTGAGCTGGCGCCACAGAGCCAGAGCGCAGTAGACGTACTCGCCCTCCCCGGTTCGCGCATACAGGAGGGTCCCGCGTTCGCCGGGTTGGCCCGGATCGTTCATCGCGAGGATTTCCTCGTACGAACTGGCATAGACGTTCGGCAGGTAGAGGGCACGCTCCTGGTCCCACCCGTCCCAGTCGCTCGGCAGGATGCGGTTCGGGCGGTTCAACAGGACATGGTCGGGCCGCAGTACGTGCACCGGAGCATCGGCGCGAGTCACACGTGAGCGGCCGACCAGGAACGGCTGGAACGGCGCGCCGAGGAAGCCCTCGCCGGACGGGTGGAACTCGACGTCCTTCTGATAGAAGACGACGAGTCGGTGACCGCGCGCAGCCGCGAAGTCGATCAGGCGGCGAAACGCTCGGCGCGCAGCCGGTCGTTCGTGAAGGGCGCGGACGTCGACCACGATCGTGTCGAACTCGCGCAGGTCGGCGACGGCGATGTCGGCATCGCTGAGGTCCGACCATCGCAAACCGAACCCACCGACTCCCAGGATGCCGGGCAGCGTGTCGTCGCGGCCGCGCAGGAGTCCGACGCGGAGCCCTTCCGGCACCTTTGCGTCGACGGTGTGGACCGGGAGCGCAACCTTCACCGAGCCGAGCCGAATGCGCAGCGTGTCCACGCCCGTGTTGCGATCTGGCGGCACGGTGACCGCGAAGCCGAACAGATCGCCGCGAACGTCGGTCAAGGAGACATCGCGCTGGTCGGGAGCAACGACGTAGCCAGCCGGCGCTCGCACCTCCAACGGTCCAACCACGGGGAAGCGCGTGCGCCGCGTCACACCGACACTGAACTGCACCTCGCGCCGAGTCGATGGCAGAAGCAACATCCGAGGCACGAGCGAGAGTTCGACGGGCGCTCGCTGCTCCACCGGGACCGTGACGTCGACCGGGATTTCGATGTCGGCGATACGAAGGGAGAAGCGCAGGCGGACGGGCGGATCGAAGCGATCGCCGGCGAACGCGCGAGTCATCGGATCGGATCCGTCCTGTTCGCCGAGAGGAATCCTGATCGCAATCTGCGCGCGCGCGCCGTTGCGGAAGCCACCCCGCGCAACGTCCTCCTCGAGGCCCTCGAACTTCGCGATGACACCTCCGAGCCCGTCGACACGAACCGGGATGCGTGTGTCCCCGGCCGAGTGGACTCGGACGTTCACGAGGAGTTCCTCTCCTCCGACGGCCACGGCGCCGGGCGGTACATCGAGCTCGATTTGCGCGTTCGCCGACAGAAGCAGGAGCCGCTCGGCGGCGGCAAGCCGGCGACGCAGTCGGTCGCGAGCGTCGCGCAAAGCCTCGGGCACGGGACTACCGAGAACTGCGATCTCCTGGCGCAACTCCAGCGTCGCCTGCTTCGCCGCCTCGGTGGTCGGAGCCGCGCCGTCGCCAGTCTCCTTCAACCGACCGAGCACGCGTTCGAGTTCTGCGGCCCGCTCGCTGCTGCCGGGCCAGATGTCGGGCTCGAACACGGACGGCAAGCCGAGGGGAAGACGCCCACGACCGGACGACGAAGCAGTCGTTCGCGGCTGCAAACGCAGCTCCGGCTCGAAGACCGTGTCGATCGGTGCCGGGAGCCCTGGGCTCAGATGCGCGTCGCGGAGGATGCGGTACGCGAGCTGGCGCAGCCCGAGCCCCCTCACCGGCTCGAGCCGGTCACCCTCGACGCGCACAGTGGCGGCGTCGATCGTGCTGCCCGCGCCCAAGAAGAGGCCGCGCACACGAAACGGCGCCTGATCCGTGACGAACTCGGGCGACGCCGCCAGGTCCACGGCTTCGGGCAGGAGTTCGACGAGCGCGAGGTCGTGGCCGTGCGACTCCTCCGCATGATGCGTCGTCACCACGCAGTCGGGCCTGATCCGCCGCAACAGCCGGACGAGATCGCGCAGCGTCTGCTCGCGTCCCCACTCGGCGAACGTCTCCGCAGCAGAGCGTCGATAGCCGGCATCCGGCCTGTTCAGGTACCAGACGTCGGCGTCGAAGTGCGAGCAGCCGGCTTCGGTTTCCAAGGTCCGGATCCGTTCGAGTTCATCTCCCGTCTCGGGCCCGGTCGCGTTCTGGCCTCCCCCACCGCGCGTGGCCAGCAGAACCGCAATGCGAACGCCATGGCCGTACCGGAGCCACGTGGCCGGGAGTACGTAGCGATCGTCCGGGTGCGACGCGACCAGCAGCACGAGGGCATCGGTCTCTACGTCCAGCAAGGCCTGCCGCAGCGCGACTGCGCCCGAGGGTGTCCGGCCGCACGTGTCCTGCCATTTCTGTGCTGCACTCGCCGCAACCAGCAGAAGAGCTGCGAACAGGATGCGCATGCTCGCAATCGCGTCAGACCCCGAGCGACAAGCGGTTGGCCAGGACCTCCGGAAGCCCCGCGGCAAGGATCTTCCGCTGCACGGCCGCGATGTCGTAGGCAACGCGCCGAATCGAGGCGATCTGGAGGTCGGTATCGACGATTCCGAACGCAGCGCGCGGGTCTTCATCACGGGGCTGCCCCACGCTCCCGACGTTCATGAGCACCTTGTCGAAACCACGGTAGGAGATCTCGGCCTCGGAGTGCGGAACGACTCGGATGTCCTCGGGCGCCGAGTCGCGGCGCAGGTAGATCGCCGGGACATGGGAATGGCCGACGAAGCACAGAGGCGTGTCCTGGTGATCCAACGAGTCGAGCGCCTCGACGGGACTGATCACGTAGCCGAACTGCTCGGGCAGGTGCATGGTCCCGTGCACCACCGTGAACTCCGGACGCCGAACCACGAGTTGGAGCGAACCCAAGAACTCGAAGTCTTCGGGCCGGAGCCGCGCGCGGGTCCAGTGGATCGCCGCTCGCGCGAAGTTGTTGAAGTAGGAAGTGTCGAGCCGGTCGAGAACCGCCGCATCGTGGTTCCCCATGCACGTGATGCAGCCAAGCTCTCGCACCATGTCGATGCAGACGGACGGCTCGGGGCCGTAGCCGACGATGTCGCCCACTTGCACCCAGCAGTCCACACCCTCGCGTCGAACCGCCGCCACCACCGCACGAAGCGCCTCGGCATTCGCGTGAATGTCACCAAGAATGCCGATCTTCATGTGTTGGCTCTGATCATGGCGGCCTGCGGCGAACTCGCCATCCACATCACGACAGCTCCGAGAAGACACACGCCGGCAAGCACACAGCTCTCCAGCAACTCGCCCGACCAGACTCGGACAGCGACCGTGCAGGACCATCCCACAAGAATTGTGGTAAATATTTGTTCTGTAATGACTTGCGTCACTTTCTCATGCCGTTCGGCGCGCAGTGCGATTCCGGCGCCAAGCGGCAGGCCCGCGACCAAGGAAGCACCCGCGGCCGTCGACGCTTCGAGGAGGGCCGCCTGAGATCCTCGAACCAGCTCGCAGAGCAGCACGACGGTGCCCCCGAATCCAGCGCAGCCGACTGCCAGCACGGCATTGCCGAGCACGCGGATCGACCGCGGAGCCTCGCCAACGCTACTGCAGCCCACGACGAACAGAAGGAGAAGGGCGGCTGCGGATCCGGCTTGACCAGCAACGTGCACTCCAAAGGAGCGCAGGACGCGAGGTTCACCAAAGCTGGCCATGGCACACCACGAGGCACAAAGCAGCCAAGGAAACCAGCCAGCCGCTCGCAAGCGAAACCTAGTGTGCAGCGTGAGAAGGCGAAGGAACCCCACTCCCCGGGGATTGTGCGAGGAGCTCCGCGAGATGCAACCGAGAGAATCGTGTATTGGTTCTCGCGCAAGGGGATTGAGTCGGTAGGATCTCGAATACGGCGGTTGCGGGCGTTGGCGGCCCCGCACCGGACCAAGTCCAGAGACCTCCCCGGGGGCGGGTGTGCGATCGGTTGCTTTGGCGAATCACAAGGGCGGCGTGGGAAAGACCACGACCGCCATCCACCTGGCGCACGGTCTCTCGCTGGCTGGCCGGCGAGTCATCCTGTTGGACCTCGACCCGCAGGGCAATGCCTCGGTTGCACTGCAGGACATGCCCGCCCCCTCCGAACCACCTGCCGACCACCCCTCGCTCCAACCGGTCGCTGAGTCGTTCTGGTTGATGTCCGGGGCCGGACTTCGAGAGACCGACCTGGCCGCCTTGATTGCGAGCCTGTCGGGGGCCGCGGAGTGGCTCATTGTGGACTGCCCTCCGCGACTCGACGGACTGGGCTGGGCAGGAGTGCTCGCGAGCGACGAAGTGATTGTGCCGGTACAGACTGAGTTCCTGGCGATGCACGGACTGTCGCAGATGCTCGCCTCACTGGACACGATCGTCGGCCCGACGGGTGAATCGCGCCTGCGTGGAGTTCTGCCGACGATGGTGGACTCGCGAGAGCCGATCGCCTTGGAAGTCCTCGAAGACCTCAAGAAGAACCTAGGTGGTCGACTGCTCCACACCCCGGTATTCCGGGACGCCAACCTCGTTGAGGCGGCGAGTTTCGGGCGGTCGGCGTTCCACCATTGTCCGTGGTCGAAGGGTGCGCTCTGCTACGCGGAGCTGACAAAGGAGCTGCTCGATGGTTGACCGACGTCTTGGGCGTGGCTTGGACTTCTTCCTCTCTGGTGGACGTACTCCGCAGAGCCCTCCGCCGCCGCAGAAGGCGGAAACACCCCTAGCTCAACCCCAACGAACGGAGGGAGATGTGGTCTCGATGATCGAGGTCACGCGGATTCACCCAAGTCCGTTCCAACCCCGAAAGCACATCGCGGAGAACGAGCTGAAGGAGCTTGCGGACTCCGTCCGATCGAGCGGGATCCTCCAACCGATCCTGGTGCGGAAAGCTGGTGATCAGTTCGAGCTGGTTGCCGGAGAGCGACGCTGGCGCGCCGCACAACTGGCTGGGCTCACGCAGGTCCCTGCGCTGGTCCGTGCGGTAACTGACGACGACTCGGCAATCATCGGCCTTGTCGAGAACCTGCAGCGGGAAGATCTCAACGCCCTCGAGAAGGCGCAGGGGTTTCAGCTTCTGATGAAGAAGCTCGGCAGCACGCAGGACGCCGTCGCCAATCGGGTAGGCCTCGAGCGTTCTACCGTCGCCAACTTCCTCCGCCTCTTGGACCTGCCCGAGCCTGTCCAGGCGCATGTTTCACGTGGAACACTCAGCATGGGGCATGCTCGCGCACTGCTTGGCTTGAGTGCCCCGGAGGCGATGGTGCACTGGGGTGACGAGGCGGTGCGGTTGGGCCTGTCCGTCCGAGCCCTGGAGGCGAAGGTCAGGGAAATGCAGGCTGCCAGCCTTGGCGAGGCACCTCCGAAGCCGGCGTCCAAGAAGTCGCGACCCGTGTGGCTCAACGAACTCGAAGAGAGCCTGGTCGAGTCCCTCGGGACTCCGGTCGCGATTCGCTACGGTCGCAAGCGCAGCCAAGTCATCATCGACTGCGCAGGGCGCGAAGAGTTCGAGCGCATCTACCAGCGACTCAAGGGCTCTTGAAGCCTCGCCGCGGAAGCGATCCTTCGTTCCGCTACGGGAGGACGGTCACCGCGGTGACGCGGATGTTCGCCGTGGGTCGACCGCGACCCGCCTGCTCTTCCTGAGCGGACATCGACTCTTCGCAGACACGCTTCACTGCTTCGAGGCCGTCGACAACAAAGCCGAAAACGACGCGCTCGCCGTCGAAGTTCGCCGCGTCATCGGCCGCCACCCAGAAGCGATCCGCGCAGGCCTTTCCATCGGCGCCAACCCGCGCCGACACGGCTCCGGGAAAGTGGCTCAACTGGTTGTTCTCAAAGTCGACGACGTGCTTGCTGGGCTCCGTGGTCGTCCACTTGGTTCGATCGTCGTCACGTGTGCTCTCGAAGCCCAGATGCATGCACCGCGGCTGGCCGGAGAAGTCGGTCGGACGCTGGATCTCATCGACCGCCAGGTTCTTCCAGAAGCCGTCGTTCTCGGAGGCCAGCTTCCGGAACTCTGCGCACAGCAGGGGGGCTTCCTTCTCCATCAACGCGATCGTGAACGAGCCCCCCGTCGACAGGTCGAACTTCACTTTCTTCGCGTCAGGCGGAACGGTGGTCGCGGCGAACTGAGGCGGAACGGCGTACGCCTTCGCTGCCTCGATCTGCGCCCGCATCATCGCAACCGCGCTCCCGGCCCGAGCCGGCTTCCACTCTTGCTTCTTGTTCGGTGACGCCGCCTTCGGCTTGTCCGCCGGATCCTTCTGCACCTCGCGCACTTGGATCGGATAGTCGGTCGCCTTCACCAGCGAGTGATTCGGGTATTTCGCCTCGATCTCCGCCAGAGCGGACTCGGCCCGTTGCCAGTTCGCGTCCGCCATGGCGCGACGCGCAATCGCGAGCAACAGAAACGGTCGCTGTGCCTCCTCGGTGGGAGACTGCGCAGCCTTCTCCAGAGCAGCCAAGTCCAGACCCTTGACGCGGTCGGAAAGGGCTGCCGGGATTCGGTTTGTGTCAGAACTCGCGTAGGTATCCTTGAGGTCGACTGCCGCCGCGAACCACGTCCACTTGGCGTCGGTCTCCTTCTGTCGGTAATACCTCAGACCGTACATGGTGCCGAGGGCGCCCAGGATGGCCAACACGACGACCCAGAAGAGGCTGCGGTAGCGCTCCCAGAGGAACTCAATCTGGCTGGGCGATTGCGTCCCGGCCAGGGGACCAGGAGCAACGGGAGTGGGGGATGCGGACATGAGGAGACTTCGGGTCAGCGTCGGGAGTAGTCAGTCGAGTACTCGACCACCATCTGGGTGGCGCCCTCGCGACGAATGAAGGTGTAGTCGGCGGAGTAGGCGCCGCGTTCGAATCGCAGGTGGACAGCGCCCTCGACGACGTCGTCCTTCATGATCTGCCAGCGATGGCGGGGCATGTTTTGCCGCACGTAGTTGAGGGCCGGTTCGAGATCCCCATTGCTCGAGTAGACGAAGTGGCCATGGCGCCATCCGCCCTCTTCGCGGGCGTAGCTCTCATGGGCGTCGTCTCGCAGACGAAACCCGTCGGGCACGACCATGTCCTGGAACTGAGTCGCGGAGACCCCATACCCTTCCCGCTGCTGCTTGCTCGCGCATCCGGCAACGTGGAGCAGGCCGATGAACACGACGGGCAGCCAAGCCGGGAAGAGGCGTGAAGTCATGGACGCGCGGAGGCGGCGGGGAAAGCGACCTCGATCAAGAAAGGGCGGCGGAGTCTACCGGTGACCCCGGCGTGAGGCAACGCCGCTGACCGACCACGAGACAGCCAGGCATTTGCCCCTGGGAACGACGGGCATAGACTCTGCGGGCCACGGCGGGCGCGCATCCGGCCGCGCCGCGGACAAGGAACCCTCGCGATGCGGCCGTCCGACCCAGTCCGTAGAGCCTCGTTGCTCGAACGAGCAACGCTCGTTCTCAACCGCTCCTGGCGGCCGGTCCACGTCACCACCGTCCGTCGCGCCCTTTGCATGCTGTTCCGCGAGGCGGCACGCGTCGTCCAACCGGATAGCCTCACGACGTTCACGTTCGAAGAGTGGCTGGATCAGCCCATTGCGGACCCGAACCTCGCCATTCGGTCCCCCAGCGTCCAGTTGGCGGTTCCCGAGGTGATCCTGCTGACGCAGTACGACCGGATTCCCTGCCACGAGGCGCCGTTCACTCGCCGCAATCTGTTCCTCCGCGACGACTTCACGTGCCAGTACTGCGGTACGCACTGCAACTCCGACCACCTCAGCGTCGACCACGTACTTCCCCGCTCGCGCGGGGGAAGCACCTCGTGGGAGAACTGCGTGCTCGCATGTGTGCGGTGCAATGCGAAGAAGGCCGATCGCACGCTGAAGGAGATCGGCTTTCGCTTGCTGCGTCCTCCGGTTCGCCCACGTTGGACGCCGTACCTCAACCTGCGGCCGAGCCAGCGAATGGAGAGCTGGTCGCGATTCGCCCCCGAACAGAAGCGTCGTTCGGCAAGTGGATCTTGACGGTGCCGTTCTGCCACGTTTCCACCTCGCGACATCGCGACTCCGCAAGCCAGTGGACGCAGGGCCGCCACGGCCCGATCATCGCGGGCTCCCGCTTTCCCGAGCAGGTCCGATCATGAAGGCCATCGCCATCCTCCTCACGAGTCTTGTTTCGCTCGTGACCGTCGCGCCCTCCCAGAGCGGCGCGCAGTTGAAGCAAGAGCTCAAGGCCAAGGAAGCCGCTGCCAAGCAGAACCCGGATGCCCTGTTCGAAGCGGCCAAATGGGCCGCGGAGAAATCGATGCCGAGCGAGGCCAAACGGATCTACCAGGCCGTGCTCAAGATCAAGGCGGATCACGAAGGTGCGAACATCGCCCTCGGCAACGAGCTGATCGAGGGCAAGTGGCTCCCTGCGAAGGAAGCCGAATCGCTGCGCAAGAAGGCACAGGCAGCTGAATTCGCTGCCAAGGGCTTCGTGGACGTCGGCGGAGTGTGGGTCGACAAGGCCGAAGTCGAAGACGCGAAGAACGGCATCTTCCACCACGAGGGTGATCTCGTGACCAAGGACGAGAAGGTCGCCCTGATGAGCGGAAGGGTCCGCCACCCGGTCACCGGAGAGTTCCTCGACGCGCGCCAGCTCGAACAGGCTTCGAAGCGGTACTTCCCGGTGGCGAACAACCGCCTCGCCGACGAGAAGGAAGCCGACACGTTCCACAGCGACTTCAAGCGACCGTGGGTCCTTCGTTCCAAGCGCGCCACCCTGATCAGCACCCTGGCGATCGCAAAACTCGAAGCCCTCGCAGCCGAGGCCGATCGCGCCGTCGAGGACGTCGAACCGATCCTCGACACGCCAATCGTGCATCCGAAACACCGAGCCGTAGTGCTCGTCGCGACGACGGACACCGAGTACCGCGACTTCGGTGCACAGTTCGGCGACGAGAACTCGTCGCACGGCGCCTGTCTCATCCAGCCGAAAGCGATGGTCCAGGTGCCGTTCCTCGGCGACGTCCGAGCCGCGATGTGTCGCAACGAGAAGGACTGGGGCATCCGCTACGTGCGGCACGCGACGGCAATGTCCTACGTGCACGGCTTGTGTGTCCAAGCAGGCGAGGAACTGCCGCTCTGGTTGCTGCACGGCGTCGCATCGTGCACGAGCCGGCTCAAGACCGGTGAGGACCGGGCACACTTCGGTCGCTTGCACATCGCCAAAGGTGGCGTTCGCAACCTCAAGGGCTTCTTCTCGGGGTTCGGCATCAACGGCGAGATGGAGTCGACCGCGGTGGACGGGGTCATCTTCCAGGCCGGATTGGTCGTCTACTACGCGAGGGAAGCGAACGACCAGAAGGCCGCCGACCTCCTGAAGGAGGTGTTCGCCACCTTGAAGAGTGGGAGCGCCAAGAAGGGTGCTCTGCAGAAGGTGGTGGCCCGCCTGGAGGCCGCCCTGATCGAGGCCGAGCCGAAGATCGCCGACTACCTCAAGAAGCTGACCAGCACCGGTTGAGCCCGGGCTGCGACATCTTCGCGACCAACACGTCCACTACCCGCGCCGACCGGCTGGGTCGCTCCGCCTCGGCCTCTCCTTCCTTCCGATGATGCCCATCCGCCTCTCCCTGCTGACCACGTTCCTCGTCGCCACGGCACCGGCGATCGCCCAGGAGTCCGCCCTTCCCTATCTGCCTGCCGACACGATCTTCGCGGTCAGCCTGCCGAACCTGACGGAGTCGATCCAGGACTTCGCGAAGATGCCGCTCGCGAAGATGTGGGCGGAAGAGGAGACCCAGAACTTCTTCGCGGACGTCAAGGAACTCGCTGCCAAGAAGATCGACGAGCTGGTCGCGCAGGGGAGGGAAATGCACGCACAGGGCGCGTTCCCGATCAATCCGGACGACATCCTGAAGCTGCGGGTGCAATCGGCAACCGTCGCACTGACGCACGCCGAGATCGCGATGGGGGACTTCGGTCCGGTGCCGAACATCGGTGTCGTCGTGCACCTGAACTTCGGTGATTCGGTCGCGACCTGGCACGGCCTCGTCGCTTTGGGTTTGAGCCTTCTGGAGGCCCAAGCCGGCGACAAGGTGATCAAGGCAGAAACCAAGGTGGGCGACTGGCAAGTGCGGTCACTCACACGCGCCGAGGCACACGGCATGAAGATGGGCCTGCACGTTGCGATGGTCCCGAACGGTCTGCTGATCGGAACACTGCTCGACGACGTCACGAAGGTCGCCGAGAACCTCCAGAAGAAGACCATGGCGCTCGGCGCGTCCGCAGAGTTCGCGGAGATCGCGAAGCGCCTCGACACGGACGGTGCGGAGATGGTGTCGTTCGTTCGCGCGGATCCCATCGTGGACATCGTGCTGCAGGTTGCCGGCATGGCCGTCGCATCGCAGCCGCGACTGCGCGGAGTCGACATGGAGGGTGTGGAGCGCGCGCTCAAAGCGATGGGGCTTCGCAAGCTCGGCGTTTCGGGAGTGGCCAGCAAGTATGTGGACGGCAAGGGCGTGCAGAGAAGCTGCCACGTGCGGCCTGGTGCCGCGGACACGACCGCCGCGCCGGCGAAGACCATCGACACCGCGTTCCTCAAGTGGGTCCCCAAAGATGCCGTCGGCTTCTCGGCAGCGTCCTTCGAAGTCGCGAGTGTCTACGACACGATCGTGAAGGGCCTCGAGGCGTACGACCCCGAAGTCGCGAAACAGGCTCTCGACCACCTGAGCCAGATGGAAACGCAACTCGGCTTCAAGGTGCGCGAGGACCTGCTGGGTTCGTTCGGCGACCACTACATCAGCTGGTCGATGCCGATGGGATCGATCCAGGGCCCGCCCGAGTGGGTCTGGCTCCTGAAGGTGAACAACGAGCAGAAGCTCGTCACCTCCCTCGAGAACCTCGCCAAGCTGACGAACGGCGTCTTGGACATCTCGTCGTCGGAGAAGCGCGGCCTCAAGACCTGGCAAGTGAAGGTCAACCTGGACACGAACCGAGGAATGGGCGGCTTCAACATCGCCGACATGCTGAACGTCACGCCGACCTTCGCCTTCAAGAACGGCTATCTCGTGCTCGGTTTCGCCACCGGCGACATCAAGCGAGCGTTCCAGCGGATGGAGCGCGAGGACGATCCGAAGAACGACATCCGCGGCAACAAGGAATTCGCCGCGGTCAGCAACACGATTCCGCAGGGCGTCTCCAGCCTCTCGTTCACCGACTGGAAGGCGAGCTTCGAGGCCGGATATCAGATCGTGACCGGGTTGCTGTCGCTCGTGCCGATCGGCGAAGAAGTGCCGATCGACATCGGGCTGTTGCCAGACTCGGGCAATCTCACGAAGCACTTGTTCGGCTCGGTCAGCTACTCGAAGGAGAGTGGTGGCGTGACCGAGTCGGTGAGCACGGGCCCGTTCGGCATGGAGGTACTGGTGGGCCTCGGCGCCGTCGTGGCAGCAGGCGCTGCTGCCGGAGTCGTCGCTCAGGGTCGCTTCTGACGAGAGTCGGGGAGCGCCACCTCGAGGTAGTCGCCCCCGACACCGTCTGCGACGAGAAGTCCGTCCGGCGTGAGCGCCACGCGCGAGTCGACATGTCGCACGAGACCGGCTGCGACGTGCTTGCCGATGGTCGCATGGAAGAGGCGGTCCACGGGTAGGTCGAGCCGTTCGGCAATCGCCGCGACATCGATCCCCTCCGTGCGGCGGATTCCGAGCCACAGCGCCTCCGCCGCGCGCTGCACAGGTCGCAGCGTTTCGGCAGTGGCCGCACACGGCGCGTGCGCCAGTGCGGCCGCGGCCCAGGCATCGACGGCCTTCAGGTTCGTCATCCGCACTCCGGCGCGATGACTGGACGCCCCGGGACCGACTCCGACGTAGTCTCCCTGCATCCAGTAGTGGTCGTTGTGCCGACAAGGGCCGCCGCGACCGGCGAAGTTGCTGATCTCGTACGCGGTGAAGCCGGCCTCGGCCACGCGCTCCCGCGTGAACAGGAACATCCGCCGATCGATCTCCTGATCGTTCGGCTCGACCGCACCCCGCTTCATGTCGCGGTGCAGACGCGTTCCCGGTTCGAAGGTCAGGTTGTAGCAGGAGAGGTGGTCTGGCTGCAGAGCCAGCGCGCGCTCGAGATCGCTCTCCCATTCGTCGGCGGTCTCACCCGGAATGCCGAACATCAGGTCGACGCTGATGTTCTCGAAGCCGGCAGCGCGTGCCGAGGCAAACGCCGCTTCCGCGCGTTCGGCCGTGTGCGCGCGATCGAGGAATCGCAAGTGGTGCGCATGGAACGTCTGCACGCCCATGCTGAATCGGCGAACGCCGGCAGCCCGCGCCAGCGCCGCCTTCTCTTCCGTGAGGCTCTCGGGGTTCGCCTCCATCGAGACTTCCGGGCAGGAGTGCAGATCGACATGGCGGCCGAGAATGTCGAACAGGCGCCGCAGGCGCGGTGCATCGAGCAGCGTCGGCGTGCCGCCACCGAAGAAGACCGAAACCGGCGACCCGTCGCGCCAGCGCTCCTCGAGTTCGGCGTCGAGCGCGTCGAGGAACCGATCGTGAACCGAGCGGTCCTCGACCACGTACGAGTTGAAGTCGCAGTAGCCGCACTTCACGACGCAGAAGGGCACGTGCACGTACAACGACGTGCCTTCACCGAGGCGGCGCCCGACTCGCTCTTGGTTCACCGCAACAACGTAGGGCGTCGTACGTCCGGCGTCACTTGCCAGCGCCGCCGCGACGCGGGCGGCCCGTCGACCGCTCCTCGCCGAACTCGCGCGACATGATGACGCCCAGCTTGTCGAGCGCCTGCTGCTCCATCTGGCGAACGCGTTCGCGCGTCAGTCCGAAGCGCTTGCCGATCGCCTTCAGGGTCAGCGGCTCACCCGACCCGATGCCGAATCGGAGCTTCAGGATGCGCGCCTCGCGCGCGTCCATCATGTTGAGGAGCTCGCGAAGGCGATTCAGCTCGATCGCCGACAGCGTCTGCTCCTCCGGGGAACGGGTGCGTGTGTCGGGCAGCGTCTCGGCGATGACGCCGTTCAAGTCCTCGTTCATCGAGTGCGTCGGCTGTGAGTTGGCCAGCACCGTGTCGCGTACGACGTTCCAGTTGCTCTCCGGCAGGTCGAGCTGCTCCGCGATCTCACCAGACGTGGCGGTGCGGCCGAGCCGGTAGTTCAACTCCATCGAGGTCGCCTTCCAGCGCGACACGATCTCCGACATGTACGACGGCACACGCACCGTCTTCACCGTGTTGACCAGCGCACGCCGGATGCCTTGCTTGATCCACCATGTCGCGTAGGTCGAGAAGCGGCAACCGGCCTTCGGGTCGAACTTCTCGACGGCCTTCATCAACCCGATGTTGCCCTCCTCGATGAGGTCCATGAACGAGAGGCCGCGGTTCGTGTAGTTCTTCGCGATCGAAACGACGAGTCGAAGGTTGGCGCGAATCATGTGTTCGCGCGCCGCCAGGTCCCCGCGCTGGATGCGCTTGCTGAGCGTGATCTCCTGGTCAGCAGTCAGCAACGGCACTTCGTTGATGTCGGCCAGGTACGTGTCCAACCCGTGGTCCCGCATGCACTCCTTCCTTCGTGTGTGAGGCTGCGGTGGATATCGACACGCTCGCGCGCGGCCTTCGCCGAGCGAGCCCGCGCCGTATCGAAGCGGGACGCGCCGTAGCCGCGCCATCCCACGGACACACGGGTCGTGGAGTTCTCCACGCCGCGCCGCCTGCCGGGAGGATCAGAACAGCGTGTAGATGAAGGGCGCGATACCGGTGGCGCCGAGGGCCAGAAGCACGCCGAGCAGCGCGAACACGACGAGAATCGGCGTCAGCCACCACATCTTGTTCTCGGCCATGAACGACCAGAACTCGGCGATGATGCCGCGCTCTTCCTTGGCTGCCGCCTGGAGGAACTCGTCCTTCGCTTCCTGGGTCGGCCGGCTGCTGGGGTCGCTCATCGGAGTCAGTATAGCTTGAAGTAGGAGGTGCGCGGTCGCTGCGGCCCGCGGTCGTGCCAGAAGGACGATTGATTCGGTGCAGGCCGGCGACCGAGCACGTCGCGGCCCGACGCGCGGAACACGACAGCGATGGGAGTGATGACCAGATAGAAGATCACCGCCATCAGGATCTGCGACAGCACGAATCCGATCGGCAACGCGACCACCGTGAGGCCGACGAACAACCATCGAGTCGGGCCGGTTGCTCCGGCGAGGAACGCGCCGAGCTGCACCACGGCGACACCCTCAGCGCTCAACAGCAACCAGTGCGACCACGAGAACGCGCCGGCGAAGCGGAGCACGAGCCACGCGATCGCGGGCAAGCCGACCAGCGCGAACCAGGCGAACTGGCGGAGGACGGCCCGCCGGGGATTCAGATCGATCTTCATCATGAACGTGGCCCCGTTCAGTCGAGGGAGAAACCGGCGAGGTACTTCTCGCGATCGATCGCGGGCAGATCGGTCTGCACCGCGCGCCGGATGACGAAGTTCTCGAGCACGAGCACGTCCATCTCGGTACCGACGAAGCACCGGAGTGCATCCTGGGGCGTGCACACGATCGGCTCGCCACGCACGTTGAAGCTCGTGTTGATGAGGACGGGACAGCCGGTGCGCTTCTCGAAGCGGCGCATCAGGTTCGCGAGCCGCGGATTGCGCTCGCCGTCGACCGTCTGCAGGCGCGCGGACCAGTCGACGTGTGTCACCGCCGGGATCACCGAGCGCAGCTGCTTCAGCTTGTCGAGTCCGCGCGCGGCAGCATCGACCTGCTTGCGCTTCTCCGCGCGCACGGGCGCAACGATGAGCATGTACGGACTCTCGTGCTGCGGCGCGATGTCGAAGTAGTCGGACGCACGTTCGCGGAGCACGATCGGCGCGAACGGCCGGAACGACTCGCGGAACTTGATCTTCAGGTTCATCACGCTCTGCATCTTGGGCGAACGTGCGTCGCCGATGATGCTGCGCGAACCGAGCGCGCGGGGGCCGAACTCCATCGGACCCTGGAACCACCCGATCACGTTCTCCTGCTCGATCAGCTCCGCGACGCGCTCGGCGAGTTGATCCTCGGTTCGACATTCCTCGTAGACGATCTTCTCGCGGTCGAGGAACGAACGGATGTCGACGGCTTCGTAGCTTGGGCCGAGCAGGCTCCCGCGCTGCGCGTCTCCGGGCATCACCCTGCGCGGTCGGTCGAGCAGGTTGTGGCAGACGAACTGCGCGGCGCCGAGAGCGCCTCCGGCGTCGCCGGCGGCCGGCTGGATCCAGATGCGATCGAAGGGCCCTTCCCGAAGGATCACGCCGTTGCCGACGCAGTTCAGCGCGACACCACCGGCGAGACACAGGTTCTTCTTCCCTGTGATCGCGTGCGCATGCCGCGCCGTACGCAGCATCACTTCCTCGGTGACCTTCTGGATCGACGCCGCGAGATCCATGTGGTGCTGCTCGAGCGGCGATTCCGGCTTGCGCGGCGGTCCGCCGAAGAGCGCGTGGAACTTCGCGCTCGTCATCGTCAGACCCTGGCAGTAGTTGAAGTACGAGAGGTCGAGCCGGTAGCTGCCGTCGTCGCGGAGGTCGATCAG
>CAZIFB010000040.1:0-48814 GCA_964538915.1 uncultured candidatus Brocadiaceae bacterium | reverse complement strand
AGGCCTACTACTTCGCGCCGCAGGGCATGACCAAGATCATGAACGAGGGCTGGGCCGTCTACTGGCACAGCAAGCTCATGACGCGGCACCTGTGCGAGGCCAGCGAGATCGTGCAGTACTGCGACACGCACAGCGGCACGCTCGCGACCCGCCCCGGCCAGGTGAACCCGTACAAGATGGGCGTCGAGCTGTTCCGCCACATCGAAGAGCGGTGGGACCACGGGCGCTTCGGCGCCGAGTACCAGGCTGTCGACGATCCCGAAGTGCGGCGGACGTGGAGCCGGCCGACGAAGCAAGGGCGCGCGAAGATCTTCGAGGTCCGCTCGATCTACAACGACGTCACGTTCATCGACGAGTTCGTCACGCCGGAGTTCGCCGAGGAGCAGAAGATGTTCGTCTACGGTCAGGATCCGCAGACCGGCCAGCTCGTGATCGTCGATCGCGACTACCGCAAGGTGAAGGACCAGCTGCTCGCCGCGCTGACGAACTTCGGCAACCCGATCGTCAAGGTCGTCGACGCGAACCACAAGAACCGCGGCGAGCTCTACCTCGTGCACGAATGGGTCGGCGGCGACCTGCAGCTCGAGCAGGCGCAGCTGACGCTGCAGTCGCTGCAGCGGCTTTGGAAGCGCCCGGTGCACATCGAGACCATCGAAGGCGGCAAGGGCCGGCTGCTCTCCTGGGACGGCGAAACCGCGAGCAGCGTGGAAGTGAGCGCGAGTCACCCGGCGGTCGGGCGCGTCGGCGCCGCGAGGGTCGAGACGACGTGACGCCGCGCCCGACGTTCGAGCGCGTGTGGTTCGTGTACCTGACCGCGGTGGCGGCGATCGCGGTCGCCTGCTCCGGCTCCCTCCGCGGCGGCGCGCTCTGGTCGCACCTCGGCGTGCACGCGCTCGTGTTCGCGGCCGTCGTCGGCACGCACCGGATCGCGACCCGGCGTTCGCACGACGCCGCCCGGTGGCCGCGGGCGGCGCTGGCGATCGTCGGACTGCCCGTCGTCTTCTCGGCGATGGCCTGGCTCATTCCCGCGGTGCACCCTGAGCCGTTCGAATGGGCGTGTCGCGCCGCGGATCGTGCGATGTTCGGTGCCGACGCGGCGAGCCTCGCCGACGCATGGTTGTCGCGGCCCGTGAACGAACTGTTGCAGCTCGTCTACGCGTCGTTCTATGTGCTGCCGATCGCGGCGTGCCTCGCGGCGAAGCGCGGCGCCGGCTCCGCGGCGTTCGATCGCGCGGTGCTGGCGTTCGTCGGCGGGTTCCTCGCGAGCTACCTCGGCTACCTGCTCGCGCCGACGCTCGGACCGAAGGTCGTGCTCGCGTACGAACGGCCCGTCGAGGGCCTGTGGCTGGCCGAATCGGTGCGTCGCGCGATCGACGCGGGCGAGGCGAATCCGTGGGACTGTTTCCCGAGCGGCCACACATGGCTCGCCGTGACGAGCCTCGTCGTGACGTGGCGGTGGAACCGGCGCTGGTTCGTGTTCCTGTTCGCGCCGGCTCTCCTCCTGATCGCGAGCACCGTGCTGCTGCGCTACCACTGGGTCGTCGACGTGATGGCGGGCGCCGCTGCGGCGTGGCCGTTCGTGCGGCTCTGCGACCACCTCGCCGATCGCGACGGGTGGCCGCGCCCTGTCACGTCATCGTGAAGTGCGTGCCGTCCGGCGACTGGACCAGCGGGTCGGTCGCCAGCAGTTCCCGCAGCGAACCGGCGAACTCGGCGAGGTCGGGACGCTGCTGCAGGATGTCGTCGACGGACAACAGGCCGCCGATGTCGCGGAGCGCCTGGCGGACGCAGCGCATCACGAACGCGCCGAGTCCGAGTTCGCGCCGCGCGACGAGATCGCCGGGCAGCACTTCGAACGGGCCGTGGCGGCGCAGCAGGTCGACGAGCAGCGCCTCCGACAGCCAGGATCCGCCGAGGTCGGTGCCGTCCACCGCGGCCTTCAGCGGCCCGACCGGCGCGTAGCCGGAGCGCGCCTGGAGCTGCTGGTCGACGATCGTCACCAGCCGGCGGAGCCGCGGCACGTCGAACGGGTAGTTGGAGAGCACGTCGATGCGGTCCGGCGCCGGCATCACGAACAGGCGGTTCTGGCGGAGCAGCCGCTCCACGAGCCGGTGGAGTTCGGGCGGCTGGTTCTGGACGAACAGGCTCAGCACGACGTCGCCGCCGGCCTTGCGGAAATCCGCGAGCAACTGCTCGAGAACGCGCGACTGCCGTTGCGCCGCCGGGCAAGCGCTGCCGCGACCGAGCATGCGCACGCGCGGATCCACCGCCAGGCGATCGAGCACCAGCCACGCGGTGCACTGGTCGACCTTCTCGTCGGCCAGCAGCGCGGTCACGTCGTGGCGGCCGCCCATGGCGCAGACGCGCCGGGCCATGCGTTCCGCCAGCGGCCCGGCCGCGAGCAGTTCCTTCGCGTGGCGATCGCGCAGCGACCAGGTCTCCGGGCCGAGCATCAGGAACGACGCGCTGCCCCGCAGCATGCGCTCGATGCGCCCGCGCGAGGCCCGGCGGAAGCGTTCACGCCATGCGAACACGATGTCGTCGAGTCGCATCGGCCCGTCGGCCTCGAGCATCAGGTCGACGAGGCGCTTCTCCGCCGATCGCGGATCCGCGACCGCGACCTCGCCGAGCGCCGGGTTGTGTTCGATCGCGACGCGCAGCTCCTTCTTCAGCAGGTGCAGCAGGAGCCCGCGCGGGACCTCGAGCTGTTCGGCCGCGAGTTCGTGGCGCAGCGCATCGATCGCGAGCGGCAGCCGCTGTGGTCGGACGATGCGAGGCAGCGTGCGGAGCAGGCGTCGGAAGCGCCGCGGCGCTGCCTGGCACAGGAGGCCGGCGTGGATGTGGAATTCGCGCGGGAAGCAGAAGGTCAGGATGCGCGCGCCGAGCAGCCGGTCGGCGGTCTCGCGGCCGAGGGTCGCGAGCAGCGAGTCCTCCTTTGCGTCGCGCGGGTCGAGCACTCCGTCGAACGCCTCCAGGTCGCGGCCGGCTTCGTAGCGCAGGCGGCCGAGCAGGGCCGACGAACGCTCGTGCATGCGCGCCCGCACCTGGCGGATCCGCTCGTCGAGCCGTTGCAGCGAGATCTTGAGACGCGCAGCGATCGCCGTGCGCGGCATCGTCGTGCCGCCAACGCCGGCGACGAGGTCGAGCACCTCGCGTTCGTCGGGTGCGAGGCCCGCCGCGAAGCGTTCGTGCACCGGACCCTGGTCCGCCTCCGACGGAGCGCTGCCCGCGAGTTTCGTGGCGAGGGCGCTGCGGATCCGTTCGGCGTCAGCGGTCCGGAGCCAGCCGTTCTTGGCGAACGCGCGGGCCGGGAGGCCGAGCAGGTCGCCGAGGGTCCGGAGCGACCGCTCTTCGAGGCGTTGCGCGAGGTCGGCAGGGACATCGAGACCGGCGAGCGACGTCTCCAGCCAGCCGGCTGGCAGGAATCGCTGCGCGGCGGTCGGAGTGGACGTCTTCTGGCGGGCTCGCGTGCGGGTCATGGGTGTGCAGGTCGGATCGAGCGGAAGGTCTTCGCGGTGTCGCGACGGCGCAGGGCGAGTGCGAGCACTTCGGCCGGCATCGTGTTGCGCAGTTCGTCGGCGCTGGCGCCGGCACCGAGCAGCGCCTCGGCGGTGCAGAGCTTCACCTTCGGGCACGGCGTGGTGACCAGCATGGTCCGCAGCACTGCCGCCGCGCGGTCCATCGGCAGCTCGGCGAAGAGCTGGGCGGCGCGCAACTGCCGCGCGGTGTCGCCGGCGTCGGTCGGCACGATGCCGAGAAGTGAGTCCGCGTCGCACCGGGCGAACGCGCGCCGCAGCAGACGGGCCTGGTCGTCGCGCGGCGTCGACAAGTACGTGGCGGCGAGGGTGTCGAGCATCGCCGGGTCCCGAAGACGGGCGACGGCGTCGGCCAGCGGGGCCGCCGCGGTGCGGCCGGTCTGGACGGCGCGGACGAGCGCTTCGACGAGCCGTTGCCGGTCGAGGGCGCCGGGTGCGAGGGTGGGCAGCACCGCGAGCGCTTCCGCGGCGTCGTTCGCGACGCGCGGCTCGGTTGCATCCAGCGCCGCGACGAGCACGGACGTCACGTTCGCGTTCGCAGTCGACAGCAGGGTGCGGACGTGGGCGACGACCGCCGCGTCGTCGGCGAGCACTCCGCGCGCCCCGCCGAGCGGATGCAGTGTCGGTCCCGTGCGGCGCAGGAAGAGCAGGCAGCGATCGCCGGGTGCGAGCGCGAACAGGCTTCGGCCGCAGCACGCGCCGGCAGGTTCCATCAGCACGAACGTCGCTTCGACGCTGCCCTTCAGGACCTCGTCCGCGTGGAACTCGAGGCGGTGCCATTCGGGCGACGGATCGGTCGAGGCGACGACGGTGGCGCGGACGACCACGGCGGCGTCGCGCGAGCACGCGAACAGCGTGGTAGCGCGGTCCTGCGCCGGAGCGATCGCCGGCAGCAGCGCGACGGCGAGGAGGTGCGAGAGGAGTCGGTTCATCGGAGCAGCACCCGCTGGCGAAGGTAGGCCAGGTCGATGTCGCGGAAGTGGTAGTCGAGCGTCGTCATCGCCTCGTAGCCGACGGACGCCGCCATGACCTCGGCTGCGTTCGCGTACGAGTCGTGCAGCGAGGAGTCGCCGAACAGGCCGGTCGGCGAAGCGCCCGGTGCGACGAGGCCGACCGAATGGCCGACTTCGTGCGCGAGGATGATGCCGATCACCGTGGCCCAGTCGTCCGCCGCGTCCATGATCGTCTGCCACCGCGCGCGCTCCGAACCGCTCGCCGTTGCGTAGTCGAACGACGGCGACAGCACGGCCGCGTCGAGTGCGTGCGCGCCGGCCGCGGTGCCGCCCATGTCGGGGCACAGCGGGCGGAACTTCTGCGCGAACAGCGTCTGGAACGACGGCCAGACCTGCGTGTGGATGCGCGTCTGGTAGAGCCACATCTCGCCGGGGAACACGCCGAGTCCGGGCGACGTCGCGATGTTGCGTTCGCTCGGGTTGCCGTTGCGGTAGTCGTAGTAGGCGCGGCCGAGCACGCCGGTGCTCTCCATGCCGTACGTTCGCTGCGAGCTGCCTTCCGGGTCGAATCCGCCGAGCGCCATCTGCATGTGCGCGATCCCGATCGGCTGGCGTTCGCTGAAGCGGAGTGCGACCGAGCCGCCGTCGATCGGTTGGCCACGATCGCCGCGGCCGAAGAGCTGATTCGACTTCGCGAGGATGCCGGCGAGCACGATGCCGCGCACACGAGCGTTGCTGCCGATCGGGTCGCCGATGGTGCCGAGGCCGAGGCGCAGCATGTCGTCGTCGAAGTCCGCGACGCCGTTTCCGTTCCGGTCGAGGTCGGTCCGCACCCATACGACCTGCGTTCGTTCGAACGGCAGCGTCTTCCCGTCGGGCGTCGCGACCGTGACGCCGAGACTCGCCGACGTCCCGACGTTGCCGGCGAGGTCGCTGACCCGCGCGGAGAGCACCCAGCCGCCGTCGGCCAGCGGCGTCGACTCGGGCATCGTCACGGACCACGTCCCGTAGCCGAAGGTCGCCTTCGCGAGCAGAGTCGTCGTTCCCGGCGCGGAGCCCGGACCGGTGCAGACGATCTCGACCGTGCCCATGTCGGGCCACTGGCTGCTCGTGTCCGTCGCGTTGACCTCGACGGTGAAGCCGCTCGGCGGGAGCACGAGACCGGCGCTGCGCGACGTCTCGATGCCGTTCACCGACAGCGTCACGACCGGCGCGGTCGCGTCCGTGGTGCCGCCGGTGCGGAATCGTGCCGTCTGGTCGGTCGCGAACCAGTTGCCCGTCGTGCGGCGTGGACCCGAGGCGCCGCCGAGAACGCGGAGCCGGTAATAGGTGAACGCGCTGAAGGGCACGGACGGCGTGAAGTGGACCGTGCGGCCGCCTTCGTCGACGGTTGTCTGGCCTGGCACCGCCTGGCCGGCGTCGGTGAGCACCTGGACGGTCGCACTCGTCAGCGTCGCCGGGTCCATCGCGGCGTCGAAGAGGAAGCTGACGTGGGAGTTCGGCGCGACGCCGACCGCGCCTTCCGGCGGGAGCATCACGACCCCGGGCGAACCGGCGTCCGTCGACGTCGTGAACGACACCGTCGTGTCGCTCGAACGCACGTTGCCGGCGAGGTCGCGCACGCCTTCGTGGCCGCCGCGCACCGTGATCGAGCACGTGGTGTTGGTCGGCAGATCCAGCACCGGCGTCACGCGGATGGTGGTGGGGTTCGACAGTTCGACGACGGCGGTCCACGCCGCTCCGCCGACGGTCATCGTGACCGTCGACGTGCCGACCCACGCCGCGTCCATCGCCTCGTCGAAGACGATCGTCGCGATCGCCGACGCGGGCACGCGGGTCTCGGCATCGGCCGGACTGCTGGACACGATTCCCGGCGCGCTGCCGTCCGTTCCCGTGCGGAACGACAGCGCCTGCGTCGCCTGGAGCACGTTGCCGGACACGTCCGTGGCGGCCGCGCCGCCGAGCAGGAAGGCCAGGGTGTACGTGCGGCTCTGCTGCAGCGTGACCAGCGGCCGCACGCGCAGCGACCTTTGGTCGAGTGGCGTCTCGATCGCGAACGGCACCACGCTGCCGAACTCGTCCTGGAAGAGCAGCGACGACGGCTCGACGGTGCCCGGGTCCATCGACTCGTCGAAGGCGAACGTCGGCTGTACGCGGGGCGACACGCCGGTCGTTCCCGTCGTGGGCCACGTCGACAGCACGCGCGGCGATGCCGCGTCGACCGCGGTGCGGAACCGCGTGTTGGTTCCCGTCGGGAGACGATTGCCGGCGCGGTCGGCGAGCTGGTCGGTCGCGACGACGAAGAACTGCCGGTCGCCCGGCAGGTCCGACCACGGGTCGAGCGTCACCGTCGATCCGGACAGCGTGCGGGTGGCCGCGTAGCGGAAGCCGTAGCTGTCGCGGAGGTAGAGCGAGTTGTCGTTCACCGACGCGGTGCCGAGCGGCTCCGAGAACGTGAGCGTGAAGGTCCGCGTGCGCGACTGGTTCGTGCTGTTGTCGACGACGTCGATCGACACGAATTGCGGCGGCGTCGCATCGTACGTGCGGAACGAGAACGACTGCTCGGTGTCGAGGATGCGGCCGCTGAGGTCGCCGGTCAGGCCCGACAGATGGAACGTGTAGTCGCTCTCGAGGTCGAGCGCGCCGCTCGGCGCGAACGCCACCCGACCCTGCGAACCGCGCGACCACTGGCCGGCCACGTTCGTCGACGAGCCGTCCTTGCGCAGCCACGTGTCCTGGTCGCCGAACGTCTCGACCGCCATCGGTGCGTCGAACTCGAACTGGAACACCGTGTCGATCGGCACCTGCACGGCGCCGTCGACGGGGGAATGGCTCAGCAGCTGCACGGCTCCGAAGGCGGAGCCCGTGTTGCCGTCGCCAGAACTGCCGCCGCCGCCACCGCCGCACGCGGTGAGGCTCAGCATGGCAGCCATCGCTGCATGGATCCGTCGGTTGCGCATTCCCTGGTGTCTTCCCCGAGTTGGTCCCCCCTGATCGACTTGAACGGAGCGAGCGTTGAAGTCCCGCTTCGAGCCGAAGTTGCGTGCGATGGCACCGGCTCGGAGCGAGCGCCGGCGTGGCATCGGGCGAAGGGTGCGGACGAGTGTCGGGCCGCGCAGCAGGCGGAACGCGTCGCTCAGGCGGAGTGCACGAGAACGCGCAGGTCGCGCACGTTCGTGCCGGTGGGGCCGGTGATCACGGCGTCACCGAGCGCGTGCAGCAGCGGGAACGCGTCGCAGCGCCGCAGCGCGTCGTGCACGTCGAGGCCTCTGCTGCGTGCACGAGCCATCGTCGTGCCGTCGACGATCGCGCCGGCGGCGGGGGAGTTGCCGTCGATGCCGTCGGTGCCACAGGAGAGCACGGTGATCGGCCGGCCGCGGATGCGGCGAGCGCACGCGAGCGCGAACTGCTGGTTGCGGCCGCCGGTGCCGGGTGCTGGCGGCAGCGGCACGGAGAGTTCGCCGCCCGCGACGATCGCGACCGCGTGGCCGGGGTGACGGCGGCGAAGGCGGTCGAGCCGCGCGAGGAGGTGGACGGCGGCGCGTTCGTGCGGCCAGTCGTCGGTCGTGTCGTCGTCGATCACGAGGAGCCCGTGGCCGCGCAATCTCGACGTTGCCGTCGCTCGCGCGACGACGTTGGAGCCGATCTCGGCGAATCCCTGGATCTCGGGCCGGCCGCGGTGGCCGACCGTGGGTGCGGACGGCAGGTCGTCGTTCCGCAGCCGGATCGCGAGACGCGGCGGCACGAACGGCCACAGCGAGAACCGCTCGACGACCCGTTTGCAGTCGGCGAGGGTCGACTGCGCGAACCCGCTCGGTCCGGATGCGACGCTCGCGCCGTATCGGGGCGGAACGTCGCTCATCTCGACCGTGCAGTGCGCCGCTGCGTTGGCCGCGGCCGTCGCGAGGCGGCCGCCCTTCACCGCGGACAGATGCTGGCGCACGGTGTTGATGTCGACGATGTCGGCTCCGCTGGCGACGAGTCCGCGATACAGATCGCGCACTTCCTCCAGCGTCGCTTCGCCGTCGATCGGCCATTCGAGCAGCGCGGAGCCGCCGCCCGACGCGAGGAACACCACCCGTTCGTGGGGTGCCACGCCGCGCGCGAGTTCGAGGGCACGCTGGCCGGCGCGAAGGCTGTTCGCATCGGGCAGCGGATGGCCGGCCGCGATCACTTCGAACGGCGGGAGCGGCGCGTCGTCCGGAGCGGGCGTCACGACGAGGCCGCGGAAGGTCGTGTTGGGCAGGCCGTGGAGCAGCGCCTTCGCCATGCCGCGCGCTGCCTTGCCGTACGCGAGCACCAGCCATCGCCCCGCGTCCCCGCCGTCGACGCGCATCGCGTCGACCCCGCGACTCATCGAACGCGCGGGATCGAGCTCGGCGATGGTCTGCGCGAAGACCTGCCGAAGCAGATCCTTCATCCGAGCACCTCGGCGTTCACCGGATGCTGCGGCCGTTCGCCGTTCAGCACGGCCGCACAGTCGCGCGCGGCGAGCGTGCACATCAACGTACGAACGCTCGTCACCGCGCTGCCGACGTGGGGGAGCAGCACGACGTTCGGCAGATCGAGCAGCCCCGGGTGGATCTTCGGTTCCCCTTCGAACACGTCGAGGCCGGCGCCCGCGATCAGTCCCTCCTCGAGTGCCGCGACCAGCGCGTTCTCGTCGACGAGCGGGCCGCGCGCCGTGTTGACCAGGAACGCGCTGCGCTTCATGCGGCACAGTTCGTCGACGCCGATCGTGTGCTTCGTCGCCGCGGACATCGGCAGGTGCAGCGACACGAAGTCGCTCTGCTGCAGCAACAGGTCGAGCGGCACGTGGTGCGTGTCGAGCTCGGCAGCGACCTCCGCAGGCGCCGGCCGCGGCCCGCTGTAGAGCACCCGCATGCCGAAGCCCTTCGCACGGCGTGCGACGGCGCGGCCGATGCGGCCGAGGCCGACGATGCCGAGCGTTCGCCCGTGTACGTCGGCGCCGCACAGGAGATCGACGTCCCAGCGTTTCCATTTCCCGTCGCGCAGGAAGCGCTCCGACTCGGGCAGGCGCCGCGCGACCGCGAGCAGCAGCGCGAACGTGAGGTCCGCGGTCGCTTCGGTCAGCACACCGGGCGTGTTCGTGACGACGATCTTGCGCGCGGTCGCTGCCTTCACGTCGATGTTGTCGTAGCCGACCGCGACGTTGCTGATCACGCGCAGCTTGGGTGCTGCGGCGATCACGTTCGCGTTCATCGGGTCCGTGAGCTGGCAGACGACGCCGTCCGCGTGCTGCAGCTTCTTCACGAGCGCCGCCTCGTCCATCACGTCGTGCGAGTCGCGGCAGTCGACGATGCAGTTCTCCTCGTGGAGGATCGCGATCGCCGCCGGATAGACGTGGCGGGTGACGAGCACTCGCGGCTTCATGCCGCAGCAGGCTAGCGACTCGGCGCCGTCGTCACAGCGTGCCGATCACCAGCGACAGTGCGTTGCTGCCGCGGACGGCGACGAGGGTGCCCAGGGCGTCGAACTCGAAGGGGATGGTCTGCTGGAAGAACGGCACGCCGACCAGCGACGGGTCGTTGGCGAACGCGAACGACGACGTCGCGGTGTTGCCGGGCCCGGGAGCGAGCGCGAGCAGGATGTCGAGCGAGGTCAGGAGCGAGCATCCGGGCTGGCCTTCGCCGAGCAGCAATGGGAGCGGGATCGAGACCTGGGTGAGGCCGATGAGTCCGAGGCAGAACGAGCCCGGCGCGACTCCGGTCGTCGTCGTGCGGAACGCGGCGCCGATCCACGGCAGCGTGTCCGCGGTGATCTCGAGCAGGCCCGCGGCGCTGCTGCAGCCGGTGCCGTAGGTCGAGGCCGTCGGCATGCAGTCCGACCGCAGCGTCGCGAGGGAGAAGGACGGGGTCATGCCCGCGAGCTGGAACCGGCCGCCGAGGACCAGTTCGCCGGAGGGCCGCTGCACGATCGTCCGGACATCCACCGGGTCGACGGTGTTCGCCAGGAACGAGAGGCCGCTCCACGTCGTCCCGTTCCACCGCGAGAGGCCGCTGTCCGCCGCACTGGCCGGCTGGTGGAAGCCGCGGCCCGCGACGACGTCGCCGTTCGGCAGCCCCGCGACGGCGTGCACGGGGCCGGCCGTTCCGCTCGCGGCGCCCATCGTCGTCCACGTGCTGCCGTTCCATCGCGCGATGCGGTCCACGTTCTGCAGGCTCGCCTGCGTGAACTCGCCGACCGCGACGATCTCGTCGTTCGGACGCACGGCGAGGCCGTGCACTGCGCCGTTCATGCCGGCGCCGAGTCCGGCCCACTGCGTACCGGTCCAGCGGGCGACGTAGTAGAGCGAGAACATCGTGCTCATGGTCTGGGTGAACCGGCCGCCGGCGATCAGCGTCCCGTCGCCGCGCACGGCGAGCGCGAGCACGTCGTTGTTCATCCCGAAGTGCATCGGCGACCACGACGTGCCGTTCCACCGCGAGACGTGGCTGCTCAGCAACGGAGCGCCGACCTCCTGCGTGAACGCGCCGCCAGCGACCACGTCGCCGTTCGGCATCTTGCACAGGGCGTACACCGGTGCGTCGAAGCCGTTGCCCATCGCCGACCAGGTCGAGCCGTTCCATCGGGCGACGTGGTTGCACGCGACACCGCCCGCTGCGACGAAGTTGCCGCCCGCGACGATGTCGCCGTTGTCGAGCGTCACGAGTGCGTCGATGCTCGAGCCGACCATGCCGGTGCCGAGCGGTGTGAACGTGCTGCCGTCCCACTTCGCGATGCCGTTCACGGTGACGCCGGAGATCGTGGCGAACGTGCCGCCGATCACCACGTCGTCGCCGCTCCGTGTCACCGCGTGCACTTCGCCGGTGATGCCGGGGCCGACGACCGAAACCCAGTTCGTGCCGTCGTAGCGCTGGCACCTGGGCTCCCCGGCCCAGGTCGACACGCCGTGGTAGGTGCCCGAGTAGTGGACGAGCTGGTTCATCATCGAGGTCCCCATGGGGCTCCACGTGCCGTTGCTGCTCAGATACCGGATCACCGGCGTCGAGACGTTCCCCTGGAGTCCGACGAGCACGTAGTCGGTGAGGCCCGAGTTGCGGACTTGCAGGTGGTAGACCGTGTTCGTGAGGCCGCTGCCGACCGCGCTCCACGTGAACGACGGACCGCCGTTCGTCTTCGCGACCTTGGCGATCGACGCGCCGCCGATGCTGGTGAATGCACCCGAGGCGAACAGCGTGTCCGAACCGCCGACCGCGAGGGAGAAGCGCACCGCGAGCGAGAGGACCGGGCTCTGGGCCGCGATCGGCGCGGCCCACGTCGTACCGTTCCAGCGGACGAGGGCACCCTGCGACGACGACGACGAGTTCGAGCCCGCGACGATCAGCTCGCCCTCGAACGAGAGCATCGCCATCGGCTCGCCGAGCGACGGCGGGGTCGGGAGCGAAGTCCACGCGATCCCGTTCCACGTCTTCAGCGTCGGCGTCGTGACGGAGCCCGAGGCCGTGTAGCCCGCGGCGACGAGCAGCCCGTTCCAGTTCGCGAGGGCGACGACGCGCATCGGAAACCCGCTGGCGAGCGGTAGCCACGCCGTCCCGTCCCATCGGGCGATGGAGTTGATGCCGCCCGGGCCGGAGAACGAGCCCCCGGCGATCAGCTGGCCGTTCCACTCGACGACGGCGTCGACGCTGCCGGAGGTCCCGTCGCCGGGGCCGCTGCCGAGCGGTTCCCACGTGCTCCCGTCCCACGTCATCACGCGCTGCGTGCTCGGGTACGTGTTGCCGAGGAACGTGGCACCGGCCATCAGCGAGCTGCCGCCGGCCACCAGGCGCAGCGGGAGGGGGCCTGCGCCGTCGGGATCCCAGGTCGTCGTGCAGCGAGGCGATCCGGTCATCTCCGGCTGCGGGAGGTTGGACGACCATTGCGCCTGGCACTGAGCGATGACCTGCGGGCCGAGAAGCGCGGGGAGGAGAGCTGCTAGCAGTTTGAGACGTCGACTCATGTGGGACCTGCCCGCGGGAAACGACGCGCGGGCGGCCCTGTGACGCGATCTTTTCAGAGCGATCCGATCGTCGCCGCGAGGGCGTTGCTGCCGCGGATCGCCACGAGTGCACCCAGCGCGTCGAACTCGAACGGGATCGTCTGCTGGAAGAACGGCACACCGACCAGCGCGGGGTCGGGGTTCAGGGCGAACGCGGACGTCGCGGTGCCCGGTCCGTTCGCCAGCGGCAGCAGGATGTCGAGCGACGTGAGCAGCGTGCAGCCGGGCTGGCCGCCGCCGATGAGCTGGTCGAGCGGGATCGCGATCTGCGCCAGCCCGATCAGTCCGATGCACAGCGAGTTCGCCGCGACACCGGTCGTCGTCGTACGGAATGGTGCACCGATCCACGGCAGCGTGTCGGCCGTGAGCGTGAGCGGGCCCGCGGTGCTGCTGCAGCCGGTGCCGTACGCCGAGGCCAGAGCCGGGCAGGTCGGGGTCAGCCTGGCGAGCCAGCGGCTCGTGAGGGCGCCCGCGAACGCGAAGTCGCCGCCGACGACGAGAGAGCCGTCCGGCCGCTGCACGATCGCACGCACGTTCACCGGTGAGCCCGGCGGGGACGAGGCGACGCCGGGTCCGAAGCCGGACCACGTGCTGCCGTTCCACCGCGAGATCCCGCCGTCCGCCGCGACTCCGGGCTGATGGAAGCCGCGACCGGCGACGACGTCACCGTCCGGCAGGACGCACACGGCGCGCGCCGGCGTCGGGTCGCCGCTGGCGCTCGCGGTCGCCGACCACGCGACGCCGTTCCAGATCGCGCAACGGTCCGCCGCGACACCACCCGCGCTCGTGAACGCTCCGACCGCGACGAGGTCGCCGTTCGGCCGGAACGCGAGGGCGTGCACGTCGCCGTTGCAACCGGCGCCGAGCGGTTGCCACGCCGAGCCGTTCCACCGCGCGATGCGGCTGCACGACGCGATGCCGGCCGCCGTGAACGAACCGCCGGCGAACAGCGTCCCGTCGCTGCGTACCGCGAAGGCTCGCACGTCCCCGTTCATCCCGAAGGCGATGGGCGACCACGCGACGCCGTTCCACCGCGCGATGCGGCTGCATGCGACGCCGCCGGCGGTGGCGAAGGAGCCGCCGGCCACGACGTCGCCGTTCGGCAGTTCGCACAGGGCCAGCACCGGCTGGTCGGTTCCCGTGCCGAGGGGCGACCACGCGCTGCCGTTCCAGTTCGCGACGTTGTTCGCGGCCGCGCCGCCGGCGGCGGTGAAGGATCCGCCGGCGACCACGTCCCCGTTCGTACGCCGCACGAGTGCGTCGACGCTGGTGCCGGTCATGCCCGTGCCGAGGGCGCGGTAGACCGAACCGTCCCAGCGAGCGACGCGGTTCAGCGGCTGGTTGGAGGTCGACTGGAACGTGCCGCCGACGACCACGTCGTCGTCGAGGGCCGCGAGCGCCCGCACTTCGCCCGAGAGACCGGCGCCGGCCACGGGGATCCACGCCGCACCGTCCCACCGCGAGCACGCCGTCGACGATCCGGTGTGCGTCACGTGCAGGCTGCCGCCGAAGGTGCACAGCGAATTCACGCTCGGGTTGCCGAGGGTCGTCCAGGCCCCGGTCGTGCTGCTGAAGTGGTAGACGCCGACGGGGGACGCGAAGCCTGCCGTCACGGTGAAGCCGGTGAGCCCGGCGCTCCGTGCGAGCAGGGCGGTGCAACTCGTGTTCGAGTTGTTGCCGACGGCGGACCAGCCGAACGAAGTGCCGCCGGTCGTCGACGCCAGCGAGACCACCGCGGCTCCACCGAGGCTCGTGAACCGGCCGCCTGCGTAGAGCGTGTCGGCGCCTCCGACGGCGAGGCTCGGTCGCACGGCGAGGAACTTGATCTCCGCGTTCGTGCCGCCGGCCAGGATCGATGTCGCCCACGAAGAGCCGTTCCAGCGCTCGATCACCCCGTTCGCCGGGGTGACGCGGAGGCCGCCGACGCAGAGCTGACCCTGGTAGGTCGTGACGACCCAGGGAACGTCGAGAGCGGGCGGGTTCGGCAGCGTGGCCCAGGTCGAGCCGTTCCATGTCTGCAGCAGCGCGGTGGTCGAGAACGGTGCGGTGCCGACCGCGACGAGAAGGCCGTTCCACACCGTGAGCGAGTTCACCGACGAAGGGGACCCGCTGCCGAGCGGCTGCCACGCCGCGCCGTCCCATGCCGCGATGTGGTCGAGGCCACCGCCGCCGAAGGTTCCGCCGGCGATCAGGGTGCCGTTCCACACGGTGAGCGAGGTGACCGCTCCTGTGGTCCCCGGTCCGGTCCCGAGGTCGCTCCAACTCGCGCCGTCCCAGATCGCCACCCGCGCGCCGGCAGTGCCGCCGCCGAGCAGGTTCGAGCCGCCGACGTAGAGCCGGGGCTCGAGCGGTCCGGCGCCGTCGGGATCCCACACGGCGGAGCACCGCGCGCTGCCGGTCAGTGGGGGAAGCGCGTTCGCGGTGCCCCAGTCGGGGTCGCACTGGCCCAGGGCCGCCATCGCGAAACAACAGAGCAGGACGAACCACGCGCGGACGAGTCGTGACAGCTGCATGAGCACCTCGCCGCGGGGAACGACGCGCGGGCGGCCCCGTGACGCGGTCTTTCAGAGCGATCCGATCACTGCCGCGAGTGCATTGCTGCCGCGGACCGCGGCGATCGCGCCGGCGAGGTCGAACTCGAACGGCAGCGTCTGCTGGAAGAAGGGCACGCCGATCAGCGACGGGTCGTCGCCGAACGCGAACGACGAGGTCGCGGTGCCGCCGGGTCCGTTCGTCAGCAGCAGGAGGATGTCGGGCGCCGCGAGCAGCGTGCAGCCGGGCTGCCCTTCGGCGAGCAGCTGGTCGAGCGGGAAGGACAGCTGCGACAGGCCGATCAGGCCGAGGCACAGCGTGTTCGCGGCGAGGCCGTTGGTGGTGGTGCGGAACGAGCCGCCGATCCACGGCAGCGTGTCGGCCGTGATCAGCAGCGGGCCCGCCGCGCTGCTGCAGCCGCTGCCGAACGGCGCCGCGGTCGGCATGCACGTCGAACGCACGGCGGCGAGGTTGCGCGAGATGGCTCCGTCCGCGAAGCGGAAGTCGCCGCCGACGACGAGTTCGCCGTTCGCCTTCTGCGCGAGGCACCAGACCTCGACGTCGCCGCTCGTGGGGCCGGTGAACGCGCCGATGCCGGACCACGCGTTGCCGTCCCAACGCGCGATCTTGTCGTCCGGGACGCTGCTCGGCGCGTGGAAGCCGTGGCCCACGACCACGTCGCCGTTCGGGAGCGCGAGCACGGCGTGGGGTGCGGTCGGGTCCGCGCTCGACGTGCCCATCGCGACCCACGTGCTGCCGTTCCAGCGCGCGCAACGGTCCGCCGCGACACCGCCGGCGGTCGTGAACGATCCGACCGCGACGATGTCACCGTTCGGTCGCACCGCGAGACCGAAGACCGTGCTGTTGCAGCCGCTGCCGACCGGCGCCCACGACGCGCCGTTCCACTGCGCGATGCGGTTGCACGCGACGCCGCCGATCGTGGAGAAGCCGCCGGCGGCGAACAGCACGCCGTCCTGGCGCACGGCGAGCGCCTGCACGGACCCGTTCGCGCCCGTGCCGAAGGGCAGCCACTGCGAACCGTTCCACCGCGCGATCCGCATGCACGGAAGCCCGTCGGCCTGCGTGAACCAGCCGCCCGCGACGATGTCGCCGTTCGGCAGCTCGGCGAGGGACAGCACCTGCTGGTTCATCCCTGCGCCGAAGGTCGACCACGAAGTGCCGTTCCACCGCGCGATGCAGTTGGCGTTCATCGGGCCGGCGAACAGGAACTGCCCGCCCGCGACGATGTCACCGTTCGCGAGGGTGAGCAGCGCATCGACTCCGATCTCACCGACGACGGCGCCGGTCATCCCGGTGCCGAGCGGTTGGAACGTGCCGCCGTCCCAGCGAACGATCGCACTCGCGCCGACGCCGGCGATCGTCGAGAAGCGGCCGCCGACGACGATGTCGGAGCCCATACGCGTCGCCGCGCGGACGTCGTCGTCGATGCCGGGGCCGTAGACGGGCAGCCACTGGATGCCGTTGTGGCGCAGGCACGCGGCACCCGTGGAGTTGCTGCGCGCCGCGTGGTAGGCGCTGCCGTGGTACTCGACCGAGTCGACGAGCACCGTGTCGATCGTGGACCAGGTCGCCGTGCCGCCGAACGGCGCGTTCAGCTGCATCACCGCGTGCAGGGGATCGTTCGTCGCCGCGGTGAGCACGTAGGAACTCAGTCCCGCCCCGTAGCCGCGCACGTGCAGGTCCTTGCACCCGGTCGGCATTCCGCCGAACAGCGAGTTCCACGCGAACGAGCCGCCTCCCGTGGTCGACGCGACGTACGACGCTGCGGTGATGCCGATGGTGGTGAAGAAGCCGCCGGCGAACAGCGTGTCGGTGCCGCCGATGACGAGCGTGGGCTTCACGGCGAGGCTCGTGATCCAGTTGTTCGCGAGGATCGAGATCGCCCACGAACTGCCGTTCCATCGCTCGAGCACGCCGCCGTTGTTGGCCGTGTGCCCGCCGACGCAGAGCAGGCCCTGGAACGACGCGAGCGTCAGCGGTGCGCGCAGCACCGGCGGGGCGGGCAGCGACGTCCACGTCGCGCCGTCCCACGCGCGGATGAAGGGAGAAAGCGACGTGCCCGAACCCGTGTAGCCCGCGGCGACGAGCAGGTTGTTCCAGACCGTCAGTGCGTAGACGGGCGCGGAGGAGCCTGCGCCGAGCGGCTGCCACGCGGTGCCATTCCACTGCGCGATGCGTGTCAGCCCTGCGCCCGTGAAGTCACCGGCGGCGATCAGGACCCCGTTCCACGAGACCATCGCCCGCACCCCTCCCGTCGTCCCGGGCCCGGGGCCGAGCGCTTCCCACTGCGCGCCGTCCCACGTCACGACGCGCTGGTCCGTGGCGTTCGCCGCGGTCAGCGAACTGCCGCCGATCACCAGTCGCTGCGGCAACGGTCCGGCCCCGTCCGGATCCCACACGGTCGTGCACCGGCCGAGGCCGGTGAGGTCGCGCTGCAATCCGCCGGGCGTGAACTCGAACGGGCACTGCGAGCGCAGCGCGGCCGTGAGCGACAGCAGGAAGACGACGACGGCGAGACGGCTCGGGACGATTCGCATGGGCACCTCGCCCGTGGGAACGACGCGCCGAGCGCGCCGTGACGCACGACCTCGCAGAGTCAGAACGTGCCGATCACCAGCGAGATCGCGTTGCTGCCGCGGATGGCGGTGACGGCGCCGGCGAGGTCGAACTCGAACGGGATCGTCTGCTGGAAGAACGGCACGCCGATCAGCGACGGGTCGTTGTTGAACGCGAACTCCGAGCGCGCGAACCCCGGGCCCGGCGTCAGCACACTGAGGATGTCGGGGGTCGTCAGCAGCGAACAGCCCGGTCGCCCTTCGCCGAGGATCGTGTCGAGCGGGATCGCCAGCTGCGTGAAGCCGATCAGGCCGAGGCAGAGCGAGTCCGGCGCGACGCCGGTCGTCGTCGTGCGGAACGTCGCGGCGATCCACGGCAGCGTGTCGACCGCCAACGTGAGGAGACCGGCGCTGCTGCTGCACCCGGCGCCGTACGGACTCGCCGTCGCGGGGCAGGTCGACGAGAGCACCGCGAGGCCGTGCGACATGCTGCCGTTCGCAGCATCGAACGTACCGCCGACGATCAGCGCGCCGTCGGCCCGCTGCGCGATCGCCCGCACCGTCACCGGTACTCCGGCGAAGTAGGCGTCGAGGCCGCCGCCGAAGCCGCTCCAGGTCGTACCGTTCCACCGCGCGACGCCGTCGTCGGGAGCCGAGGTCGGCGCATGGAACCCGCGGCCCACGACGAGGTCGCCGTTCGGAAGCATGAACACCGCCCGTGCCGGCGTCGTGTCGGGGCTCGTGGCGCCGATCGCCGCCCACGACGCGCCGGTCCACCGCGCGCAGCGATCGGCGGGCAGGCCGCCGGCGCTCGTGAACGCACCGACCGCGACGACGTCACCGTTCGGGCGCGCCGCGAGGCCGAGCACGTCGCCGTTGGTGCCGGCGCCGACGTTCAACCACGTGGTGCCGTTCCACTGCGCGATGCGGTTGCAGACGACGGCGCCGGCGTTGGTGAACGAGCCGCCAGCGAACAGCGTCCCGTCGCCGCGGACGGCGAATGCGTTGACGTCGCCGTTCAAGCCGACGCCCATCGGCGACCACGCGGTGCCGTCCCAGCGCGCCACGTGCGAACACGCGACGCCGCCGGCGGTCGTGAACTTGCCGCCGGCGACCAGATCGCCGTTCGGCAGCGTGCACAAGGCGAGCACCTGCTGGTTCATGCCGCCGCCGAAACCCGACCAACTGCTGCCGTCCCAGCGCCCGACGTGGTTCAGCGCGGTCGGGCCCGACTGCAGGAACACGCCGCCGGCGACGACATCGCCGTTGGCGAGGGTCAGCAGGGAGTCGACGCTGACGCCGGTCAGGCCGGCGCCGAGCGGCGAGAACGTCGTTCCGTCCCAGCGCGCGACGTGGTTCACCGCGGTGCCCGAGATCGTCGTGAAGGTTCCGCCGACGACCATGTCGTCGCCGAGTCGCGTCAGGGCTCGCACCTCCCCGACGATGCCGGGGCCGCGCACGGGAACCCACTGGGTGCCGTCGTAGCGCTGGCAGGCGTCGTCGTTCGTGGCCATGCTCGCCGCGTGGTAGGCGCCGCCGTAGAAGGTCAGCGATTCCAGATCGGCGTTGCCCATCGCGACGAACGAACCGCCGGACAGCTGCATCACCGGCGTCGTCGTGCTGCTCAGCAGCACCGCGATCGCGGTGCCCGTGAGGCCGAACGAGCGGACGAGGATCGCATTGCACGTCGCCGGCAGCCCGCCGGCGACCGAGCTCCAGCTGAACCCGACCCCGCCCGACGTCGCGGCGATGCGCGTTGCCGCGGTGCCGCCGATCGTCGTGAACGAGCCGGCCGCGTAGAGCGTGTCGGAACCGCCGACGGCCAGGGACGTGCGCACGCCGAGGCAGTTGATCGACGCCTGCGCGAAGATCGACGGCATCCAGCTCGTGCCGTTCCATCGCTCGAGCACGCCCTGGGTCGGGGTGTTCTCGACACCGGCGACGCAGAGCAGCCCCTGGTACGCGATCGCCGCGTTCGGGAACATCAGGTTCGGCGGCGTCGGCAGCGCGGTCCAGGTCACTCCGTTCCAGCGCTGGATGATCGGTACACCGCCGGTCTGGCTGATCGCGATCAGGTCGTTGTTGTAGGTGAGGAGCTGATGCACGGCGACCGGGAAGCCGGAGCCGAGCCCCTGCCAGGCCGAGCCCGTCCACAGCGCGATGTTGTCCATGCCTCCGCCGGTGAACGAGCCGCCCGCGACGAGCAGGCCGTTCCAGACCGTGAGGGCCTGCACGCTGCGGTTGACGCTGGTGCCGGGCCCGGTGCCGAGCGCGTCCCACTGGCTGCCGTCCCACGTGATCACGTTCCCGTCGAGCGGCGCCTCGCCACCGCGCAGATACTGGCCGCCGACGACGAGCCTCGTCGCGGCGGGGCCCGCCCCGTCCGGGTCCCATTGCGCGGTGCACCTGCCCCATCCGGACAACTGGGGCTGCGGTCCGCCCGACGACCACTCGGTGGCGCACTGGGCGGCGACGGGAAGGGTGAACACCGCGAGGGCGAGGGCGAGGGTGAGCAGTGCAGGACGTGTCGACATCGAGGCCTCCATGCGCGGGAACGACACGTGTTCGGGGCCGTGACGCCGAAAACGGCGTCTCGCTAGACTGCGCCGCGCTCCATGTCCGAGGCATCGCCCGACTTCCCTGGTGGTCTGCAAGCAGACGTGCTCGCGGCGGCCATCGACGCGCTCGGCCTCACCGAGCCGGAGCGCAAACGTGCATTCGCCGCACTGTGCGAGGCGCACCCCGGCGACGCGGCCGCGTTGCAGCGGCTCGCGGTGGAGTTCGCAGGGGTCGAACGCTTGCTCGGCGACGGCTACGGCGGCGGCGCCGTGCCGCTGCAGCTCGGTGCCTATCGCGTGATCCGTCGGCTCGGCAACGGGGCGTTCGGCGACGTGTTCCTGTGCGAACAGAGCGAACCGGTGCGCCGCGAAGTCGCGGTGAAGGTGCTGCGTGCCGGCGTCGGCGACCGTACGACGCTGCTGCGATTCGCGGTGGAACGCCAGCTGATCGCGTCGCTGCAGCATCCGGCGATCGCTCAGGTGTTCGACGCGGGCACGCTGGAAGACGGGCGTCCCTACTTCGTGATGGACGCGATCGACGGCCTGCCGCTCGGTCGGTACTGCGATGAACACGCGCTGACGGTGGAGCAGCGCATCGAGCTGTTCTGCGACCTGTGCCGGGGTGTGCACCACGCGCACGAACGCGGCATCGTGCACCGCGACCTGAAGCCGGCGAATGTGCTGGTGGTGGAGATCGACGGCCGTCCGCGGCCGAAGGTGATCGACTTCGGGATCGCGAAGGTGCTGCAGTCGAGCCGCGTTCTGCGGTCGTTCGACACCGAGGCCGGCCGGGTCGTGGGCACACCCGGCTACATGAGCCCGGAGCAACAGAAGGGCACGTCGGACGACGTCGACGCACGCGCCGACGTGTGGAGTCTCGGCGTGATGCTGTACGAGTTGTTGTGCGGACAGCTGCCGTGGCCGGTGGGATCGGAGTCGACCGACACCGACCCGGCGCGTCCCAGCACGCGCGTGTCGGGCACCGCGGAGGCCGCGGCGATCGCGCGCGGCCGCTCGACGCAGCCAAGGCGCCTCGCTAGCCATCTGCGCGGCGATCTCGACTGGATCGTGCTGAAGTGCCTGCACCGCGACCGGTCGGCGCGCTACGCGTCCGCGCTGGAACTCGTCGAGGATCTCGAACGCCACCGCCGCGCCGAGCCGGTGCGGGCGGGACCGCCGTCGACGACGTACCGAGTGCGGCGCTTCGTGCGCCGGCACCGCGCCCCCTTCGTGGCGTTCGCGGGTGCGGCGATCGTCGCGGCCGGCGGTTCCGTCCTCTACGTGTCGCTGCGTCGCACGGCTGCTGCCGAAATCGGTGCCGCGCGGTCGCAGGCCGAGTCGGCGTTCGTCACTGCCACCGAGGCGGTCGAGCGCTTGTTCGAACGTGCGAACGACCCGAACGTGCGCGAAGCGCCGGCGGGTGATGCGACGCGCGGGGCGATGCTGAAGGACGCGCTGTCGTTCTACGACCGGTTCCTGGTGGATCGGCCGAGCGACCCGAAGCTGCGTGCGAAGCGCTGCACCGTGCTGCTGCGCCTCGCCCGGATCCAGGTGCTGCTCGGCGACGTCCGCCAGGCGAGTGTGACCGCGCCGATCGCGGCCGAGGAGGCCGAGGCGTTGTGGCGGCTCGACCCGGCGAATGCGGAACTGCGAGGCCAGCTGGGGGAGGCGCTCGGCGAGGTCGGCGCCGGATGCTCCCTGTCGGGCGACCTCGAAGGGGCGCGTGCCGCGTTCCGGGCCGCGATCGAGCACCTCGCCGCGAGTGCGGCGGCCTTGCCAGGACGATTCGGGATCGCGCACGCCGTGGCGCTGCGAGCCGCTGCGGCGAGAGCGCCGTCGCTCGGCGACGAGAGGGAGCGCCTCTTGCGCGAGAGCCTGCGCGTCTTGGACGAGTTGCGCACGGTCGCGCCGCCTTCCGAGGTGGCGAGCGAGTACGTGCAGTCGGCGTGCGAGCTCGGTCAGGTGCTCGCGATCGACGTTCGCCTTGCGGAGTGCGACGAGGTCCTTCGGCAGGCGGCGGCGCGACTGCCTCTCGTGGCGAACGAGCGGCTCCACCTCACGTATCGCGTGAGCACCCTGCGCGCCGACGCCGCCTTCCAGGGCGGCGGGCGCGGCAGCACGATCGAACACTATCGCGCGGCGCTCGCCGCCGTGGCGAGCTGGCAGGATGCGCAGCCCATGCGCCTCCTGCCGCGTGTACTCCACGCGCGGGCGCTGCGATCGCTCGGCTACGCCCAGAACTACGCCGGCGACTTCGAGGGTTCGGTGGCCTCCTACCGTGAGGCCATCGCGATCGGCGACGAATCGGCCGCGCGTTTCCCCGCGGTGAGCAGCGCGCTGGAACAGGCTCAGTTGCTCGAAGAGTTCGCCATCACGCTCTTCGATCGTTTCGATCGCAGCGTGCTGACCGAGGCCGCGGCGGTGGCCGAGCGTGCAGCGATGCTCGAGAAGAAGTCGAGCGGCGATGGTCCGTCCGAGCGTCGCTGGCGCTTCGCATGCCTCTGTGCGGCGATCGCCGACGCCCGGGTGGAAGGGGGTGGCGACGCGTACTGGCCCGCGGTCGAGGCCGCCCTCGGCGCCGAACCGCCGTGCGGGGGGCGCGAGAAGGACCTCCTCGTCGGTGCCTATGCGGGCCTGGCTCGCTGGCACCTGGATCACGGTCGCGTCGAACCGGCGAAGAGCTGGCTTGTGCGGGCGAACGCCGTCATCTCGACGAATCCCAAGGAACATGCGAAGCGTGCGGTGGAGACGAACTGGCTCACGGCGCGGATCGCGGCGTCGCGTTCCGACCACCGGGCCTGCGCCGCCGCCGCGGATGCGGCGCTGGCCGCTCGAGGCACGTGGTTCGGCCGGTGGCGCGCCGCTGATTGCCTGCACCTGGCGTGGACCTGCGCTCGCAGCGACCCGGAAGGCGCCGCGGCGGTTGCCGTGTACGGGGCTCGGGCCCTCGACTGGTACCGGATGGTGAAGCGGTCGCTCGACGCCGACGTCGACAAGGACCCCACGGACCCCTGGTTCGTGGTGCCGTGGGGTGTCGCCGCAATACGCATTGCCGAGCTGAGCGCCGACACCGATGCGACCGGCGCGTCCGCGATGCTCGCCGCCGTTCTGCCGCGCCTCGAACAGGTCCGTGAACGAACCCTCGCCGACCAGTGGAACGAGCAGGCGTGGCGCGTCGGGCGAGCGCTGCGCGACGACATCGCGCGGCGAGGCCGTTGACTCGCCGCGCTCCGGCGAAACGCGAAGTGACTTCGGGCTCACGGCACTAGGATCCCGGCCGTGGAGCCCGACGACCACGCACTGTTCGATGCCGCCCGTGCCGGGGACCGCGGCGCGGTCGAACGGCTCATCGAGCGCTACCAGCCGCGCCTGCACGCGTACGTGCGGCTGCGCCTCGGCGACCGTGTTCGCGCACGCGAGGCGTCGATGGATGTCGTGCAGTCCGTGTGTCGGGAGCTTCTCGCCGCGGCTCCCGCGTTCGACTTTCGCGGCGAGGAGCGGTTTCGCGACTGGCTGTTCACGTCGGCGCTCAACAAGATCCGCGACAAGCAGCGGTTCCACGGTCGCGAGAAGCGGGACGTCGGTCGGGAAGCGGAGATCGACGACGACCTGCCCCGTGTCGCCAGCTACCTGACGCCCAGCGTGGACGCGATCGGGCGCGAGACCGCCGAGGCCCTGGCCGCGTCGCTGGCGGAACTCGGCGAGGAGCACCGCGAGGTGATCACGCTCGCGCGGATCGTGCAGCTGCCGCACGCCGTCATCGCGGAGTCGATGGGACGCAGTGAAGCCGCGGTGCGTCAGCTGCTGGTGCGCGCGCTCTTGGCGCTGTCCCTGGCGTTGAAGCGGCGCGGCGTCGCGCTGGAGTGACGCCGTCCTCTCGTCACTTCCACGCGATCGCGGCAGCGTGCGCGCCCTGCAGGTGCATCGTTCGGAAGCGGCGGAAGCCGACCTTGCGGCACCAGCCCTCGAAGTCGGCCGCCGAGTAGTCGAATGCGTCGCCGAACTCGATCAGCATGTTCAGCGACATCTGCAACCCGAACGCATTGGTGCGCCGTTCGTCGTCGATCAGCGCTTCGATGACGACGAGGGCGCCGCCCGGCGGCAGTGCGGCGTAGGCCTTCTCGAGGAGCATCATCTTCTTCTCGAGGTTCCAGTCGTGGAGGATCATTCCCATCGTGATGACGTCCGCGGGCGGCAGCGGATCGGTGAAGAAGTCGCCGCTCGCGGCGCGCACGCGGCCCGTGAGACCCGCGGCGGCGATGTGACGCGCGGCAACCGGCTCGACGGCCGGCAGGTCGAAGGAGATCGCCTGCAGGTGCGGGGCGATCTTGCACGCCTCGATGCAGAGCAGACCGGTTGCGCCCCCGACGTCGCAGAGCGTGCGGTGCGGCGCCCAGTCGAAGCGGCGCGCGAACGCCTCGAAGTTCATGCGCGACAGGCCGGTCATCGCGTCCAGGAACTGCTCCAGCCTGGCCGGTTCGCGGTACAGGGCCTCGAAGATCCCCTTCTCGCCGTGCTTCACCTCGTTCTGCGGCTTGCCGGTGCGCAGCGCCTCGGGCAGGTCGTTCCAGAAGCGGAAGAGCCGCGCGTTGAGCATCACGAGGATGCCCCCGATGTAGCTCGGGCTCTGCTCGTCGAGGAAGCGGGCGGTGTCGCTCGTGTTCGCGTAGCGCGCGTCCTCGCCGTTGCCGTGGCGCTGCAGGAATCCCATCGCGACGAGCGCATCGAAGAAGTCGGCGATGCCGCGCGGGTGCATGCCCGCGGCGCGGCCCAGTTCCGCGCCGGTCATCGGCGATCGGGCGAGACGCGTGAACACACCGAACTCGACCGCCGTCAGGAGGATCTTGGACGACCAGAACGAGAACGCGGTCTGCAGGATGGCGGCGGGAGTGGCGGTGTTCTTGGACATCGGTGTGCGCAGGGTCGGACGCCCAAGTCAGGATCGCGCCGGCCTCCGTGTCACACTCGCGGCGAAGGTATTTCCGGAGTCTCCTGCACGCTGGCCCGGAGCCAGAGGCCTCGCGATGATGCGCCGATGCAGGTCGACTTCGTGGTCCCGTTCGTGCTCGGCATCGCGGCCGTGCTGCAGGCGACGCTGAATCGTCAGATCGCGACGCACTCTGGCCTCGCGGCAGCTACCACGCTGAACATGGCGGTCGCGGCCGGCTGTGCGATCGCGTTCGCCGCGTGGTGTGCGACCCGCGGCGCCGCCGACGGGTTGATGCGCTGGTCGCCCCACCTGTCGACGTTCCGGTCGTGGTGGCTCGTGCCCGGCATCGTCGGGTTCCTCATCGTGCTCGGACTGCCGTGGTCCGTGCAGCGCATCGGCGCGCTGTCGACGTTCGTGGCGCTGGTCGGTGCCCAGATGCTGACGAGCGCACTCTGGGACCACTTCGCCGGGAGTGTTCCGCTTTCCACGACGCGCATCGCGGGAGCGCTGTGCACGATCGCCGGCGTGGCGCTGCTCGCGCGGAGCCCTTCGTGAGCGGACGGTTCGCGTTCACGCTGAACGGCGAGCCCGTCGAGGTGACGGGCGTCGATCCGAACACGACGCTGCTGCACTTCCTGCGCGGCACGGGGCGGACCGGGACGAAGGAAGCGTGCGCCGAAGGCGAATGCGGCGCGTGCGCCGTGACGTTCGTGGTCGACGGCGGCGGCGGCCGCAGTCGCTACCAGACCGTGAACAGCTGTCTCGTGCTGCTGCCCGAGGTCGCCGGTTGCGAGGTCTGGACCGTGGAGGGTCTGCGCGGTCGCGCCGCCGGCGAACTGCATGCGGTCCAGCAGGCGATGGTGGAGCACGGCGGCTCGCAGTGCGGCTACTGCACACCCGGTTTCGTGATGGCGCTCTTCGCGCGCCACTACGCGCGGCCGCGACCCGATGCTCGGTCGGCGATCGCGGGCAACCTGTGCCGATGCACCGGGTATCGCGCGATTCTCGCTGCGGCGGAGTCGGTTTCGGCGGTGGATGGCGACGATCCGCACTCCGGGCGCCTCGCGGAACCGGCGCCGCGGGCGACAGCCGTTCGCTACGAAGCCGGCGGTGCGTCGTATGCGCGGCCTGCGACGCTGGCCGAGGCGCTCGCGGCACGCGCGGCGCACCCCGACGCGACGGTGCTTGCCGGCGGCACGGACCTCGTGGTGGAGCGCAACCAGGACGGGAGACGGCGCGAGCGCTGGTTGTCGCTCGGCGCGATCGCGGAGCTTTCGGCGATCGCGGAGCGGGGCGGCGAGTTCGTGATCGGTGCTGGCGCGACCTGGGAAGCGATCGAAGCGCGGCTCGGATCGCAGGTCCCGTTGCTCGCGCAGCTGATCCCCCTGTTCGCATCGCCGCTGATCCGCGCTCGCGCGACCATCGGCGGCAACCTCTGCACCGCATCGCCGGTCGGCGACGCGGCTCCGGTGCTGCTCGCGCTCGACGCCGTGCTCGACGTCGCGAGCATGCGGGGCCGCCGCAGCGTGCCGGTGTCCGATTGGTTCGCCGGCTACCGGCGCTCGGCACTCGCGGCCGACGAACTGCTCGTCGCCGTGCGCTTGCCGAGCTCGCCGCCCGATGCGAGTCGCTTCTTCAAGGTCAGCAAGCGCGAACTCGACGACATCAGCGGCGTGAGCGGCGCCTTCGCGGTCTGGATCGACGGCGGAGTGGTGGCGCGGGCGCGATTCGCGTACGGCGGCACAGCAGTGACACCGGCGCGTGCGACTGCCGCGGAAGCGGTGCTGGTCGGGCGACGCATGGACGCCGCGGCGCTGCGCGACTGTCGGGCTGCAGCGGCGACCGCCTTCGCGCCGATCGCCGACGTGCGCGCGAGTGCGGAGTACCGCGCCGCGATGGTGACGGAGCTCCTGGCGAAGTTCTGGCACGAGGTGGCGCCGTGAAGGGCCCTCGCCACGAGAGCGCCGCGCAGCACGGGACCGGGCAGGCGCTGTACGTGCACGACGAGGCGCTGCGATCCGGCGCGTTGCTGCATGCGTGGCCGGTGCAGTCGGGTCACGCGCACGCGAGGGTCCGCACGATCGACGCCTCGGTCGCGAGCTCGATGGCCGGCGTCGTCCACGTGCTGACCGGCGCGGACGTCCCGGGGCAGGGCGCGATCGGTCCGGTCCGCCACGACGAGCCGCTGTTCCCCGACGAGGTCTGCCACAACGGACAGCCGGTGTGCTGGGTGCTCGCCGACACCGAGGAACAGGCGCGACTCGCGGCGGCGGCGGTGCGCGTCGACTACGAACCCTTGTCGGCGATCCTGTCGATCGAGGCCGGCCTCGCTGCGGGTTCGTTCCTCACCGACGAGCAGCGGATCGTGACCGGCGACGTGGATGCGGCGTTCGCGCGCGGCGACCGGGAGCTGCGCGGCGAACTGCACGTCGGCGGCCAGGAACACTTCTACCTCGAGACGCAGTGTGCGTGGGCGCACCGCGATGCGACGGGCGGCTACGTCGTGCACAGCAGTACACAGCATCCGACCGAGACGCAGCTGACCGTCGCGCACGTGCTCGGCGTGCCCGCGCACCGCGTCGTTTGCGAGTCGCTGCGAATGGGCGGCGCGTTCGGCGGCAAGGAGTCGCAGGCGAACGCGTTCGCAGCGGTCGCGGCGCTCGGTTGTCACGTGACCGGGCGGCCGGTCGTCGTGCGGCTGGATCGGCGGCGCGATCTCACGATCACGGGCAAGCGCCATCCGTTCCTGGCCCGGTTCCGCGTGGCATTCGGCGGCGACGGCACGCTGCGGGCGCTCGACGTCGAACTGTGGAGCGATGGCGGCTACAGCCTCGACCTCAGTTCCGCGATCCTCGGCCGCGCACTGTTCCACGTCGACAACTGCTACCGCATCGCGAACTTGCGGGTGCGCGGCCGGGTCGTGCGCACGCACTTGCCCTCGAACACGGCGATGCGCGGCTTCGGCGGTCCGCAGGCGATGGTGGTGATCGAGGACGTGATCGACCGTGTCGCTCGCACCCTCGGAATGCCGGCGGAGGCCGTTCGCGAGCGCAACTTCTACCGTCCCGGCGACCGCACGCACTTCGGCCAGGAAGTTGGTTCCGCGGAGCGGATCGTGCGCATCTGGCGGACGCTCGCGGAGTCGAGTTCGTTCGAACGGCGGCGGCGCGAGACGGATGCGTGGAACGCGGCGCACGCGCACCGGAAGCGTGGTCTCGCGATGACACCGGTGAAGTTCGGCATCTCGTTCACGACGACCCACCTGAACCAGGCCGGTGCGCTGGTCCTCGTCTATCGCGACGGCAGCGTGCAGGTGAACCACGGTGGCACGGAGATGGGACAGGGCCTGCACACGAAGGTCGCCGCGATCGTGGCGCGCGAACTCGGCGTGGCGCCGGGGGCGGTGCGCACGATGCCGACGCGCACCGACAAGGTGCCGAACACCTCGGCGACGGCCGCTTCGAGCGGGACCGACTTGAACGGCGAGGCGGCGCGGCGAGCCTGTGCGGCGATCAAGGAACGGCTCGTGCCCGTCGCCGCGGCGATGCTGCGGTGCGCAGCGCAGGACGTGGTGTTCGAGGACGGCGTCGTGCGCGGCGCCGGGCCGGCGGTGCCGTTCGCGGCGGTCGCGGAGGCCGCGTACGTGCAGCGGATTCCGCTGTTCGCGATCGGTCACTACGCGACGCCGGGGATCCACTGGGATGCGCGCGCCGGACGCGGCGAGCCCTTCCGCTACTTCGCGTACGGCGCGGCGGTCGCCGAAGTCGAGGTCGACGGCTTCACGGGCATGCACCGCCTGCTCGCGGTGGACATCCTGCACGACGTCGGCGACTCGTTGTCCGAGAGCGTCGATCGCGGCCAGATCGAGGGCGGGTTCGTGCAGGGCGCCGGCTGGCTCACGAGCGAGCACGTCGTGTACGGCGAAGACGGCTCGCTGCGTTCGCGAGGTGCATCGACGTACAAGCTGCCGGGCGTCGGCGAGTGCCCCGAACGCTTCGTCGTCGATCTCCTGCCGCGCGCCACCGAGCCCGGCGCCGTGTTCGGCAGCAAGGCCGTGGGTGAGCCGCCGTTCATGCTCGCGATCGCGGCGCGGGAGGCGCTGAGGGATGCAGTCGCCGCGTTCCGCGGCGGCGGCATCGTCGAACTCGGCTGCCCGGCCGTTCCCGAAGCGGTGTTCCGCGCGATCTCCGCGGGCGCCGTCTGACCCGCGGCCGCTCGCGCGTGGGCGCGGCTTGTCCGCCCGGGACCCGGGCGATCAGCACGAGAAAGCGCTCGCGCCGTCCCGGTCGGCGACGGAAGCCGTCAAAGGAGAACGAGGATCCGGCCCACGGACCGCCGCCCCGGCCGACCCCTCTCCGGTCGGCCAAGCGGTCCGTTGCGGCAGCGTCGTTTCGCGGTCGGGCGCGAGCTGCCGTGACCGGAGCAATGCGTGTGCCGCGCTCCGGCGGTCACTCGACCTTCATCTGGAGCGGCGCGGACAGTTCGTGCGTGCCGAAGCGGATGCTCAGCGCGCCAGCGGACTGCGAGCCGGGCACCATCGTGATCTCGATGTCGAGCCGCTCGGCCTTCTCGGTCGGCGTCGAGTGCGCGAGCGCCACCTCGATACCGCCCTTCAGCTTCCCGGCGAAGACCGGGTCGAGCTTCTGCTTCTTCGCCTCCGCGGCGTCGTGCAGTGCGAGCACGTAGACGTCGCCGTCGCGCTGCTCGAGCGTGAGGTAGTAGTAGCCCGCCGGCACGTTCGTCGTCCCGAACACGACGTCCATCGACGTGTCGAGCGTGGTCCAGAAGTCGCCGCCGAGGCGCCACTTCTTGTTCTTCAGCCTGCCGCTCGTGACCAGGTCCGCATACTCGTCGTTCCACGGCACCGGTGTGTAGTCGAGCCCGATCTGGCCCGGGGAGCCCTTGCGACCGAACCACGCGACGCGCGTGCCGCGTCGCTCCGACGCCACTGCGAACGCGGTCGTCGTCTTCGCGGCGTTCGCCGTGACCAGCGTCGTGATCTTCGCGAAGCGCTCGTCCTTGCGGAGCGAATCGAGGTCCGTGTCGGACGCCAGCTGCTTCTCGTCACCGAAGCCGCTCGCCGCCGCCTTCTCCAGCCACACGAACGCCTCGTCGGGCCGGTGCTGCAGGGCGTGTACGCACGCTGCGTTGTAGGCGGCCACCGGCGGAGCTCCGGTCATGCTCGCGGCCTTCACGTGGATCGGCAGCGCTTCGTCGAGCTTGCCCGCGGCGTGCAGGCTGTAGCCGAGCATCAGCCACGCACCGGCGTCGTCAGGCGTCGCTTCCGTCAGCTTGCGGAAGCCCGCCGCGGCGGTCGTGAAATCCCCCGACTGCACGGCGGCTTCCGCTTCCTGACGCAGGCGTTTCTTGTCGAGCGCCTGGTCCTGTGCGTGCAGGGCTGCGGTGAAGGGCAGGAGGAGAGAGAGCAGCAGGGTTCGGGGGCGGGTCATCACGGGTCTCCGGGGTTCGTGGGCGCTGGTACCACTCCGGCCCGTCGCTTGCTGCAGTCGTGGGAACCTTGCCCGCCCCTCCGCGCCCCGCGGGGCTCTGCGAGGCGTACCGCCCGGGCACTCGGCAAGGAGGGGACATTCCTCGGACGGTAGTGGTGATCACCCTGGCGGATAGAACGCGCGAAACGTAGGACCCGAGCCATGAAGACGCTGTCACTCCTCGCCGTTCTCTCTGCCCTCGGCGCTGCGCCCGCGCAGTGCCTCTTCACCAGCGTCGCGACGCAGCCGGTCGGTGAGAGCTGCAACTTCGCGTCGACGGGCATGTGCGCGATCGTCGCGCTGCCCGCGTTCGTCGACGTTGCGCTCGACATCGCGAACTGCGCCCTCGACGTCGAGGTCGTCGCGTTCGAAGGGTGCGGTGCCTCGGTGCCGCTGCGCGTCCTGATGTTCGGCGCGCAGACCGCCACGATTCCCCTGCCGGACTTCGGCTTCTCGTGCGCGCTGAACCTGCTGCCCGACGCGTTCCTCGCGGTGGCGCCCGGTCCGACCGCCCTGGCGCTGCCGCCGGGCCTTCAGACGATGTCGTTCTACGTGCAGGGCGCGGCGCTGAGCGTGCCGCCGCTGTCGAGCGAGGGCTGGTTCACCTTCTCCGCCGGCTCGCTCGTCTCCCTGCAGTGACCGCGCGCCGCGTCAGCGGCAGTGTTCCAGCGCGAGCATGGCGTAGCAGGTGCAGAGCAGTTCGAGGTTCTCGTACCAGCGGCTGCTGCGTTCGTTGACCCAGGAACCGTCCGGCCGCTGCATCGACTCGAGCTGCTTCTTCAGCTCGGCGCGCCAGTCGACGTCGGCGGACTTGCCGTCGCGTGTCGCGGTGATGCGGTCGATCTTCGCGGCCTCGAGCGCCTGCGCGACGAGCAGGTAGTAGTAGAAGAGGCCCTGGTACTTCGTTTCCTCGCCGAGCTTCGGGTCGGCGCCCGGGTTCTCCGCGACGGTCCAGTTGGCGCCGATCCACTTCACCGCCGCCTGCACACGCGGGTCCTTCGCGTCGACGCCGCACAGCGTGTAGGTCTTCAGCAGCGCGTAGGTCATCGAGCCGTAGCTGCGCGGCGTGCGCGTTCCGTCGGGGAGTTCGACGTAGCCGGCGGGGGAATCGCCGGGGTAGTAGATCGCCCCGCCGTCGTCGCCGGCGGTCATCGTCGCGGCGCCGCCGTCCGCTCCCTTGATCTTCAGCTTGCCCGACTGGTCGTTGACCGACTTCAGGTTCTGTGTGCGCTGGAGGAAGACGATGGCGCGCGCGAACGCTTCGTCCTTCGCGTCGAGGCCGGTGTCGCGGAGCGCGGTGATGGCGAACTGCAGGTTGCTGAGGTCGGAGCGCTCGCCCTTGCTGCCGTAGCCGACGCCGCCGTACTCGAGGTCGGCCGGCGAGCTGCCGTTGGTCTCGCAGTTCTGGATCGCGAGCACGTACTTCTGGGCCTTCGCGAGCGCGGGCTTCTTCGCTTCGTCCTGCCAGCGTGCGAGCGCCATCACGGCGGCGCAGCTCGTGTAGTTCTGGACCCGCTGACCGAACGATCCGTCCTCGTTCTGGCCGGACACCAGCCAGCGGCATCCGGCGTCGATCGCCTTCTTCTCCTCGTCGCTGCGCTTGTCGACCGGCTTGCTCTGCAGCGCCGCCAGCGCGAGCGCGGTGAAGCCAGGATCGGGGAACGACTTCTGCCCCATCTTCACCGAGAAGACACCGTCCTTCTGTTGCTTCCACAGGAACGCGAACGCCTTCTCCTGGGCGTCCGACCACCCGGTCGCCGGGGACTGGGCGGGCAGGGTCGTGGCGAGCAGCGTCGTCAGCGACGCGATCGCGATGCGAAGGGAATGTGTCATGGTCGTGGCTCGGGGTTTCGGTGAGGTTCGTGCTCAGCCGGACGGACGGTTTGGCTCGTCGCGTTCGCGCAGTCGCTTTCGCAACGTCGCCCGGTTGATGTCGAGAGCGCGCGCGAGATGCGTCGGCTTGTAGTCGTATCGCGGAAGCAGGAGGCCGAGCAGGCGGCTCTCCAGTTCCTCGAGCAGAGCATCGTAGTTCGTGTCGCGCCGCAGGCGGTCGTCGATCCAGGACTGCAGTGCGGCATCGAGCGCCGGGAAGTTCGCGACGGTGCGCGACAACGGTTCCGCGCGCAGCTCCGCCGGCAGGTGCGTCGGCAGGATCAGGTCGCCCTGGCACATCGCCGCCGCGCGCTCGAGCACGTTGCGGAGTTCGCGCACGTTGCCGGGCCAGTCGTGCTGTTGGAGCATCCGCAACGCGTCGCGCGAGAGAGACAGGCGCCGGCCGCGGGTCATGCCGGCGAGCAGGTACGACGCGATGCCCGGGATGTCGCTCGGGCGGTCCGCCAGCGGCGGTAGCTTCACCTCGAGCACGCGCAGTCGGTAGAAGAGGTCTTCGCGGAAGCGCTTCTCGGCGACGGCAGCGACGAGGTCCTGGTTGGTCGCGGCGATGATGCGCAGGTCGACGCGCAGGTCCTCGCGGCCGCCGACGCGTGTGAAGGTCTTGTCCTCGACGAAGCGCAGCAGCTTCACCTGCACCGACATCGGGATCTCGCCGATCTCGTCGAGGAAGAGCGTGCCGCCCGCGGCGCGTTCGATGTGGCCCTGGCGAGCGGTGGCGGCGCCGGTGAACGCTCCCTTCTCGTGGCCGAAGAGTTCGGCCTCGAGGAGGCTCTCGGGCAGGCTCGCACACGACAGCGTGACGAACGGCTGCTTGTGCCGCGCGCTGTGCAGGTGGATCACGCGAGCGGTGAGCGACTTGCCGATGCCGGTCGGTCCCGTGATGAGGACCGGCGCGTCCGCAGCCGACGCGTGGGCGATGTTCGCGAACGCGGGCTGCATCGCCGCCGACGAACCGATGAGCAGCGGGGCGGTTTCGCCGGCGGACGAGAGTGGTGCCTCCACGGGCGCCGTCCGGGCGGCGGGCGCGGCGGCGGACTGGAGCAGCGCCTGGATCGAACGCTCGAGCTCGGCGAGATCGAGCGGCTTCACGAGGTAGCCGGCGGCGCCGCCCTTTCTCGCTTCGACCGCGTTCTGCAGGTTGCCGTGGGCGGTCACGATCAGCACGGGGATCGTCGGGTCGTGCGCGCGGATGCTGGCCAGCGTCTTCAGTCCGCTCTGGTCCGGCAGGCCGATGTCGAGCACGACGAGGTCGGGGCGCGACGAACGCAGCTGCGCGAGGCCGAGCGTCGCCGACGCCGCGGTCGACGCAGTGTGGCCGTGACCTCGGACGAGGATCGCGATGGCGTTCGCCAGCGCCGCTTCGTCCTCGATGATCAGGATGGCGCTCATGAGGCGGTCGTCGTCACACCGTGTGCGGCGCTCACTTCGGTCACCGGGATCTCGACGGTCACGACGGCGCCGCCGTGTTCGCCGTTGGTTGCCTGCAGCGATCCGCCGTGGGCCTTCACGATCTCGCTCGCGACGCTGAGGCCGATGCCCATGCCGCCCTCGCGTTCGCTGAAGAAGAACTCCGCGAAGCGCGCGAGTGCCGCCGCCGAGAAGCCGGCGCCGCTGTCGCGGAATTCGATCCGGATGCCGTCGCGGTCGCGCCGTGCCTCGATCTCGAGAGTGCCGCCGCCGGGCATCGCCTGCAGCGCGTTCAGCAGCAGGTTGCGGAACACCTGGTCGAGCCGTCGGCCGTCGGCCAGGGTCCGGAGGTCGGGCCCGATGTCGAGGCGGATCTGGACGGCGGCGTGGTCGGCCCTCGGCTGGTGCATCGCGACGACGCCTGCAAGCAGCGCGCCGACGTCGGTGGGCGCCATGGCCGGCGGTTCGGGGCGCGTGAGGAACAGCCACTGGTTCAGCAGGCTCTCGATGCGCGACGCCTCGTGCTCGATGGTCGCTGCGGTGCCGTCGACCTGCCCGCGTTGCCACAGCTGCGCGTGCATGCGGATCGCCGCGACGGGGTTCTGCACTTCGTGCGCGAGGGCGGCGGTCATGCGGCCGAGCACGGCGAGCTTCTCCGCGCGCTGGCGCGCCTCCTGCTCGTCGTGCAGTGCCTGCCTCGTGCGCAGGAACGATCTCGCGACGTCGCCGAGTTCGTCGTTGCGGAGCGCCGCCGGCAGTTCGATGGGGCCCGGTCGTTCGATCTCGGGCAGGCGCGCGGCGAGGTGGCGCAGCGGATGAACGAGGCTCCGGACCACGAGCCAGGCCGTGAGGATCGCGAGCACCAGGAACGCGGCGAGAACGCCGAGAACGCGGGAGTCGAGCCAGTAGCTCTTGTGCTCGCCGACCATCACGACGTCCGGTTTGCCCTCGGCGGGAACCGCGACGACGTCGAACGCGCCGCTGCGCCGCGGGACGCCGTCCGCGGGCACATCGGACACCGGTACGGCCGACAAACGCTTCGGCAGCGCGGGCTCGAGCCGGCCGTTGGAGCGGAAGAACGTCGCGTATCCGCTGACACTCTCCATCTGCCGCGCGAGCGACTCCGTCGCTTGCAGGCTGCTGCGGACGACCACGTCGGCGTTCGTCGCGGCGACCCGCACGAGGCGGTCGCGCTCTTCGTCTTCCATCTGCGCGCTCGAGTACGCGGCGAGCGCCAGCGTCTCGATCAGCACGAGCAGCACGAAGGGAAGGCCGACGCGCCAGGACAGGCGGTGGAACGTCATGGAGAACCGGCGCCGCAGTGTGGCCGCAGGCCCATGAGATGCAACGTGGTCGTGCGCGGGGGTCGTGTGCGTGGTCAAGGATTGCCCACCGTCGCCGCGGCCGCGGACGGTTCGTGTTCCGGGTGGTCCCCGAAGAACTCGCGCCGCGAGCCGTCGGTTCACGCGAGGCGCACCACGCCGGAGTCCTGCGGCCGGACAGAACGGGGGGTTCGAGCCCGTCCCCCGGCTTCGCAGCGGACGGTGCGTCGCATCGCCGGGCCCTGCCGGCATGGGCGTTGCGGGCAGGCCGGTTCGTGGGCGCGTTCGCCGCGCACGACGAGCGGGCCGTCGACGCGAATCCGTCGGCCGCGCCCGGCTCCGCCCCGTCCCCATACCGACCGAAGCAGGCATGTCCCGTACGTTCCGAACCGCATTCCTCCTCATCACAGCCGTCGCCGGCGGTTCCGCGTTCGCGCAGGAGCCGTCCACCTGGACGACGATCGCGCTGCCCGCCGGCGCGACGTCGTTCAACGCGATCGGCACGACCGTCACGTTCCGCACCCCGACCGACTACTGGCTGTACTCCGGCATCACGAAGAAGTGGGTGCAGGTGCCGGCGAAGGAGACCGCGACGCTGTTCCAGGCGAACGACTACTGCATCGTGCGCAATGGCGGCGCGCTGCATGCGTTCGCAAGCCACACCGGTGTGGTCGACACGCTCGAGGTGTCCGACAACGCCACCGTCGTCAGCGGACCGGCCAGCTCGGCGTGGGTCACGCTGGTCGCCGACGGTCTCACGGTGCACGGCTTCGGCGCATTCCACGGGCACTGGACGTCGCATGCACTGCACGCGCCGAATCCGCAGATGGTCGCCAACCGCCTGATCGGGCTCGTCGACGACGGTCAGGGAGTGCTCGCACTCAGTGCGCATCACGGCACGTTCGTACCGGCACACAGTGAGCCGGGTGTCACGCTCCTCGTCGTCGGCGAGGCCGAGGTCGGCACCGCGCACAGCCCGGGCACGTTCCGCGCGTTCTCGGCGCAGCAGAACCGCTGGGTCGAGAGGGCCGTGCCGCTCGGCGTGAACCTGCTGCAGCAGAACGAGTACGCGATGGCGTGGCTCGGCAACCAGGTCTGGGCCTACTCGGGGTTGCGCGGCAGGTTCGCCACCTACACGGCGTCGGCGCCGATCGTGACCGTGAGCGGCGCCGAAGGCGTCGCGGCGTTCGTCGACGGTCCCTTCGCGGTCTGCTACGGCTCGGGTCGCGGCGAGTTCGTGACGACACCTGCGACGAGTCCGGTCTTCGTACACGACTACCACTTCACGCTGGTGCGGGAAGCGGGCCAGGTGACGCCGTTCTCCGCGATCACCGGCACGTTCGGCCCGGCGCTCCCGGGCGGTTTCACCACGACGACGAACGACGCGGTGGCTTGGCTCGCGTCCGGCACGACGGGGTATGCGTACAGCCCCTTCCTCAACGCATGGATCGCGGCTCCGGCCGGCAGCCCATGGGCGACCGCGACGGTGGTGCGCGACGCCGTCGTCCTGCACGAGCCGAACGGATTCCAGGCGCTGTCCGCGCGTCACGGCGTCTGGCGGGCGCAGACCGTCGTGTCGGGCCTCTTCTCCGCGCCGGCCACCGGTTCGACGTTCCTGTCCGTCGACGGAGCGACGAGCGATGTGCTGCACGTGTTCGACGCGCGCCTCGACCGCTGGGCGACGGTCACCGGCCAGGGTCCGATGACATTCAAGGTCTCGCGGCACACCGTGATGGCCCACGACGGCCAGTTCGGCTACGGCTTCGGCCAGCCGTCGGGGGAATGGTGGGTCGAGCCGTTGTCCGCACCGCCGGTCGCGTTCGACACCGCGAGCTCGATCGGCACGCTGCGTACGGCGACGCACTACTCGGTCTACTCGGTGCAGGGCTCGTTCACCTACACGGGTCGCTTCCCCGAGTTCACGCAGGCGATCAATCTCGGCAACACGCTGCGCATGCACCAGTCCGCGCCGGCGGGCAGCTTCCTGATCCGGCTCCTCGGTTCGGCCCCGGCGCACGTGCCGCTCGGCGCCCTGGGCACGCTGTACGTCGACGCGGGCACCGTGACGCTCGGCGCGTGGCCGGACATCGTCGACGCCGACGGCTACCTCGACCTGGCGCTGCCGATCCCCGACGACGCGGCGCTCGTCGGCGAGCAGATCCACTTGCAGAACCTCGTCCTTCCTCCGACCGGCGAGTGGTGGCTCACGAACAGCGTCGCCCCGGTGCTCTTCTGATGGATGCCATGAATGTCACCCGTTCGTTCGCCCGCTTCGCGGCCGCGTTCGTGCTCACCGTCGTCGCGACGGCGCAGGAGACGACGGTCAGGAAGCCGGGGAGCGTGTTCCGTTCCGAGATCGACGCGCTGATCGCGCGGTTGTCCGCCGATGCGAAGGGTCGCGCCGGGGGCGCCGGCTGGGCGCCGCTCGGCGGCGACTCCGTGCTCGCGACTGCGCAGATCCTCTGCGCGATGGGGCACTGTCACCGCTACTACCACGTGAGTGACGGTCCCCTCCTCCGCCCGTCGCTCGCGCAGCTGATCGCGGCGCGCGACGCGAACGGATCCTTCGGCGACGCCGCGACGACGGCGATGGTCGCCGACGCCTTCGCCGCCGTCGACCCGACGGGGCGCAGGGCGGACATCGAGAACGCGAGGCGTTCGCTCGGCGACGTCGCCGCGGACGGGTTCGCCGGCATGGTCGAGGCCGTTGTTGCGAAGTCCGCTCCGGGTGCGTTCCCGCAGGACGTCGGCGCGATCGCCGCGAAGCGGGCGAAGGAACTCGGCAGGGCGTCGGCCGGATTCGCGCCCGCCGAAGCCGCAGGCGTGCTCCTGCAACTCGTCGTGTGCCAGGACGCGAATCGCCGGCTCGACGAACACGATGCGGCGGCGACGTCGCCGGCGCAGGACCGCGGTTTCGCGTGGCTGCTGGGCAACCAGAAGGGCGGCCAGTTCGGCGGCGGCGGTGCGCGAGGCTTGCCGCTGACCGGTTTCGGGCTGATGGCGCTGCAGACGAAGCCGGCGGCGGCACGATCGGCCGAAGAGCGCTCTGCGATCGAGGACGGCTGCCGTTCGCTGCTCGCGATGCAGAACGAGGACGGTTCGTTCGGCGAGGCGCTGCAGAACTACACGACGTGCGTCGTGGTGGGCGCGTTGAAGCGATGGGGCGACCCCGCGGCAGCGCCGGTCCTGGCGAAGGCGCAGCGCGCGCTGCTCGCGTTCCAGAACGTCGAACGCGGCGGCTACGAGCGCAGCGATCGCGACTACGGGTCGATCGGCTACGGAGGATCGCAGCGCGGGGACCTCAGCAACCTGCAGTTCGCCCTCCAAGGGCTCGCGGACACCGGACTGCCCGCGGGCGACGAAGCGTTCGTGAAGGCGATCGTCTTCCTGCAGCGCACGCAGAACCTGCGGAGCCACAACGACTGGTCGGGGGAGGTCGCCGACCCCGAAGCGAACGGCGCAGTCGTCGTGGCGCGTTCGGGTGACGACGGCGGTGCGATGTACTACCCCGGGAACTCGTCGGCCGGGTACGTGACGCGTCCCGACGGATCGGTGGAACCCCGGAGCTACGGTTCGATGACGTACGCGTTGCTCAAGGCCTACACGCTCGCGGGTGTACCGGCGTCCGACCCGAGAGTGCGCGCGGCGGTGGACTGGATCCGCGGCAACTGGACGCTCGAGCACAACCCCGGTGTCGATCCGGCGGCCGGTGATCGGGCGCGCTTCCAGGGACTCTTCTACTACTACCTCCTGATGGCACAGGCGCTCGACACCATGCACGTCGCGACGGTGGACGTCGGCGACCGCCCCGTCGACTGGCGGAAGGCGCTGCGCCGGCAGCTCGAGTCGATGCAGGCGGCCGACGGGAGCTGGACGAACGCGGCGAACGGACGCTGGATGGAGAGCGATCCGATGCTGTGCACCTGCTACGCGCTGCTCGCCCTCGAACGCTGTCGCTGACGGGAGTCCGTCAGCCGCGGACGCGACGCAGCGCGGCGAGCAGTTCTTCGACCAGGAACGGCTTCGTGAGGTAAGTCGCGTGCGTGTCGCCGCCGTTCGGCGGCGGCATGCCGAGGCCGCTCACCAGGACCACGGGCAACGTCGGCGACGTCTTGCGGATCTCGCGCAGGGTTTCGGCTCCCGACCTGCCCGGCATCTGCATGTCGAGCACGAGCCCGTCCACCTTCACTCCCGACGCGAGCAACTCGAGGGCGGCGTTGCCCGAGTCCGCTTCCACGCAGTGCCACTTCCGCGTCCCGAGCAGGCGTGCGGTGACCTGGCGGACCGCCGAGTCGTCGTCGACGACGAGCAGGGTCCCCGCGTCCACGGACGGCGCGGATCCGGTGGGAGCTTCGCCGTCCGCCGGGGCCGCGGGCAGGAAGGCCCGGAACAGCGAACCGAGGCCCGGCTCGCTCTCGACCGTGATCGCTCCGTGGTGTCGCCGCACGATCGCGTGCACGTTCGCGAGGCCAAGGCCGTGCCCGCTGGCCTTGGTCGTGAACCGCGGCTCGAACAGACGCGCCTTCACGTCGGCGGGGATGCCGGGACCGTCGTCGTTCACTTCGATCCACACGTAGTCGCCCGGCGCGAGATCGGCGGCCGGGCCCCGTTCCGGCAGGAAGCGGTTCGGCAGTCGCAGCGCGCCGGCGCGCACGACGACGTTGCCGCGGTGCCCGACGATCGCTTCGGTGGCATTGCGCAGGAGGTTGGCGACCACCTGCTTCAGCTGCAGTTCGTCGCCCAGCACGCGAAGGTGGGGCTGTTCGAACCGGAGATGGAACTCCACCCTGTCGCCGGCGAGGGCGCGTTCGCGACGAACGCACTGCTCGAGCACGGGTCCGATCGCCACGGGCTCGGCGACGAGAGGGGCACTGCCCACGCCGGTCAGCATGCGACGGCACAGTTCGACCGCCGTGCGCGCGCCGGTCTCGAGCTCCTGGAGCGGCTGTTCGGTGCCGCTCGCGCCCGCGTGGCGGCACAGCGCGACGGCGCCGAGGATCGCCATCAGGACGTTGCCGAGGTCGTGGGCGAGGCCGCTCGCGAGCACCGCGATGCTCTCCATCTTCTCCGCCTCGAGCATGCGCATGTCCGCTTCGCGCCGCCCCCGTTCGACGTTCCGCTGCTCCGTGACGTCGCGGAACACCACGACCGCTCCGGTGACGAGACCGTCGTCGCCGAACACCGGCGCCGCGCAGTCGTCGATCCCGAGCCGTGTCCCGTCTCGCCGCTGCAGGTCGGACCCCGGTTCGATGAGGACGGTGGCTCTCTGCCGGAGCGCCCGCGACACGACGTCCTCGGTCGCCGCTCCGTCGGGTCCGAGCATCCGGAGTACGTCCGTGAATTCGCGGCCGACGATCTCGTGACGCGTCATGCCGAGGATGTTCTCGGCTACGCGGTTCGCGAACGTGACGCGTCCGCTCAGGTCGGTCACGAGCACGCCGTCGCCGATGCTCCGGAGCGTCGTGGAGAGCCAGCGTTCCATCGTGCGCAGCTGCTTCTCCGACGTGTGCCGGTAGAGCGCGGTCTGGAGGACGGGCAGCATGTCGCGGGCGCCGAACGGCTTCAGGACGTAGCCGAGTGGTTCGGTGACCTGGGCCCGTTCGAGTGTGCGCGTGTCCGAGTGGGCGGTCAGGTAGACGAAACCGATCTGCAGCTTCCTGAGGTCGTGCGCGAGGTGGATGCCGTCCGCGTCGCCCTTCAACTGGATGTCGAGCAGGGCGAGGTCCGGCTTCGTCGCCTCGGCGAGCTCGCGCGCACTTGCGACCGTGTCCGCGACTCCGACCACCTCGTAGCCGAAGCCGGTGATGCAGGCGGTGAGGTCGTCGGCGACGAGGCTCTCGTCCTCGACGATCATGATGCGTCCGGTGGTCATGAGATGGCCTCTCGAGATGGGTGTGGAGATCGTTTCGTGGAGATCAGGGAACCCGGAAGCGGACGTGGAAGGTCGCGCCGGGCGCGTTTTCGTGCGTCACCGTGCCGTCGATCTGTCTGGCGAGACTGTTCACCATGCCGAGGCCGAGGCCACCGTCGCGCGGCGCGGCCGTCTTCGCTGGCATGCCCGCGCCGTCGTCGCCGATCGTGAGGCAGGCGTGGCCGTCGTCGGTGCGTTGGAAGGCGATGTGCAGGTGGCCGGCGGCGCCGCCGGCGAACGCGTGCTTCATCGAGTTGGTGACGAGTTCGTGCACGATGAGCCCGACGGGGATCGCGGTCTGCGCATCGAGAACCGTGCTGTCGAGGTCGAACGACAGCTCGACCTGGCTGCGTGTCGCCGAGTAGCTCGAGAACGCCATCTGCGCGAGGTCGCGCACGTACGCGCCGAAGTCGATCGTCGCGGTGCCGCCGCCGTAGAGTTTCTCGTGGATCAGCGCCATCGTTCGCACGCGGCGCTGGCACTCGATCAGCATCGCCCGGTACTCGGGGGTCGGGATCTTCGCGGCTTGCAGGCTGAGAATGCTCGAGACCACCTGCATGTTGTTCTTCACACGATGGTGGATCTCGCGCAGCAGCGTCTCCTTCTGCGCCAGGGACGTGCGCAGCACGCTCTCGTGCCGCTTGCGATCGGTGATGTCGATGATCGCGGCGAGCACGAACGTGCCCTCGGGTGTCTCGAGCGGGTTGAGGCCGATCTCGATCGGCACTTCCGTGCCGTCGGCGCGAAGGCCGTAGAGATCGCGGCCGGCACCCATCGGACGCGGGACCGGGTTCGCCGCGTAGCTCGCCCGTTCGCCGGCGTGCCTGGGTCGGAAGCGTTCGGGGACGAGGACTTCGACGGAACGACCCAGCAGGTCGTCGCGGCGGTACCGGAACAGGGCCTCGGCTTGCGCATTGACGCTCACGATCTGCCCGCGGGCGTCGACCATGATCATCGCGTTCGGCGCACCCTCGACGATCTGGCGCTGGTGCCGCTCGGCGAGGCGGAGGCTGCTCTCCAGTTCCTTCCGGTGGCGGATGTCGATCACGAACGCGATCGCGAACCGGCCGGCGGGCGTCGTCACGGGATTGAGCCCGATCTCGATCGGCACTTCGGTCCCGTCGCGGCGCACACCCGTCAGGTCGCGGCCGGCACCCATGGCCCGCACTTCGGGAGCGGCGAAGTACTCGGCCAGGAAGCGGGGGTGCCGGTCGCGCACCGTTGGCGGCAGCAGGACGTCGATCGAGCGGCCGAGCAGTTCCCCGTCCCCGTAGCCGAACAGTCGGGCCGCCCGCTCGTTGGCCTTCGCGATGGTGCCGTCTTCGGCGACGAGCAGCATCGCACTCGGGCACACTTCGAACGCGAGGTTGAGGGTCGAGGAGAGCGTGTCGTGCGGGGCCATTTCCGGCGGTCGACGAGTGGGGCTGGGGGGCTTGTCCGAGGATACGAGGAGGGGGACGTTCATCCCCGCGCGGCAGTACCTCCGAACGCGGCCGGACCTTACTTTCGGGACGGAGGGGGATCGCGCGGCGGGTGGCCGAGCGCCTTCGAGACGACTGCGGCCAGTGAGGCGCGGCTGAACGGTTTCTCGAGGAACGCGACGCTCCCCACGGGTTCGGCTGTTCCGGCGAGGTCGGACGGGGTGTGCGTCGAGGTGCACACCACCGGGAGATGCGGATCTTCGCTCCGCAGGCGCCGGACGAGTTCGCGGCCGGACATGCCGGGCATCCGGGAGTCCGTGATCACGAGGTCGATCGCGTGGCGGTTCTTCTTCCACAGGTGCAGCGCTTCCTCGGCGCTGGTTGCGAGCATCACCACGTGGCGGTCCTCGGCCAGCATGGTGCGGATCAATTGGCCGACTTGAGCCGTGTCGTCGACCACGAGGATCGTCGCCGGGCCGGCGGGTCCGACGCGGGTCGTCACGTGCGAGGCGGCCTCGGCCGCGCTCTGCCGCGCGCACGGCAGGAAGACCTCGAACGTCGTTCCCGAACCCGGCGCGCTGTGCACCCGGATCGCGCCGCCGTGTTGCTGCACGTTGCCGTGGACGGTTGCGAGCCCGAGGCCGGTTCCGCAGCTCTCCGACTTCGTCGTGAAGAACGGCTCGAACATGCGCGCTTGCGTCGCTGCGTCCATGCCAGTCCCCGAGTCGCGCACCACGAGCACCGAATGCGGCCCGGGGCGCGTGCTGGTGTTCGCGGCGAGATGCGCGGCGTCCAGTTCGGCCTCGTCGAGTCCGATCGTGATGGAGCCGCGTCCTTCGATCGCGTCGCGTGCGTTCAGGACGAGGTTCATCACGATCTGTTCGACTTGCGACCGGTCCGCGTCGACGGGAGGGACCTTCCGGCTCGTGTCGACGACGAGTTGGATGCGACTCTCCATCGAGCGTTCGAGGATCGTGCGCAGGCCCTCCAGGACTTCGCCGAGGTCGACGACGCCGCGGTTCAGCGGGACCTGTCGCGCGTACGCGAGGAGCTGTCGCGTGAGGCCGGCCGCCGTCGTGGCCGCCGAGGCGATGGTGTCGATGTCCTGCGTTTGCGGTCCGGCCGCTCGCGTCGCGGCTATCTCGCCCTGGCTCAGGATGACGGTCAGCAGGTTGTTGAAGTCGTGGGCGACGCCCGACGCGAGGCGCCCGATGGCCTCCATGCGCTGCGCCTGCTGCAGGAGGCCCTCGGCGCGGCGGCGCGCGTTCTCCGCTTCCTTGCGCGCGGTGACGTCGATCGACAGGATGCAGATGCCCTGCGGCACGGGATGGATGCGCAGCTCGAAGTGTCCGCGCGAGCCGTCGGGGAACACGAACTCGTTCTCGAGCAGCTGCGAGGTGCGGTTCGTCATCGCCCGCATCATCACGTCCCACACCGGGGTCCGTTCGATGCCCGGGTAACACGCGGTGATCGCGCGGCCGATCAACAGGTCCTTCGTGGTGCGGCCGTGGCGCGCCGCGACGTCGTTGACGTGCAGGTAACGCCAGTCGCGGCCGATCACCTGGATCCCCTCGAGGATGGAGTCCAGGATTCCCACGAGCTCTCGAGTGTCCATCGGAGCGGAGCCTTCCGCGCGGAGTTCTTCCGTGCCTGCGCGCGCGGGACGGAACCGTAAGGGGAGTCGCGCCGACCCGACAAGTGGGCTACCGGCGAAAGGGCGGCGTGCGTTCGCGGCGATTTGGCCCCGAATCGCCGCGCTGCGGCGTGGCGGCCGGCCGCCGCTGCCGCGACACTGGCGCGAATGAACCTCTCGCTCACCGAGCTGTTCGAGAACAACCGGCGCTGGGCGGCGCAGACCGTTGCGCGCGATCCCTCGTTCTTCCAGCGGCTGATGGAACAACAGGAGCCGCACTACCTCTGGATCGGGTGCGCGGACAGCCGCGTGCCGGCGAACCAGATCACCGGTTTGCTGCCGGGCGACGTCTTCGTGCACCGCAACGTCGCGAACGTCGTCGTGCACAGCGATCTGAACTGCCTCTCGGTACTGCAGTTCGCGATCGACCAGCTGAAGGTGAAACACGTCATCGTGGTCGGCCACTATGGCTGCGGTGGTGTGCGCGCAGCGCTCGGGGATCTGCGCGTGGGCCTGGTCGACAACTGGCTGCGCCACGTGCAGGACGTGCGACACCGGCACTGGCCCTGGCTCGAATCCCTGCCGGCCGAGCAGCGGCTCGATGCGCTGTGCGAACTGAACGTGCTCGAGCAGGTGGTCAACATCTGCCAGACGACCGTCGTGCAGGACGCCTGGTCGCGCGGCCAGTCCCTCGTCGTACACGGCTGGGTCTACGGCCTCCACGACGGGCTGCTGAAGGACCTGCAGGCGTCGGTGCAGAACGGCGCCGATCTGCAGGCGACGGCCGCTGCGGCCCTTCTCGCGCACAAGGATCGGTTCGCGGCGCGTCGCTGAAGGCCGCGCGAGAGCGGCCGGGTGGCGGCGCGGGCCATCTTGCGGGCTTGTGCCCCGCGGCGGTGTTCCTACCATCGTTTGGCAATACCGGTCGCCTCCCGGTCCCATGCGAGCCCTCTTCCCGAGCCTGCTGCTGTCGATGAGCTTCGGCGCCGCTCAGGCTCCGGGTGGCGGAGCGTCGCAGGCGCCGCCGATGGCGTGGTCCACGGAGTGGTGGACCGTGGAACGCGGGCTTCCGCAGAACTCGGTGAATGCGATCGTCCAGGACCGGTCCCGAATGGTCTGGCTCGGCACCTACGGCGGGCTGGTGCAGTTCGACGGCGAGCGGATGCGGACGTGCAACGTCGCGACCCACCCCTCCTTGATGACGAACCGCATCCTCGCACTGTGCGTCGATCGGACGGGGGCCCTGTGGATCGGCACCGAGAGCCAGGGTCTCGTTGTGTACCGCGACGGGAAGTTCGTGGCGGTACCGTCGAATCGCGCGACCGGGACGTCGACCCAGTCGATCGCCGAAGACGCGGATGGCGCAATCTGGGTCGGCACCACGCACGGCCTCGGCCTGGTGCGCGGTGACCGCGTCGAACTCCTGCAGCCCGAGGATCCGCCGTCGGTTGCCGGTGTGGCGTGTGCCGCCGACGGCACGGTCTGGGCTGCTGCGGACACCGGCCTCTGGAGTCACACTTCGGCCGGGTTCCGTCACTGGCCCGCCGATCGCCTGCGCAGCGTCGCACTCGATTCCGCGGGGCAAGTGTGGTGCGGCGGACGAGCAGGCCTCCTGCGCCTCGCCGGCGACGAACTCGTGCACTGCTATCCGGCTTCGGGCTCGCGGATGGTCCAGGACGTCGATTGGTCCCCCGACCTGGGGCTCCTCTTCACCGACGGTTCGACCTTGTTCGCGGTTTCGACTCCGGCCGACGGCGGGTTCGGAATCACCAAGGTGACCGACTGCCCGGGGGCAAGATGCATCAAGCCCATGCGGAACCGGCACCTCCTGGTCGGTAGCGACGGCCGTGGGCTCATGCAGTGTTGGCCATCGGAGCTGGTCGGCCTCGACCGGCCTCGCACAACGCTCGTCGCGCCCGGCGCGGACGGCGGCTGCTTCGTCGTCGCGGGGTACCAGCTGGCATCCCTCGGGCCGGGCGGGCGCGAGGAGTTCGTGCTGCCGTTGCGGGACGATGCGTTCGCTGCCGCCCCGTCGCGCGACGGCGGCTTGTGGCTCGGCGAAGGGGCCGCGTTGCACCGCGTCGGGCGCGACGGCTCGAAGACGACCGTGTGGCGCGGATCGGGGGCGGTCGACTCCGCCGTCACGGCGATCTGCGAGATGGGCGACGACGAGGTTCTGCTGGGCTTCGCAGGCGGTGAGGTCGCGAAGCTGCGCGGCGGGGCGACAGAACCGCTCGCGGCACCTGCGGTCGGTACCGTTCACGACGTGGTGTGTGCGAAGGGCACTCTCGGGATCGGCGGTTCGCGAGGCGTGACGTGGTCGACGGACCGCGGGCGCACGTGGCGGACGTTGCGCTCGGGGCCGGAACTCCCCTCCGGCGAGGTGCGCGGCCTCGTGGTCGACGACGACGGGGCGTTGTGGATCGCGACGTACGGCGGTGGCATCGCGCGAGTGGTGGGCGGCGTCGTCCAGCGCATCGGCGCGCGGGAAGGGTTGCCGTGCGAAGCGATCTGCCAGCTGCAGATCGGCGACGGCCACCTGCTCGTCAACACCAACGCGGGGCTCTTCTCGGCGTCGCTCGCCGAACTCCGCACGGTCGCCGAGGGCCATGCGCCGGCCGCGGCGTGGAAGTACTTCGTGCCTCCGCCCGGCGTCCGCGCGGAGGCGAACGGCTACAAGTCCGCGAGTTCGTGCCGGCTCAGCGACGGGTCCTGGTTGTTCTGCAACGTCGACGACGTCGTGCGCCTGCGCAGCGCCGCGCTCGACGCCCGGACGTACGACGCTCCCGCGGTAGTGCTGGACTCGGATTGCCTCGGGGTCGAGCGCCTGGCTCCTTCCGATCGCCAGATTCGCGTCGTGTACACCGCGCCGTCCTTCGACTACGCGGAGTTCGTGGTGTTCCGTTACCGGGTCGGTGGAGAACACGCAGCCTGGACGCTCGCCGGCAACCGTCGGGAAGCGCTGTTGAGCGGGCTCCAGCCGGGGCAGCACCGCTTCGAAGTGCAGGCACGCGGGACCAGCGGAGCCTGGGGGGAGCCGGCGATCCTCGAGTTCCGCGTCGCACCCGAGTGGTACGAGACGCCCGTCGGGTGGCTCCTCGCCGGCGTGTTCGGCCTCGGCGGTGCCTTCCTGATCGGTGCGTTCGCTTCCATCGGACACAAGCGGCGCAATCGCGCCTTGCAGGATGCGGTCGCCGCGCGGACCGCGGAACTCGAGAGTGAAGTCGAGCTGCGCCGCAGCGCCGAGGTCGGGTTGCAGGTCGCGCAGCGCGAACTCGAGAACCGGGTCGACGAGCGGACGTCCGAACTCCGCTCCGCGGTCGCGCAGATCGAAGCCGACGCCAAGGCGCGCGAGGCGCTGCAGCGGCAGGTCGACCAGCTGCAGCGCATGGAGAGCGTCGGCAAGCTCGCCGGCGGCATCGCACACGACTTCAACAACCTGCTCACCGTCGTGCTCGGCTCGAGCGAGCTTCTCCTGTCGCGCGAGACCCCGGACGCCGAAACGGATCGGCGCGATCTGCTCGGGGCGATCGTCGATGCGTCCCGCCGCGGGCGCAGCCTGACGCATCAGTTGCTGACGTTCGCGCGCCGGCAGTCGGTCGCCGGAGAGGTGCTCGACCTCGGTGCGATCGTGCGCAGCGGCGCGGACCTCCTGCGGCGCCTGCTCCCGGACAACATCCGCCTCGAAGTCGACGCCGACTCCGAAGGCGTGTTCGTGTTCGCCGATCGTGCCCAGCTGGAGCAGGTGCTGCTGAACCTCGGCGTCAACGCGCGCGATGCGATGCCGAACGGGGGCTCGTTGCGCATCGAGTTGAAGATGCGCCGGTCCGATCCGCCGACGTGCGTGTTGCGGGTCGTGGACGACGGAGTCGGAATGACCCCCGAGGTTCGCGAGCGCGCGTGCGAACCGTTCTTCAGCACGAAGCACCGGGCCACGAACAGCGGGCTCGGACTGTCGACCTGCTACGGCATCGTGGAGAGCCTCGGCGGCGCGCTCCTCATCGACAGTGCGCCGGGCAGGGGCACCTCGATCACCATCACGCTGCCGTGCGCGTCTCACGGTGCCGTCGCGCCCGCCAGTGAGGCCGAGGCGGCGGTTGCGCGGCGTCTCTCGGGGGCGGCTCTCCTGATCGAGGACCACGAAGCCGTCCGCGAAGCGTTGGCCCGCATGCTGACTTCCCTGGGCTGCGACGTCACGAAGGCCCAGCACGGCGACGCGGCCGTGGCGATGCTCGATGGCGACCTCGCGGTCGACTTCGTGGTGAGCGACCTCATCATGCCGGGGCTCCAGGGCAACGACCTCGTCGATGCGCTGCGCGCCCGGCGGCCGGGTCTGCCGATCGTGTTCTTGTCGGGCTACCACGACGTCGGCGGAGCGGCGCCGCTCTTTGCGGTGGGCATCGAGGTCCTGCCGAAGCCGCCCGACGTGCAGCACTTGATCCGGGCGATCGAACGAGCGCGGCGACCCGCCGGGACGCGCAGTCAGGTCGCCGGAGGCTGACGCCGTTCGCGGCGAGTCGGGGGGTCAGGAAGTCGTAGACTTCGCGCCCTCAGTTGCTACATTCCCGCGCCCGATACCCCGTGGTGTAATCGGTAGCACAGCAGGTTTTGGTCCTGTTGGTTCCTGGTTCGAGTCCAGGCGGGGTAACCA